>NZ_JAQGNT010000044.1 GCF_028291725.1 Hydrocarboniphaga sp. | reverse complement strand
GCAGATCGGTGGTGATGACGGCCGGCAGATCGACTTCCAGCGTCTCCAGGCCCGCGTCGACTTCACGGGTCACGGTGGCCTTGTCGCCGTCGATTTCGACTTTCGAGGCGAACGTCGCCTGGGCGATGTCGAGCAGGGCGGCGACCATCTGGCCGGTCTGGTTGGCGTCGTCGTCGATCGCCTGCTTGCCGGCGAAGAACAGCTTGGCGTCTTCGAGCTTCAGCGCAGCGGCGAAAGCGCGCGCCGCCGTCAGCGGCTGGATGTCGCCTTCTTCCTTGATATGGATCGCGCGGTCGGCACCAAAGGCCAGCGCCGAGCGCAGGGTCTCCTCGTTCTTGGCGCCGCCGATGGTGATCGCCACGATCTCGGTGACCTTGCCTTTCTCCCTCAGGCGGACCGCTTCTTCCATCGCGATCTCGTCGAAGGGATTCATCGAATGTTTGACGCCGTCGGTGATCACACCCGAGCCGTCAGACTTCACCTGCACGCGGACGTTGTAGTCCACCACTCGCTTGACGCTGACCAGTACTTTCATGTCTTGTGGAAACGCATGGTTGGAAGTGCTCCCGGCTCGATTCAAGAAGTCCGATAGCGAGCAGGGCTGTGGAAAAAAGATCGAATCCTGGCCGTTCTCTCCTCGTGTCGGGCGCTTCGTTGCGGTCTGTTTGTTCCTGGGGCGAGATCCTGTATACCGTCAGTGAATCAATCGAAATCCGGTTCGCCCCCACATCGCAAGGGCTTTGACTGTGCCTCTGATTTAGGCTAAGTTTGACTTCGCAATGAACCAATCGTTTGGTTTGTGTTCAATATTCCATCATAAAAGCGCCTACCGTCAAACGAGAGCGCGTGCGTAGCCTGGAGGGGATGTCCGGTGATTGATCCGAACCACGGATTGCTATTCATAGCGGGAGTGCTCAGAGAGTCCTCCAGCAAGGCCCGATTCAATGTGCTCAACCCGGCGGATGAATCGATCGTCGGTACGGTTGCCGACGGCACCGCCGAAGATGTGTCCGAGGCGGTCAAAGCGGCGCGCGAAGCCTTCGACACGAGTTCCTGGTCCACAGGTCACGCCTTTCGCAAGCAATGCCTGCTTCAGTTCCAGGCCGGGCTGCGCAAGGAAGCCGCCGCGTTCAAGGCCGTGCAGCTGGCCGAAGCCGGCATCTGCTCCAGCATCAGCGGGCTGATCGATCTGACGATTGAGGAGATGAGTTACTCGATCGATCTGATCGATACGTTCGCGTGGGAAACCGACTATCCGGCATACGAGATGCTCGGCATGCGCAGTCTGCGCAAGGTCACGTACGAGCCCCATGGCGTGGTCGCGGCGATCACCGCCTGGAACGCGCCGTTCATGCTCAACTTATGGAAGATTGTTCCGGCGCTCGCGACCGGCAACACAGTGATTCTGAAAGGGGCATCCGAGACGCCGCTGACCGCGGCGCTGATGGGCCGCATCGTCAAGGAATACACCGATATTCCCGCTGGCGTGTTCAACGTTATCAGCGCGTCGAAGCGCGAAATCGGTGGCGACGGACTGACCGGCGATCCGCGCATCGACATGTTCCATTTCACCGGCTCGACCTCGGTCGGCCAGCGCATCGCCGAACGAGCCGCCAATGGCATCCGCAAGTGCGTGCTCGAACTCGGCGGCAAATCGGCGAACGTAATCCTGCCGGATGCCGATCTGGATTTCGCGATTCCGCACGGCGTCGGCATGTGCATGCTCAACAGTGGCCAGGGCTGCACGCTGGCCACCCGGATGATCGTGCACGCGAGTCTCTACGACGAAGCGGTCGAGCGCCTTGCCGCGATGGTCGTGCAGGTCCCGGTCGGTGATCCGGCGAGAATCGAAACGGTGGTCGGGCCGATCATCAATGCCCGGCAGCTCGCCTCGATCGAAGGGCTGGTCGACCGTGCACGCGCAGCCGGTGCGCGCGTGGTCGCCGGCGGCCATCGTCTCGACCGGGGCGGGAAGGGCTACTGGTACGCGCCGACCGTCGTCGTCGATGTCGATCAGGATTCCGAACTCGCGCAGACCGAAGTGTTCGGTCCGGTGCTGACCGTGATTCGCTACGAGGGCGACGACGAGGTAGCGGTGCGCATCGGCAACAACACCCAGTACGGTCTGTCAGGCTATGTGCAGAGTCGCGATGTGGATCGCGCCTGGCGCGTTGCCCGGCGCATGCGCACCGGCACCGTCAGCATCAATAACTCGATACACAACTCGGCCGACACGCCCTTCGGCGGATTCGGCAGGAGCGGGCTGGGCCGCGAACACGGAGTCGAAGGCTGGCAGGAGTTCCTGCAGTCCAAAACCATCGCCAGCCCTGCGGCTTGAGCGGGTGCTCCAAGCCCACGCGCAGGCTTCGAGCGAAACGAACATCTTTGGAGAGCAAGCCAATGTCGGAAGAAAACAGCCTGGATCGTGTTTTCGCGGAATATGATCATCGCGATCACGAGTCGGTCTACAACCCGTGGCCGCGGTGGAAAAAGCTGCAGTCGGGTCCAGCTCTCACGTACAGCGAAAAGTACGACGGCTTCCACGTCGCGTCGCGGTACAACGAAGTCTGCGAAATCGCGCGTGATCCGCAGATCTTCTCCAGTCATTTGAAGCAGACCACGATTCCGACGCTGGTCACGCCGCCGTTCCCGCCTATCAACTACGACCCGCCCGATCACCTGTTCTATCGGGTGATCCTGAATCCGTTCTTCACGCCCGGCAAAGTCGCTGCGCATGAGGCCATGGTCCGGAGCATGGCGGCGAAGTACATCGAACCGCTGCTGGCTTCGGACGGCTTCGACGTGCCGACGCAGCTGGGCATCCCACTAACCCGCGAAGTGATCTTGAAGTTGATGGGCATCGCTGACTGCCCGGCAGAGGTCAATAAGTGGGCTGACGATCTGATCTTCCTGTACGAGCCGGAGAAGGCAGCCGCCAACCTGATGGGCTTCCTTGCCGCTGAAGTGGCCAAGCGCCGTGCGAATCCTGGCGACGACGTGATGAGCGGCCTGGTCACGGCCGAAGTCCGCGGTCGCTCGCTCGACGACAGCGAAATCCTGCGCATGTCGCTGCTGCTACTGCTCGCCGGACTGGACACGACCAACTCCGCGATCAGCGGATCGATCTGGTATTTCGTGCAGCACCCCGAAGCGCGCAAAGAGTTGCTTGCAGCCGACGACACTACCTGGCGTCTGGCTATGGACGAACTGGTGCGCTGGGTCAGCCCGGCACCGGCGCAGGCGCGCACCGCCCGCAACGATACCGCGGTCGGCGGCTGTCCGATGAAGGAGGGCGAGATGGTGATGCTGCTATTTGGCGCCGCCAACCGCGACGCGACCGAGTTCCCCGATCCGGATTCGGTCGTGCTCAACCGATTCCCCAACCGCCACCTTGGCTTCGGCATGGGGCCGCACCGCTGCCTGGGTTCGCATCTGGCGAAGCTGGAATTGCAGATCGTGCTGCAGGCTCTGCTGCCGAGCCTCGATCAGTTTGAACTGTCCGACCCGAACGCCGTGGTCTGGGAAGGTGCGTCGGTGCGTGGCATCCGGGCTTTACCGCTGACGCGCAAGAAAAAATAGACCCAGGCCCATAACAATAGGTGGCGAAGTTTCGGCGCAAAAGTGCCACATCCGCCAACCCGATAAAGGAGAAGAGTGATGAGTGACTCCAAGCTGGCGATCAAGGTCGATCACACGCGTTGCCAGGGTCATGCCCGCTGTCTGCAGGAAGCACCGGAAGTGTTTGGTTACACCGACGATACGAATCAGGCATTCGTGCTGCCGGGCGCCGATCTCGCGGCACACCGGGCCGCGATCGACGTCGCGATTGGTGCGTGCCCGGAGTGCGCCATCAGCTGGGACCAGGGCTGAGGTCCGTTTTCGAGTCGCAGGGAAGCGACTCTTGAAGCCTTGCTGAACTCGTGGTCGAGGGCAGAGCTTGAATGGCATCACATCGATCGGCCGTTGATCCACGTGTCACCAGTAGATCCTTGTGACGAGACTTGTGACGCGGCGCGATCGCCGAAGATCTCATCCGGGCGGTACTGCACCGTTTGTCGTTTCCTAAATACCGGCCATCAATGAAACCAAACGGTTGGTTGATGTATTGAAATGAGCCAACCTATGATTCGATTGTCCCGCCGCAGACCTGAAAAGGGTCGACAAAAAAATCCCGGCGGACCTTGTGGGATACGGAGAGAAAAATCTTGAAAACAACAAGCTTGGCTATTGCCTGCACCGCAGTTATCGCGTCTTTGCCTGTTCAATGCCTGGCCCAGGCCATTGCTCGGCCTGATGCGGCACCGATTCCCGCCGAGATGCAGGCAGCTGCGGACCCTGCCATCGCCGATGCGCCGCAGGGAGCGGCTGCTTCATCCGCAGCGGCTGCGCCTGCAGCAGGCACCGATTCGATCGCGAAGCCCGGTGCGACGATCGAAGAGATCGTGGTGACGGCGCAGCGCCGTCAGCAGAAGCTGGAGGAGGTTCCAATGTCGATAACGGCGGTCACGCCGCAGCAGATCGAGAATCTGAATCTCACCAGCACCGATTCCATACAGCTGATTTCCCCCGGCCTGGTCTTCGACCGCGGCTTCGCTTATGCGCAGACCTTCATCCGCGGCGTTGGCACCAATCTGCCGAATCCGGGCCTGGAAGGCGCGGTTGCGACTTACGTCGATGGCGGCTATCTGCAGCGCAGCATCGGCACGGTTGCCGACATGTTCGACATTGGCCAGGTGCAGGTGCTCAAGGGACCGCAAGGCACGCTGTACGGCCGCAACGCGACCGGCGGCGCAATCCTGTTGTCGACCGCCGATCCGACCGATACGCGCTCACTGCATCTGGCTCAGGAATACGGTCGCTTCGATCACCAGTTGACCGAGGCCGTCGCCAACCTGCCGCTGACGGATACGCTGTCGGTCCGCATCGGCGGACGGGCTTCCAGCCAGGACGGCTTCATCACCAATCTCAACGACGGTGGTGAATTCGGTTTCCGCGACTCGCAGATCCTGCGCGCAAAGGCGAAGTGGACGCCGATCGAAGGATTCACATCGGTGCTCGGCGTCGAGTACAGCGAAATGGTCGACGGCAACAACGGCATCGCCGAGCGCGCTGCGGCGCCCAACTGCGTCGGATGCGCAGATCCGCGTGCGCAATCGCCGGTCAGTGGTTTCTACGACGTCGACAATAGCAGTTCGTCACCGACGCGCACCCGTGCCAGGAGTGTCAATCTGCATATGGGCTACAAGGCCAACTCGCTGAGCTTCGACAGCGTGTCCGCGATTCGCGACGAAGATACCGCGGTGATCAGCGATCAGGACTACACCGGCGCGCCGCTGTTCAAGTTCGACGCCAAGACCGGCGGCCGTGCGTTCACCCAGGAGCTGCAGGCCGCCACCGACTACCAGGGCCTGCTCAATGGCATGGTCGGCTTGAGCTATCTGCACGACAACGCCTACTTCGACGCAGACATCTCCGGAGATGCCTTCGGGCCGCTGAATCCGGTCGGCAAGAACGACGTTCAGACCGACTCCTACTCAGGCTTCGCGGAGGCCTACGTGACGCCGACCCCGCGGCTGAAGCTGACCGCCGGCGGACGCTACACGCACGACAAGCGCAGCCTGTCCGGGCACATCAACGGCGACGTCATTTTCGCGCAGTTCGCGCCGGCCGGAAGTCCCTCGGATTTCGAGCAGAGCGACAGCTTCAACAGCTTCACGCCTCGCGTGGTACTGGCCTACCAGTTCGACCTGGTCAACGCTTACGCGAGCTGGAACCGCGGCTTCAAGGCGGGTGGCTATTCGACGCCGGCTTTCGCACCGTCGGTCGGGGTCGACCCGGAGAAGATCGACAACTTCGAACTCGGTTCTAAATACGTTTCGGAGGATCGCCGGCTGCGTCTGAACGCGGCGACTTTCCTGTATCTGTATCGCGACATCCAGGTTCCGATCGTCGATCTCACTGCCGGCGGCCTGATCACGCAGAACGCGGGCAAGGCGCGCGGCTACGGTTTCGAGACCGATGGCCAGTACGCGGTGGTGGACTGGCTCGACCTGATCGGCGGCCTGGCGCTGCTGCACGCCCGCTACACGCAGTACGAGGCGGCGCAGGTCAACAACGCAGGTCCGACGGGTCTGTCCAAGGCAACCGAAGATCTCGAAGGCGCACCGCTGAGCCGCGCTCCCAACCTGACTGCTTCGCTCGGTGCGCAGGTGCATACCGTGGTCTGGGGCAGCTGGCTGGCGAACGCCAGCGTCATCGGGCGCTACACCTCCGAATACGACTTCTATCCGGGCCGTGGCGGCAACCTGCGCTACGATTATCAGCCGGCCTACACGCTGGTGAATCTGACCGCCACCCTGGGTCCCGAATCAGGCGCCTACACGGCTGGAATCTACGTGAACAATCTGACGGATGAGAAGTATTACCTGCAGCGGGCGACCTCGGCTCCGTTCGGCGTCGTCGACCAAGTAGCCCAGCCGATGACCTTCGGCGTTCGCTTCACCGCGAGCTTCGAGTAGGCAAGGAGAAACCATGACCAGCAGCACGCGCTCGGCACCGGTGCCTTACTTCGCGCCGGCCATCACCGACGACAGCCGCGAGTTCTGGACGGCCGGCGCTCGCAACGAACTGCGCATTTGTCGCTGCGGCGATTGCGGCTACTACCTGCATCCGCCGGTGCCGGTTTGCCGCGCGTGCCGGTCGATGAACGTCGCAGCGCAAACCGTGTCGGGCCGCGGCACGCTCGCGTCGTTCACGGTGAATCATCAGGCATGGAGCGAGGGATTTTCGGGTCCCTACATTCTAGGGCTGGTGGAAATTGCCGAGCAGAAGGGCGTCAATCTGATTACCAACATCGTCGACTGCGCCTTGGAAGAAGTCCGTGTCGGGATGCCGGTGCAGGTGGCTTTCGAGCCGGTGGAAGACGCCTGGCTGCCGGTGTTTCGCCCCGCGTAGATGACAGCATGCCCGTGAAGACCCGATTCGTCGACCCGAGCGACCAGGAAGATTTTCTGGTTGACGAGCTGTCGCTGACCGGCGGATCGGATCGGTATCGTCGCGATATCAGCCGCTACTGGGCTTTCGGCGACGACCGTGTATTTGGCGGTTATACCGCGGCATTGGCCCTCGCTGCTGCGGCCGAGGCGGTGAAGCTGCCGGTGCTGCTGTCCTGTCAGCTGCAGTTTCTGGGCGCTACGCGTGTCGGCGAGGCGAGTATCGAGGTGGAGACGCTGGTTCGCGGTCGGTCCGCGGCTTCGGTCAGAGTCGTGCTGTATCAAAACGCCGCGCCGACGGTAACGCTGCAGTGCTGGCTTGGCGAAAGCCTGCCGACACCGGGCAACGATCTTAGCGAGCACTCGACGCCGGTGCCGCTGGCGTGCCCGCAGATCCGGTTTCGTTCCGAACTGATTCCGTTCATGGGTGTACTCGACGAGCGTGCCATCGACTATCCGGCCGACGACAGCGGCTTCCAGTCGGGGCCGCCTTTCGTCGAGCTGTGGGTTCGTCCCCGACAGGTCGCCACCAAGCCGAGCGCACTGCTGTCGCAGTTGTTCGACGTCATCGCCTTCGATGCGCATATGCTCGATTCCACGCGCAGGGCGCGGGCCTCGACCCGCATCGTGACCGCGAGCCTGGACCTCAGCGTGATCTGGTACTCGGCGCTGCCTTTGGCTGCCTGGCGGCGCGTACGCGTCGAATCGGGGCCGTCCCATCACGGTTTTGCGGCGACATCGGCCGTGATCTGCGATGAATCCGGTGCCAAAAGCGCCAGTGCATTCCAGCAGGGCCGCGCACGCGCGATGTCCAGCCGCTGACCACGAGCCGCCAAGCTCGAGCCATTATCAAGAGACATGCGATGAATCTATTCGATGGCAAGGCGGTGCTGACCGGCATCGGTCAATCCGATATCGGCCGATACCTGGGCCGTTCCGGTCTTTCGCTGACCGCCGAGGCGGCGCTGGCGGCGATCGCCGATGCGGGTTTGACGCCCGACGACATCGACGGTCTTGCGACTTTCCCCGGTTCGGACAATACCGACGCCGGCTATGGCGGAGCCGGTGCGGGCGAGGTGATCGACGCCCTCGGCCTCAACGTCAACTGGTACAAGGGCGAAGCCGAAACCAGCGGCCAACTCGGGCCGGTGATGAGCGCCTGCATGGCGGTCGCAACCGGTACCGCTCGCCACGTGCTGTGCTTCCGTACGGTCACCGAAGGCTCGGCGCAGCGCGCCAAGGGCAATCGCGCCGCAGTGTTCGGCAAGACCAAGGCGCGGCACTGGAGCGAGTGGTGCATGCCCTACGGCGCCCGCCCGCCGAATCTGATGGCGCTGTATGCGCAGCGCTACATGCACGATCACGGCCTGAAGCGTGAACACCTCGGCCAGATCGCGTTGAATAACCGGCGCAACGCCAGCCTCAATCCGAAAGCGGTGTTTCGTCAGCCGCTGACGATGGAGCAGTACCTGTCGGCGCGCATGGTGTCGTCGCCGTTCGGTCTGCTCGACTGCGACGTGCCGATCGACGGCTCGACCGCGGTCATCGTGTCGCGGCGCGAAGCAGCACGCGGCATCCATCATCCGCCGCTGGTCGTCGAATCGGTGGGCTCGGCGCTCAAGAGCCGCTACGCCTATGGCCAGGGCGCGCTCGACGAGACCGCCTGCTACGACTCGGCGAAGATGATGTGGCAGCACACCGAACTGCGCCCGAAGGATGTCGACGTGGCGCAGCTCTATGACGGCTTCAGCTTCCTGACCGTCGAATGGCTCGATGCGCTCGGCTTCTGCGAGCACGGAAAAGCCGGCGAATTTCTCGAAGGCGGCGAACGCATCGCGCTCGAAGGCGAGCTGCCGCTGACCACGCACGGCGGCCAGTTGTCGGCCGGTCGCTTGCACGGCTTCGGCCATCTGCACGAGGCCTGCGTACAGCTCTGGGGACTCGGCGGCGAGCGCCAGGTGATGGGTGATCCCAGGATCAGCGTGGCGGCCGCGGGCGGCGGGATTTTCGGCGGTTGCATGCTGCTGAGCCGGCCCTGATCGAAGCCCGGCATCACCATCGTCAACGCGGTGTTGACGATGGGCCGGAGTTGGCATATCGTGTCTCCCACAGAAAAGCCAAACGATTGGTAGGATATCGAAATGGGCAGCAGACTCCGCGGGTTCCCGTACAAGACATTTCCGCGCGGCTGGTATCAGGTCGCCTGGTCGCACGAGCTGGCAGCCGGCGATGTGCGCCCGGCCAAGTACTTCAATCTCGAACTGGTGATGTATAGGTCCGAGTCCGGCAAGGTCAATATTCTCGACGCGCATTGCCGCCACATGGGCGCGCATCTGGGCCATGGCGGCAAGGTCTGCGGTGAACACATCGCCTGTCCGTTCCACGGCTGGAAGTGGAGTGCCGAAGGCGCCAACGTCGAAGTGCCTTACTCGCGCCAGAAGCGCGTGTCCGCCAAGCTCGGCCGCTATCCGGTGATCGAGAAAAGCGGCCTGGTGCTGATGTGGTACGCATCCGACGGACGCGCGCCCGATTACGAGCCGCCGATCGTTCCTGAGTTTCACGACGACGCTTACTACCCGGTCTATCCGCACGGCGGCATCAAGGGCGAGGCCAACTTTCCGCCGCAGCTGCTGGTGGAAAACGCAGTCGACGTGCCGCATCTGAAGTACGTGCACAACTGGACCGCGGACGAGCCCGGCATGGGTAAGTTCGAGGACCGCGGCCAGAGTTTCTATGTCGAGACCTTCGGCGCGATCGACACCGTCAAGGGCATCGCCCGCCTGCAGACCCAGATCGAAATCTGGGGCATCGGCCTGGTGTATTCGCATCTGTCGGGGCTGCGCGACATGGGCTTCGTCAGCGGCATGGTGCCGATCGACGATCTGCGTTCCGAAGTGCGCCTGACCACGGCGGTAAAGCGCAAGGCAGGCGACACCGGCGACGAGCCGGACAGCTTCGCCAGGGCGATGATCGCCGCGCAGGCCGAAGAGGTGATCGGCATGCGTGCCGGCGGCGACCGCGACATCTGGGAGCACATGGAGTATCGCGCCAATCCGGCGCTGGTTCGCGAGGAAGTCGCCGGCTGGCTGGCGCTGCGCAACTTCACCGCCAAGTTCTACGACGACGAGATCAAACCGCCGCCGGTCAAGGAAACCGAATCGGCACCGACGCTGGCCGCATAACGCGGCTCGAACCAGGCTCGCCGCTGCGCTCGTGAAGCCAGCGCGGTCAGCTTCAGTCGCCCATGCCGAGCCGCAGCCGCAGCCTCAGGCGCGGCGGCGCTGGCGCTGAGCAAGAAAAAAAGAATCAGCAAACGCTGGAGGGGTGAGCATGAATTACGCATCGACCGATGACGGCCTGCGCTGGTGGGCCGTCAACAAGCCCGACAAACGCTTCATCGTGTTTCAGGGCGACGTCGTCACGTTTGCGGAAGCCGACGCCTGGGTCGACCGCGTCGCACGCTATCTGGCGAACAATGGTGCGAAAGCCGGCGAGCGTATCGGCGTGATCGGCGTCAACTCTTTGGAATGGGCGATCGCCTCGCTGGCGATCCTGCGGGTCGGCGGCGTACATGCGCCGCTGAGCGAGCGTTCCGTCATCAACGAAGTGCGCGGGCTGACCGAAAAAACCGGCACCCATCTGGTGCTGGTCGCCGACAGCCACATGACGATGATGCGTGAAGCCTCGGCGCTCGCGCCGGAGTTGAAGCTGCTGCCGCTGACCCAGGTCTGCGAACTGCGCCAGGGCGAGAACCTGCGCTTCGAGCGCCCGGATATCGACATCGATTCGGTCGCGGCCATCGTCTACACCAGCGGCTCGACCGGCCTGCCCAAGGGCGCCACGTTCACGATGCGCAGCCTACTCAGCATCATCCAGGAATGGGCGCTGGTGGAACCGGCGATGGGCCACGAGGCGCGCATCGTCGGCGTGTTGCCGCTAACGCCGATGGGCGGCTTCATCAACTCGATCCTGCGTCCCTCGGTGATCGGCGGCACCGTGTTCCTGATGCCGAAGTACGACGAGCGCGAGGCGCTGCGGCTGCTGGTCGAAGAGCGCTGCAGCTCGCTGATGGCGCCGCCGTTGATCTTCCAGCGCATCTCCGCCTTGCCGGAGTTTCAGCAGGCCGATCTGTCGGCGCTGAGCTACGCGATCATCGGTGGCGCGCCGGTGCCGCTGGACGAATTCGACAAGTGGGTGGCGCGCGGTGCGGCGCTGCGACAGACCTATGGCTCCACCGAAGCGGGCGGGCATTTCTCGGCGATGCCGATCGAAGGCGCAAGGCAGAATCCGGCCGGCTGGGGACGCGGCAACGTGTTCCGCAAGGTCAAGGCGCTGCGGCCCGACGGTACGCCGTGCAAGGCCAACGAGGACGGCGAGATCATGGTCCGTGGTCCCGGCCTGATGGAAGGCTACTGGGGCGATGAAGAGGCCACCGCCGCGGCGATCAAGGACGGCTGGCTGCATACCGGCGACATGGGGCGCTACGACGAAAACGGCATCTGGAAAGTCACCGACCGCATCAAGGAAGTGATCATCACCGGCGGTTTCAACGTCGGCCCGACCGAGGTTGAGAAGGCGCTGTTGACGCTGGACGGCGTCGTCGAGGCGGCGGTGCTGAAAGTGGCCGACGTGACTTATGGCGAAGCCATCGGCGCGATCGTCAACGCCGACAGGCCGCTGACCGCCGCCGAAGTCGTTTCGCACTGCCGCAGTCATCTGGCGAACTACAAAGTGCCGCGCTACGTGCTGATCGTGAACGAGCTGCTGCCGCGTTCCGAGCAGGGCAAGTTATCGAAAGTGGAAATGCAGAAAAAGTACGGCGCCAGCCTGGCTGGGTCGCCGAGGCCGCAGTAGGCGATCGCGTACAGGAACCAGTCAAAATGCCCCGTCCCACGAGCAACAAGCGCAGTCCCGAAAGCCGCATCGGCAGCCGCCGCCGTGCCGCGGCGGCGGGCGCGGCGGAGAATTACGAAGCGCGCCGAGCTGAAATCGTGGCGGCCGCGGCGCAGGTCTTTCAGCGCGTCGGTTACGACAAGACCACGCTGCTGGACGTTGCCGAGCAGCTCGGTACCGATCGCGCCTCGCTGTACTACTACGTCGCCGGCAAGGAAGATCTGCTGCGCGTAGTGGTGCTGGGCGTGGTGATGGAGAACCTTGCGGTGACGGCCCGCATCGCCGCCGAAGATGCTCCGGCGCCACAGAAGCTTGAGCGCTTCGTACTGCAGCTGATGCGCTCCTATGCGGAAAACTATCCGCATATGTACTCGTTCATCCAAAACGATTTGAACAACGTTGGCAAAACCGAAACTGATCTTGCGCGGCAGTTGAATCAGGCCTCGCTGGACTGCGAAACGCAGTTCCTGACGATACTCGAACAGGGTGTCGCCGAAGGTGTATTCCGTGACGATATCCCGTTGACGATGGTCGCGAACGGCGCCTTCGGCATGCTCAACTGGACGCATCGCTGGTTCAAGCCGGGCAAGCGGCACACCGCGGAAGATGTCGCGCGCTACTTCTCGCTACTGCTGCTGCGCGGTGTCGGGCAGGCCGCTCCTGCGGTACCGAAAGCGGCCCGTAGGAAAGTGGTGCCGGGGCGGCCTGGATGAAGGGGGCGTTTCGCCGAGTCATCCGCATCGCAACGCGGATGAAGGAGGGATCCACCGGCGAGGCACGTGCCGTGGTGGAAGATGACTATCACCATTTCCGTGTCGTGGTTCATTACGACGCCGGTCAGGTGATATCGACGTCTACCGAAGCCCTGCGTTCGCCTTACGACCTGTGCTCCGCAGCCGGTCAGCGTCTGCACGAGCTGGTCGGCATGCCGCTGTCGGGGAAGATGGCCGCGGCGTTCCGCGTAACCGACGCCCGGCACCAGTGCACGCATCAATTCGATATCGCGGCGCTTGCGGTCGCCGCGGCCGCGCGCGGCATACGCCAGCGCCGCTACGACATGGTGATCCCCGACAGCGCAGACGGGCGAGTGAGCGCTAGGTTGCAACGCGATGGCAGCGATGTGCTGGAGTGGCAAATGGATGGCGACATCATCCTTGAGCCGCATCCGTATACGCGCCGCAGCATCGGTAGCGGCTTCACCGACTGGGTCGCCAACCAACTCAGCGAGGATGAATCCGAAGCCGCGCTGGTATTGAGGCGCGGCGTGTTCATCTCGGCCGGCCGGCGCATGGAGAAAAGCATCCCGTCCGGCGCCAGGCCGACCGGAGGTTGCTGGGTTCAGCAACCCGAACGCAACCGCCTGGCCGTCGCGCATCCCGACTCGCGACAGAATTTTTCACAAATGCCGGAACGTCTGACGGCCGCCGACAACGAGTGGATTCGTTTCGCCGCCTGACCCGGACCCCGGTGCCGATCTCTCAATCTTCACACGAACCAGGAATGACTCATGGCTGAGGCCTATATCTACGACGCCGTGCGCACCCCGCGCGGACGCGGCAAGGCAGATGGTGCCCTGCACGAAATCCCGGCGCTGGAACTGGCGACGCAAGTCCTGCAGGCACTGCGCGATCGCAACGGGCTCGATACGTCCAGGCTTGACGACGTCGTTCTCGGCGTGGTTGCGCCAGTCGGCGAGCAGGGCGCCGACATCGCGCGCATCGCGGTGCTGAACGCCGACTTCGATCATCGCGTTGCCGGTGTGCAGCTCGATCGCTATTGCGCGAGCGGGCTCGAGGCCTGCAACGTCGCTGCCGCCAAGGTGATCTGCGGTGAAGCCGATCTGGCCATCGGCGGCGGTGTCGAGTCGATGAGCCGGGTGCCCATGGGTTCGGCCGGCGGCGCCTGGAGTGTCGATCCGAGCATCGCGTTCAAGAGCTACTACATTCCTCAGGGCGTCAGCGCCGATCTGATCGCGACACGTTACGGCTTTTCGCGCCACGACGTCGATTCCTACGCGGTCGAGAGTCAGCGCCGCGCCGGTCTTGCCTGGCACGAGCAGCGCTTCGCGCGATCGGTAATCGCCATAAAGGATGCGCTCGGCCTGACCGTGCTCGATCGCGACGAACATATGCGCCCGGAGACTACGGTGGAATCCCTCGGCAAGCTCAAGCCGAGCTTCGCCGAGATGGGCGCCTACGTGTTCGACGAGATCGTCAAGCAGCGCTATCCGGAAGTCGGGCGCGTGCAGCATGTGCATCACGCCGGCAATTCCAGCGGCATCGTCGACGGCGCGTCCGGCGTACTGATCGGTTCCAAAGAAATCGGCCAGGCGCTGGGGTTGAAGCCACGTGCGCGCTTTCGTGCGATGGCTTCGATCGGCTCCGAGCCGAGCATCATGCTCACCGGTCCGGAATTCGTCACCGCCAAGGTGCTGGCGCGCGCCGGCATGAGCAAGAACGACATCGATCTGTGGGAGCTCAACGAGGCTTTCGCCAGCGTGGTGCTGCGTCTGAATCAGGCTTATCAGATCGATCCCGCTCGCATGAATGTCAACGGCGGCGCGATCGCGATGGGGCATCCGCTGGGTGCGACCGGCGGCATGCTGCTCGGCACCGTGCTCGACGAACTCGAACGCCAGGACCTGAGCACCGCGCTGGTCACGCTCTGTGTCGGCGCCGGCATGGGCACGGCCACGATCATCGAGCGTATCTAGTCGAACGAATCTAGAGAACCACCATGGAAAATTTCAAGCTTGAACTGGATGCCGACGGCATTCTGACAGCGGCGCTCGATGTCGCAGGCCGTTCGATGAACACCATCACGCAAGGTGTCTTCAATGATCTGGAAAAACTGATAGCTCGGGTCAAAACCGATGCAGCGGTAAAGGGCCTGGTGCTGTGTTCGGGCAAGGCCAACGGCTACTGCGCCGGTGCCGATCTCGATGAGCAGGATGCTAATAACAGCGGTGCGATTCCGAGCAGCGAGGCCGCGATCCGTGCCGAGCTCGCACGTGTTGCGGTACTCAGTGACCTGTTGCGCGCGCTGGAGTTGTGCGGCAAACCCGTGGCGTCGGCGATCAATGGCCTGGCGCTCGGCGGTGGGCTCGAAATGCTGCTGGCGACGCATTACCGCGTTGCGGTCGATGACACGCGCATCCAGCTCGGCCTGCCGGAAGCCAGGATCGGCCTGCTGCCGGGCGCCGGCGGCACGCAGCGTCTGCCGCGTCTGATCGGCCTGGCCAAGTCGCTGCCGCTGTTGCTCGACGGCAACTCGGTGACGCCGGCCAAGGCCAGGGACCTGGGCTTCGTCGATCTGCTGGTTTCTGCCGGGAAGGAAATCGAGACCGCCAAAGCCTGGATCCGTGGCGGCGGCATTGGCAGCCAGCCCTGGGATCGCAAGGGCTACAAACTGCCCGGCGGCAGCCCGTACGAGGCCGTCGGTGTAGCGATGACGATGGCCATTGCCGGTATGCGCAAGGCTACCTCGGGCAATTATCCGGCGCAGTTGAACATCCTGCGCTGCGTCTACGAAGGTGTGACCGTGCCGATCGACACCGGCCTGCGTTTGGAAGCGCGCTACTTCGTGCTGACCCAGAACACACCGCAGGCCAAGGCGATGGTGCGCTCGCTGTTCCTGTCGATGCAGGAGCTGAAAAAGCGCAGCGTCAAGATCGCCGACAGCGAGCGCCGCGAGGTGCGCAAGCTGGCGATACTCGGCGCCGGCATGATGGGCGCCGGCATCGCCCAGGTCAGTGCGCAAGTCGGCATCGAGGTCGTGCTGATCGATCGTAGCGACGCCGATGCGGCACGCGGCAAGGCGGCGATCGAAAAGCAGCTTGCCAAGGCGGTCGACAAAGGCCGGACCACACGCGACAAGGCCGATGCGCTGCTGGCCAGAATCACCGCGACCGGCGACTACTCGAAAGTCGAAGGCAGCGACCTGGTCATCGAGGCGGTATTCGAGGATCGCAAGCTCAAGGCCGACGTGACCGCGAAAGCCGAAGCTTATCTCGGTGCCGAGGCCGTGTTCGGCAGCAACACTTCGGGCCTGCCGATCACTGGGCTGGCGCAGCACTCGAAGCGGCCGGAAAATTTCATCGGCATGCACTTCTTCTCGCCGGTCGACCGCATGGCGCTGGTCGAGATCATCCGCGGTGACAAGACCAGCGAGAAGACGTTGGCGCGCGCGGTGGACTTCGTGCAGAAGATCCGCAAGACGCCGATCATCGTGCGCGACTCGCGCGGCTTTTATACCTCGCGCAGCTTCCACACCTATCTTGACGAAGGCTACGAGCTGCTGGCCGACGGCGTGTCACCGATCGTCATCGACAATATCGGCCGCGCCACCGGCATGCCGCGCGGTCCGCTGGAGTTGTGCGACGACGTCGGCCTGGATCTGTGCCTGTCGGCGCGCCAGCAGGCCAAGGCCGATCTCGGTGACGCGTTCGTCGCCACTCAGGAAGACCGCATGCTGGCGCTGCTGGTGTCCGAGCAGGGACGCCATGGCCGCAAGAACGGCAAGGGCTTCTACGACTATCCGGCGGACGGCGGCGACAAGCTGCTGTGGCCGGGGCTGGCCGAGTTCGTCAGCGTCAAGCTGAAGAATCCGGGCGCCGCCGACATCGAGGAAATCCGCCAGCGCCTGCTGTACCGGCAGTCGCTGGAAGCCGCGCGCATTTTCGCCGACGGCGTGATCGATGATCCGCGCGATGCCGATATCGGCGCGCTGCTCGGCTGGGGTTTCCCGTCGTGGACCGGCGGCCCATTGTCGCTGATCGACCAGATCGGCACCGCCGAGTTCGTGCGCCGCTGCGACCGGCTTGCGGCCCGGCATGGCGCCCGCTTCGCGGTACCTTCGCAGCTGCGTGAGATGGCCGATCGCAACGCCGCGTACTACGCGCCGGTGGCGCCCGTCGTCTCCAACGTCTGACCGCAAGAGAACTCACGATGAGCAAGCGCAGCGTCTACGACGAAACCCACGAGATGTTCCGCGACAGCGTGCGCAGGTTTTTCCAGCGTGAACTGTTGCCCCATGTCGAACGTTTCGAAGAACAGGGCATGGTCGATCGCTCGTTCTGGCTGGCTGCCGGCGCAGCCGGCTTCCTGTGCCCGACCGTGCCGGAAGCCTACGGCGGCCTCGGCCTGGATTTTCGCTACAACGCGATTCTCGATGAGGAGATCGCCTACACCGGCGTCGTCGTCAGCCTGTCGCTGCAGTCCGACATCATCGTCGACTATCTGATCAGCTACGCGTCTGAAGAGCTGAAGCAGAAGTGGCTGCCGCAGATGGTCAGCGGCGAGGCGGTCGCCGCGATCGCGATGACCGAACCCGGTGCCGGCTCCGATCTGAAGTCGATACGCACCAGCGCGCGCCGTGAAGGCGAGCACTACGTCATCAACGGCTCGAAGACCTACATCAGCTGTGGCCAGACCGCCGACATCATCCTGGTCGTCGCCAAGACCGATCCGGAGAAAGGTGCCAAGGGCACCAGCCTGATTCTGGTCGAAGCATCGCGTGCCGGATTCCGTCGCGGACGCAATCTCGACAAGATCGGCCAGCATGCGACCGACACCTCCGAAATGTTCTTCGACGACGTGCGCGTACCGGTCAGCAACGTCATCGGCGAAGAGAACAAGGGCTTTCTGTACCTGATGCACCAGTTGCCGCGCGAGCGCCTCGGCATCGCAATCAGCGCGCAGGCCGCGGCGCAGCACGCGTTCGACCAGACGGTCGCGTTCACCAAGACCCGCATCGTGTTCGGCAAGCCGCTGTTCGAGATGCAGAACACACGCTTCGTGCTCGGCGATCTGGCGTCCAAGCTGCAGGTCGGCTGGGCGCATCTGGACTGGGCGATCGAGCGCCATGTGGCCGAGCAGCTCACTCCCGAGGAAGCCGCCGCCGCCAAACTCTGGCACACCGAGCTGCAATGGCAGGTCGTCGATGCCGGCCTGCAATTACACGGCGGCGCGGGTTACATGAACGAGTATCCGATCGCACGCCTATGGCGCGATGCCCGTGTGCAGCGCATCTACGGCGGCACCTCGGAAATCATGAAGGAAGTGATAGGCCGCGCGCTCTGACGAGCGCAATTTCCAGGCTCCACGTCCCAGGCTCCACATCGGAAGCGAACGACAGGAGGTACGGCTGATGATTGGATCGGCTGCGTCGCAGCAGCCGCTTCGCAATAGAAAACCTGCAACCAGGCAGTAAGCCCGGACCCCAAGTAAACCTGCCATTCAGAGCGGGGGGATGTTCGGGCTCCAACAATGTGCATTGGAAGGAGAGACCAAATGAACATACTTCGCACGCTCGCGGCTGCGCTGCTGGCGCTATCAGGCCTTGCGACGACGTCGCCCGCATACTCCGCAGTTGCCGACGCAGCCGCACCTGACACCGGGATGTCTTCGGATCGGTCGGCGGAGCCGGCGGCACTCGATGTCATCCCGGTCGAGCCGCTGGCGGATGCCGAGCCACCGGCCGCGGACGAAGCCCCGAAAGGGCGCAGCCGATTGATCGAAGAAGTCGTGGTGACCGCGCAGAAGCGCGAGGAGGCGATCCAGGACGTGCCGATCTCGATCGCCGCTTTCAGCGCGGAGGCGCTGGATGCACGCGGCGTCTTCGATACCAAGGCGCTGCCCTACATCACGCCGGCGATGACGATCAGCGAGTTCGGCGGGTTCTCGTTCATCTACATTCGCGGTGTCGGCAGCGACGCCTTCGTGCCCTCCGCCGACCCGAGCGTGACCACCTATGTCGACGGCGTATTTGTCCCGACATCGCAGGGCTTTTCCACCGATTTCGGTGGTGTCGAGCATGTCGAGGTTCTGAAGGGGCCGCAAGGCACTTTGTTCGGCCGCAATTCCACCGGCGGCGCCATCAGCATCGTGACAAAAAAGCCGGGCGGTGAATTCGCGGCGGATTTGCAGGGCGAACTGGGGAATTACAACGAGCGCCGCGCGAAGGGGTATTTCAATGTGCCGATCACCCAGAGCCTGGGTGTCAGCCTCGATCTTCTATACAAGGATCAGGACAACCAGTACACCCATGTGTCTCGGGAACTGGTTCCGCAGCAGTCCAAGTCCGGACGGCTGCGAGTCGACTGGCAGCTCACCGACGATCTGAATCTCGACGCCTCGTATTTCAAGTCGGAGCAGAAAGGGACCGGCAGCCTGATCTCGAAGAACATCAAGGCCAGCCCGCTGTTCTCTTTCGTCAATATAGGCGAGGACAACAGCGACAATCGGGTCGCGAATACCGACTTTCCTTCGTATCTGACCGGCGGCAACGATGTCGCGGCGGCCGCGATCACCTGGAATCTTGCCGGGTTCGACGCCAAGCTGATGGGCGCCGATCAGCTGACGAATTCCGACTACTCCGCGTACGATTTCGACGGCACGATGTATCCGCTGGTGTCGTTCAGTACCGAAGGCGAATTTACCAAGGCCAAGACTGCGGAACTGCAGTTGCTGTCCAAGCCCGGTGGCTGGCTCGGCGAGTCCTGTAGTTGGGTCGTTGGAGTCTACTATCTGAAGGGCGAAGGCGGTTTCAAGCACATCTACCTGCAACCCGCGCCCAATCTGATCGACAATCTTTTCAGCCTGTCCGGAATCAGCCCTCCGGATTCTCCGTTCTTCGAAAAGCTGATCGACACGCTGAACCAGGACATCGACGCCAATGTTCATGCCCGCGGCGCCGTCGGCACGAAATCGCTCTCTGACTTATGCGGATACGGCGGTATATCTGCCGGCCACGGACACTCTGGTGACGGTGTTGCCGTTCGCGCTGCAAAGCAACCATACGACGAACTTCTCATCGCGCCTGGTCGCCAGCTACAAGCCGAGCCAGGGTGTGATGTTCTACGGCTCGCGGTCGCAGGGCTTCAAGAGCGGCACCTACAACGTCATCAATATCTATGCGCCGCCGACCTTCGTTGAGCCCGAGCTGGTCACCACGTACGAGCTTGGCATGAAGGCCGACTTCTTCGACCATTTGCTGCGCTTCAATTCGGCGGTCTTCGACAACCGGATCAAGAACAAGCAGGTCGGTTTCGTATCGCTGATTTCCGGCGGTGCCGTATCGCTGGGCAACGCCGAGAAGACCGACGTCAAAGGCGCCGAGTTCGACCTGACGCTGGTCCCTCTTGCCGACTGGGATCCGGGCCTGGTCATCACCGCCAATGGCGCTTTCTTGAATGCGAAATACAAGAAATACAGCGAAGGCCAGGGCTACAACGAAA
The DNA here is from genome assembly GCF_028291725.1 of Hydrocarboniphaga sp. Classification (GTDB taxonomy): domain Bacteria; phylum Pseudomonadota; class Gammaproteobacteria; order Nevskiales; family Nevskiaceae; genus Hydrocarboniphaga. Next base: position 67,210 of record NZ_JAQGNT010000044.1, on the reverse strand, counting down.
CCACCGGTATTTACCAGAACAATCAGGACTTCTCCGGTGCCAGGGTCGAACGCACGCCCAGATGGTCCGGCGGCCTCGGTATATCGCAGACGCTGGGCGCCGGTTCCAACGGCGAGGTTGAGCTCGCTGCCGATACCTACTACAACTCGGGCTTCTACTACAGCGCCGAGAACAAGCCGGACTACAAGGAAGATGCCTATCAGCTGGTCAACGCCCATGTCAGCTATCGATATCTGCCCTGGCAGCTGCGTCTGACCGCGTTCGGCAAGAACATCTTCGACGAGACCTATCACATCAGCAAATTCCAGACGGACTTCGGCATTTTGAGCACGCTGGCTTATGGTGTTCAGTACGGGCTTATCGCGGACCTGAGTTTTTGATGACTTCGCGCCCCGATTCATGCAATAAAATAAGCCAATCGTTTGGTAGGTATTGACGATGAATGCGGTTGATAATGAGCACGCGATCCCGGCCGCTGCCGCGGTCTCGGCTGCTTTAGGTGGATCGCCAAAAATAACGAGTAATAACGAGTGAGGAGAAGTGATGCTGGAAGCCGATTATGTCATCGTGGGCGGCGGCAGCGCGGGCTGTGTACTGGCGAACCGGCTCTCCGCTTCGTCGCCTGTCCAGGTTGCGCTGCTCGAAGCCGGCAAGGAGCCGCCGGGTTTGCTCGGTAGCATGCCTGCCGGATTCTTCGCCTTGATGGGCTCCAAGCGCGACTGGCAGTACAAGGCGGAGCCGGACTCTTTCATCCGCAATAAAGTCATTCCGGCCAGCAGCGGCAAGATGCTCGGCGGCAGCAGCTCGATCAACGGCCAGGTGTATATCCGCGGCATACGCTCGGACTATGACGGCTGGTCCGGAGCGGGTTGCATGGGCTGGTCGTTCGACGAAGTGCTGCCGTATTTCATCCGCTCCGAAACCTATGTCGGCCCGATCAGCCCGGTACACGGTAGCGAGGGTCCGCTGACGGTATCGCCGCCGCGCGTCTCGCATCCGATCGCAGCGGTGTTCGTCGACGCCTGCGGCGAGGCCGGCGTACCGAAGCTCGACGAGTATTGCGGCGGCGATCAGTTCGGCGCGTTCCTGTCTTTGACGACGATGAAGAACGGCGAGCGGGCCAGTACTGCGCGTGCCTATCTCGATCCGGCTCGCGCTCGCCCGAATCTGCAAATCCTGACCGATTGCATGGTCGACAAACTGGTGATCGAGAACGAACGCGTCGTCGGCGTGGAATATCGTCAGGGCGCGAATCGGGTCGAGATTCGTGCGCGCCGCGAAGTCATCCTCAGCGCGGGTGCGATCTCGTCTCCGGCGATCCTGATGCGCTCGGGAATCGGCCCAGGCGAGACTCTGTCGAAGTCCGGAATTGTGACGCGGCTGCATGTCGCCGGTGTCGGCCAGAATTTGCAGGAACATCCGGTCGTCGGCATTTCCAAGCAGGTCAATATCCCGACCTACAACACCCAGCTCGGCCCGATCAATCTGCTGCGTTCGCTGATTCAATATCTGAGGTCGAGGCAGGGCATGCTGACGACGTCGGCGAATCAGGCCATGGCCTGCTTCAAGACGCGCTCCGACCTGAAAGATCCGGACATGCAGATCAGCTTCGTGCCGCTGGCGATCGACTTCACCGGCAGCAAGCCGGCGCTGGCCAAGAAGCCGGGCGTGTACATGGCGGCGAATCCGCTGCGGCCCTATAGCCGGGGCACGATTACGCTGCGCAGCAAGGATCCACAGGATCTACCGGTGATCGACTACCGCCTGCTCAGCGATGCGCGCGACGCCGAGGCGATGGTGCAGGGCTGCCGGATCATCGAGAAGATTTTCGCGCAACCCGCATTCGCGAAGTATCTGATCGGCCCGTTGTCGCCGCTGAAACCGCTGACCGAAGACCGGCAGTGGCAGGACTGGATTCCGGACAACATCGGCATCGGCTATCACGCCGCCGGAACCTGCAGCATGGGCGCTGGCGACAACGCCGTCGTCGATTCGCGCCTGCGTGTCATCGGGCTCAAGGGTTTGCGTGTGATCGACGCATCCATAATGCCGACCCTGCCTTCGGCCAATACCAACGCGCCGACCATCATGATCGCCGAGAAGGGCGCCCAGATGATCGGTGAAGATTGGGGCGACGCCTGAGCGAGCCGTTGCAGGATGGTAGATTGGCTGGCTAGTTCGAGGGGCCAGTCTTCGGCTATTTCTTCGGGCCGTCGGACGAGCGTCTACGGATATCGGCCTCGACCGGACGGCGGACCACGGACTGTCCCGCTTTCAGCCCGGCCAGAACCTGGAGCCGGTCTCCAGCGACCGCACGGCCGACCCGGATCTGGCGCATCGACAGCGAGCCATCGGCATTGACGGTATAGGCGGCGGTAATCTCGCCGCGCCGCAGCACGGCGTCCTGCGTGATCGTGAGCGTCTGGCTTGGCGGGCCCGAGAAAATCACGCGAGAGAAGGTTCCAGGCCGCAGTTGGGTGATGCCGTCCGGCGGATAGACGCGTACGCGCGTGCTCTGCGTACGTGGATCCGCCGCGGGCGGGAACTCGATGCGCTGGGCTTCGAACAGGGCTTGCGAGTCGCGCGGTTCGATGCTCGCGTGCGGGCTCGCCTGCACGTCGGCCAGCCGGCTCTGCGGCACGTCCACGACCAGCCGCAAACTCGACGGGTCGTACAACCACAGCAAGGCTTTGCCGGGAGCGGCCATGTCGCCGACCGCGATGTCGCGGCGCGCGACGATGCCGTCGAACGGTGCGGTAATCACGGCCAGGCCCAGTTCGGCGCGGGCCGAAGCCTGCGCCGCCAGGGCGCTCTGATAGGCGGCGCGCGCCTCGCCGAGCGCAGACTCGCTCAGGGCATCGGGATTGAGGCTGCGCACGCGCTCGGCACGCTCGTACTGCGCCTTGGAATGGGCAAGCTCGGCGTCGGCCTGTCGCGTGCGTGCTTCGCGCGAACCCATCGCGGCGCGGGCTTCGCGGTCCTCGATGCGTACGAGTACCTGACCGCGGCGTACCGATTGGCCCACGTCAAACGGCAGCTCGCTGACGCGGCCGCCGACCTGCGCTTCTATCGTCGCCTGGCGCGCCGCTTCGACTTTGGCTTCGGCGGGCCAGGACGACGCGACTTCGCGCCATTCGACCTTGCTGGTCTCGCGTGGCCTCTCGGCGCCTGCGGCCCATGTCGAACACGACAACGCGGCGCCGGCGACGCCGATGAGGGCCATCAGTTCTACGATCGGGCACTGTTTCATTGCACGTCATCCAAGAAGGCTTTCTGGTGTTTCAAGCGCCGCTGCAGCAGACCGTGGTAGAGCGGCGGCAATAGCAGCAAGGTCAGCGCGGTCGCCGCGAAAACTCCAAACAGCAGGCTGGTAGCGAGGCCCCCGAAGATCGGGTCGTCGATCAGCAGAATGCCGCCGAGCATCGCGGCAAGCCCGGCCAGGCCGATCGGCCGCGCACGCGCGATCGTCGAATCGATCACCGCGTCGTCCAGAGGCGTGCCGGCCGCTACCTGTTCGTCGATGAACTGCACGAGCAGGATCGAGTTGCGCACCATGATGCCGGCGAGTGCCGCCATGCCGATGACCGACGACGCGGTGAAGCGCATGCCGAGCAGCATGTGGCCGGGAAGCACGCCGATAATCGTCAGCGGGATCGGCGCCATGACCAGCAGCGGCGTGACATACGACTTGAAATAGGCCACCAGCAGCAGATAGATGAAGCTGAGCCCGACGACGTAGGCGCCGCCGATGTTGCGGAAGGTCTTGAAAGTAATGTCCCAGTCGCCGTCCCATCTGACGCTGTAACCGTCGTAGATGTCGGGCATTCCGGTCAGAAAATCATGCAGCTTGCCGTCTGGAAGTGAAGCCTCGTTCGGCGCCAATTGCTGAAGGCGCGCGCGAATATCGAACATGCCGTACAGCGGTGAGTCCAGCTTGCCGCCCAGATCGCCGAATACATATACGACGGGCCGCAAGTCCTTGTGCAGGATGACGCTGTCGCGCGTCCCCGGCACGATGTCCACCAGTGCCGAGAGCGGAACAAGTTCGCCGCTCGCCGATCTCGCACCGAGATCGAGCAGCTGCTGCATCGAGTCCGCGCTTTCCCGAGGCAGCAATAGGCGGATCGGCACACCGTGCTGCAGTTGGGTATCGCTCAGCGTCAGCACCTCGCGTCCCGACAGCCCCATGCGCAGCACCTCGGCAATGTCGGTCTGGTTCACTCCCAGCAGGGCCGCCTTCTGGTCTCTGATCCGCAGTGTCGCCTGCTCGCCGGTACCGCCGAGGCTGTCGTAAATGCTGATGCTGTCCGGCGTGCTTTCGAATGCCGAGCGAACAAAACGCGCCACGGCTTTCTGGCCGTCGTAGTCAGGACCGTAGATTTCGGCAACGATCGGTGAGACCACTGGCGGGCCGGGCGGCACCTCGGCCAGGCGAGCGTCGCCGCCGTGATCGCGGGCGATGGCCTCGATGCGGCCGCGCACCGATACCGCGATTTCGTGGCTCTGGTGTTTGCGATGCTCGCGATCGAGCAGGTTGACGTGGATCACGCCGAGTTCGGGCGACTGGCGCAGGTAATACTGCCGCACCAGGCCCTGCAGGTTGATCGGACTGGCCGTTCCCGCATAGATCTCGTAGTCGGTCATCTCCGGAATCTGCTGCAGTACATCGGACATTTCCAGCAGCACATTCGACGTGGTCTCGACCGGTGTGCCCACCGGCATGTCGAGCACGACCAGGATTTCCGATTGATTGTCGACCGACAGCAGCTTCAGCAGCACGATCTTGAACGCCGGCAGACACAGTGCCGCCAAGATTGCGAGCATCACGCCAGCGTACAGAAAACGGCGTCGCCGCCGGCCTCGCTGTGGGTCGATCAGCAGGCCGATCGTACGGCGTGTGAGCTGGTTGAACGCAAGCTGCATGCGGCCTGGCTTCGATGCGGCGCCTGCATCGGCATGTGCTTTGGCGTGAGAGCCCGAAGACAAGATATGTAGCGTCAGCCACGGCGTGATGACGAAGGCGATGACCAGCGAAAGGAACATGCCCATCGACGCATTGATCGGCACCGCTCGCAGGAAGTGGCCCATCAAGCCCGGAACGACCGCGAGAGGCATCAGCGCGAATATCACCGTGAACGTCGCCAGGATGGTCGGGCTACCGACTTCGTCGACTGCTCGTGGAATGATGTCGATCAGCCGATCGTGCGGCCGCAGGCCGCGACAGCGGTTGATGTTCTCGACGACCACGATCGCATCGTCGACCAGGAAGCCTACCGAGAAGATCACCGCAAACAAGGACACCCGGTTGATGGTGAAGCCGACCGCCCAGGACGCGAACAGTGTCATCAGCAGCGTGAGGCTCACCGCGATCCCGATCACCAGCGCGTCGCGCCAGCCGAGCACGATCAGCACCATGACGGTGACCAGCAAGGTGATGAACGCCAGCTTGAAGATCAGCACATGTGATTTTTCAGCTGCGGTCTCGCCGAAATCGCGGGTGATGGCGAACTCGACGCCATCCGGTATCAAAACGCCGCGCAAACTTCTCAGGCGGGATTCTATGGTCGCCGTCAGCGCCGAAGCGTTGACGCCGCTCATCTTCGACACCGTCAGCGTGACGGCCGGATAGACACCGTCCGATGCCGTCGAACTCGCAGGTCCGGGGCCGAACCAGACAAAGTCTGTCGGCTGATCGGGACCGTCGATGATCTTGGCGACCTCCGACAAGAACACCGGCCGCCCGTCGTGTACCGCGACGATCACCCTGCCGACGTCGTCCGCCGATTGGAATGCTTCGCCGGTCCTGACCAGGATCTCGCGGTCCTGGTTGACCAGGGTTCCCGCGGTCTGTGATCGTGCAGTGAGCAACAGTTTGTCGCGCAGCTCAAGCGGGGCAAGACCATAAGCCTGCAGGCGCGCGGGATCGAGCAGGATGCGCAACGCGCGCCGCGGTCCGCCGATGATCTCGACGTCGCGCGTGCCGGCGATGCGCTTGATCTCCGCTTCGAGGCTGCGGGCCACTTCGCCGAGATCGTAGGCGCTGCGCTGTGGATCGCGGGTCCACAGGGTCGCCGTGAAAACCGGAATGTCGTCGATTGCTCGGCTTTTGATCAGGGGCTCGCCGATTCCCAGCGTGGGATCAAGCCAGTCGCGGCTGGCGTTGATCGTGTCCTGCAGCCGCACCAGCGCTTGCGTCGGGTCCTGCCCGACGACGAACTGCACAGTGATGAGCGCCGCTCCGGGGCGAGCCGCAGAGACGATATGATCGACGCCGGATATGCGCGACAGAAGGCGTTCCGCGGGGCTCGTCACCTGCGCTTCCACATCCCGTGCCGATGCGCCCGGATAGGGAATGAAGATGTCGACCAGCGTAATGTCGACCTTGGGCTCTTCTTCGCGCGGCGTCACCAGCAACGCGAAAATGCCGGCTACAAGCACGGCGATCGCAATCAGTGGCGTGATTTGCGAGCCGAGGAAATAGGCCGCGATACGGCCGGAAATTCCCACGCCATCTCCCCGAGAGATCCTGTCGTCGAGCGGTTTTCGAATCGTGCTTTGATTCGTGCGCCGCCGGCGAGGAGCTGTTAGTATTTAGTACAGCGTTAAACTACCATACGATCATTATGAAGGGAACCGACCGGGTCGATGCAATCGATGCAAGCACGCCGCGCATGGTGGACAACATGCCCGGGGTCCCGGTCGATATCATCGCGTTGATGCGTCTGATGCGTGCTGCGAACCAGGGACTGTCCAACTTTCTCGAGCCGGTGATGCGCCCGTTCGGGTTCACCGAGAGCTCGTTCCATACGCTGATGCTGATCTTTAGCAGTGAACAGGGAACTGCCACTCCGAGCCAGCTCTGCGAGCTGGTGGGTCAGACGCGCGCGAATATGACGCATATCCTCGCAGGGCTGGTATCTCAGTCATATGTCTCGCGGAGCACCGACGGCGATGATGGCCGACGCCGCATCATCCGCATCACGGCGGAGGGTCGGCGCCTGGTGCGCGCGACGTTGCCGACACTGGCTGCACCATTGTCGCTGGCCCTCGAAGGGCTGAAGCCCGCGGACATTACTCAGCTCGACAAGCTGCTGCGGCGCTTTGTTGCGTCGCTGGCCAACGGCGAGCGGCGGATGCGTGCATCGATTTGACGGATGAGATTCTGTCCAGCCAAAGCTGTTACGGGGTTAGCGCTAGCCACAGCGTTTCTGCTCGTCGCGTGCGTGGCGCCGCCCGTCAAAAGTACGCCGACACTGCGGCAGCTGGCTCCGGTTGAGCAGAATGAGGCTGTCGCGGGAGCGGCGGTATGGCCGGTAGCAGACTGGTGGAAAACTTTTGGAGATCCGCAACTCGACGAATTGATCGGCGCCGCCCTGCAGGGCTCGCCGAGTCTGAAGACGGCGCAGGCGCGAATCGCCGCTGCCGATGCGGCTTCGGCGCTGGCCCAGGCCCAAAGTGGTGTGCAACTGGCGGCGACTGCGGATATTTCGCGTAATCAGCTCAGCGAGAACGGCTTGATTTCCAGTCGTCTGCTGGGGTTCGACTGGTACAGCCAGGCCGATGCGGCGCTGCAATTCCAGGCGAACCTGGATTGGTGGGGGCGTCAACGTTCCGCGATCACCGCCGCCGTCGACCGTGGGCGTGCGGCAGAAGCGGAGGCAGCCGCGAGTCGATTGATTCTGATCACCGCGATCGCATCGGAGTATCTGTCGTGGCAGAGCGACACGGCCAGGCTTGATATCGCAGAGCAGCAAGTCTCGCTTTTTGCGCGCTGGCGTGATCTGCAACAGCTGCGGTCACAGCAAGGGTTGGACGATGGCCTGCCGCTGTATCAGTTGGATGTCGAAACCGATCGGGCACGCGACGCGGTGTTGCTGCGCGAGGCTTCGCGTCAGCGACATCGCTTGGCGATTGCCGCGCTGGCCGGAGTAGTGCCCGATGAACTGTTGCTGGAGCGTACCGCTACCGCAATCGTTCCCGCACTCGACGCACCCTCCGATCTCGGCTTGGGTTTGATCGCGCGGCGTCCGGATATCGTCGCAAGCCGCTGGCGAGTGGAGGCAGCAGTGCAGAACGTGGATGAGGTTCGAGCCGCTTACTACCCGGATTTACGGCTTTCGGCGCTGGCGGGACTGTCGAGTCTGCAGTTGTCGAAATTGGCGGATACCGGCAGCCAGGCGGCGAGTCTTGGCGCGGCGCTCTATCTGCCAATCTTCGATATCCGCGGCTTGCGCGCGCAATACGGAGTGCGCAAGGCCAATCTCGACAGTGCCGTCGCGGCTTACGACGAGGTCGTGGTCGGCGCAGCGCAGGACGTAGCCACGCGGATGCTGGACTGTAAGACACTGCTTGGGCGGCGGGAGACGATGGTGCAGCGGCTGCTGGCAGCGGAGAAAGTCCGGCTGGCCACCGAGACTCGTGTCAGTCAGGGCATGGACGACAGGCGTAGCGAAATCACCGCGCAGACTCAATTCCTGAGCACGCGGGATGCCGCGCTGCAGATCGATGCGGAACTGGCCCTCGCTCGATTGGCTCTGATCCAGTCGCTGGGTGGTGGCCTGAGTGATGGCCTGATACGGGCACCGCCAGCTTGACTCAGAGGCTGTGAATTTCTCGAACGCCGTAGCGAGGGCGACGCTGCGTGTCTTCAGACCGGAACAGGCCCCGGCGTAGGGCGGGTCGCGACCCGCCAGTTTCTGTCTGAGTGTGCCAAAACGGCGGGTCATGACCCGCCCTACGAGTTGATACCGGCACCGCCGGCTTGACTCTGCTCAGGTTCTCCAGCGCTCGATGTTCTGCCAGCACTTTGCGTCGTCGGCCAGCGTCGCATAGTGAACCGGGACATCTTTGCCGCCGACGACATCGGCAAAGTTGCGCAATAGCGCCGCGATCAGATCCTGCTGATAGCGCGAGCGATCCTGCTCCGATTCCAGTCTGCGGATCGCGGGCAATTCGATCGCTCCGGGGGCTGATTCGCCGAGGCACTGGCCGCTGAGCCGGCCGCCGAACCAGCCATTGTTGCCCTGGTAAACCAGCGCGCCCTTGTCGCCGTGAACCGCCCAGCGCAGTTCCGGCATACACGGCGCGACCCAGCTGATCGACAGCGCCGCCGGTGCACCGTTCGGCAGCCGGGCGGCCAGCGCGACCGTGTCCTCGGCCTCGACAGCGCGCATCGGCCCCGGGACTCCGCCGCGCACTTCGGGTGGCATCGGCCGTTCTGGAACCATCGTCGCCAGATATCCGGCCTTGGCTTCGATGCCGCCGAACAGGTGCAGATGCAGATCAATCAGATGCGAGCTGAGCTGCGGCAGCACGCCGCCGCCCATGCGCGCGACGTGGTTGAAGTTCCAGTAGATCAGTGCCTCGTACTGCGGATTGACCGAATGGGCGACGATCACCGACAGCAACGAGTTGCGCACTTTGCCGAGATAGCCGTCGGCAATCAGCTGCTTCATCATCAGCATGCCAGGGTCATAGCGGAACTCGTGATCGACCGCGTTCGGCAATCCGGGCTTGCGCGCGAGTTCTGCAAGCTTGAGTGCGTCCGCGCTACATAGCGTGATCGGTTTCTCGCAGACGAAGGGCTTGCCTGCGGCGATCACCGCGCTGACCACGTCGAGATGCGAAGAAGGCGGCGAGGCGATGAATACCGCGTCGACGGTCTTCAGAGAGAGCAGTTCCTGCACACTGCCACAGACATATTTCGGTTTAAACAGCTGCTCGGCTTCGGCAGCGGCAGCGGGGCTCATGTCGTAGATCGCTTCCAGCTCCATGCCTGCGAGCGTGATGGCGGGCAGCGGACCGCGCCGGGCGAAGCTGCCGGTACCCAGCACTCCGATTCTCATGGTTGGATCTCCTGGTCTTTTATCTGTTTCTAATGCAGTGACACAGTAATAACGAAACATTGGCAAGCTACCGTCATTCCCGCGCAAGCGGGAATCCAGGGCCGTCTAGCGGCTCCCCCGCGAACTCTGGATTCCCGCTTGCGCGGGAATGACGTTTCGAAATGAATGTGCCGCACCACTAGTTCTAACTTCATTTTATGGCGCGGCGTATCGTGTTGACATCACATATACGGCCCGCTGGTGATGCGGAAGATGCCGCTGCCGCGCATGACCGGCCCTCTCGGCCCGACCAGGGTCGCATCGCAGAAGCCCATGCGCTGGGAGGAATGGATCAGCTTCGCACGGCTCTCGATCCATTCGTCGACGCGTGCCGGTTGCAGGAAATCCATCTGCAGGCTGATCGTCGGCGTCCGATGCTCGTAGCCGCGCGACAGGATGCCAGTGCGCGCCAGCGCGATGTCGAGAAAACTCGCCAGCATGCCGCCGGAGCAACCGCCGCTCAGATTGCAGTGTTTAGGCTGGACATGGAATCCAAAGCGGATGATCTCGCCGGCGCTGGTGCGCGCGTCCAGCATGCGCATGTACACCGGCCCGAACAATTCGACGTAAGGGCCGAGATCCTCAACCTGGATCCATTCGCTGTCCGCTTGCGGCGGCGTCATTGGGAAAGCTCCCGCAGTACCTCGTCGGTGTGCTCGCCCAGATCGGGTGCGCGAGCCACGGCCGACTGACCGCGAGACAGCTGGAAAGGCGAGGTCACCATCGGATGAATGCCGGTCCCGTCGCCTACTAGGCGTGTCATGTCGTTGGCCAGCACTTGTGGATCCTTGAGTACATCTTCAGGCGTCGCCACGGCTTGCCACCATACATCGGCCTCGGTGAAGCGCTGCGCCCACTGGGCCAAGGTCATCTGCGAAAAAGCTTCGTCCAGGATCGCGACGAGTTCGCGGCCATGGCTACGTATCGATTTCGCAGTCGCGAAGCGTGGGTCCTTGATCAGGTCGGTGCGCCCGATGGCTTTGCAGACCTTGGGCAAATGGCGACGCGCTTCCACGCAGGTCAGGAAGAACCAGCGGCCATCACTGCTGCGATAGCTATTGACCAGAGGTGTCCGGCTTTCGCTGCGTATCGATTGTCCATGGACCCGGCCGTGTGAAGCCTGCACCGCCAGATCGCCGCTGACCATGAAGGCACCGGCCTGCATCAGCGAGGTCTCGACCAGACTGCCTTTGCCGGTTCGTTGGCGCTCGAGCAAGGCGGTGACGATGCCGGAGTATAGAGACAGCGAAGTGATCAGGTCGCCGAAGCCGCCGGTCGGGCTGGGCGGAATCCCGTCCGACGGAACCAGTTGATGCATCAAACCGCTACGCGCCCAAAATCCACCAACGTCGTATACCGGCAGATCGCGTTCAGGTCCGCGCAGTCCGAGTCCACTGATCGAGGCGAAAATCAGTTGCGGATAACGCGCCCGAACGGTGTCGGGCTCGAGATCGAGCCGCGCCAGCGATCCTGCGCGCAGATTGGTGACGAATACGTCGGCGTCGAACAAGAGCCGAGACAACAGATCGTGATCGCGCTTCTGCTGCAGATCGAGCACTACGCTTTTCTTGCCGCGATTCAGCAGTGAGAAGCTCGGAGTGGTTTCCGCGGCGCCGCCCATGGCAGCGATGAACCTCCGTCCGGGATCGCCGGACGGAGGTTCGATCTTGATGACTTCCGCCCCGATATCGGCGAGCAGAGCGGCCGCGCCCGGCGCAGCGAGCCAGGACCCGAGTTCAACGACACGCAGGCGCCGAGGCGCCTCCGGTCTACTGTCTCCGCCATTCACTGGGCGAGCGCTCCGCCATCAATTCACCAGACCCAACAGCTTGCCGGTGTTGTCGCGCATGATTTGTTTCATTTCCTGCTCACTGAGCCCTTCCTTGATGTGCTCGTAGAACTCCACCGGAGACGACACGCCTTCCGGATGCGGCCAGTCCGAACCGCCGAGAACCGCGTCGACGCCGATCAGTTTGGCCAGGCCGACGATGTCGTCCTCGGGATACGGCGCCACTTTAATGTGCTGCCTGAACACATCGCGCGGGCGTTCTTTGACTTCACCGAACAGCCAGTCCTTCGGTCCGCACATCTTGGCCGCACGATCCATCTTCTTGATCATCGGCGCAACCCATTCGCTGCCGAACTCGATCGACAGCACATTGAGCTTGGGGAAGCGGCCGAACAGGTTGTGCGTGATCAGGGCCAGCAGCGTGTCGGCGATCGCGCGATCACCGAAGCAGGTGGCGCGCTGGAACGGCGAGAAGCGATGCGTCGGCGGCAGCGCGTTCTCGCTCCACAGCGACGAGTAGTAATCGGTTTCGCCGCTGTTGCCGAGATGGAACGCGACCGGCACGCCGGCTTCTTCGCAGACCGCCCAGAACGGGTCGTGCTTCGGGTCAGCTGGCGAGCGGCCGTTGACCGGGCCCGCGCGCAGATGCACCAGTTTGGCGCCGCGCTGCAGATTGCGCTTCAGCTCTTCGACCGCCCATTCGATGTCGACCAGCGACAGGCAGGGCACGGCGAAAAGGCGGCCGTCCTTGCCGAAGCCCCAGTCGTCGTAAAGCCATTCGTTGTAGGACGTCAGATTGGCCTTCAGCGCCACCGGATCCTTGCTCAGCTGATATTCGACGCCGACCTCGATGGTCGGCAGCATGATCGCGGCCTCTACGCCTTCGACGTCAAGCCATTTCAGGCGCGTTTCGCGCTTGCGCGATTGCGGCAGATCCTCGGCGGTGATCATGCCGCTGTGGAACAGCATGTTGCCGGAGCCGTGCTTGTCCTTGTTCTTGTAGTACTCGATCAAGGCGCCGGGCTTGCCGGTGGCGTCGCAGGGGTTGCGGCCAAAGAACGAAATCTTCTGGTCGCCGAGAAAAATCCGGCCTTCTTTTTCGCCTTCTTCGCGCACCACATGTACGGCCTTGCCCATGTCGAAGATTTTCTTCGGCAGATACCGGGTAAAGCAGTCGTCGGTTTCATAGATATGCTGATCGGCGTCGATCATTTTGTACGGCAGCGTCGTCATCTTGAATACCCTCGCTAGTCAATCGTCGGCAATGTTGCGAAGCCGCAATGTCTTCAATGCATGATGTGTGTTGAACCAAACGGTTGGTAGATTAATGGGCGTGCCGCTCCAGCGTCAAGCGGTAACCGCTGTTCTTCTATGGCGACAACCTGCGTCGTCGGCCTCAATACCAGGCTACGCCGATGACCTGTCTTTCTCCTTGCTATAGACTACCAATCGTTTGGCGCAATTGCATCCACTGCGTCGCAGCCGTTGCGTAAGTCTGTTTCTCTGCCGCTTGCCGGTCGCTTGCCGGGGACAACCGGCAAGCTTCAATGGAGGATTTCATCGTGCCTGTGATTGCACCCTATCAAGATGGCGCCAGCCCCGAGCAGGAGCGCATCGCAGAAGTGATTCGTGCCCGCCGCGGCGGCAAGCTGATCAATATCGACCGGATGCTGCTGCATAGCCTGCCGTTCGCCGAGGGCTACAACCTGCTGCTGCCGAAAGTACGCGGCGGCCTGGCTCTCGCGGACCGGTATCGCGAACTGCTGATCTGCGCGACCGCTCAGCTCACCGGCGCCGCTTACGAAGTGCATCACCATTCGCCGGTGTTTCTGAAGGCCGGCGGTTCGCAGGCGCAGCTCGATGCGCTGAAGACGATCGAGCAGGCACTGTCGTCGCCGCTGTTCGATGAGAAGGAGCGCGCCTTGCTGCAATTCGCGCTCGAAAGCACGCGCAGCGTTGCGATCCGGCCGCAAACGATGAGTGAGCTGCAGACTCGGTTTCCGGGCGCACAATCGATAATAGAGATTGTCTCGGTGGTGTCGGTTTACAACATGGTTTGCCGGATCGTCGTCTCTCTGGGCGTCGAAATAGAATCCGTAGAATCCGTGTAAACAGAAAAGCAGAATTTGCAGGGACAAGCATGAGCCAGCCGAAACTCAAGGGTCCTTTGGTCGGACTGAAAGTGGTCGAATTCGCCAGCATCGGCCCGGGTCCGCATTGTGCGATGTTGCTGGCCGATCTCGGCGCCGAGGTGCTGCGTATCGACCGTGCGGGTGGCAATGGCTATCCCGACAATCCGGCGATGAGCCGCGGGCGCAGTACGGTGACGATCGATATCCGTTCGCCGCTGGGGCGCGAGCAGTGTCTGCGGATCATCGACAAGGCGGACGTGCTGATCGAAGGTTTTCGTCCCGGCGTCATGGAGCGACTGGGCCTGGGGCCGGAAGTGGTCTGCGAACGCAATCGCGGCCTGGTCTACGGTCGCATGACCGGTTGGGGCCAGACCGGCCCGCTCGCGCAGGCGGCCGGTCACGACATCAACTACATCGCGTTGACTGGCGCGCTGGCGGCAATGGGCAAGTCCGGCGAACCGCCGATTCCGCCTTTGAACCTGGTCGGCGACTTCGGCGGCGGCTCGGTCTATCTTGCTTTCGGCATCATGGCTGCGCTGTGGGAGCGGCAGAAGTCCGGGCAGGGTCAGATCGTCGATGCCGCCATTGTCGACGGCGCGGCGTCGATGATGACGATGTTCGCCGGCGTCGTCGCCAGCGGTGGCATGTCATTACAGCGTGATCGCAATTTCCTCAGCGGTGCCGCGCCGTTCTATCGCTGCTACCGATGCGCCGACGGCCGATATATCTCGGTCGGCGCGATCGAGCCGAACTTTTACGCGCTACTGTTGCAGAAAGTCGGCGCCGAGCCGGAAGCGGCCCAGCGGCAATATCAGACGGACGATTGGCCGGCACAGTCCGCCAAGCTGGCTGCAATATTCGAGAGCAAAAGCCGCGATGAATGGAGCTCGCTGCTGGAAGGCAGCGACTGCTGTTTTGCTCCGGTGCTGGAACTCGACGAGGCACCTTGCCACGCGCACATGGCGGCGCGCGATGGATACATCGAATCCGAAGGCGTTGCTTACAGCGCGCCAGCGCCTCGCTTCTCCCGCACCCCAGGTGAAACCACGCCTCGCGGCCCGGGTGATGAAACCTTGGAGCGCTGGGGTGTAAGCCACTAGCGTCAGGCTCTGGCGGTTCTATGCCGTCACCTTCCAGTTCTGGCTTCTCACATAGCTGACCGTGACTTTGACCAGGTCGTCGAGAAATGCCTTGCGTGAAAGTTGCAGAGGCCGCTCGGAAAGATAGCTGCGCAAGCTGCCGATGACGACGATGTCGAGGAAGAACGAAACCCGCTCGACGTCGCGCTCGTTCAATCCGGAAAACTGACTGAAATATAAACGCACACCGGCGCCAAACAGCCGCTCCAGCGAGGCCGCGCCGGGCGTCATCATCAGCTGCGGTCTCTCGATCACCATCTGATGCAGGATCAGCTGATTGGCCTCGTACTCCTTCAGCAGCAACTCCAGCGTTTTCTGGCCGACGGTCTCCATCGGCGCTTCCATGATGCTGAGCATCTTGGCGCGAAATTTCTTCGTGACCCTCGAAGCGGTCTCCTCGTAGATGGTCAGCAGAATGGCTTCCACGGTGGGGAAATACTGATAGAGCGAGCCGGGGCTGATGCCCGCGCGCTCGGCGATTCGCCGCGTTCCCAGCGACAGAAAACCCTCGGCCTCTGCGAGTTCCATCGTCGCCTGCAGGATGCTCTGCACGGTCATCTGGCTGCGCTTCTGCTGCGGCGCCTTTCGATGCGTCAATGCACGGGTCGCGTCGTCCGCAGGATATTTGTTGAACATCGGTTCTCCTGTCGCTGGCTGATGACGGATCGCATGCTCAGACGAGCTTTCAGGAAAGCGAACAGAATGCGAATAGAATGCGAACAATGTTCAGACTAGCATCTTCGTCACGTTCGGTTCAACGGATGCAGTCCCATGGTCGCGGCCACCATGGCTCCGCGGAGCGAGATGAACGTCTTCAGGGCGCGGCTGACACCGCGGCCCTGCCGCCGTACTTCAACACCATCCAGCGGGGTCCTGATGTCCGACAGTGTGCAGCCGATCAGCATGGCGGGCCAGAAGCGCTACGCGCTGCTGGCGTCGGCCATCGTCGGTCACAGTATCGCGACCGGAGTCAGCAAGCTTGCGGTGGTGCATACCGACGGGCAGACCGTCTATCTGCCGCAGGGTGACGATGAAAATCATCTGGTGGCTTTGGTAGCGCAGGCCGCGATTCTGCGCTGCGGCGGTTTCGAGCGGAAATCCGTCGTGAAGCTGGTCGGCCGTGAACGGGTAGCGGCTCGCTACCTGACGCTGGAGGCCATCAGGGCGGCGCATGCGGTCGGCACAACGATGCCGCGCTGGATACAGACACGCATCGCCGCCAGCTGGAACGGCGCCGTGAGTGCATCGGCCGAAGAATCCTTGATCCGGGCTTCAGCCGAGCGCTCGATCGCGGAACGGCCCGAACTGTTCGGCCTGATCCGTCCGGTGTCGCTGCTCAAGGCTCAAGGTCTGAGCGGTGGCGGCGGTTCACCGATCGGCGAGAGAGAAAGGCTGCAAGCCGAACAGAACGCCTCGCAGGAACGAGACGAGGACGACGAAGGCGACGACGACGAAAACGAAAACACGCAGCGCTCGACCATTCTGTCGAAGATGGCGGGCCCCCTGCCGGAAAGCCCGGTGTCGCGATTCCTGAAGAATCTGTTCGGCGCCAAGCGCTCGCCCAGCGAAACCGGCGATCAGGGCGGCGGCGTCGAAATGATGGGGAATTCCGTCAAGTGGATGAAGAAGATCGGAGCGGGCGCCAAGATCATCGCGACCGCCTTGCGTCCCGGCGAATGGAATGCATCGCCGAATGTCGGTACCGCGTATCCGGAATGGAATCACGATTCCCAGTCCTATATGCCGAACTGGTGTCAGGTCGCGCACTACGAAGCCGCGGTGACCCGGCAACTCGATGCCGGCGTGCCGGACCGGATGTTGCGCCGCCGGCTCGCGAGACTCGGCACCACCTACGTTCGTCATCACGGCCAGGCCGACGGCGAGGATCTCGACGAGAACGCACTGATCCGCTTTCTGGTCGATCAGGCCTCCGGTTATTCCGGAGATGAGAAGGTTTACGAAACGCGCCGCAAAACCGGCCGCGATCTGTCGGCGATCGTGCTGCTGGATGCATCAGGGTCCACCGGCGACCAGCAGGCCAATGGCGCGTCGATCTGGGAACTGCAGCGCACACTGGCCCAGGACATCGTCGCCGCTTTGGACGATCTCGGTGACATTGTCGCCGCCTATGGTTTCAGGTCCTTCGGCCGCAACGACGTGCGATTTTTGAGGATCAAGGAGTTCGGCGAGCGCTTCAGTCAGGACGCGCGCTCGCGCCTGCATTCGCTGAATCCCAGCGGCTACACGCGCATGGGCGGCGCGATACGGCACGCAACGCACCTGCTGTCGAGTAAGGCGCACAGCGAAAGCCAGCTGCTGATCGTCGTCTCCGACGGCCTGCCGTACGACATCTCGTATGAAGATACTTATGCCGAGCAGGACGTTCGCTGCGCGCTGCGCGAGGCCGAGGAGCGCGGTGTCGGCTGTGTTTGCCTGAGTGTCGGATCGCCTCGCAAGAAGGACGCGCTCGATCGCGTCTGGGGCAATGTCGGTCACGCCAGTCTCGAATCTCCGCGCGATCTGAATCGCTATGCCGAACCTCTGTTCGGTAGCGCGCTCAGGCGCGCCGCCGGTGGGCGCAGGCGCAAGGCGGCGGCATAAACGGCGGCCAGTGTTTCGGGTAGGTGGGGTAGCCGTGGTGATTCGCGAAGAGACGCGGTACGAGCACCCTTTATTTTTTCATGTGGACGAAGTGAGGAGCGAATAGAAATGGCGACGATATCTCAACCGATGCGGACCGGCGTAAGGGCCGAGCCGATCGCAGGACAAAAGAGTCAGGCAATTTTGTGGTGGGCGGGCGCCGGTGTCTTCTGTTGGCTGCTGCAGCTGTACATCTTCGGATCATGGTGGTATTACGGTGACATGAAGCGGGTTCCGCCGGGGCCGACGCCGGTACCGCAGTGGATGGATCTGGCTCAAACGGCGAACACCTGGTTCTGGGGAGCGGCCATCGTCGTGACGCTGTACTGGTGGGTTTTCAAGCCGCTGTTCAAGACCGGCAAGATGAGCGTCGACGGCATTTTTCTGCTCGGCTTCTGGGCGATCTGGTGGCAGGACGCGCTGCCGAACTACAACAATCTGCCGTTCAATTACAACTCGGCGATGTTCAATCTGGGCAGCTGGTCCTGCCATATTCCGGGTTGGCAGTCTCCGGGCGGCTGCCTGCTGGCAGAACCGCTGGCCTGGGATCTTGCGTTCTACATCGTGCTCAGCGCACTTGCCGTTATCTTCGGCACCCGCTGGATGCAAAGCATGAAATCCAGAAACCCGAACATGTCGACACCGAAGTTGTTCTTCAACTACTTCGTCGCCATCGCCATCGGTGACTTCATCGTTGAAATGATCTGGGTCGCGATGGGCCTGTATCACTACGGCGGCATGCCGAACCACCTGTCGATCCTGAACGATACGCGCTTCAAGTTCCCGATCTTCGAGCCGATCCTGATCGGTGCCTGCTTCGTCGGTTTCGCGGCGTTCTACTATTTCCGCAACGACAAAGGTGAAACCCTGGCGGAGCGCGGCCTCGACCAGGTCAACGTCAGCTCATCCGGCAAGCAGTGGCTGCGCTTCTTTGCGTTCTCGGGTGCGATCAACGCCGCGTTCTTCACGCTGTTCAGCGTTCCGCACATTCTGATCAATCTGAATGGCGACGCCTGGCCGAAGGAAATTCAGGAGCTGTCCTGGTACACGCATGGTCTCTGCGGAGCGGACACGTCCTTTGTTTGCCAGGGCAAGAACGTAGCACTGCCGCGCCGGGATGCGATCAACATCGGCCCCAACGGTGAAATCACGATGCCGGAGAACGCGCAAGTACCGCAGCTGGTTCCCTTCAAGCTGACGGTGGACTGAGCCCTGCCAGACGCCGACGCCTGGCGGACACCGTCCGCGAGACGTCGGCTGCTTACAAAAAAGCCCCACCCCAGGGCGCACAACTAAATCGAGATCGCGAATGCCTGATTCCTATCAAAGCAACGACGGCGATGAGGCGACCAGCGAGTCGATCATTCCGTTTTACCGGAGGGTCCACAACGAAACCGAAGTCTTCAAAGCGGCCTGGAAGAGCCGTCATGCGGTGATGCTGAAAGGCCCCACGGGATGCGGCAAAACGCGCTTCGTGGAGTCCATGGCGGCCGAGCTGCGCCGTCCGCTGGTTACGGTTTCCTGTCATGAAGACCTGACCGCGGCGGACCTGTTGGGCCGCTATCTTCTGAAAGGGGGAGAGACCGTCTGGATCGACGGTCCCTTGACCCGCGCCGTCCGCCAGGGCGCGATCTGCTATCTGGACGAAGTCGTCGAGGCTCGCGCCGACACCACGGTCGCGATCCATGCGCTGACCGACTACCGCCGGCAACTCTATGTGGAGCGCCTGGGCGAAACCCTGACGGCTTCACCGGAATTCATGCTGGTGATTTCGTACAACCCCGGTTATCAAAGCATCCTGAAAGATCTGAAACCTTCGACCCGTCAGCGCATGGCGTCGATCGAACTCGGCTTTCCGCCTGCCGACATCGAACTCGAGATTCTAATCAAGGAAAGCGGCGTGGATCCGAAAGTCGCCGACGATCTTGTGCGTCTCGCCGGCGCGATCCGCACGCTGGACATCGCCGGCCTGCCGGAAGTGTCCTCCACGCGTTCCTTGATTGCCGCGGCCGACCTGATTCGCGCCGGCCTCCGCCCTCGTGAAGCCGTGGAGGCCGGCATGATCGGCCCGCTGTGCGACGACCCGGCGATCACTGCCAGTTTGATGGAAATGGTCGACGTCTACATCACGAAGTGAGTCCGCGCTGTCGGTTGCAAGTCGAGCATGCGCCGATGGCAGCGTCTGGCAACGATCTGGGGTTCGGGGAGAGGCAGACGTGATCGAAAGGCGAAAGCTAGGAGCGGGTGGCCCGGAAATGGGGCGCATCGGCTATGGCGCGATGGTGCTGGAAGGCTACTACGGGCCATCCGACGACAGCCAGGCCGTCCGCACGATACACAGAGCGCTCGATCTCGGCGTATCGATGATCGATACCGCCGACTTCTACGGCAATGGTCACAACGAAGTCCTGGTCGGAAGCGCGTTGAAGGGTCAACGCGACCGCGCCTTCCTGTGTACCAAATTCGGCATCGTCTCCGACGAGTCCGAAAGCGGTTCGGAACTGATGACGGGCAGGGGCTTCCCGCTGAAGATCAATGGCTCCGCGAGCTATGCCGGCAGAGCCCTTGACGCCAGTCTCCGCCGACTCAAAACCGATTCCATCGATCTCTGGTACCTCCATTATCCCGACCCGGCAACGCCGATCGAGGAGACGGTGGATGCCATGGCCGCCGCAGTGCGTGCCGGCAAGGTTCGCTATCTGGGTCTCAGCAACGTTAGCGCCGAGCAGGTCCGGCGCGCGCATGCGGTTCATCCGATTGCCGCAGTCCAGTATGAATATTCGCTATGGCGCCGCGAAGCCGAACGGGATCTGCTGCCGAGCTTGCGCGAACTCGGTATCGCTCTGGTCGGCTGGTCACCGCTGGGTAGCGGATTTCTGGCCGGAAACACCGATACGCCGCAGGTCAATGACGTTCGCAACGGCGATCCGCGATACAGCCAGCAGAACCTGACGGTCAATCGGGACCGGTTCGCGCCCTTGTCCGACATCGCCGCCGAACTGGGGATCACCAATGCGCAGCTGGCTTTGGCTTGGTTGCTCCATCAGGGAGCGGACATTTTCCCAATTCCGGGAACGCGACGCGAAGAGCGCGTTCTCGAGAACACGAAGGCGGCGAGTGTGCATTTGAATGCCGGGGTTCTGCAGAGAATCGATGGCCTCGCTCGTATAGGGACCGCCAGCGGCGGCACGCTGCTGTGACGTAAGCGCAGCAAGTAAGCGATCGAGCTGTGACGGGCGCCAAAGAAGGCCTGCGTTGTTCGATATCTGGACATAAAGGGGAAGGAATCAATGAAGCTTTCCGAACGCGGCCTGCGATTCCGGGTCGCGATCACCTGCGGCTTGGCGCTGATGCCCGGCGTCGCTCCGGCCGGAAACGGGCTCAACGATATCGGTTACGGAGCAGAATCCAGCGGAATGGGCGGCGCCGATCTCGCGGTTTCGCGCGATACTTCTGCGCTCAATCTCAATCCGGCGGGAATGACGCAGATCAAGACTCAGCGCTTCGATATTGATGTCGAGCCTTTCTACTACGTCGGCAACCGACACGGCGATCAATACGGCAACAACGAGAAGGTCAGCAACCCGTTCTCGGTGATCGCCAGCGGCGGGTATGTTCGGCCGAATGCCGATGGCAGGATCGTCGCCGGCATCGGTTTCTTCGTGCAGGGAGGAGTCGGTTTCAGCTACGAGAATCTGAATACCGCCTTCGGGTCTCAAGACGACATCTCCGCCGCGTTCGGATCGTTCAAAATCGAGCCGGGCATCGCATGGAAGGCGAGCGAACGCCTCAGCATCGGCACCTCGTTCGGACTCACCTATTCGATGGCTCGCGAAAAGTTTTTTCCGGACACATCGTTTGCCGATCCCAACGGAGAGGCGGGTTTCTTTGGCTTTCGAGCCGACGGAATGGCGGGCTGGTCGACTAACGGAAAGCTCGGACTTCAATATCGGCTGGGCGAGCAATGGGTGCTGGCTGCCGCCTATACGAGCAAAACGCCGCTCAAACTCAAAGGGGGCGACGCCACCTTCAACTACGACGCGATCGGCCAGGGCCGAGTCGTCTACCGGAACGCATCTCTGGCCGGCCTGGCGATCGCGCAGGAGGCCGGGGTCGGGATCTCGTTCAAACCCAGCGAGTCGTGGCTGCTTGCTGCGGACGTGAACTGGGTGGACTGGTCGAGTTCGATGAAGACCTCCACGCTGCTCGCATCGAACCCGGACAATCCGAACGTGCCGCAGAACCTTATGCTCGCTTCGGCCTTGGACTGGCGCGACCAGTACGTCGTGGCGGCGGGCGCGGCGTACAAGCTGGATGGCGATACGACGATTCGTTTCGGCTACAACTACGGCCGGAATCCGGTTCCGAAAGACACAACCAATCCGCTGTTCGCCGTTACCACCGATCGCGCGTATGCGGTAGGTTTTACGCAGGAACTCGCGAAAAGCTGGGAGTTCTCCGCCAGCGCGTACTACGAGCCTCCGGTCAAAGTCACCTATACGAACACACAAGCGCCTTTCGGCGTCGACGCGCATAACCGATGGGAAGCTATCGTCATGCAGTGGGTGCTCAGCCATCGTTGGTGAGCTTCACGCAAGCGGCGTTTTCGTTGCGGCTGATGCGTTGCGGAGCGAATCTCAAGGCCCGAAAAAATCTTGACAGCCGGATCACATTAATGGATAGTCACCAAAACCAAACGGTTGGTTCGTAATCAGCTAAACGGTACGAAAGTAGTCGCTGAGTTTTCGCTCGAGCAAACGAGCGAAGCATTCGGCTTATCAAATAGTAGGTTGAAGTACATAAAAAATAAGGCATGGCCAACGGCTACATGCTGCGGCGGAGGAGGGGATTCAAATGGTGTAGTGGATTGTGAAGTCCGTCTTGAACCCGTTCTGCGCAACGAGCCGCAAAGCTCCGGCGCAACGCTCGGGACCATGTGTCGATCTTGACGGTCTGGCGTAACGCAAGACGCCGATGTGCGAGTCGGACCGGTCCGCCATTCGTTTCTTGACCACACGAAGAACCTAAAACATTCAGGGCATGGCTCAGTCGTGCTTCTGGGAGGGGAGTCAAAATGCTACGACACGTTGCGTTGGCCAGTTTTGCTGCACTCGGCGTTGTGGGGCCTGCTTACGGCCAGGAAAGTGGTGGCGATTTGGGTGTGCAGCCCGGTGCACCCGAGCAGGCGCCGGCGGCTGTCGCCAGCGATCCGCCCGCTCCGGCTCCGGCTGTCAGCGCTGCACCGGCCGACGTGCCTGTTGCCGGTGCCGAGCCTGCCGCGGTCGGTGTCTCTCCGGCAGAACCTCAACAGGCCGAGGCGCCTGAGGCCGCGCCCGCGTCGTCCGGCAACCGCATGATCGAGGAAGTGGTTGTCACCGCTCAGAAGCGTGAAGAAAACCTGCAGGCGGTGCCGATTTCGATTCAGGCGTTCGGTGCTGCTCAGCTGGATGCCAAGGGCATCGAAGAGCCCAGCAAGCTCGCGCTCGTAACTCCCGGCCTCCAGTACAACACCCTGGTTGGTTATACCTTCATCTACATCCGGGGCGTGGGCTCGGATACGTTCATCCCGTCGGCGGACTCCAGCGTCGCCACTTACATCGATGGCATCTATTACCCATTCGGTTTCGGTCTGGCCTCATCGCTGGGCAGCGTCGAGCGCGTAGAAGTGCTGAAGGGGCCGCAGGGCACGCTGTTCGGGCGAAACTCTTCGGGCGGCGCCATCAGTATCATCACCAAGCAGCCCGATCCGGGTGGGGTGCTCGAGACCTCGATCACCGCCAGTCGAGAAAGCTACGACAGCACGCATTTACGCGCCTTCACCAACATCCCGGTGAGCGAATCCTTTGCGGTGTCTTTGTCCGGCCTGTATTACCACGAAGACAGCTTTTACAAGGAAAACGACGACCCCGCGCATGCCGGCCCGATGGCACCCGAGATTTCACAGGGATACTCGGCGAAAGCCGGTTGGGAGCCTATTGAGGATTTGAAGGGGATCTTCGGATACACCTACCTGAACACCCAGGGTTCATATGGCGCCTTGCTTCCTGCAGGTGATCCGACGCCGCTCGGTACGGCGCTGGGTGTGAGGGCATCGCCGGACTATGTCAACGGCGACAACACCGGTGAATACATCAATATTCATTCGCGCGTGTTCAATACGGACCTCAAGTACCACTGGGACTATTTCGACACGCGCTTTCTCGGCGCCGTTCAGGAAATCGAGCCGGCCAAGGTCAGAGTCGACTACGACGGATCAAAACAGCCGCTTGTGTCGTTCGAGACTACCGGACAGTTCGCGCATGTGAAGACCGCAGAACTTCAGTTTATCTCGAACGAGTCGGCACCCGACTGGCTGCAGTTGGTTGGCGGCATTTACTACATCAAGAGTTCCGCTGGCTACAATTCGATTGAGTTCAATGTGGGCAACGGCGTGCTCGACTATCTGGCGGACCCGCTCAACGGGCTGACATCGCCGGTCGTCGACCTGCTGGAGAACTTCCCCAACCTGGCGGACCCGGGCAATCCGCTGAATATTCTGGATCTGATCAACGGAAATCCGAACGACAATGGCGTTGCCACCGTCGTGCTGAACGGCATTCTGGACACCCAGTCCATCGCCGGCTATTTCCAGGGTACCGCCGAGCTGACCGACAAGATCGCTTTGACGCTCGGCGGTCGGTACCAGGAAGAAACGCGCGATCTGGTAGCGTCAAAAGTTCTCGTGCGCAATCCGCTCAATCGGGACCAGCTGATCCCGGGTCTTTCGTTCGCACCGCAGTCTGCCAAAACATCCAACTTCTCGCCGAAGGCGGTGTTGGATTACAAGTTCAGCGATGAGCAGCACGTTTACGGCTCCTTCAGTCAGGGCTTCAAGAGCGGCACGTTCAACATCATCGCCATCACGTTCCCGCCTTCGTACGTACCGCCTGAAAAAGTTACGGCCTACGAACTGGGATACAAGGCGACGCTGCTGGATGGCGCGCTGCGCTTCAACACGGCCGTTTTCCAGAACAATATCGACGATCTCCAGGTCGGCATCGTGTCGCTTACCAGCGGTGGCGTGACCGATTTCGAAACCGCCGGCAAGGCCAAGATCACGGGTGCCGACTTCGATGCAACCTGGCAGGTATTGCCGGACAGCCTGCCCGGCCTGGTGCTGACCGCGGGCGGCGCCTACTTGCATGGCCGCTATACCGATTACCCGAACGGCAGCGGCTTCGACGACACCACGGGCCTGTTCTACGGAGGCACCGGGTTTATCGTCGGCGGTGGTGTCACTCCCGGGCGCGATTTCACCGGCAACAAGACAGTACGTACGCCGACCTTGTCGGGGAACATCAGCCCGAGCTACGCATTTGATCTTGGCAACGGCCAGTTGGAATTCACCGTCGACGCCTACTACAGCAGCGGCTTTTACTTTGCCGCGTCGAATAGCGAGAAGACCAAGCAGGATTCGTACACGATACTCAACGGCCACATTGCCTATTACTACGAGCCCTGGAAGACGCGTATCACGCTGTTCGGCAACAACCTGACCGATCAGAAGTACTACCAGACGATTCAACAGTTCGATTTCGACACCTCGAAAAAGCTGTCCGCACCCGTCACCTACGGCCTCCGGCTGCAGTGGGATTTGTAGTCGGCTGGCCCTGATAGGTGGCAAGACTCCATTCCAAGACTTCAACCATTCTGCGGTGCGAGGGGACGGTACGTGAACAATCATCCATACAAAGTTATCGGGTACGTGATGCTGGCCGCTTCGGCCTGCGCAGCCCAGTCGACCAGGGCGGAACAGCAGGATGTTTCCGAAGACGTCTTCTACAACGGCGGCTACGTTGCGCCGATGGCGACGGTCGGCATGACCGTCGGTGCCGGCGAACTGGGAACCCGCCTCGGCGGGACCCTGGTGCCGGGTTATCGGGCCGACTACTACGCAATCGAAGCCCGCGGCTTCTTCACCCAGTCGATGAGCAGCGGCTCGGACGCGGAAGTGTCGGGTGGCTTGGTCGACGGCTTGCTGTTTCCCTTCCGCCTGTCGGAATCCAAACCCAGCGAGAACTCGTTTATCGGTCGCATGATTTCCAACAGCTACGTGCTGCTGGGAGCCGGTGGTATCAGCATCAAGAATTATCCGGACGTCGATGCTTCGCTGAGTGCGAAGATCGTCCAGGCCGGCATCGGCGACATCATTCCGTTCAAAGTGTCACGATATAAGTTCGGCTTGAGGATCGAGGCGCTCTATCAGTATGGCGAGCGCACGCGAGACCCGGACGAACTCACCAATAGTCGGCCGGATGTCGATGCGCCGCTGCATTTCGGCGACGTCATCTTCAATCTTGGTCTGCATCTTCCCTTCGGTCTTGAACCGATTCCGGAAGCGCCGCCGGAACCCGCTCAGATCGTCGCGCCGATCGTACCGTCGGATAGCGATGGTGACGGCGTTGCCGACGCGCTCGATATGTGTCCGGGCACGCCGGCCGGCACATCTGTAGACAGCAGGGGTTGCCCGCTGCCGCTGCCCCCGCCGCCCTGCAAGACGCCGGAACCGGGCGCAAAAGTCGATTTGCGCGGCTGTACGGTTGGCGACGTCATCGTGCTCCGCGGTGTCAACTTCGAATTCGACAAGGCACGCCTGACCGTCAATGCCGAAACGATACTCGAAGGCGTTGCCTCTGAGCTGATCGCGCGACCGGACATCAAGGTCGAGGTCTCGGGACATACCGACAGCAAGGGTTCGGATTCCTACAATCAGGAGCTATCAGAGCGCCGCGCTCAATCCGTCGTCGACTATCTGACGGCCCATGGCATCGATGCCGCCCGGCTGACATCGAAAGGCTTAGGCGAGACCCAGCCGCTTGCCGACAACGATACCGACGAAGGTCGCGAGTTGAACCGCCGTGTCGAATTGCGCATCACCGAGAGCGCCGATCCTGCGACGCTCGTGACGCCGGCGACGGGACCTGCGGCGGAAGCGACGCCGACGGAGGCTCCGCTGGATGCTGCAGCGCCGGAGCCGGCCGAGCTTCCGGCGACGCCCTGAATGAAGTCGTTGCTGCCCTCAGGTCGCGCTTGCGCGGGCAGCCCGACCTGGTGGCGAAGCACCGCGGCTAGTCTGATGGCGGCCCCGCCATGCCGGGGATGCCAACTCCGAACATCTTCGCAATATCGCGCGTAGGAAATCTGGCTGAGGAGTAGTAAACGATGAAATCGGGAAAAAAGACGCAAACGGCCTACCTGATCGCGTTCACGAATCCCTTGCCCGGCAAGGAAGACGAATACAACCAATGGTATGACAAGGTCCATCTGAAAGAGGTCGTTGCGATCGACGGCTTCATCTCGGGGCGCCGCTTCAAACTGGCGCCGCATCAGATGGGCGGCGCGGAACACCAATACCGGTACATGGTCATGTACGAAGTCGAAAGCGGGAAATCGAAAACGATCATCGAAAAGCTGGTCGCGACGATGCCCGGCATGAGAATTGATCCCGTGGTCGATCTTGCGGAAAGCCCGAATTTTCTGGTCGAATCGATTGGCGATCGCTACTTGAAGTAAGGTGACCTAAAACTTCCATTCGACGCGCAGTCCATAGCGCGTACGGTAGGCGAGGTTGCTGTGGACGCCGAAGTCGGTCTAGAAGAGCCCGACGTGTTGCTGCCGGACACCGAAATAATGGCCTGCGAGATTGAAGATCTGCTCGGAAAGCTCACGATCGCTTAGATGGTGGAGTGGAGGCGGGATCGCCACGATTGATGCGATTGACCACCAATATGAAACACGCCGCGACGAAGGGCATGATCGTTCCGTAAAGGGCCGCCGGTACTGCCATGTCGGCGTTGCCCAGTAGCTGCGGACTGGAGCCAATAGTGATGGCCAGCGCTGCGTTATGCAGACCAATCTCGATGCTGATCGCAATGGCCTGGCTTCGACCCAAGTGCATCAGCCGTGGGACCGCATAACCGACGACCAGACTGATGATATTGAGCAAGAGAACCGCCATACCCAGGATCGCGAAGTGCTTCGCGAGGGTGTCCCAGCCCGTCACCAGCGCGAGCACCCCCACTGCCAGCACTACAATGCCGGCAATGAGTTTTACAGGTCCACGCAGACGCTCCGCCCGATGTGGAAAGCGGTGGCGTAGCAGCATGCCGATGGTCACCGGGGCAACGATGATCGCGAAAAGCTGTATGACCTTGCCATACTGCAACGGGATCGTGCGGCCCTCGTCCATGAAGTAGCTCATCGATAAGGCAACGATCAAGGGCAGCGTCACGATCGACAGCACCGAGTTTATCGCCGTGAGTGTCAGGTTCAATGCGAGATCGCCGTCAGCCAGGTGGCTGAAGATATTTGCGAACGCTCCACCGGGAGCCGCGGCCACCAGCATCAGGCCGACGGCCAGTGCCGGAGGCAGCGAAAAAAGATTGGCGATCAGAAAGCAGATGGCCGGCAGTACCACAGTCTGACAAAACAGAGCAACCATGATGGGGCGCGGAATCTGGGCCGCGCGACGGAAGTCAGCCAGCGTCAGCGAAAGCCCGAGGCTCAGCATCACGACACCGATCACCAATGGGAAAAACTGAGTATTCATACCTTGGAGGTCTCTCTAGGTCTGCGACGAGGAGTCGAGCAGACTGTCGACACGCTGAAGCCTGGTTTGCTCAATCCGCACCGGCTTTGTTCCAGCCGCCTGATCTGGGCAGCCATGAGCCGGCGAGAAAAGTCGACGACTTCCTGTGCGAGATGATGGTTGTTGTCGCGACTCGTCATCAAGGTTCTCGTGCACACTGTTCGGGTGCCCGCAAGATCCGCGCTGGAGTGGGAATCGGCAACGTCGCAAACCGAAGCTCGAGTATCTCGCCGTAAAACCGCATAAACCCGCTGGACGTCGCCCCGTAGCCGGGCTCCGCTGTCGAAAGTACGTCCGCCAGCCCCTGGACCCGCTTTGCTGCGCGGGGCACGATCGCAATCTTCCCGCGCTTGTTTTGCGCTATTGGCAGGTCAGGCCGCCATCCACGACAAATTCGGCCCCGGTCGAGAAGCGCGCTTCATCCGATGCCAGCATCAGCACGATGCTGGACACTTCGTCGGGGTCGCCCATGCGATGCGCGGGCGTCGCCGCAACGACGCCCGCGAGCAGGGCTTCGCTTTCCGGGCCCGGTACGGCCATCAGTGTGCGGATGAATCCGGGATGGATCGAGTTGACGCGAATGTTGTAGGGCGCGAACTCGATCGCAGCGGTCTTGGTCATGCCGCGCACCGCAAATTTGGACGCGACATAGGCCAGGCACTGCGGAACGCCGACCAGCCCCGCGCTCGACGAAATGTTGACGATGGAACCGCCGCCGGCGCGCTTCATCGAAGGCAGCACGGATTTCATGCCGAGAAATACCGATACCTGATTGATGTCGATAATGCGCCGGTAGTCCGCCTCTTTTAGCGTTTCGAGTGCCCCCCAGCTTGCGATGCCGGCGTTGTTCACCAGCACCGACACCGGGCCGAAGGCAGCTTCGGTGTCGCTGACGATCTGCTGCCACTGCGCTTCACTGGTCACGTCCTGGTGCAGGTAGCGGGCATTGCCTCCGAGCGCTCGCGCCGTCGCCTCGCCTTCCGCGTCCAGCACGTCGGTCAGCACGACCTTGGCACCCTCTGCGACCAGGCGGCGCGCATGGGACGCGCCCATGCCGCGCGCAGCGCCGGTGACGATGGCAACCTTGCCGCCGACTCTGCCCATGATCATCGGCTCCTGTCGCGTGATGCTTGTGAGCGTCAATCAGGAACCCCAGGCTGCCGACAGACGAATGCCGTAGGTGCGCGGTTCCAGCACTTGATCGGCGATCCCGAAGCCTGCCGAGGTGTTACGCAGCGCGTAGATCTTTTCGTCGGTGGCATTGTTGACATAGAAGCCAATCTTGTACGCCGTCAGCCCCAGGACATTGGATTGGATGTGCGCGGGTTCGACATACCCGGTGACGTTCACGAGCGTATAGCTCGGCTGATAGTCGTTGCCCAGCGGACCGCCGGCGTCGGGATAGAAATCGTAGCGGGTTGTGTAGCGCGCGACGGTACTGAAGTTGCCGGTCCAGGAGTCACCCAGCGGCAAATGGATATCAAAACCCAGCGAGCCGGTGAAGCGCGGGGCTCGCGGCGGCGTCTTGCCCGTCAGATCGGCGGTGCCCTGAACCAGGCCCACCTTGGGATCGCCATTCGGGTTGGCCTCCGTCGCCGCCTGCTGGCAGGCCGGGCCATAGGTCCCGGTGTTGGGGTCGGGGCATGGATAGACCACGGATGCGTCGGGATAGGAATCGTATTCCGCATGCAGATAAGCGGCATTGCCGAATACGTTCACCCAGGAGGCAAGCTTGTAGCTGCCATCAAGCTCCCCGCCATAGCCGGTGGACTTCGCCGCGTTCTCCAGGTGCTGCCCGCCCTCCGCGTTGTTGACGGTGTAAACCTGGATGTCCGAGTAGTTGTAGTAAAAGCCAGCCAGATTGGCTCTCAAACGACGATCGGGAGAAACGTATTTGGCACCGACCTCGTAGTTGTCGATCAACTCCGGATCAATCACCGGCGGCGGCGCGAACGTCGGCGTGTTGAAGCCGCCGGCCTTGAAGCCGCGATTCCAGCTGGCGTAGACATTGACCGGGTCGAGGTCGTAAGCAACGACGACGCGCGGCGTAAATTGGTAGAACTTCGCGTCTTTGGTGAATTCCATCGGAGTTCCAGGCGGTGCCAGGGCCAGGTTGGCCGCAAGGTTTTCCTTGCCGGTAAGCTCTCGATCATCCATGGTGTAGCGGCCACCGAAAGTGAATTTCAGCTTGTCGATGGGCGTCACATAAAGCTCGGCAAATCCCGCCACTGATTCCGTGACGATGTCGTCGTCGGCATACGGATACCCACCGGGGACATCGGCCAGGGCGGCGAAGGCGGCACCGGTCAGCAAGGTGGTGTCGTAACTGTCGTCGTGGTTGTAAGACAGCCCGACCAGCGTGTTGAACATTCCATCCCACTTCGATGCCGCCTGAAGCTCTTCGCCCCAGGTTGTCCCGCCGTTGACCGCCCCATAATCGAAAAATGGAAAACTCGCGAAGCCCTGATTGACCGTGACCGAGGTTTTGTCATGGCGATAGGCGGTGACGCTGTTGATGTCGTAGGTGTCGCCGTTATAAGTCAGATGGACATTGCCGTTCGCCGCCGTCGTCAGGAAAGGCTTCGCTGTATCGGGTTGGGCAACATCATAAAAGCCCGAAACCGGCGGAGGGGGGGCCGGCACAAACAGGCAGGCGGTGCAGTAAGGCGCGGGCGCACGCTCCGCCAGCGCATTGTGGAAGTCGTCCGCCTTGTAGTATTCCCCTGTGAACACCGCGGTGAACTTGTCCGTCGCTGCCCATTTCACTTTGCCACGAACGCTCGTGCTCCCCCGCCCTCCGAGTTCGTCACCATTCAAAACATTGTTGATGTATCCCGCTTGGCTGGAGCCTCGGACGGCAAGACGCAGCGCAACCGTGTCCGCCAGTGGTACATTGGTCACCGCCTCGCCGACCCAATGCCGGTAGTTCCCAACCTCCGCCGTGCCGGTCGCCGAGTATTCATTCAATACTGGATCGGCCGTCGTATAGAGCAGGGCACCGCCGGTGGCATTGCGCCCCCACAACGTGCCCTGCGCACCCTTGATGACCTGGACGTCGGCCATATCGAACATGTCGGTGAGTTGGGCGATCGCTCGCGGGACGTACGCACCATCGACATAGGTTGCGACCGCGCTTTCGATTCCGGGCGTTGGATTGGACGTGCCGACACCGCGAATGAAGGGTTGCGCGTAGTTGTAGCCGGACTCGAAAGTCAGGCCGGGCGTGATGATCTGCACATCTTTAACCGTTACGAGATTCAGATCCTCAATCTGCTGGGGCGATATCGCGGTGACGGAGATCGGAACATCCTGCAACTTTTCACTGCGACGCTGTGCTGTGACAACGATCTCTTCTATGTCGCCGGTTCCCGGCGGCGTGGCCTCTGGACTGGGCACACTGTCGGTCTGGCTACGCACCGGGGCAGAAATGCATAAAGCCATCGCGGCTGCGCTTGATGACACCAGATAACGGCGAACATTTCCTGCGGATTTCATGGCTTCCCCCAACACTTGGAACAACTTATTAATTTTTTTTTGCGGCCGATACCCAGATCAATCCGGGAGGCCGCCGATTGATGAAGCTCAGACGACTACGGCTCAAGCTTTCACGCTGTTTCCGGCATCGCTCAAGCCGATGGAACGAGCCGCAAGCTCGCGTGGCGATACACCAAAGCGCGCCCTGAAGGCCCGGCAGAGATGCGAGCGGTCGGCGAAGCCGCAACGGGTGGCGACATCGTGGGCGTTTTCGCCTGCGAGCAACAGCTTGTGCGCCAGATTCAGGCGCAGTTCCACAACGTAGGCCCAGGGCGTCATGCCGGTGGATCGTTTGAACTCGCGCGCAAAGTGCGCTGTTGACAGCCCGACGCGGGCCGCCATCGCCTCCACTTTCAAAGCGCTGCCGATGTTTTCATCCAGCCAGGCCTTCAAGGCCTTTATTTGATGGGGCGCAATGCCGCCGTAATGCAGCAAGGCCGGCGCCGGCGCTCCCTGTCGGCAACCGAGGGCGAACACGAAGGTATGAATCAGCGAAGTCGATAGTGCCTTGTTCAGTGCCGTGCGCGGGTCTCCGTCGCAGATCTGGCTGACCAAGGCGGCGAGTAAATGCGACAGCAGCTTGTCTTCGACGACGTGTCCGGCACGCAATTCGTGATGCTGTCCCATGACGGAATCGAGGAACTCGCCGTCGATGACGACGCCCGCCCAGCGCGAAAAACTCGAGTGCCGCGCAGAAAACGGCGTGCCTTCCGGATGTATCCACAGCGATCGAGACGGCATGATCGTTTCGGACCAGCCGCCTGCTGCGTTTCGTCTGCCGATGACCATGGACTCGTCATTGAGCTGAATGCCCACATAGTGGCCATCCACCATCAGCTCATCGCCGTCATATCCGATGTTGGTACAGACCTCCAGGTGCAGCCCCTGCCAGCCGAGCCCGTCGGAGGATGCGATCACTTTGGCGTGATTGGGGTGCAAGGACGCGATCCGTTCGATGGAATCATCGGGACGCACCTCGGCTTTCGGGCGATTTGCTAAAGACACCATGCTTCTCTCTCCATCGCTTTCTATTTTATATTTTTGACGCCTGCGCTCATTCCGCACGGCGCAATGCATAAACGATCTAATGCCGTCGATGCAGGGGTATATGAATGTATGCGGGATCATTGCTCCGCGGTTTGGAGAACGCAACGTCCGGCAAAAACGGGTAGCAGAATACTTCCCAGTCAGCAGAATAATTCATGCGAACCGCCGGAAAACCGGGGCGTTCGATCGTCGCAGGGACATGACGCTGAAACCATATCGACCTTCAATTGCGCGGCACCGAACTCATCCAGGAACGCCCCAGTTCGCTGAACCAGACGTATTCGATGAAATGTCCGCAGCGATGCCGGAAATCGGCGTAGCAGGCGAGCGACAGACCGTTGTTCATATCCCGTGTGATCTGTACGGGCAGATCGACGCCCTCGCCTTTGAGTTCGGCGAACTTCGCCTCGTACTGTTCAACTGTGTCGAAAGCCTGGCAGAGATGGTGAAACCGTAGCTGGAAGTCTCTCGTGTCGGTGAGCGCCGTCCGGTAGAACGCACATTCACCGGCCATCGGCTCGATGATCTCGATCTGGCTGTCACCGACATACGCAAGCGCGAGCGCTATCGTCGCGGTTTTGCCGGGAGCAACGGCATATTCGAAACGGCGGTTGGTATACCAGTCCCGAATCCCATGCGCCCGGCCAAGCTGCTCCTGGGCGCGGTCGATGTCGGTCGTGACGTAGGCCGTCTGGAAATAGCCGGGGTACATTGTGTTGAAGGCTCGCGTCTCGGCCATGCGGGTCTCTCCGAATGACTTAGGAAGCCGGTGCTGCAGCAGGCTTGGGCAACACCCTGACCCAGCCCAGACCGCCGCCGCAGGGACAATCCAGCGCGCCGTTGGGTGCAATCTCCAGCGCTGTCCCTACCGGATTGAATCGCTGACTGCTACCGAGCTCGTATTTGAACTTGAGCTGTCCGGTGTTCCAGTCGATGCCTTCGAGTGTCCAGACGCCGTTCTCGGTGCCGATGTAATACAGCACATCGTTGCCGTCGATGATCGGCAGCATGGTCGCGAAGCTGCGCTGCGTGCGCCACTGGTGGTCGAAGCTGCGGCTGCGCGGATTCCATTCGAGCTTGAGGCCGGCGCGTGGCGTGTATTCCGGTTTCTTGCCCACGCCGAATGCAAACGCCAGGAACTCGTCCATCGACGCATAACCGCCGCCTTCGGCGGTCGATACGAACCCGACATCCCTGGCGTAGTTTCCCACCGCCATGTCGTTGCCGAAGAACACGCCGTAGCCCTTCACGGCATTGGTGAATTCCTTGATCGAGCCCTTTGCATGGTATTCATCGCCGTAGTACGCCGGCGCACGCGCCGCGAGGCGGCGGTCCTCGCCGGGCAAGCCCTTCCAGTCGTGTGGAATCTTGTCGCGCCAGTAGGCCATCACATAGGGCTCGGTTCCCGAGGACAGAATAATCAGCTTGTCCTCGTCGTCGCCCCAACCCATCATGTTGGGCGACGTGCCGGAACCTCTGGGGCCGGAGTCGTAAGCGACGCGCCAGGCGCCGTCCGCCTCATCCCGAGAAAACTTTTTGCCGGTCCATTGCACACGGTGCAGATAATCGCGCGGCAGGATGTAGATGCCGCCATCGTCGTCCAGCGAGAGCACGTTGCGCACGAACAGGTTGAGGGTCTCGTTGTCTTTGCCGGCCGCACCGGGCGTGGCGTTGATCGGATCGTGGGCCAGCGAGATGCGATCCAGCAGTTTCAGATCGCGCGAGATCGCAAACAGCGTTCCGTCGGTCAGCATCGCGAGCACCGTTCCATCGAAGGTCATGCTGATGCTGAAGAGCATGGCCTTGAACGGGTCCGCATCCGGCAGGGTCAGTTCGCGCCGCAAAGCGATAGCGGAGGCAGGGTCGCCTTCGACGGCATCGCCATAGACACGCAGCTGGATGCGCTTGTTTGCCAGGTCGTTGACGCCGAGATACTGCTCGTTCTCGTTGCTGACGAAGTTGTGATAAATCGTATAGACGACGGGCGCCAGGTCGGTGCTGATCGGCGGGATCGCCACTGCCAGTTGTTCCTTGCCGCTGAGACTGTCGATCCTGTCCACATGGCGCCGGACTGCCTCGGCCGTCATGCGGATGCCGATCGGCAAGACTTCCGTCTCGGCCAGCACCGCTCTGCTGTCGGCGTCGTACTTGTAGAGCAGCGAGCCGCCGCCGGTCCAGGCCACTCTTCTGCCATCGGGATACACACCCGAGTAACGAATGCTGGTGATGTATCCGCCGGCGGGCAGCCAGCTGATCTCGTCGGCACTCAGCGGACGGCCGATATCGCCGAAGCCGATCGCCGGCGTATTGAGTGCGATCGCAACGTTGACGTGGCCGGTCGTATACGAGGAGTCGGCGAGGAAGGGGTGTTTAGGGACGGGCCGACGCGTATTGGGTTTCATGCTGCACCTCGGTCTTTCGCTCTGGTCTGTTCCGCTTCCTTGTGCAGCAGATCGAGCGAAGGCAGGTGCGAGTTGATGGTCCAGCCGCCGTCGACCGGCACGATCAGGCCGGTCAGATACTTGGATTCGCGGGAGCCGAGGAACAGCGCCAGGTTGGCCATGTCACCGCCTTCTCCCATGCCGAGCAAGGGCGCGGTCCGTATGGCCCAGCCGAAGGAACCGACTTCGCCTTCCCATGCCGCCGCCTCTGCCTTATCCGCAGCGGCCGGCGCCTCGCCGGGAATCACGCCGACGCAGATGCAATTGCAGCGAATGCCGTTGGGCGCTTCCTCGATGGCAATCGAGCGGGTAAGCCCAAACAGGGCCGACTTGCCGGACGAGTAACCGGCCAGGCCGGCTTGCGCCTGCATGCCCGATTGCGACGAGACGTTGATGATCGAGCCGCCGCCCGCCTTGGCGATCTCGGGGATCGAATACTTGCAGCACCAGAACACCTGGGTCAGCGTTCCGAGTATCAGTTGCTGCCAGTTCTCCGTGGAGATGTTTCGTACCGATCCGTCTCTGCGCGAGGTAGCGCTGCCGCTGGCGTCACCCGCGATCGCGGCGTCGTAGACGAATTCCGTCGGGCAGGCGTTGTTGACCATGATGCTCAGCTTGCCGAAGGTATCGACGGCGGTCTTGATCAGGTTCTTGACGTCCTCTTCGATCATCACATCCGCGCGCACGAAAATTGCGCTGCCGCCTTTGGCCGCGATCTGCGCTACCACCCTGTTGCCGGCCTCTGCGTTCCTGCCCGATACGACGACTTTTGCCCCTTCCGCCGCATAGCGCTCCGCGACGAAACGCCCCAGGCCCTTGGTTGAACCGGTGACGATGGCCACTTCATTTTCAAGTCTCATTGCTTCCTCCTTGGTTACCTAGCCATTCCGCGAAGCGCTGCCGATAGCCCGCGAATGCTTGCTCGACCGCCGTCTTGGTCAGGCCATAGCGTTCGAGCGAATAGGAAATTTTTCCGTAGCGGTACTGCGGATTTTCGTCCTGCCAGCCGAGCATTGCGGCTTCGCCATCGGGCGTGAGCACCCGCTCGCGGACGGCGTAAATCCCGCGGATGACGGCGATCGGATCGTGGACGATGTCGTCGTAGCGCACGTCGATGATTCCCGATGATGATTCGAGCCGCTTGCGTTGCGGCAGATAGCGCGACATCTCGTCGGCGTAGATGCGCAGGTAGTCCGCGCCCAGCGCGACGAGATCGAGATCATTGGCCATGAGGCCGCGGAAGCCTTCGGCGGCGCGTATCGTCGAGGCCATGGACGTGCTGACATCGCGGTGGCAATGCACCAGCGTCACGCCCGGAAACGTGTCGATCAGCGCCTGCAGGTCGCCGAGATGCGTGGTGGCCTTGAGCACCCAGGGCCGGCCGCGACGGCCGCCGCCCTGCCACTGCAGGTACTGCAACAGAATCTTTTCGTAGGCATAGAAAGCCTGCCGCGGCCGGTCACGCACCCAGGCATGAAACGAGGGAACGCGATACTGAGTCAGCGGCAGAATGCCCTCGAAGGACATCTCCATCATGAAGACGTCTTCTTCGGTTTCTTCGGCCGCCATCGGATGCGCGGCGAGAAAATCGGGTTGCTGTGCGAGCGCCTCGGCCTGTACTTGCGCCAGCGCAATGCGTGCGTCGGGCTCACCGCGTTTCCAGCCCGGCAGCGGCGCGGGATTGAGCAGCAGCCAGAATGGCGTTCTCTGCACCGCCGGATCGTTGGACAGCATGCGCTGCAGCTTGGTGGTGCCGGTGCGCGGCAGACCGACGATCACGATCGGATCGGACACGTCCTCGTCGAGTATCTCCGGATACCGCTTGAGGTCCTGCTGCAGCCGCAGGCGGTTCACCAGGCACTGGACCATCCGCGCGCGCGTGCCGAGAAGACCGATCGCGCTCAGGTTTGCTTCGGCTATGATCGAGCGCATCAGCTGCGTGAGCGGCTCGATGAAAGCCTCGTCGCCGTAGTCGTCCAGCCCGGCCTCCTTTGATGCCGCCGCAAGCAGCGCAGCGGGCTCCAGATCCTTCAGTCCTGGATCGGCACCGCTGTTCTCAACGCCCGATTCGAGCCGCACACCGGTGGGTGACCTGCTTTCTGCTTCTACATTCACGGGAATCTCCTCCGTAGTTGGGCTCTGGTCGCCCTTTTGTTGTAGTGATCTGCGACGGCGTATTGCGTCCGCGTTTTGTTGGCTTCGTGGTGATACCGGCCTACGCCACTGCGCTGCCGAGCGCACCGCGCACGTA
Organism: Hydrocarboniphaga sp.; assembly: GCF_028291725.1. Classification (GTDB taxonomy): domain Bacteria; phylum Pseudomonadota; class Gammaproteobacteria; order Nevskiales; family Nevskiaceae; genus Hydrocarboniphaga. Next base: position 29,726 of record NZ_JAQGNT010000044.1, on the reverse strand, counting down.
GGCGTCGATGGTGCCCGCGCAGTTCACCCGATCGTCGCCGCCCGGCAGATCCAGATAGCGCACGATCGTGTCGAGGATGCTCGGGCCCGGGCACCCGCAGGGACAGGGCTTGAGATCGACCGTGCCGTGGTCGCCGCTGATCAGCGCGCCCCAGCGCCCTTCGAGGGCGAGATCGAAGAAGCCGAGTCGGCCGGTCAAGCGGCCGTCCTTCGGCTCGAGAATCCGCTCGCTGTCCTTGTCCAGGACGATTGGGATCATCCAGGGCGCAATGTGATAGCGGCGCTGCGAGCAGGCCGGCATGATGGTCGAGAGTTCGGCCATGCCATAGAGCAGCAGATAGCGGGAATTGTCGAGCCGCAGCGCCTGCTGGAGCTGTTCCTTGAAGTCTGGCGGGAGAACGATTCCCTTGAGACCGCCGCCGGCGAGGATGACGGAATCAGGGTGCACTCCGCTTGCCAGACCGCGATCGACCGCCGTCTTGACGAGCCTGTATTCCGGTCCCCAGGTCCCGATGAACAAACAGGGTTCATTGCGATGGCGTACCACCGCGTCCGCCAAGCGTTCGAGCGACTGCTGCATCTCGACCTGCTTTTCCGCGCTTTTCTGTTCGAAAGCGTCGATTTCGCTCGGCGTCGCGGTACCGGCGCCGATCGCCTTGCGCAAGCGGCCCAGGCTGTTGACGTCGGTTACGCGCAGCGGCTGGTCGGACAGGTAATAGATCGCGTCCGGGCGTCCGAAATCGCGCGCGATGCGGCCGAAGCTGTCCATCATCCGGTGCGAGCCCTTGACCGGGAACAGGGCGAACACGGGGCGGCTCTGGTCCGGCACCGCGCCGGTGGCCCAGCGCCAGGCGAGCCGGAACATCGCGAGGTCGCGTTCACGATCCTTGGCGCTGGCGTGGAACAGCGACACGCGGCCCGAAGTGCCGGAAGAGACGTAAAGATACTGGCCCGCGTCGCGCAGCCGCGCCAGCCATTCATCGATGTCCTGCACGCCCTCGACATCGACTTGCGCGATGTTTGCGCCGGCGGAAGTCGCCTCGACCCAGGAGCCGAGCGCTTTCCAGTTGCGCTGCTCGACCAGCGACTCCGGATAGCTCTTGTAAGTGGCGTCGGAGAAAAATAGCGGCAGCATGTCGGCAAGGCCGGAGATGCGCTCCGTGCCGGTGTCCTGGGAACGCTGATCCAGCACCGGCATCTGCTGGCGCAGTTGCTGGAAGCGCTCGTCGGCTGCTTGCAGTTGCAGCGCACGGACATCTTCGAGACGGTAGTAGAAGGGGTCTTCGTCGTCGATGCGTGCGAGGAGTTGATCCAGTGCCGTGGTCGTGCCGGCCATCACTCGGACTCCTCGTCGCTGACCCAGCGCATCAGCCGTTGCAAGGGCAGAAAACCATCGTGCGGCAGGCCCTGGCCGGTGGTGGCGAGGCCGATCGCCGAGCCGAGCGTCACCACTCGCTGCACGCCGGCATTCGCCAGCGCGTCGCGGACTTCGGCCTTGCGCTCGCGCGGGTAGATGCCCACGGTCTGCGTGGCGACCGAGGCGTAGCGCACCGCATCGCGCAGGCTGGCGACGGGAATGACGTTGACGGTCTTGGCGATCGGGTGGAAGTCCACCGGCTCGTTCGAGCGCACGACCAGCCCGCGGCCGTCGTAGTGGCCGAAGACCGCGTGCGTGCCGGTAAAGCGCAGCCCCTCGACCGTGTCGCGGATGTCGGCCGGTGTTTTCCAGATCTTGCCATCGCCCCAGAAGCGGTCGACCGCCAACTGGCGCGCCAGCGCCGCGCAGTAGCGGTCGACCTCTTTGACGTCGCCTTCGACGAATTGATGACGGCTGGAGGCACAGCCTTCCTGATTCATCATGTTGACGTCTTCCGCCGCCAGCCCGGCAACTCGCTCCAGCGTCTCGGCGTCGCAGAACGCTTCGCGGCCGATCATCGACATCGAAACCTTGGGATCGAATTGCACCAACTCGAATCCGGGGCCGACGTATTTCAGCGCGTGACGGATCGTGGCTTCGCCGCCCCAGGCGACGAGCTTGTCGAAATACTGCGGCCGGTAGATCAGGCGTTCGACAGCCTCGTCGCCGCCGCGCCAATAAGCGGCGGAGAAGGAGCGCACGGTCGGGTGGTCGGGCGCGATGTCGGCCATCGTGCGCAGAATCGCCGTCGCCGTGAACAAATCATTCGACGGCAGCTTGAGCAGATTGATGCCCTTGGTCAGCGCGCCGCGAATGATGCTGATGGACGCCGCCGGCGGCCCGTTGCCGGCCATGATATGCACCAGCCGCGGCGGGAAGGCGCGGACCTGACAGCTCGGCGCATTGGGTTTGTACACCGGCACCCAGCCGTCGATGACGCCGGGACCGAGTTCGCGCTCGACCTGGTAGCCCAGGGCCCCGGGCTCGAAAGTCTGGCCGATCACCCGGTAGGTGTTCTCGACCACGCGCCGGCTGTGCCGGCTCGAGGCGGAGATCAGATCGAGTGCTTCGGCAAGATGAGGATTGGTGTCGAGATTCAGACGGCGTCCGGTTTCGCCGAGCAGGTCCAGGATCTCGCGCAGCGGAACTTCGAAGGCCGGGCCCGGCTCGCTGCGCGGGCGGACCAGGGCGTCGAGATCAAGTTTGGGCGTCAGAAACAGGTCGCCGACGCGCGACCGGTGTTCAACCGCATCGCCGAACACCGCCTTGCCGTGAACGATATGCGGCACCTTGATGACTTTGCCGACCACCGTGCCCGTCAAGCTGCTCATAAAGTCTCGCCTCCGATTACGCCACGCACATAGGTATCGATGGTTCCGGCGCAGCTCACTTTGTCGTCGCCTCCGGGGAGGTCGCGGTAGCGCACGATGTCGTGCAGCAGCGAGGGACCGCGGCGACCGCAGGCACAAGGCGTCAGCTGCAGCGTGCCGTGATCCCCCGATACCAACGCGCCCCAGTGGCCGTCCATGCTGACGTCGAAAAAAGCGAGACGGCCGCTGACGCGTCCGTCCTCCGGCGCGAGCAATTGCTCGCCGGATTTGTCGAGTACGAGCGCCACATGCCACGGCGGCAGGTGATAGTGGCCGGCCGCGCATTGCGGCATGAACGGCGTCAGCTCGGTCATGCCGTAGAGCGAGAGATTGCGCGCGGGCTTGAGGCCCAGAATGCTCTCGATCTGTTCGCGGTAGTCGTTCGGCAGCACCGCGCCTTTTAGCCCGCCGCCGGTCTGGAACAAGGTATCGGGATGCAGACCGCCAACAAGCCCGGAGGTCTTGGCGGCTTGCGCCAGCGCGAACATCGGAGCCCAGGTTCCGACGAAGAACGAGGGCTCGTCGCGGTGTCGGGTCACGGCCTCGCCCATGCGTCTCATTGCCTCACGCGAAGCTGCTTGCTTGGCGGCGACCGCAAGTTCAGCCGCGTGGATATCGCCGGGCGTGGCGGTGCCCGCGGCGATGTCCTTGCTCAGGCGCGCCATGCGATTGACCTCGCTGACGAGCAGCGGCGTGTCGCTGAGAAAATAGGTGGCGTCAGGCCGGCCGAAGTCGCGCACGACGATGCCGAAGGTATCCATCATGCGATGGGCGCCGCTGCGCGGCATCAGCGCGAACACCGGGCGGCTGCGGTCCGGCTGCACGCCTGCCTTCCAGCGCCACGCAGAGCGGAAACCGCGTACGTCCATTTCGCGGTCGGCCTGGCTGACCTGGAAGATTGAACAGCGGCCGGAGGTGCCGCTCGAAACGTAGACGGTGTGACCGTGGTCGGCCAGCCGCGCGATCCAGCCGTCGATGTCGGTGACGCCATCGTAGTTAAGTTGCGCGGCGCCGGCCGAAGTCGACAAGGCATCCAGCCAGGCGCCGAGCGCGTTCCATTTTCTCTGGGCGATGAAGGAGTCCGGATAGCTCTTGTAGGTCGCGTCAGAGAACATCAGCGGCACCAGATCGCGGACCTGCGTGATCTTCTCGATTCCGCAATCCGAGGCCCGCCGGTCGAGCACTGGCATCGCGCCGCGTGCACGCTCGAAGCGCTGATGTGCAGCAGCGAGCTGCAGCTCGCGCACATCGCTCAGACGGTAGTCGTAGGGGTCATCAGCGCCAACGAAGGATGTCAGTTGCTCGATGAAGTTCACGCACTCACCTGTAGGCCCGCGCCGCAACGGTGGCTGCATGCTACACAAGCGTTCTTCGGCTTAGTCAGCCATCCGGCGACTCGCCAATAACATTCAGCAGCATCCTTCAAAAAGAGCAGAAATGTTCCTGCCAATCGACGCTGCATTCGACCAAGATAGCGGCGTTGACACCATCTTCTTTCAGGGCATTGGAGCACGGCATTGGCGAATCACGGGGTGGCCGCAGCCAGGCAAACTGCGGGTGATGATTCTGCGGAGACTTCATTGCTTGAAACGCGGGCCTTGATGGCCGCCGCCAGTGAGCAGGCGGGTCTGGACGATTTCGGCGACCTGGGATTCGTCCAACGCTGTGCCTGGTGGCTGCAATGCGTGGCGAGCGAGGCCCACCTGGATGCAGCGGCCTTTGATCGCCTCGGCATGGTGATCGTCGGCTGGCTGATCAACCGGCTGCGCTGGGTGGACGATCTTAAAAAGCATCCGGAGATCAACGATGAGATCGTGCGCGCCCCGGTCTTCGTTACCGGCATGCCGCGCACGGGAACCACCAAGCTGCAACGCGTACTGGCGGCCGATCCCGCCGTGCAAAGCCTGCCGTTCTGGCAAATCCTGAACTACGCACCGGTGCCTGGCCATCGCGCTGGCGAGCCGGATCCGAGAATCGCCATCGGCTCCGGCTACATCGATCTGATCGCGCAGCATTCCGCGGATTTTCTGACTGCGCATCCGGCCTTCGTCGATGCGCCGGAAGAAGAGTCTTTCGTCATCGAAACGGATTTCCAATCCCAGGCCAATTGCACGCGCCTGCGCGCGCCCTCGTTCTGGCAGCGCGTGAACGGCAATCCGGATCGCGAGTCGCTCGCGTACTTCAAGCAGATCCTGCAATACATCCAATGGCAGCGTGGCGCCGAGGGCCAGCGACCCTGGGTGCTGAAGTCGCCGCTGCACATCGGCAATCTCGATTCGCTGTTCGAGGTTTTCCCGGACGCGGTCGTGGTGCACACCTATCGCGATCCGCTGGTCGCGCTGCCGTCGAGCTGCAGGATCGTCGAAGTGTTCCGGCACCTGCTGACCCATGACATCGACCTGGCCGAACTCGGCGCCGAGCAGCTCATCTGGTGGTCGCAGATACTGAACCGTCATCTGGAACAGCGAGATCGCCTGAACAACGGCCGGATCTTCGATATCTGCTATGACGACATCCATCACGACGTGATCCCGGCCGTGCGCGATCTCTACGCCAACAGCGGTCGGTCTCTGGACGAGAGTGTCGCCAAAGCGATGCTGGCCTGGGAAGCCAGCAACCCGCAGCACCCGTTCGGCCAGCACCGGTATTCACTGGAGCGTTATGGGCTGACAGCGGAGCAGTTGCAATCCGCATTCTCGGCTTACATCAAACAGTGTGGCGAACGCTTCGGCCGCATCGGCGTGAAAACCTCAGGAGCATGAGATGAGCAAGGACTACGATTTCCGTGCGCTGGCCACGCGGCTGGTGGAAACCCTGCTGCGCCGCGGCGATGAAGTGGTTTTCGGCGACAAGCAGATCACCGACGATTTACTGCAAGGCGAGGCGCTGCGTTACTTCACCCGCGTTTTTTCGGCGGGCCTGGTGTCCCAGCTCGAGGGCAACACCCCGGACTATCCGAGCTTCATCAAGATCATCTCGCCCTGGCTGAACTGGGGCTACACCAACCCCGACGGCACCTACTCCTTCGTCAATCTCCACGGCGATTACTCCTACCGCATTTTCGGCAAGCGCGGCACGGCGAAGCTGTTCGATATCGAGATGTGGGACGGCGATATCGCGCAGCTCAGCAAGGCGGTCAGCATCGGCGGCATGCGCGACATCGTTGGCGGCAAGAGCGACATGCACTTCGAGGAGGATGGCAGCTTCGAGGTGATCTTGAGCAAGGAGCAGCAGGGCAGGAACTGGGTGAAGTTGCCGGAAGGCCACGCGCATCTGTATATCCGCCAGTGGTATTACGACTACGAGAACGAGGTCCCCGGCGATTTCTATATCGAACGAATCGGTGCGACCTATCCGCGGCAGGCGCTGACCGCCAAGCATCACGTCGACAATTTCGAGCGCCTGATCAACTTCGTCGACACGGTATGGGCGCCGCTGAAGCAGGGCATTGCGCTGCACTATCAGGGCGAGCCCGGCGTCGTGCCGTTCCCGTCGGGCCTGATCGGCGAGGGCAATGCCTTCCGCGCCCAGCGCTACGGCCGTGGACGTTTCACGCTGGGTCCGGATGAGGCCATCATTCTCGAAGTCACGCCGCCGCAGGCGCAATACTGGATGTTCGGGCTGATGAGCCCGTTCTGGGAAATCTACGACTGGCTTGGCCGGCAGGTTTCAATCAACGGACATCAGGCGGTGATCGACGACGACGGCAAGTTTCGCGCGGTGATCGCGCACCAGGACCCCGGCGTGCCGAACTGGCTCGATGCGAGCGGTCATCGCCACGGCCTGATCGCCGCGCGCTACAACTGGAGCGACGACGTGCCGATTCCGACGCTGAAGACCGTGCCATTCAGCACGCTGAAGGATGAACTGCCCGCCACGACGCGCCGCATTTCGCCCGAGGAGCGCAGCGAGATCCTGCGGCGTCGCTTACTGTCGCAGCGCCGCCGCGGCGTCGATTGGTAGTAGACGCAGCGGCGAGGTGCGAAGTCCATATGAGCTGGAAACCTTGGGATGGCCCCGCGATCCGCGATCAATGCGGACGCGTTGCCGTGATCACCGGCGCCAACTCCGGACTGGGCTTGCAGATCGCCAGCGTCTTGGCGCAACGCGGGGCGACGGTCGTGCTGGCTTGTCGCAGCGAACAGCGGGCGCAGGATGCGGCCGCCGCTATCGGCGAGAAAACCGGCTCCAGAACAATAGAAACCTTGCAGGTCGATCTGGGAAGTCTGGATTCGGTCCGAACGGCAGCCGATGTCCTGGCCCGGCGACATGCCCGCATTGATCTGCTGATCAACAATGCCGGCATCGCGACGCCGCCGTTCGCCGTATCGGCGGAAGGCGTCGAGTCGCAGATGGCGGTCAACCACCTCGGGCATTTCGTCTGGACCGCCTTGCTGCTGGGTTCGCTGCTGAAAGCGCCGGGATCGCGGGTGGTCGGAATCAGCAGCCTGGCCTATCACGTCGCGCACGATATTCCGGATGATTGGCGGGGCGGCGCTGCCAACTACCAGCCATTCCTGGCCTACGCACGATCGAAGCTGGCGATACTGCTGTTCACCCGTGCGTTGCAGCTTCGGCTGGATCGCGCCGGGGCTTCGACGATCGCGGTCGCTGCGCATCCGGGCGGCGCGCGTACCGATCTGATCCGGTCGCCGATGGGGGGAATGAAACCCTCGCTGGCGAAAAGCCTGCTGCAATTTCAGAGCGCTGAAAAAGGCGCGTTGCCGGCGCTGCGCGCGGCGCTCGATCCGCAGGCAAAAGGCGGCGAGTTCTTTGCACCCGGCGGGCCGATGCAGCTCTGGGGTTTGCCGGTGCGTGTGCGTATGCCAGGCCGTGCCGGCAGCCCCAATCTGCAGGACAAGCTCTGGCGGATGTCGGAGCAGGCCGCGAACCTGCAGTTTCCGCTTTAAGACGATGCGAGGTTATGAAATGACGACGAGCCTGCTGATCGCATTGACCAACCCGGTTCCGGGCCTGATCGGCAGGGCGATGCGCGCAGCATCTCAACTTTTGTTGTCGCTCCAGGCGACGCGCTTCTGAAACTCGAACGATGCGCCGACGGCACGATCGGCGACGGTGTCGAGTTCCAGCAGGTCCTGCTTGCTCAGCTTCAAATCGAGCGCTGCGACATTTTCTTCCAGCCACCTGCGGCGCTTGGTGCCGGGAATCGCGACCACGCTGACGCCGAGCCGCTGCGCTTGTGCACGCACCCATTCGAGCGCGACATGCGAAGTCGGCACGCCATAGCGTCTGGCGACGTCGCGCACCGAGTCGACGATCGCCTGGTTCGCGGCCGCCGCGTCGCCGGTGAAACGCGGATTGACCTTGCGCAGATCGCTGTCTTCGAGCTTGTCTATCTCGAGCGCGCCGGTCAAAAATCCGCGGCCCAGCGGGCCGAATGGAACCAGGCCGACGCCGAACTCGGCCATCGTCGGCGTGATCGTTTCGACTTCACGCGTCCACATCGAATATTCCTGCTGGACGGCGGCGATCGGAGCGACCGCGCAGGCGCGGCGCACGATGTCGGCCGTCACGTTGGACAGGCCGATTGCACGAACCTTGCCTTCCTTGACCAGTTCCGCCATCGCGCCGACGGTCTCTTCGATCTCGGCGTTGCGCGGCATCTGGTGGATGTAATACAGATCGATGTAGTCGGTTTCCATGCGCACCAGCGAGGCTTCGCAGGCGCGCCTGACGTAGGCGCGATCACCGCGGACCGTCCACGCCAGATCACCGCCGGTGCGGTCGATGCCGAACTTGGTCGCGATCTCCACCTTCTTGCGGAAGCCGTGTACGGCGCGGCCCAGCAGCACTTCGTTGTGGCCCGAACCGTAGATGTCGGAGGTGTCGAAGAACGTCACGCCGAGATCTGCGGCGCGCTGGATGGTCGCGACCGATTCGTCCCAGTCGCTGTGTCCGCGGAACTCGCTCATGCCCATGCAGCCGAGCCCCTGTTCCGATACTTCCAAAGTACCGAGCTTGACGCGATTCATGCGGCTTTCCTCTTGTCAGCCAGCGGCCGGCGGTTTGGCGCCGCCCGGAATATTGCCCGCGACCATGATATGGGTCAGCGGCAGTTCGTGGAGAAAGATGCGGATCGCCGAGCGATTCGCGTTGATGCTTTTCTCGATCGCCTCGGTGATGGCGAGCATCAGATCATGCTTCTGCTGATCGGTCTTGCCTTCCGAGATGTGGATGTGAACCAGCGGCATCTGAGGCTCCTACAAGTGGCGACGAATATTCAGTTCTGCTCGGGTCCGCGAACGCCGATCGCATGCTGGCCAAGTCCCTCGATCGCGAGACCGTAGCTGAGGTCTTCGCGAAAGCCGCGACGCTCGCGCGAGCGCAATGCGGCGCGCGTGTAGGCGATCACGGCCGGTGCTTTCTCGGTGATAGCCGCGGCGAGTTCGTGAGCGCGGCTCAGCAGCTGCTCGCGAGCATGCAGTTCGTGCACGAAACCCAGACGCAGCGCCTCGTTCGCGTCGATGCTGTTGCCGGTCAGCAGAAAATAGGCGGCGCGGCTGGGGCCGAGGCGATCGCTCCACACCAGCTGCACACCATCACCGGGTACCACGTTGCGAGGAAAGTGGGCGCGGTCAGCGAACTCGGCTTCGGGGCAGGCGAGCACGATGTCGGCCATCACCGCGATCTCCGAATGCACGAGTGCCGGCCCATTGACTGCCGCGATCACGATGATGTCCAGATCGAGTAGCCCGCACAGCAGGCGCCGCCCGCCCGACCATATGTCTCGCCACGACATCTTGCGAAATTCGGTGGCTTCGATGTTGGCGCAGAACACGTCGCCGGTGCCGGCCAGAATCAGCACGCTGGTCTGACGATCCAGCGCGAGCCAGGCGAACAGTTCGATCAGTTCGCGCTCGGCGCTGGCCTGCCAGATCAGTGGCCCGCCGCCGGTATGCAGCAGCACTTCGGTGACGCCACCGCTGCGGCTCAGTTTAAGATGCTTCCAATCCGGGACCTGCTCGAATGCCATACAGAACTCCGCGTTGCGCGTTGTGGCCAGTTCTGACTCAGACCGTGACCATCAGCGTACGCGGTCCGCGAACCCAGTAGGAAGGCAACCACTCGATCGGCCCGGTGGTGGCGCGACGCAGCGTCGGCATGCGCTCCATCACACGCGCCAGCGACGCGATGACCTCCTGTCGGCCGAGCATGTTTCCGAGGCAGAAATGTGGGCCGAAGCCGAAAGCCATGTGGCCGCGCTTTTCGCGGTCGATGTTGAATGTGTCCGGATCCTTGAACTGGCGCTCGTCGCGGTTCGCCGAACCCCAGCAGCCGATCACTGCTGCGTCTTTCGGGATCGTCACGCCGCCGACTTCGACCTCGCGCATCGTCCACAGGAACACGGTCTGCACCGGCGCCTCATAGCGCAGCACTTCGTCGATCGCATCTGGAATGCGTGCCGGGTTGTTCTTGATGATCTCGAACTGCTCCGGATGATCCCAGAGTACCGCCATCACGCTGCCGAGCAGATGTGCCGTGGTTTCGTTGCCGCCATTCAGCAGCAGGATCGCCAGCGACAGAATCTCTTCGTCGGTCAGGCTGTCGCCGGCATCCGCAGCGCGGACGAAATCGGAGATCACATCGTCGCCCGGATTCTTGCGCCGCTCCGCGATCAGCGCGAGGAAGTACGCGCGCGACTCCCTGATTGCCAGCCGGATGTTGTCGTGCTGGGCCGGCGTCATCGACGCGCGCTGACTGGCGCTGAGCATCGTGCTGCTCCAGCGCCGGAAGTCCTGGACGCGGCTCAGGTCGGTGTTCATGAACAGCGCGATCACGTCGAGCGGAATCAACTCGGAGAAATCGTGCTGGAAATCGAAAGTGTGTCCGGGCGTGACCAGCGGATCGATCTTGGAGTCGATGATCTTCTTGATCTTCTCTGCCAGCGACAGCAGCCGCGCCGGACGGAACGCAGGATTCACCAGGCGGCGCAGACGTGTGTGGATGGGCGGATCGGACGCGACCAGTGATTCCGCCTCGGGCGCGTAGTCGAATTCGCCGAGGCTGATCTCGTGGAATTTCTCGTTGGAAAAAACGCCGGGCTGGTTGGCGATCCCGCGCACGTCTTCATAGCGGCCGACCCACCAGCTGTTCAGTTCCGGAACAAACAGCACGCGCTGTTCGCGCAGATACTTATAGGCTTCGTAAGGGTTCTGCTGGTAATCCGCGCTGAGCGGATTGAAGGTCTTGGTGGTCATAGGCAATGACACTCCTGAAGTGAATCGTGCATGCGAGTGGCGTCGCGAATTCGCCGCCTCTCTTTTTAAGGGTTCGGCGCAGCTACTTCTTGAGCGCGGCCATGCCGGGTGGTTCGCCCAGCTTCAGATCCGGAAATCGGCAGCCGAACATGTCGGCATTGATCATCGGACCGACCGCCTCCGGCTCAAAGCGCACATGGCCTTCCGGTGGCCAGTGCAGCTCGCCGGCTCGCCACGGCGTACACAGGCCGATGCCGCCGCCGACGGTGTTGAACACCTGCCCGGACACGTGCTGCGACTGGTCCGACAACAGCCAGGCCAGCAGCGGCGAGGAATTGCCGGCGTCCATGGGATGCATCGCGTCGGCGCTCGACGATTCCGCCTGGGCGAAAGCCGGCCCGGCCATGCGCGTCAGCGCGCGGGGCCCATAGGCATTGATGCGTACGCCGTAGGCCAGGGCTTCGCGGCTGCCGCAGGTGGTCAGGTGTGCGATGCCGGCCTTGGCCGCACCGTAGATCGTGTAGTTAGGCAGGCTCACCAGCAGCGCGTCGGAGATCGTGTTGATCACCGAGGCTTTCGGGTTATCGCCTCTCAGGAAACGTTCGCGCCAGTAGTGGCAGGCATGATGGGTGATCGCGAACGTGCCTTTAAGATGCACACGTGTAATCGCATCGAAATCGTCTTCGGTCAGATCGGCCAGTTCTACCTTGCGCAGGTTGCCGGCGTTGTTGACCAGACCGTCGAGTTTGCCGAACTGGTCGATGCCGGCGCGCACCGCGGCTTCGGCGCCTTTCCAGCTCGATATATCGTCGGTGTTGGCGACCGCGGCTCCGCCGATGGCGCGAATTTCACCGACGACGCTTTCCGCCAGCTCCGAGCTTCTGCCTGCACCGCTCATGTCGGTGCCGAGGTCGTTGATCACCAGGCTCGCGCCCTGCTGGGCGAACAGCAACGCGTGTGCGCGGCCAAGGCCGCGGCCCGCGCCAGTGACCAGAATCACCTTGCCCTCCAGCAGCTTCATCTCGCTCTCCTCACGTCTTGAATCTATATTTTTATAACCGCGATTCTGTACATCGTCGGGTCCGGCGTCGGGTCCAGCATGTCCCGCGGATTCATGCGAGCCGAAGCCGCTACCGCCTACCGGCTCGATGTCCTCGGAGTCTGCCACGTCGCTTCGATACCGGCGACGCCGAGCATCGAGGTGCGGCAGCGTTGATCAACCCGTTACGCAACGCGGAAACCGATATGAGCCAAACGTTTGGTATGGTAACAGCGCGATATTGCCGGTGCAATCGTCGGCCGAGCGTCGAGCTTGCTCATGGGGGATTGGCTTCGGGTCGGCGGCTTGCGAGCCAGAACATCGCTGCAGCGAGCAGGCTGACGATGGGCGTCACCGCGAGCGCCCAGCGCAAGGCTTCGGCGGGTCCCATGGAGGCGCTCAATGCGTCGCTGATGGCGCCGACCGAAACCGGGCCCAGGCCCAGGCCGACCAGACTGGTGACGAGCAAGGAGATGGCTGCGGCGGTCGCGCGTGAGCGCTCCGAGACGATGGTCTGGATCGATGCGTACAGCGGGCCCGGCCAGAGTGTGTTGAGGATGGCCGCCGGGATCAGAAGCGTGACCGCCAGCCAGAAGCTCTTGACCAGCACCACCGGCAGAAACATCGGTGCAACCGTCACACAAGAAATAGCGGCGACGATCGCGTAGCCGCGCACGCGCCCCCGTCCGTAGTGGTCGGCGATCAGACCGCCGCTGACCATGCCGATGGCACCGCCGATGCCCAGGATCAAGCCGAGAATGACACCGATGACGGCCTGCGGCCCCATAGCCGCGCTCACACCGGCCAGCGCATCGTGGTGCACGCGCATAAAGAACGAGGCGATGAAAGCGCCCTGCGCATAGGTGACCAGAGCGCCGAATGAAGCGCCGGCGGTCAGCAGCCAGTAGGCCGGCTTGCCGAGCAGTTCGGTCATCGTCAGCTTCAGGCTGGGCGGCAGGGCCGATCGTGACCCGGCACCGGCGCGATTCGGGTCCTTCAGCGTCGCCAGTAGCAGGCCAGTGAGCAAAACCCCCGGCACGCCGGCGATGATGAATGACAGGCGCCAGCCATAAGCCTCACTGACGATGCCGCCCATCGCCATGCCCAGCAGCACGCCCAGCGGCGATCCGACCATGAAGATCGAAATGGCCCGAGCGCGTCGCGCGGGCGGCGTGTACTCGGCGATCATCGAATGGGCCGCCGGCAAGCAGCCGGCTTCGCCCATGCCGACACCGATACGCGTCAGCAACAGCCCGCCCAGGGTATTGACCAGGCCGCAGGCGACGGTGAATCCGCTCCAGCACAGCAGGCTGCCGCCGATGACGTGAACCCGATTGCGGCGCTCGGCGAGCCGCGCCAACGGAATGCCGAGTGTCGTATACAGCAGTGCGAACGATAGCCCGGTGATCAGTCCGAGCTGCTTGTCGCTGATATGAAGATCGGCCTTGATCGATTCGGCGACGATGTTGACGATCTGCCGATCGAGGAAATTCAGCATGTAGACGATCATCAGCACGAATAGCCCATAGGCGCCCAGACGATAAGGGGTGGGTTCTGCCGGTGTCGACGAGCTTGCGTTCGGTGTAGTCGGGGGCGCTTCCATACTCTCCATTCCCGCTCAGGGAGTGCTTCATCTTTCGGCTAATGCAGCGGATGTCCGCGCACGCGGATCGCACTACGACTCCGGGGCTTGAACTCGCCTCGGAATCGTAGTGCGATATGGCCAGTGCGGTTCCCGCTGGTTCGGCGCCCGGTTCAGGCCATGCCTCAGAACTTCTTGACCAGCTGCACGCCATAGGTGCGAGGCTCGCCGATGTTCAGGAAGTTCGTGCCCAGGCCCTCGGTGGAAAGACCGCTCTCGGCGTAAACCTCGTCGAGCAGGTTCCGGCCGAAGATCGAAACCTCAAGGTCCGCTGCATCATGGGTATAGCTGATGCGGGCGTTGAGCAGGCCATACGCATCCTGAGTGACGTCCTCCGGCTGCTTCGCCACGGCGGGGTAGAGGTTTTGCTTGCTCTGGCCTTGGTAGTCGGCCTGGAAGGCCAGTTCTCCAGTGCTGAGCGGCACCCCGTAGCGGGCCGAAAGCGCATAGGTCCAATCCGGCGTCGGCCAATCTTCATCCGAGCGGTCGCCGGTGGCATCGACGAACTTCACGTAGCGTGCATCGGTGTAGCCGATATTGGCGCTCAGCGTGATGCGCTGCGTCAGCCTCAGGATGCTTTCGACTTCGACGCCGTCGATGTTGGCTTGCGCCGCATTCGAGACGAGGGTTGTGGTGGTGCTCCCATTGAACAGCGACACGGTACGCTGCACGCCGCTGTAGTCGTCGTGGAACAGCGCCAGATTGAACCGTGCACGCTTGTCCAGGAAATCCGCCTTGAATCCGGCTTCGTACTCCGTGATGGTTTCGGGGCCGAATGGCTGCAGTGCGATCGCGTTCAGACCCCGCAGATTCTCGCCGCCGGCGCGAAAGCCTCGCGCCACCTTGGCGTAAACCAGCATATCCTCGGTGAGCTTGTAGTCCGCCGACGTCAACCAGGATGGATCGGAGAACGTGTCTTTGAAACCGGCGCGGCAAAGCTCGGGCGACTTCAGCAGTGAAGCAGGAATCGAACAACCAGCCGCGCCGCTCGGCAGCGGGTCGGAGATGTAATCCTGGTTGGTGTGCGACACCGCGGTCAGTTCTTTTATGTCCGTCGTGTAACGCAGGCCAAGAGTCAGTGTCAGCTGGTCTGTGGCCTTCCAGTTGGCCTGGCCGAAGGCTGCGTAACTGCTGCTTTTGACGAAGCCGCCTTGCGTGGAATAGAGCGATCGCCCGGCGGCGGCGGTCAGCGCGGCCAGAGAGCCGGGAGCACTGGTCTCATAGCCATCCTCGTAGCTCCCGAACAGGCCGCCGACGAAATTTACGCTGCCCAAATTGCCGAGAATCTGCAGCTCTTCGCTGTAGAAGTCGTCATCCACTTTGTAGGGCACGGTGAGGATCGAAAACGGCGTGCTGTCGATGTCCTGAAGATTGCGGCGCCTGGTGTGTCGATAGCCCGTCAGGGAACGCAGCGAGAGCGTGTCCGAAAGCGTCCAGTTGACGTCGAGGCCCGAGCTGTTGCCGGTGAAGTCGGAATAGCTATCCTGAAGGCCGCTGCGATAGGCATTGCCATGGCCGTCGTAGACATACTGCTGAAGTTGCGCTGCCGCGATCGCCCAGTTCTCGGGTGTCTGCGCCAAACCCAGTTCCTGCGTCACTTCACGAGTCGCAGGACCGCCGACCGGTGTGGTGTATTGCGTCAGGCCACTGAGCCTGAAAATCGGGCCACCCGTCTTGTCGCTCTGGTAGTCGGTGCTCAGCACCGCCGACAGGGCATCGTTCTGAAACCGCAGCTTGCCGCGCAGATACGTGCTGTCTTCGTCTGCCAGATCCTTGCCGTCAAAGTCTCTGCCGTAACCCGTATGCACCGCGCGCTGAGCGACCAGGCGCATCGCGATCTCGTCGCTCAGTGGCAGGTTGACGATGCCGACGCCATTGATGGAATCATAGTTGCCTCCCGTCAGACTGACGGAGCCTTCAAACTTGTCGGTCGGCGCGTTGGTGATGACGCTGATCGCCCCGCCCGTCGTATTGCGCCCATACAGCGTGCCCTGCGGGCCTCGCAGCACTTCGACTCGCGCCACGTCGACCAGCGCCGAACGAAAACCGTTTGCACGCGGGTTGTTGATGCCGTCGACATAGATTCCGACAGCGCTGTCGGTGGTCAGCAGAACGCCGGCCGGCAACTGGCCGCGAATGGATACCAGCGCGGATTGGCCGTCGTTCGACGACTGCTTGATATTGAGGTTCGGCGCGACCGCCGAAAGATCCCGCATCTCGTGAATCGACATCTGGCTCAACGCCGCTTCCGTGACGGCGGTAACCGCGACGGGAATCTGCTGAAGCTTTTCCTCGACGCGGCGTGCCGTCACGGTGATTTCTTCGATAGCACCGCTTTCCTGTGCCTGAGCCGGCGGGGCTTGGGTTTCTGCCGGCACCGGTGCGGCGGGCTCTGCCGCGATCCGGGCCGGCTCCAGCGTGAGCGTGTTGTCCGTTACCTGGTATCCGAAGCCGGAGCCCGCCAACAGCCGATCGAGCGCATCGGCACGGGTATAGCGGCCCTGGATACCGCTGACTTTAAGGCCGTCGCCGATCTGTGCCGGCAGCGCCAGCTGCAGCCCGGCCTGATCGGCATATTTCACCAATGCGGCTTGCAAGCCCTGCGCTGGAATATCGAAGTCGAGCGGCTCGGGTTGCAGAGCTTCAGCAGCGACCGCCGATCCGGCCACCGACAACAGCAACGCAGCACAGAACGGTGCGAAAAGGTGTCGCGATGCCGGTGCGATCTTCGATGGAAGCAGCATTCTCATGAAACTCTCCTCATATTTTTATAGGTGATACCGCTTGGCCATCCATCGGCGATCGGTTCACAAGAACGTTTTGAACAGCTTATTTGGGAATGTAGAAACTCACTGGCGCGCCGGGATTCAGCCGTCAGGCTTCAAACCGTAGATCACGATCGTTTCAGGGGAAGCGATCTCGAACATCAGCCCGGTGTCTCTGAGCAGCAACTCGAGCGCGCGGCGCGCGGGATAGCGCCCCTGCAGCCCCGCCATCTGCGGCCTGTCAACCGTGCCCGAGGCCACCACCAGTTGTACTTGCGCTTGCTCGGCGTAAACCAGCAGCGCTGTTTCCAATGGCTGCCGCGGCACGTCGAACACGATCTCCCGTGCATCCAGTGCACTGCTCTGTGCGAATGCGGTAGCGGCCGTCAGAACCCCAGCTGCGATCACCATTCTTCGCATGAACGAACCAAGCGACATCGGCAACTTCCATTTGCTGACCCGATGGAAGAACGTTTCATGCCTGGATTTTGGGAGTGCGATTTGAACGTGGTTCAAAACCAGGGAGCGGCGAGCAGGGCTCCTGCCCCTCCCAATAGCAGCCGGGGTGGGAAGATCAGCGGCATGGCGGAATTATTTTTTCTTGCGGCTCTTGCCGGGACTCGCCGCCACTTGTCTCAGCACCAGCGCTTCGTCGGATTCGACGAGCACCACCGGACTGCTCTTCTCCAGCCCGCGCAACCAGTCCTGCATCCGGTCGACCATGATGACGCCGGTGAAGCGCAGCGCGCGGATCTCTTCGCCCTGCAACACGACATGGCGCCGCGAATAGCGGTTGAGATCGACCACGATGTCGGCCAGCGGACGATCGAAAAAGATCAGCTTGCCGTCGCGCCAGGCCAGCGCCTGCTCCGGCGGCACGCGCATGACGGCACCGAGACTGCCATCGGCGAAATAGCTCAGCTGATAGCCGGCTTCGAGCCGCTTGGCCCTGCGCCCGTCGACACCCGAATGCGGATCGACCTGCACCACGCCGTCGACGACGGTGACGGTGACGCCCTGCAAGCCGCGGCGCACATCGAAAGCGGTGCCGACTGCACGCACCTGGCCGCCACCAGCCGAGACGATAAATGGACGCAGCCTGTCCTTGGCCACGTTGAATAGCGCCTGGCCGTCCGACAGCGTCACGCGGCGTTCGGCGCGCGAGTAATCGACCACCACCGTGCTGGCGCCGCTGAGCACGACGGTCGAGCCATCGTCCAGCGCGACGCTGCGGTTTTCGCCGACCGACGTGGTGTAGATCAGCGTTTTGGCCTGCGGCTCGAAGGCATAGCGCCAACCGCCGGCGATACCCACTGCGATCAACAGCGCCGCGGCGACCGCCAGCCAGCCGAATCGGCCGCGGACGGGCTCGGCGGGGTTCTCGCCGCGGCGCATTTCCAGCTGCGGCAACGGCGGCGCCGGCAGCTTGGCGCTGACCTTCCACAAGGCCTCGACCCGCTCATACGCGGCCTGGTGCTCGTGGCTGAACTCCAGCCAGTCGAGGCAGGCCTCGATATCCGGGCCGCTGACCTCCGGGTCCTGTAGCCGCAGGTAGCAGCGCGCGGCCTGTTCGTCGATCGCCGACGGAAGTTCGGATGACTTCATAAGGCATCTTTCGCATCGAGGTGCAGGGCGCAGTAAGCCACCGCCTTCAGCACATATTTACGGACCATGCTCTCGGTCAATCCAAGTTCGCCGGCAATGATCGCGTAGTCGCTTCCGTGAAATTTGTAGCGAATGAAGGCGTAGCGGCACTTGGGCGGCAAATCCTGGATCAGCCGCTGAAGGCGTCCCAATTGCTGCTGGCCCGCGACGATGCGTTCGGGCGTCGCCGCATCGTGCCCCGACTCCGCATCCGATGCCTGTAGCTGCGCTTCAGCCCAAAGCCCGTGGCGACGCCGCTCACGCAGGCGATCGATGGCGATGTTGCGTGCGGTGACATAGAGCAGTGCACGGATGTTGTCGTCCGCAGGCGAACCTTCACGCTGCAGAAGGCGGATGTAGGCTTCCTGTGCCGCCTCCTGAGCCTCCTCCCGAGAGCCCAGCCGCAAGCTTAGGAAGCGGACCAGGCGCACATGATGCTCGCGGAACAGTGCCTCCAACTCGGAACGGATTCCAGGCAGCAGCACCGAATCCGGCCGCTGCACGGGCCGGAACGGCACTACGACGCCTGGCGTAGACGCAGCGGTCTGCGCTGACAGATTTTCTCTCCTGGCTTGCACGTCTCGCTCTATTCTGGCGATTTCCATGAAGAGAACGAACGAGCCGATGATTCTGGGAATGCCGTCTTTTCAGAAGCCAGAGAAATGGTCGGGGTGATCTGCGGCATCGCTTTTCTCCTCCATCAACGCCGGTGCGCTTGCAGCTTCCAGGGCTGGAAACCGCAGCCGCGTTTTGCTTCTACTGGGCTCGCCGATGGGCTCGCCGACAAAATATAGCGCGCATACTTTACGAATGCACCAAACGGTCGGTAGAATAAAGGCATCGTCGGGGGAGACCGGCAACCGTACGCCCGAAGCATGGGGTGTCCGCGTAAGAACTATAGATGTTCGGTGGGAATTCAGGACTGGCATGACAGACCACAAACAACCGGGGTCGGACCCCAATTCCACTCGTGACGCGCTGGCCGCATTCGGACCGCTGCGGGTGGTCGAGCTGGGCACCTGGCTGGCGGCACCCAGCGCCGCCGCCTTGTTCGCCGATCTCGGCGCCGAAGTGATCAAGGTCGAACCCGCGAGCGGCGATCCGCTGCGGAAATTCCCCGGCTCGATGCGCGGCGGCGAGGAGCAGTCGCCCGGCTTCACCCTGCTCAATCGCCACAAGAAAAGCGTGACACTGGACATCACCACCGACGCTGGCCGGCAGGAGCTCGATACCTTGCTGGCTGCCGCCGACGTACTGATCACCAACATGCGCAACGGCGCGCTTGAGCGCGCCAGTCTTGATCCAGTATCGGTGACGCAGCGCTTTCCGCGCCTGGTCTACGGCTCGCTGACCGGTCTCGGCCTCAGCGGACCGGATCGCGAACGTCCCGGCTTCGACACCGGGGCGTTCTGGGCGCGCAGCGGCATGCTGCATCAGGTCACGGCCGATGGCAGCGAACCGCTGGCGCCGGTCGGTGGTTATGGCGATCTGATGACGTCGCTGTCGCTATTCAGTGCGACGATGGTGGCGCTGTTCGATCGCGAAAAAACCGGCAGGGGTGGCATTGTCGAGGCGTCCTTGCTGCAGACCGGTGGCTGGCTGCTGTCGGGCGACGTCGCGGCGCAGTCCGCGTTCGGCCGCGCGCCGAAAGCACGCCCGCGTGCCAAAAGCTCCACACCGCTGGTCAACACTTACCAGACGGCCGACCACCGCTGGTTCTTCCTGACCGCGGTCGAAGCCGGCCGCCATCTGGACAGCGTCTGCCGTGCGATCGACCGGCCCGAACTGAGCCGGGACGAGCGCTTCACCGGCGCGTCAGCCATGCGAACCAATGCAGCCGCGCTGATCGCGATTTTCGACGAGGCTTTCTTGCAGAAAAACCTCGAATACTGGACCGAGCGTTTCGATCGCGAGGGTGTCTGGTGGGAGAAGGTGGCGACACCGGCCGAGCTGATGCAGGACCGCCAGGTGGCGGCCAACGACATGGTCGGCGACCTGGCTTTCGGCCCCTCGGTGATCCGCGCGGTGCTCGCGCCGTTCCGGATTCTGGGCCGCCGTTCGACCAAAGCTTCGCTGGCGCCAGAGCTTGGAGCGGATACTCAGGCTTTGCTTGGGCGCGAGGCCGTGAAGCCTGCGGTCAGACGAGCCAGCTAGACCGACCATCACAAGCGACGATATCGAACGAACTCCGATGAACCTCCTAGAAAGTCAGATCGCGTTTCCCGATGAAATCCAGGCGATCAAAACGGCGACCGCCGACTGGATCACCAAGCGCGTGCTGCCGCGCGAAGTCGCAATCTATACCACGGGTGAAGTGCCGGCCGACATCCTGCAGGAGATGCGCGATCTCGGTTACTTCGGCCTGACCATAGCTCCGGAATACGGTGGATCGGGTTTGTCGCATCTCGGTTTTCTGGCCGTGCACGAAGAACTGACGCGCGGCCCGAAGCCGCTATGGAACCCGATCAACGTCGCCAACGGCGTCGCGGCGCGTGTACTGCAGCTGTCGGCTACCGAAGAACAGAAGCAGAAATATCTGCCGGGCATCGCCGCCGGCACTTTGCAGCCGGCGATTGCGGTTACCGAACCACAGGCTGGCTCCGACGTGCAGGGCTTGAAGTCGCGCGCCGAAAAAACTGGCAAGGGCTGGGTCATCAACGGCAGCAAGCACTACATCACGTTCGGCGCGCGCGCCGATGTGCTGTTCGTGCTGGCACGCACCGCGGGCAAGGAGGCGGGGTCGGCCGGGTTCACGCTGTTCCTGGTCGACAAGGGCAATCCCGGCCTGAAGATCGCACGCATGCAGGAGAACATGAGCGGCAAGCCGCTCGAGCAGACCGAACTGCTGTTCGACAATTGCGAAGTTCTGGATTCCGCGATTCTGGGCGGCGTCGGCAAGGGACTGAAGTGCGTGTTCCCGACGTTCGCCGAAGAGCGCGTGACGATGGCAACCACTGCACTCGGCACCGCGCGCCGCGCGATCGAACTCGCCGTCGACTACGCGAAAACGCGCAAGACTTTCGGCTCCTTCCTTTCCGAATATCAGGCGCTGCAGCACTCGCTCGCCGATTGCGTAATCGAACTCACCGCCGCGCGCTCGATGACCTTCGAACTCGCGCGCCAGCTCGATCATCGCGTCGTCTCGCCGCCCGAGGCCGCGATGGTCAAGGTGTTCTGCGCCGAGATGGCGAATCGCGTCGTCGACCGCTGCCTGCAGGTGTTCGGCGGCGCCGGCTTCATGGCCGAATCGCCGATCTGCCAGATGTATCGCGACGTGCGCGTGCTGCGCATCTCCGGTGGTACCTCCGAAATCCAGCGCAACATCATCGCCAAGGAACTACTCAAGTGACCGACACCGCCACCAATGCTGCCGCCAATGGTGTGGATGACACCACGCCGCGCCTCAAGATCTCCATCGAGGGCGGCATCGCTGCGCTGGAGTTATACAACCCCAAGGCCGGCAACTCGCTGACCCGAAACATCTATGTGCAGCTGCGCGACGCCTGGGAAGCGCTGGAGAAGAATCCCGAGGTCAAGGTCATCACGTTTACCGCAAGCGGCGACCGCTTCTTCTGCACTGGCGCCGACGTGTCCGCGCTCAAGTCGCAGGGCTCGTTGCGCCTGCCGGGCGAGGCTACCGGTGAAGGCTGGCGTCTGACCTGGCGCATGGCCGGTATCACCAAGCCCGTGGTGGTCGCGGTCAACGGTACCGTCGCCGGTGGTGGTCTCGGCTTCGTCACCGATGGCGATATCGTGTTCGCCTCGCGCAACGCCAAATTCGTCGATACACATGTGCAGGTCGGCCAGATCTGCGGCTATGGCGCGCTGCGCCTGGTCAACATCATCGGCCCGAGCGAAGCCAAGCGGATCGCGATCGGCGGCGGCGCGCTTTCTGCGGAGCGCGCCTATCAGCTCGGCTTGGTCAACGAACTGTTCGACACGCCGGCCGAAGCCGTGGCCGCCGCCCGCAAGACGGCTGAGGTCATCGCCTCCGCTTCGCCGACCGCGGTGCAGAAGACCTTCGACATGATGATCGGCCTGTCTCATCCGTCGCACGAAGCCGCGATCGTCGCCAAGGCCGACAAGAACCTCGACGCGCACATGAGTCATCCGGATTCCACAGAAGGTGCGAAAGCCTGGATGGAAAAGCGCAAGCCGAACTGGGCGCCGGTGAGCTGATCGACGTATGACGCCGATATCCGATACCGCAGGCAGTGTCCGTCAACGGCTCTACAGTTCCGAGGAGCTGCAGCCGCTGATCAGCCCCAAGTCGATCGCCATCATCGGCGCCTCGTCCGCGGGCAAGGGCTTTGGTGCATCGGCGCAGCGGCAGCTGCTGGAGGCGCATATCGGGCGGCCGCTGTACCTGATCCATCCACGCTTCGCCAAAGAAAAAGCGCCGGAAGCTGCGCTCGGCGTCGCTTCGATCGCGGATCTGCCGCGAGACGTGGACTGCCTGCTGATCGCGGTTCCTGCGGACGCGGTCGAAGGCGTGATTCGCGAAGCCGCCGGCCGCGGCTGCAAAAGCGCGATCATCTTTTCGGCGGGCTTCGGCGAGACCGAAGGCGGCGCCGCCGCGGAAGCGCGTCTTCGCGCTTTGGCGATCGAGACCGGCATGCGTCTGGGTGGCCCGAATACCGCGGGCGTGCTGAACTATCGCGAGAATCTGCCGCTGACTTTCGTGCCCGACCTGCGCATGGATCTTCCCTCGGGCAATCTGGCGATCGTGTCGCAGAGCGCCGGTCTGGCGACGCATCTAGGCCATCGCCGCAATCGCGGTCTCGGCGTGTCGTACACGATCACCACCGGCAATTCGGTGGACGTTACCGCATTCGACTATGTCAATTTCCTGCTCGATGATCCGGCCACCGATGTGGTGCTGCTGGTGATCGAGGGCCTGGACAATCCGACCGGTCTTGCCGAGATCGGCCGCAAGTCGCGCCGTGTCGGCAAGCCGATCCTCGCGCTGAAAACCGGCCGTACGCAGACCGGCGGACGCGCCGCGGTATCGCACACCGGCAGCCTGGCCGGCAGCTACGACGTGTTCCAGGCGGCGGCCGATGCCGCGGGCATCATGCTGTTCAAGACCACCGAAGAACTGATCGAAACCGGTCAGCTGTTCGCGCGCTGGGCCGGCAAGCCGTACGTGCCCGGCGGCGTCGGCATACTGACCACGATGGGCGGCCCCGGCGTGATGTCGGCCGACGCGGCCGACGACGAGAACGTGCCACTGCCGGCGCCGTCAGCGAGGACGCTGGAACGTCTCGGCCAGCTGATTCCGTCGTTCGCCGCCTTCGGCAATCCGATCGACACCACCGCTTCGCCGACCGACGACGTGCTGCGCCAGTGTCTGGAAGCGATCGCCGACGACGAAGGCTATTCGGCCGGGATTATCCTCGCCGCGTCGCAGACCGGTCCGTCCACGGCGAAGCGCCCGGCATCGATCGTCGAAGCGGTACGCAACTCCAAGAAGCCGATCGCCGCGGTCTGGCTCAGCAGCTGGCTGGAATGCCCCGGCAGCGAAATCCTCGACGCGGAGCCCGGGCTGCCGGTGTTCCGCTCCAGCGACCGCTGTCTGCGCGCCGTCCGCCACTGGATGAACTGGAACGAGCGGCCGCGTACTGCGCAAGTCGACAGGACGCTGGCTCTGAGCGCTGCCGAAGCCGGGGCGTTGAGCTCGGCTCTGTCGCAGGCGCGCAGCGACGAAGCACGGAGCGGCGCCTTGAGCGAAGCGGCTTCGCGCGAGGTGCTCGCCGCTTTGGGCCTGCGTATGCCGGGCGCCGAAGTCGCAACGAGCCGCGAACAGGCCGCCGCTGCGGCCAAGCGATTCGGTTTTCCGGTGGTCGCGAAAATCGTTTCGGCGGACGTGCCGCACAAGGCCGCTGCGGGCGGCGTCAAATTGAATCTGGGCAGCGAAACCGCGGTCGGCGACGCTTTCGAGCAGATCATGCGCGACGTGCATGCACATGTTCCGAAGGCCGATCTGAAAGGCGTGCTGATCGTCGAGATGGTACGTGGCGGTACCGAGTTCATGTGTGGCCTGGTGCGCGATCCGGTGTTCGGTCCGGTGATTCTGTGCGGGGCGGGCGGCGGCGCGGTCGAAGAGCTGAAGGACGTCGGTCGCTGCGTTGCGCCAGTCACCGAGTCCGCGGCGCGGCGCGCGCTACACAGTGTCCGCGCGTTCCAGAGCCTGCAGCACAAGCATCCGGCCAAGGCCGATCAGCTGGAGACCCAGTTGATCGTGGTGATGCAGAAGCTCGGCGCGGCGGCGTTGATCGATGCGTCGATTTCCGAGATCGATATCAATCCAGTGGTGCAGAGCGACGACGGCACGCTGGTCGCACTCGATGCTCTTGTGGTGCTCGCGTAATGAGCACGAGGCCGGCCGCGGATGCGACGGATAGCCCGATCAAGATCGAGCATCCGCTTGGCGGTGTCTTGCTGATCAAGCTCAACCGGCCGCAGGCGCGCAATTCGCTGACGATGGACAGCTGGCTGGCCTTGGAGCAGGCGCTGGATGCGGCTGCGGAAAACCCGGAATTGCGCGCCGTGGTACTGAGCGGCGAGGGTGCCTATTTCTGCGCCGGTGGCGATCTGAAGAGCACGCCGGCAGCGGGCTTTCGGGCGACCGCATCGGTCGCGCGTCTGGATGCCGCGCAGCGGACGATGCTGAAGATGCGCAGCTTCCCGCTGCCGATCATCGCGGCCGTCGAAGGCGGCGCTGCCGGTCTGGGTTGGAGCCTGGCGCTGGCCTGCGATCTGCTGTTCACCGCGAGCGACGCGGCGTTCGTCGCTCCCTTCGTATCGCGTGGTGTGGTGCCGGATGGCGGTGCGGCGTGGTTCCTGGCTCAGCGCGTCGGGCGCCATCGCGCGGCCGAGCTTCTGTTCAGCGGCCGGCCGCTGCTCGGTGATGAAGCCGTCGCCTGGGGACTGGCGAATCGCGCCGTCGCCGGCGGCACGGTGGTGGCGGCAGCGCTCGAGTACGCGGCGAGCCTGCCGGCTGCGTATGGGCATGCGATGGAGCTTGGAAAGCGCCTGCTCGATGCCGCCGAAACCCTGGAATTGAAGGCTTATTACGAACTGGAACGAGTCACGGCCGCACTGTGCCAGAACGGCCCGGAAGCGGATCGCGCCCGTCGCGAATTCCAGGCGCGCGCGGCGGCCAAGCCGGTGCGCGACGAACCCAACAAGAAAGCTTAGCGAGGCCTTGATGTCGGTAGAAATGGACGAAACGGAAGTCGAAGACGTCGTCGAGAATCTTCTGGGCTTCGTCGACGCCGTGGTGCTGCCGCTGGAAAAGGAGCACGCAAAACTGCTCGATGATCCGCGCCTGCATTACGACGAACGCGGCGCCTACTCGCCGGAGCTGAAGAAGCTCAAGCGCGAAGTGCGCCAGCAGTCGGCCGAGGCCGGCTACTACAACATGTTCGTGCCCGAATCGATCGGTGGCGGCGATTTCGGCGCGTACATGCTGTATCGCGTATGGGATGCGCTGTATCACCGTTACGGGCCGGCGCGTCTGCTGCCGTATGCCTCGGTCGCGCACTGGAGCTATGGGCCGAGTCTGCTGTGCTCGTATCTGACGCCGCAGATTTCGGAACAGCTGCTGCAGCCGCTGATGGCCGGCCAGATCACGTCCTGCTTCGCCATGTCCGAACCCGACGCCGGCTCGGACGCGCTGGCGATGCGCACCCGGGCGGTCCGCGACGGCGACGACTGGCTGATCACCGGGACCAAGCAATGGATCACCAATTCGCCGGTGGCCGACTGGGTATTCGTCTGGGCCGTGACCGACGAGGAGCTGAGACGCACCCGCAAGGGCGGCGTCAGCTGCTTCGCGCTGCCGGTGACGACGCCGGGCTTCCAGGTCGATAGCGTGCTCAAGCTGTTCGGCCACATCGGCGGCGACGAAGGCATCCTGTCGTTCCGCGACGTGCGCGTGCCATCAACGGCGCTGGTCGGCGAATTGAACCAGGGCTTCAAGCTGGCGATGGCCGGCGTCAACACCGGCCGCATGTACAACGCCGGACGCTGCATCGGCCTGTCGAAATGGGCGCTGGACAAGGCCAGCGAATACGCCGGCACACGCAAGACTTTCGGCAAGACCATCGATCAGTATCAGGGCGTGTCGTTCCAGCTCGCCGATTCGGCGATCGAGATTTATGCCGCCGAGAGCATGACGCGCGATTGCGCGCGTCGGCTCGAGCGCGGCGAATCGGTTAACGACCAGGTCGCGATGGTCAAGGTCTACACCACCGAACTCGGCACGCGCGTCTACGACCGTTGCATGCAGGTGCACGGCGGCATGGGCTTGACCAACGAGCTCAAGTTGTACGAGGGCTGGCAGCAGTCGCGCATCGTCCGCATCGCCGACGGCAGCGCTGAAATCATGCGGCGAAACATTGCAGCGTCGCTCGCGCGGCGCTGATTGGCAGCGATCAGACATCCAAAGGAACAGAGAAATGAAATTAGGACGTGCAGTACTGCCCACGGGCGAAATCAGGCTGGTGCGGATCGATGAGGACAAGGTCACGGAGCTGACCGGCGTGACCGAGGCCGATCTGATCAAGGTCGCGATGGCTCGCGGCAAAGGTGCCTGGCAGGACGGCCGGAGTTTTGCGCAGAGCGAGGTCAGGTTTCTGCCGCCGGTGGCGCGGCCGACGTCGCTGCGCGACTTCTCGGCGTTCGAGGCGCACACCAAGAACTGCACCGAGGGCATCGGCGGCAAGATGAACCCGCTGTGGTACGAAATCCCGGTGTTCTATTTCAGCAACCCGAACTGCATCATCGGCGACGGCGATACGGTGCTGCCGCCGAAGAAAGCCAAGTCGATCGACTACGAACTCGAAGTCGCGGCACTGATCGGCGCCGAGGTGCGCGACTACCCCGCCGACGGTAGCGACTGGCTGGCGCCGATCGCCGGCTTCTTCCTGATGAACGACTGGTCGGCGCGCGATCTGGGCTCCAAGGAAATGCAGCTGTACATGGGCCCGGTCAAGGCCAAGGATTTCGCGACCTCGTTCGGCCCCTGGCTGGTCACTCCGGACGAGTTCGAGGAGGAGGGCGGCCGGCTCAAGCTGCCGCTGACGGCACGCGTCAACGGCGAAACCTGGTCCAACGGGCAGCTGTCCGAGATGTACTTCAATTGGCCGCGCGTCCTGTCACACGCCTCGGCAGACGTGAGCTTGGTTCCGGGCGACGTCATTGGTTCAGGGACCTGCGGCAGCGGCTGCATCATCGAACTGCGGATCACCAGTGGCAAAGAGAAGCACCACTGGCTGGTCGCCGGCGATGTCGTGGAGCTGGAAGCGCCCAAGCTGGGCACGCTCCGCAACACGATCGGTAAGGCGGCGTAAGCAGGCTTGTTCAGGTTTGGGGGCCGCCGGCCCCCGGGGCCCGAACCAGTCGAACGGTTGGTCGCCTTATGCTTAAACGGCTATTTCGCTATCCTTGTGCCAACAGGCACTCAATGAAGGACGTCGATGGCAGCGCGGAAAGGGCGGAAAGAGAACAACGAGAGACGCTATGAGGATATCGTCCACATCGCGGGTGAATTGTTCGCCGAGAAAGGGTTCAACGGCACCAGCCTGAACGACATCGCGGATTCGGTCGGTGTTCTGAAGGGCAGTTTGTACCACTACATCAGCTCAAAAGAAGATCTGCTTTTCGACGTGGTCAAGGTCGCGCATGAAGGCCTGCATGAGAATATGCGGCTGGCCGAGCAGTTTGCGTCGGATCCGCTCCGGCAGATTACGGCTTTCAGCTACGGCCACATCTTTCTTAATGCGGTGGTCGAACGGATGCATCGCGGCATCGTATTTCTTCACGACAGCAAATATCTGCCCGTGAAAAAGCGCAATCTGGTGACCAAGGATCGCGATAGCTATACGGTCTATCTGCGCGATATCGTGGCGCGGGGACAGAAGGCGGGGCAGTTCGATCCTGAGCTGGATCCGAGGATGTGTAGTTTCGCCATATTCGGCGTAATCACGTCCTACATACGCTGGTACAAACCGGGCGGCCAGATTACGCCGCATACGATCGGCCGCGAGGCAGCGGCGTTTATCTTGGCTTCGGTCGAATCACCGGAGACACGGACCAAGATGGGTTCGCGCTTCGCTGCAGTCGACGAGGTCATCGCGGAATTCAAGGGCCTGTTGGAAAACGAGGCCGGTTGAGGTCCGCGGGGCTCAGGAAGGAGCGGTCGTTTCATGATACTGGGCGTACACCACGTAGCCATCGCCACGTTCGATATCAAGCGTCTTGCGGACTTTTACTGCCAGGCATTTGATTTCAGACTAATAAAAACCGGTGGCTGGGAACGCGATTCGGTGCGCCACGAACTCGTTACCGGAGTTAAAGGATCGGCGGCGTTGAGCTGGATGCTGCAGCGTGACAATCTGTTTCTGGAGCTGTTTGAATACAGCGAGCCTCGGGGTATAAAGCTTGCGGATGCCCGGCTTTGTGATCCTGGATATACGCATTTCTGTTTTGCCGTCACCGAGATCGACAGCGAGTACCAGCGGCTGCAAAGCTGCGGGATGCGGTTTCACGGGCCGCCTCCCGGCCAGCCCGGAGACCCGGTCCGCGCGATCTATGGGCGTGACCCCGACGGCAACTCGATCGAACTGATCGAGTTCCGCCCTGACAGCGAACATGTCTATCACTCCAAGCATTTGCCGTTGGCGGCGCAAGCTGGCTAACGCAGCAGGGCCGCGGTGCTGAACCGTCGCTTCCCCGCCTTGACACCGAAATAATCACGTGTAAAATGAAACCAACCGTTTGGTTCATAAATAGAACGGAGTAGTAGAAAGTTTGGGATGATGCTGAGCGGGCACTTGTGCAGTGCGGTTCCATCGAAATCCCTGATGTGCGTGGCGGAGATGATGGAAATGAAATTGCGACCTTGTTCTGCAACGGGGTTTTTTTGCCCGATTGCTTGCCGAGTCCGTGCCGGGTCGTACGAAAACAGCTGAAATTCCCGGGGCTTCGACTATCGGCGTGCACGAAAGTCGGAAAGCCATGGAGAGTGCCAGCCAGCGATCTTCATGCAGTGCCGAAGAGAATCGGCACGATTAATCGATGGAGGCAAGATGGAATTTGGCCAACGCCAAGATCCGAAGCGACGCATCATCGGCATTACCGGCGTTGTGATTTTTCACATCCTGCTGGTGTACGGTCTGGTGAACGGACTGGCGCGCAAGGCGATTGAGCTGCTGCCGCCGCCGATCGAGACCAAGATCCTGGATGAAGTGAAGACGGACGAAGAACCGCCTCCGCCGCCCCCGCCGCCGAAGCTGGACATTCCGCCGCCGCCGTTCGTGCCGCCGCCGGAAATCAACATCGCATCGGCACCGGTATCGACGAACACGATCACCACGTCGAGCAAGCCGGCGCCGCCGGCGCCGCCCAAGCCGGTGGCCAGCGGTGTCACCAAGGCGCCGGTGGTCAAAGCCAAAGCCTGCAAGGAGCCGGACTATCCCGCGGTGTCCGAGCGTCTGGGCGAAACCGGCTCGGTCACTTTGCAGTTGCTGGTGGGCATCGACGGCAAAGTCACCGACAGCAAGGTGCAGACCTCGAGCGGCTTCGAGCGTCTGGACAAGGCGGCACAGCAGGCCTTGTCGCGCTGCA
>NZ_JAQGNT010000038.1 GCF_028291725.1 Hydrocarboniphaga sp. | reverse complement strand
TCTGTGCGTACTGTGCATGAGGGGCTGGCGGCCAAAAAATGGCCGCTGTTCGGGTCGGACCAACAGTTTGCCCGGTCGCCAGCTTCTTTCATATGATCAATGGCTTGCGCTTAAGTAAGTGACATTCAGGTCAGACACAATTGATTGACTGTTGACACCGACTACGCGCCGGACCAATCGACGGACCTGCTGAAGAACCAGTTCAAGGACCGCAGCCACGATCTGGGCGTGGACCTGGCCGGTGGCGATTTCAGTCACGGTGCGGGCGATGCGCTAGCTTACGTCGCCGGCTCAAGTGCAACGAGCGCAGCTGTCTTTGGGTGCATGAAGTGAGCATTTTCCTCAATGTTCTCGGTGATTCTGCCGGCGCTTGCGTCGAGCGGTACAGCCGCACAAGCTCAAGCAGAGTGAGAGTTCAGGGCTTTTTGACGAACTTCAGCGTCATCCGGTCGGATTCGCCGATCGCCAGATACTTCGCGCGGTCCTGCTCGCCGAGCCTCAGTGTCGGCGGCAGCGTCCACACGCCGCCCGGATAGTCCTTGGTGTCTTTGGGATTGGCGTTGATCTCTTCCCAGGCGACCCAGGTGAAGCCGGCGTCCTCGGCGAGCTGCACGACGTATTCCTGGCTGACGTAGCCGGTGCGGATCGAGTCTTGGCGGGTGGTGTCGTCGAAGCCTCGGTGCTCGACGATGCCGAGCACGCCGCCCGGTTTCAGCACGCGATAGAACGCCGCGAACATCTCGCGCTCGTTGTCATCAGTGAGCCAGTTATGCACGTTGCGGAAGCTCAGCACCATGTCGGCGCTGTCCGGCGGCACCGGCTGATAGAAGTTCGGTTTGCCGATTGCGCTGAGGCGCACGTGGTCGAACAGCTGCGGGCTGCCGGCGAGCGCACTTTTGTAATTGGCGAGTGTTTTTTTCTGATAAGCCGGCGAACTGGCCACATCCGGAAACTGCGCGGCCACATAGTGGCCGCGCGCGCGCAGGAATGGCGCCAGGATCTCGGTATACCAGCCGCTGCCAGGCCAGATCTCGACCACCGTCATGTCGTCTTCGACGCCGAAGAATTCCAGCGTCTGCTGCGGATGGCGGTATATGTCGCGAGCCTGGTTGGCGGCGCGGTAAGGCGCTGCGATCGCCTGTTCCAGGGTGATCGGCTGTGGCGCTTCGACCGGTGGCGGCGGCGACGCGCAGCCGGCCATCAGCGTGGTGGCCGCCACAACGGCGGCTGCGACCGGGCGAGCAGCCGCTGACCAGATCAGACGCAGCATCAGCGAGCTTCCCGCAGGTACAGCCTAGTGATGATGGCCGCCTGCGCCGTGCACATGACCATGCTCGAGTTCTTCGGCGCTGGCCTCGCGGACGTCGGTGATCTCGACGTCGAAGTTCAGGTTTTCACCGGCCAGCGGATGGTTGCCGTCGACGGTGACCATGTCGCCGGCGACGCGGGTCACGGTGACGCGGCTCGGACCCTGGGGACCGTCGGCGGTGAAGCTCATGCCCGGCTTGATGTCCTTGATGCCCTGGAACGCGCGGCGCGGCACGTCCTGAACCAGGCGCGCATCGCGCTCGCCGTAGCCTTCGGCCGCGGAAACCTTGACGCTGAGCTTGTCGCCGGCGCTCTTGCCGGCCAGCGCGCTCTCCAGGCCCGGCACGATGTTGCCCTGGCCATGCAGATACGCCAGCGGCGTCGAACCTTCCGAGGAGTCGAGCACCTCGCCAGCGTCGTTTTTGAGGGTGTAATGGAACGAGACGGCGCAGCGGTCAGCAATCTGCATGATCAAGAGCTCGGCGGAGAGAGGGAGAATGAAGCGGGTTACTATGGTAGCCCATCGACGGCTTTTGCCGGCCGATGCAACCCAAAACGGGTTTGCTGCGTCCAAGAGCCGGAAGAGCACCGGACGCTCGCTGATGACTCCGTGGGGGAGATTGCGTGAATCACAAAATGGCGTATTTCGCCGATAGCTCGCTGTTTGCGCGCCCGGTTTCGCGCGCTCCCTCGCGTTCCATTTTTAAAATCCCGAATTTTCAGCCACTTGTGTGCGCCAATGGCTTGGCACACTGCGTGGAATGCCTGCCTCAGACCTCGACCTCTTATCCGAACATGACCATGAAACGAACCCTGCAGCGCTCCGCTGTCGTGCCGGCGCTGCTCGGCCTGCTGCTGCTGACCGCCTGCGGCGGCAAGAAAGAAGAAGAGAAAAAGGAAGAGCCGTCGATCCCGGTGGAGACTGCCAAGGTCGTCACCGGCCCGATCGACGCCGCCTACCGCGGCACCGCGACGCTGGAGGCCGAGAACGAGGCCACGGTGATGGCCAAGCAGGGCGGCGTGATCGAGCAGGTGCTGGTCGAGGAAGGCGACCGGGTCAAATCCGGGCAGGTGCTGGCCCGGTTGGAGACCGACAAGCTGCGCTTCGAGCTGGCCCGCTCCCAGGCCGACGTCGACCGGCTGGAGCAGGACTTCACCCGTCTGAAGTCGGTCTACCAGCGCAACCTGGTGTCGCGCGAGGCCTACGACAAAACCCAGTACGACCTCGCCGCCAGCCGCGCCGCGGCCGATCTGGCTGCGCTGGCGCTGAAGGAATCCGAGATCCGCGCGCCGTTCGACGGCGTGGTCAGCGCGCGCTACATCAAGCGCGGCAACCAGATTTTGGCCGGTGCCCAGGCGTTCCGCGTCACCCAGCTCGACCGCCTGCGCGCCGCGATCTACGTGCCGGAGCGCGACATCTACAAGCTCAAGGCCGAGCATCATGTGAACCTGTCGGTCGACGCCTGGCCGGACAAGAGCTTCGGCGGCGTCGTCACGCTGATCAACCCGGTGGTCGACGCGAGTTCGGGCACGGTCAAGGTCACGGTGAGCATCGACGCCAAGCAGTCGGAATTGCGGCCGGGCATGTTCGCGCGCGCCGAGATCCTGTACGACCGCCGCGACGCGGCGCTGCTGGTGCCGCGCGATGCGGTGCTGGTCGAAGACGCGGCCGAATCGGTCTACGTGGTCGCCGAGGGCCGCGCGCATCGCCGGCTGATCAAGACCGGCTACGGCGACGCCGACCATTTCGAAGTCGTCGAGGGCCTGAAGGCGGGGGACTTCGTCGTCACCACCGGGCAGTCCAGCCTCAAGGACGACGCCAAGGTCGAGACCGTGCAGCCGCTGAAACCGGGCGCGCCGGTGGCGACGGCCGCTCAGCCTGCACCGAAGGCGGGTTGATGATGAATTTCAGCGTTAACCATTCCCTCCCCCGCTCGCGGGGGAGGGCCAGGGTGGGGGCATTCGTCGCGGAGCTGCTCTATCCATCCGCCCCCATCCCGGCCTTCCCCCGCTCGCGGGGGAAGGAGACCAGCAGCATTCGACACTAGGAATTCACGTGCTGGCCTTCGTAACCCGGCGCCCGGTCGCCGTCGTGATGTTCACGCTCGCGGTGCTGCTGTTTGGCCTGGTGTCGCTGTCGCGGCTGCCGGTCACGCTGCTGCCCAACCTGTCGTACCCGACCCTGACCGTGCGCACCGAGCTGGAAGGCGCCGCGCCGACCGAGATCGAAACCCTGCTGAGCAAGCCGATCGAGGAAGTCGTCGGCGTGATCAAGAACGTGCGCCGTGTGACCTCGACTTCGCGTGCCGGCACCAGCGACGTGACCCTGGAATTCAACTGGGGCACGAAGATGGACTACGCGGTGCTCGACGTGCGCGAGAAGCTCGACACGCTGGAGCTGCCCAAGGAATCCAAGCGCCCGGTGGTGCTGCGCTTCGATCCGTCCTCCGACCCGATCCTGCGCATGGGCCTGGCGCTGAAGACAGACGAGCATGCGCGTAATACTTCCGAGGAAGTCAGCCTCAAGCGCCTGCGCCGCATTGCCGAAGACCTGATCCAGAAACCGCTGGAAGCGGTCGGCGGCGTCGCCGCGGTGAAAATCTCCGGCGGACTGGAAGACGAGGTGCAGGTGCTGGTCGATCTGCACAAGCTCGCGCAGCAGGGGCTGACGCTGGAGGCGATCGGCACGCGCCTGAAAGCCGAGAACGTGAACCTGTCGGGCGGCCGCGTCGAGCAGGGTGCGAGCCGCTACCTGGTGCGCACCCTGAACCAGTTCATCGATCTGGACCAGATGCGCAACGTGATCCTGGCATCGAAGCCGACGTCCACCGGCCCATCACAGACGATCCTGCAGCCAATCTACCTGCGCGACGTCGCCGAAGTGCGCAGCGGCTACAAGGAGCGCGAGGCGGTGATCCGCATCGGCGGCGCCGAAGCCGTCGAGATCGACATCTACAAGGAAGGCGACGGCAATACCGTCGAGACCGCGCAGATCGTCAACAAGCGGCTCGAGACGATGAAGAAATCGCTGCCGGCCGACGTCGAACTCAAGCCGCTGTACGACCAGAGCGTCTTCATCGAGAGCGCAATCAGCGAGGTGCGCGACGCCGCGATCATCGGCGGCGTGCTCGCGGTGCTGATCGTCTATCTGTTTCTCGGCAGTGCCTGGATCACCGCGGTGATTTCGATCTCGATCCCGGTGTCGGTGATCGCGACGTTCAACGTGATGTACGGCGCGCATCTGTCGCTGAACATCATGAGCCTCGGCGGTATCGCGCTGGCGATCGGCCTGGTCGTCGACGACGCGATCGTGGTGCTCGAAAACATCATGCGCAAGCGCGAGTTGGGCATGGCCCCGGCCGATGCCGCAGTGGCGGGCGCATCCGAAGTCGGCGCCGCGGTCATCGCCTCGACGCTGACCACGGTCGCGGTGTTCTTCCCGATGGTGTTCGTTCAGGGCATCGCCGGCCAGCTGTTCTCGGACCAGGCACTGGTCGTCACCGGCGCGCTGATCTTTTCGCTGATCGTGTCGTTCACGCTGATCCCGATGCTGGCCGCGCGCGGCGGCAACAGGACGCCGCCGCCGCAAGCCGAGCCGATCCACCGCGAGGCCGGGCGCTTGCGCCGCGGCGCATCGAGTGTGCGTTACGGCGTGTTCGAGCAGGCGCCGTTCGGCGTGCTGTGGCTGATCGTGCGCGTGCTGCGTGGCATCGGCTTCGTGCTCGGCCTGATTTTCCGTCCGCTGTCGCGCGTCTTCCAGGCGATGTTCGATCGCTTCGAGGCCGGCTACGAGCGCACGCTGGGCTGGGCGCTGCGCAACCGCAGCATCGTGCTCGGTACCGCGCTGGCGCTGTTCGCCGCGAGCCTGTGGCTGCTGACGCGGATCGGCGTCGAGCTGATCCCGCCGTTCAACCAGGGCGAGCTGCGCGCCGAGATCGAACTGCCGCCGGGCACGCCGCTGGCGCGTACCGACGCGGTGCTGCGCGATCTGTCGCGCGATCTCGACCAGAGCGAAGTCAGCAAGCAGTGGCTGGCGTCCAACTTCTCCATCGCCGGCCAGGG
Organism: Hydrocarboniphaga sp.; assembly: GCF_028291725.1. Taxonomy (GTDB): domain Bacteria; phylum Pseudomonadota; class Gammaproteobacteria; order Nevskiales; family Nevskiaceae; genus Hydrocarboniphaga. The sequence goes on along the minus strand of NZ_JAQGNT010000038.1, from coordinate 14,430 downwards.
CAACCGCCTCGACGTGTCGGCCGACGAAGGCGGCGAAAATCACGGCGTGCTGAATCTCGGCCTGAAAGCCGGCGCCTACGAGCACGAGACCGATGTGATCGGGCAGCTGCAGAAGCCGCTCGAAGCGATTCCGGGGCTGACCTACCGCTACACGCGGCCGACCTTGTTCACCTTGAAAGCGCCGCTGGAAGTCGAGATCTCCGGCTACGATCTCGACAACCTGGTGCGGGTTTCCGAAGCGATCCGCAACAAGATGCGCGCCTCCGGACGCTTCACCGAGATCGAAAGCACGCAGGCGCCGGGGCACCCGGAGATCCAGATCCTGTTCAACCAGGAGCGCGCTGCCAAATTGGGGCTGGATACCGCGGATCTGGCGACGCGCGTGGTGAACTCGGTGCAGGGTGATGTCGCCACCCGCTATCGGCTGAACGATCGCGAGATCGACGTGCTGGTGCGCGGTTCCGAGAACGATCGCTCCAGCGTCGACGATGTGCGCCGCCTGGTGATCAACCCCGATGCGGCGCGGCCGGTCACCTTGGAATCCGTCGCCGACGTGCGGCTGCGCAGCGGCCCCAGCGAGATCCGCCGCATCAGCCAGTCGCGCGTCGTCGTGGTGTCGGCGCAGCTCGCCGAGGGCGGCGATCTGTCCGAGGCGGTGATCGAGCTCAACCACATCGTCGGCTCGGTGGCGATGCCGCAGAACATGAATGCCTTCGTCGCCGGCCAGAGCGAGGAGATGGAGGTATCCTTCAAGTCGCTGCAGTTTGCGCTGGCGCTGGCGGTGTTCCTGGTCTACCTGGTGATGGCCTCGCAGTTCGAATCGCTGGTGCATCCCTTCGTCATCCTGTTCACGATCCCGCTGGCCGCGATCGGCGCGATCGGCGCGCTGTATATCACCGGCTCGATCATCAACGTGGTCGCGCTGATCGGCATGATCATCCTCGCCGGTATCGTCGTGAAAAACGGCATCGTGCTGATCGACCTGGTCAACCGCAAACGCGACGAGGGCATGAGCAAGTACGACGCGATCCTGGCCGGAGGCCGCACGCGCCTGCGGCCGATCCTGATGACCACCGCGACCGCGGTGCTCGGCCTGCTACCGATCGCGATCGGCATGGGCGCCGGCGGCGAAGTGCAGCGGCCGATGGCGATCACCGTGATCGGCGGCCTGACCGTGTCGACCTTCCTGACCTTGCTGGTGATCCCGGTGATGTACACGCTGCTGGATCGGCGGCCGGACGTGCGCAAGTGAGCGCGAATTGCCCCGCTTTACCGCTCTCCCGGGAGAGACCTCCGCAGCTTCATAGCAGCCGGCTTGATGCCCGGAACCGGCCAGCTCCTTCCCCCGCGTGCGGGGGAAGGTTGGGATGGGGGCGCGACGACAGCGCCGCGACTTCCGCCCCCACCCCGGCCCTCCCCCGCAAGCGGGGGAGGGAGAGGTTCCTGGGTAGCCCCGTGTTCCTTGCGGATCGGCTCACGGACCCTGAACCCGACGAAGGTAGGTCGGCAATCCTTTGCCGACGTGCTCAAGGGATCAGGGCGCACACGTCGGCAAAGGATTGCCGACCTACGTCGTTTGCGAGGCGAGGCTGGTTCATGGAGAGGGTGGCGCGGAGCGCCGGGAGAGGGTCTGGCCGGTGGGTGGGCTACCCTCTGCCGGCAGAGGGGACGGCATGAGCGCGGTTGTGCCATCGCTTCGTTCCTTGCTGATCGACAGTGCTGCGCTGTTCGGCGTCGTGCTGCTTTGCGCGCTATGGCTGGACCGTCCGCTGGCGATGTTCCTGCACGAACACGCAGCCGCGCTGGTCGCGCCGGCCCGCGGCTTCACCGACACGATGACGCGCATCGTGCAGCCCGCGCTGCCGAAGTGGGCGCATCCGCTGGCGATCGCGATCATCGGCGCGCTGCTCGCGTGGCGCGGTGGGCTGGCGTGGGCGCGGCCGTTCTGGCTTACCGCCGCGGTGCTGCTGGCGACGCGCTTCAGCGTGACCTGGCTCAAGGGCGTGTTCGAGCGCGTGCGTCCCCACGACTATGTCGCCCAGCCGACGCTGAACGATTTCTTCGTCGCCGGCCATGAGTCGTTTCCGTCCGGCCATACCGCGGTCTACATGGGCCTGCTGTTGCCTCCGGCGCTGCTGTTGCCGCGCTGGCGCTGGCCGCTGCTGGCGCTGGCGGCGATCTGCGCGCTGGCGCGCGTTGCCGAAGGCGATCACTATCTCGGCGATGTCGCCGCGTCCACGCTGATCGCGCTGCTGTTCACGATCCTGCTCGGCCGCGTTCTCGGTGTGAGCTTTGCGGAGCCTCGCGCATGAATATCACCGCACTGTCGATGAAGCGCCCGGTGTCGGTCGCGATGTTCTTCGTCTGCGTGACCCTGATCGGCCTGATCGCCGGGCAGCGATTGCCGCTCGAGTCGCTGCCGGACATCGAATTCCCGTTCATGGTCGTCAACATTCCCTACCGAAATTCGACGCCGGAAGAAGTCGAGCGCCGCATCACGCGGCCGGTCGAGGAAGCGATCGCGACCCTGGTGGGCCTGAAGAAGATCCAGTCCAAGTCCAAGGACAACGGCGTCGAGATGGAACTGCAGTTCGACTGGGGCTCGGATCTGGCGGTCAAAGGCGTGGAGGCGCGCGACAAGATCGACGCGATCCGCGAAAACCTGCCGCCGGATCTGGACCGCATCCAGATCCTGAAATTCTCCGGCAGCGATCAGCCGATGCTGCAGCTGCGCATTTCGGCGGACCGCGATCTGTCGGGCGCGCATGACATGCTCGACCGCAATCTGAAACGGCGGCTCGAGCGCATCACCGGCGTATCCAAGGTCGAGCTTTACGGTGTCGAAGAAAAGCAGGTGCGCATTTCGCTGGCCGCGGATCGCATCGCCAGCCATGGCGTCGATATCTCCAAGCTCGGTACGCAGCTGCAGAAGGCCAACTTCGCGCTGTCGGCGGGCCAGCTCACCGATGCGCGGATGCGCTACACGGTGCGGCCCGAAGGCGAGTTCACTTCGCTGGAGCAGATCGGCAACATCGTCATCGACGGCAAGGGCCTGAAGCTGCACGACATCGCCGATATCGCCTACACCGATCCCGAGCTGACTTACGGCCGCCATCTGAACCGCAAGTTCGCGATCGGCATCAATGTGTTCAAGGAGACCGGGTCGAACCTGGTCGAAGTCGGCGACCGCGTTAAGGCCGAAATCGAGAACGTGAAAAAACTGCCGGAGATGACTGGTATCCGGCTGTTCGTGATGCAGGATTCGGCGCAGGACGTGAAGAGTTCGCTGACCTCGTTGCTCGAGGCCGGCGGTATCGGCGCCCTGCTGTCGGTGGCAGTGCTGTGGCTGTTCCTGCGCGACATCAAGATGACTTTGATCGTCACGCTGTCGGTGCCGCTGTCGCTGTGCATGACCCTGGCGGCGATGTACTTTCTCGGCTTCTCGCTGAACATCCTGACCCTGATGGGCCTGATGCTCGCGGTCGGCATGCTGGTCGACAACGCGGTGGTCGTCACCGAAAGCATTTTCACCGAGCGCGCCAAGACCGGCGATCCGGCGCAGGCCACACTGGCCGGCGTGCGCAAGGTCAGCATGGCGGTGGTCGCCGGCACGCTCAGCACCGCCATTGTGTTTTTACCGAACCTGTTCGGCGCGCAGAACGATCTGACTGTGTTCATGAGCCACGTCGCGTTCACCATCACCTTGTCGCTGGGGGCGTCCCTGCTGGTCGCGGTGACGCTGATCCCGCAGCTGACCACGCGCATGGTCAGCGGCGACGCGCATGTCGGCGCGCCGTTTCTGGTGCCGCTGTCGGCGTTCTATATGCGGACTTTGAGCTGGACCTTGCACCATCGCGGCTGGACTTCGCTGATCATTTTGCTGGTGCTCGCCTCGACGGCGATCCCGGCCAAGTTCGTCAAGATGGACTTCTTCCCGCAGGAAGACGGCAAGCGCGTGACGATGAACTACAACCTCAATGGCGTTTATCGTCTCGACAAGGTCGAGGAAGCGGTGACCACCATGGAGACCTATCTGTTCGCGCACCAGAAAGAGCTGGGTTTCGATTCGGTCTACAGCTATTTCAACGTCGGCGAGGCGCAGACCACGCTGATCATGCCGGACAAGGAGCACCGCACGCGCGGCAACGGCGACATGATGGACGACATCCGCAAGAACTGGCCGAAGCTGGCGATCGGCGCGCCGAGCTTCGACCAGAACCGCAGCGGCTCGCCGGAGAAACTCGGCGTGCGCGTCTACGGCGAATCCGCCGAGCATCTGCGCAAGGTCGCCGACGATGTCGTCGACGTGCTGCGCCGCGTCACCGGTCTGACCGACGTGCGCGTGATCGCCGAGGCCGAGGACCAGGAAGTGCGCATTCGCATCGATCGCGATCGCGCGCGCCAGAACGGACTGTCCAGCCAGCAGGTGGCCGATGCGGTCGCGGCGGCGATGCGCGGTACACAGCTGCGCCCCTACCGCACTGGCACCGGCGAGGTCGATACGCTGGTCGAGTTCCGCAAGGAAGACCGCGCCGACTTCGATGCGATCCTGGCGATGCCGATCATCCGCGCTGACGGCCAGCGCATCACGCTGGGTTCGGTCGCGCAGGTCGACGTTGGCGAAACCCCCGGCAACATCACCCGCGAAAACCGCATGGCCTCGCTGAAAGTGCAGTTCGGAACCCTGGAGGGCGTGACCAGCGAGGATGCGAAGAAGAAAGTCGAAGCGGTGCTCAACGATCTGCAGTTCCCGTCCGGTTACAGCTGGGGCTACAGCCAGGCTTTCGACGACGAAGCCGACAGCATGCAGAGCATGGTCGTGAACATGGTGCTGGCGATCGTGCTGATCTACATCGTGATGGCGGCGCTGTTCGAATCCACGCTCGCGCCGAGCGCGATCATCACCGGCATTTTCTTCTCGTTCGTCGGCGTGTTCTGGTTCTTTCTGGCCACGCACACGACGTTCTCGTTCATGGCGATGATCGGCCTGCTGATCCTGATGGGCGTGGTCGTCAACAACGGCATCGTGCTGGTGGATCACGTCAACCAGCTGCGCGCATCCGGCATGGGCCGCGAGGAGGCGGTGGTGCTCGGGTCCAAGGACCGCCTGCGGCCGATCCTGATGACCGTGTCCACGGCCACGCTGGGCATGGTGCCGCTGGCGCTCGGCGATACCTCGGTCGGCGGCGACGGTCCCGCCTACTACCCGATGGCGCGCGCGATCATCGGCGGCCTGGTGTTCTCGACCCTGGTCAGCCTCGGCGCGCTGCCGAGCATTTACTGCATGCTCGACGATCTGCGCATCTGGGGCAGCCGCGTCGTCACGCGTGCCCGCGGCGGCAGACTGTCGCCGCGCGAAGCTTGAACCCACAGGAGCTCATACGATGCAGGAGTCAATGCAATTGAAGGACGAAGGCAGCGTTTTCTGGGGCGCGTTCTGGATGCTGATCCTGTCGCTGCTGCTGTTCTGGCTGCCGGGCATCGGCAGCCTGATCGCCGGCATCGTCGGCGGCAAAATTGCCGGCAGCGTCGGCCGTGCGTTCCTCGCATCGATCCTGCCCAGCCTGGTGCTGGGCGTCGCGCTGCTGGTGCTGGCGCAGCTGCTGATCGGCATTCCGTGGCTGGCGGCGCTGATCGCCCTGGGCACGGTGATGTTCGCGATCATCGGCGCGGGCACGCTGGTGATCGGCGCGCTGATCGGTGGCCTGCTGGCGTAGGTAGCTGACGTAGGTTGGGGTGAGCAACGCGAACCCCAACATTGCGCGGGTGATCGTTGGGGTTCGCTGCGCTCACCCCAACCTACCTGGTAGGGCGCGCGTCGGTTAGATTTACAGTTGCGCCCGCGCTTCGGCGCGAACCCCAGGTCATCCCATGCTGAAAAAGCTGTTGCTCGCGCTGGTCTTGCTCACCCTGCTCGGCATCGTCGGCTTCGCCGCCTGGCGCACCGCGCAATTGCCGCCGCGCACGGTGATCACCGCCAGCGCGCCGCTGATCGCAGTCGATCGCGCGGCTGCCGCGGATCGGCTCGCACAGGGCATCCGCTTTGCGACGGTCGCGCAATCCGGCGAGCCCGACGACGAGCGCGTCGCCTTCACCGGCTTTCTGGAATTCCTGCGCACGCGCTTTCCGCTGGTGCACGAGCACCTGACGCTGGACCGCGTCAGTGAATACAGCCTGCTCTACACCTGGGCCGGGTCGAAGTCCGAGCTGCCGCCGGTGCTGCTCGCCGCGCATATGGACGTGGTGCCGGCCGTCGCCGCGGGCTGGACGCATCCGCCTTTCGACGGCGTGATCGCCGACGGTTTCGTCTGGGGCCGAGGCGCGCTCGACGACAAGAACAGCCTGCTGGCGATACTCGAAGCCGCCGAAGCACTGCTGCAGCTCGGCTATCAGCCCGAGCGCACGTTGATGTTCGCGTTCGGCCAGGACGAGGAAATCAGCGGCGAACGCGGCGCCACTGCGATCGCCGCGCTGCTCGCGCATCGCGAGATCAAGGCCGCCTACACGCTCGACGAAGGCGGCGCGGTTACTCACGGCCTGGTGCCGGGCATAGCGCGGCCGGTCGCATCGGTGATGGCCGGCGAGAAAGGCTATCTGTCGATCCGAATGAAGCTGATCGCCGATGGCGGGCACTCATCGACCCCGCCGCCGCACGGCGTCGTCGGCCGTCTCGCGCGCGCGGTGACCCGGCTCGAAGATCAGCCGATGCCGCCGCGGCTGATTGCACCGGTCGATGCGATGCTGGCGCGCCTGGCGCCGGATATGAATCTGCCGACGCGCGTGCTGGTCGCGAATCGCGACTGGCTGTCGCCGGTGCTGCTGCGCGCGCTGCAGGCTTCGCGCACGACCAATGCGCTGATCCGCACCACCACCGCGACGACGATGTTCAACGCCGGCGTCAAGGACAACGTGCTACCGGCCAGCGGCGAAGTGATCGTCAACTTCCGCCTGTTGCCGGGGGATTCGATCGCGCACGTGCTGCAGCATGTGCGCGACACCATCGGCGACGACGGCATCTCGATCGAACCGATCGCCGACTTCAACCATGAAGCGCCGCCGGCCTCGGATGCGAGCGCGCCGCCGTTCAGGCAGATCGAGCGTGCAATCAACGAAGTATTCCCGGAGGCGCTGGTCACCAGCGGCATCGTGCTCGGCGCCACCGATAACCGGCACTACGCGCAGGTACGCGCGCAGGGCTACAACTTCTCGCCGATGCCTTACGGCGAGGAAGACGAAAGCCGCATCCACGGCATCGACGAGCGCATCGCGGTTGCCGACTATCTGAAGATGATCCAGTTCTACGCGCAGCTGATGCGCGAATCGACCGCGGCGCAGTGAAGGCGACGCCGGTGACCACGGCGCGGCTCGCGCTGAAGGTATCGCCCAAGGCCTCGCGGGATGCGCTGACCGGCTGGCGCGGCGATACCCTGAAAATCTCGGTAACCGCCGCTCCCGAACGCGGCAAGGCCAGCCAGGCCGTCATCGAGCTGCTCGCCGAATCGCTGGGGCTGCCGCGCGGTTCGATCCGCGTGCTGCGTGGCGAGACCTCGCAGGACAAGATCGTGGAGATCACCGGTATGGACGATGCCATGCTGCGTATCGCGCTGGCCCGTAGGTTGGGGTGAGCGCAGCGAACCCCAACATTGTTCCGCGACGAGTGTTGGGGTTCGCTGCGCTCACCCCAACCTACGGTTCCTGAGGAAAAACCCCCGGCGCGTTCGGTGCCGCACTTGGCTAGACTCTCGCCATCCGCCGCGCCCACGCGGCGTTCTCATTTTGGAGCCCTCCCGACCATGACCAGCGCCACCGCCGCGGCAGCCCCTGCGCGCTCCGACAAGATGCCGTCCGGCATCCCCTTCATCGTCGTCAACGAGTTCGCGGAGCGGTTCTGCTTCTACGGCGTCAACGCGATCCTGGTGCAGTACATGATCCAGTTCCTGCACTTTGGCGACGCCAAGGCGCAGGGCTGGCAGGCGATGTTCAAGAGCGCGGCGTACCTGTTCCCGCTGCTCGGCGCGATGGTCTCGGACATCTTCCTGGCCAAGTTCCGCACGATCATCTATTTCTCGATCGTCTACGTGATCGGCTGCACCACGCTGGCGCTGGGCAGCACGCCGGCGATGCTGATCGTCGGTATGTTCCTGATGGCCTTCGGCACCGGCGGCATCAAGCCCTGCGTGTCGACCAATGTCGGTGACCAGTTCACCTCGGCCAACCAGCACCTGATCGAGCGCGCGTTCAGCTACTTCTACTTCTCGATCAACCTTGGCTCGTCGATCTCGATCTACTTCTGCCCGCAGCTGCTCAGCGATCCGGACTACGGCCCGCGCTTCGCTTTCGGCATGCCGGCCTTGATGATGGCGCTGGCGACGCTGGTGTTCTGGCTCGGCCGCTCGCGGTTCGCGATCGTGCCGGCGGCGATGGCCAGGCCGGGCCTGGCGCCGCTGGGTTTCATCGCCTACTTCCTGGTGCTGCTGGCGATTTCGGCGGCCATCTTCCTGGCGACCAACTTCCTGTTCGCGCTGCTGATGATGCTGGCGATGCTGGCGCTGTCGGCCGCGGTGTGCCTGAAGACGCCGGTCGGCAAGGCCTTGCCGAAAGAGCTGCTGGCCTGGCTGGAACGATCCTTCACCGGCGAGCACCTGAGCATCGTCATCCGCCTGTCGTTCCTGTTCCTGTTCGTCGCCTTCTTCTGGGCGCTGTGGGACCAGAGCAACGGCAACAGCTGGACCGTGCAGGCGCAGTCCGGCCTGATGGACAAGCATCTGTTCGGCTTTCTCGGCGGCCTGTTCCCAAGCCTGGTGAACTACGAAATGCTGCCGGCGCAGCTGCAGGTCGTGAACGGTTTCTATGTGCTGGGCATGATCCCGATCTTCACCTTCGGCATCTATCCGCTGATGGGCAAGTTCTTCGCGGTGACGCCGCTGCGCAAGATCGGCATGGGCTTCTTCGTCACGGCCAGCTCGTTCCTGATCGTGGCGTGGATCGAGCAGCGCATCCAGACCGGCCACGTCGTCAGCCTGTGGTGGCAGATCAGCGCCTACGGCGTGCTCACCGCGGCCGAAGTGCTGGTGTCGATCACCTGCCTGGAATACAGCTACAAGCAGGCGCCGCCGGTGATGAAGAGCTTCATCATGAGCCTGTTCCTGGTGTCGACCAGCCTCGGCAACGCGCTGACCGCGACGGTCAACGATCTGATGGTCGAGCCGCTGCAGGCGTCGTCGGTCGAGACCGGCGCGCAGACCTGGGCGACGATGGCCTCGGTCGACGGCTTCGTGCTGGGCCAGAAGATCGATTTCGGCGGCGACAACGGCGTCAGCATCACCGAGATCGACGGCAATGCGGCGCCGCTGGCCGGCACCTTTCTGATCGGCGAGATCGACCCGGCGGGCAAGCGCATCAGGCTGATCGACAAGGTCGAGCGCCTTGATGTGACTAGCAACGGCGTGTTCGCCGCCGACAAGGCCGACGTATCGACTTATGCTCTGGTCGGCCCGGTGTACTTCCTGTTCTTCGCCGGCCTGATGGGCGCGACCGCGGTGCTGTTCATCTTCTTCGCGATGCGTTTCAGGGAGCGCACTTTCGTGCGCGAGGACGAGTAAACATTCGCATGCGCCTGCTTTTGTAGGAGCGGGTCATACCCGCGACTGAGGCTGCGACGGCACAGTCGCGGGTATGACCCGCTCCTACAGGTTCGGTAATTGCCGGCGAAGGGGCCGGCGAGGGGGCAAACCGGCGAGAACGGCTAAACTGGCGCCCCTGCTGTGGTGTTCCCCGTCGTGACCGAATCCGCTGTCGAAGTCCCCGTCCGTTTCGCGCCTGCCGGTGGCGCGCGTGCGCTGCGCAGCGCGCACGAGTCCAACAAGCTCGCCAAGCGGCTGCGGCGCAATGTCGGCCAGGCGATCCAGGACTACCGCATGATCGTCGACGGCGATCGGGTGATGGTGTGCCTGTCCGGCGGCAAGGACAGCTATACGATGCTGGAAATGCTGCTGCAATTGCAGCAAAAAGCGCCGGTTAAGTTCTCGATCACGGCGGTCAACCTCGACCAGAAACAGCCCGATTTCCCGGAAACCGTGCTGCCGGAATACCTGCGCGCGCGCGGCGTCGACTTCCACATCATCGAGCAGGACACTTATTCGGTGGTCAAGCGCGTGGTGCCGGAAGGCAAGACGCTGTGCTCGCTGTGTTCGCGGATGCGCCGCGGCGCTTTGTACGCCTACGCTCAGCAGCAGGGTTACACCAAGCTCGCGCTCGGCCATCACCGCGACGACATTCTCGCGACGTTTTTCCTGAACCTGTTTTTCGGCGGCACGCTCAAAGCGATGCCGCCCAAGCTGCTGGCCGACGACGGCCGCAACATCGTGATCCGGCCGCTGGCCTACTGCCGCGAAAGCGATATCGCGGCCTATGCGAAACAACGCGAATTTCCGATTATTCCCTGCAATCTGTGCGGCTCGCAGGAACATCTGCAGCGCAAGCAGGTGCGGCGGATGATGGAGAGCTGGGAGGCCGAGCATCCGGGCCGCAGCGAGATCATCTTCAAGGCGCTGTCGAACGTCGCGCCCTCACAGCTCGCCGATCGCGAGCTGTTCGATTTCGCCAATCTGGGCGGCGACCGCGACCGCCTGATCGGCAACTGGCTGATGCCGGACGCCGATGCTGAGCCGGATGCTGCCAATCGCTAGCGGCCTGTCGGGCTCGGCAGGCGCCGTGATCAGGCGATGCGCGGCATCGCTGTTGCTGGCCTGGGCGGCCGCGATTCCGGCGATCGCCGATGAGGCGCCGGCATCGCCGCCGGCCGCCACTCCCCCTGCCGCAGCGGCTCCATCGGTCACGCCCGCGCCGGTGATGGTGCCCGCGGCGCCGTTCACCTGGACGGTCTACAGGCAGAACGCGGACGATCCGTCGCGTGCGCCGGTGATCCACCGCCTGGTCGGCTCGGTGCATCTGCTACCGGAATCGGCGTATCCGCTGCCCTCCGGCCTGCAGGCGGCCTACGCTGAAACCACGGGCCTGATCCTGGAGACCGATCCTTCGGCGCTGGAGGAGCCCGAGTTCCAGAAAAACTTCCTGGAAGCGGCGCGCGCGCCGGCCGGCCTGAAAGCCAGCATCGAGCCGGCCCTGTACGAGCAGCTGCAGCAACGCAGCGCGCAGTTGCAGATGACGGCGGCTGTCGCCACCTGCGAGCCGTTTCGCGCCTGGTTTTGCGCGCTGTCCCTGGAGCTTTACCGGCTGCAGGGACAGGGTGTCAGCGGCGAGCTCGGCCTCGATCGGCATTTCTATCGCGCGGCGCTGCGCGACGAGCGCAGCGTGCGCTGGCTGGAGGAGCCTGGCACGCAGCTGGCGATCTTCACGACGATGAACGACGCGCAGTCGGCGCAGTTTCTGGCGGCGACGCTGCAGGGCATGGGCGAGCCCGCCGGCGACCCAGCCGAACTGCTGCGGCAGTGGCGCAGCAACGATCAGCCGGCGATGGAGCGCAGCGTCACCGAGATGAAGCGCGACTATCCCGACCCCTACGAGCGCATTCTGGGTGCGCGCAACCGCGCCTGGCTGCCGCGGCTCGAGGCGCTGTTCGGCGAATCCAAGCCGCTGCTGGTCGTCGTCGGCGCGGCGCACCTGCTCGGCCCCGACGGCCTTCCGGCGCAGCTGGCCGCGCGCGGCTGGACGGTGACACCGGTGAACGCGACCGAGGCAGCACCGATTCGCTTGCCGCCGAAGCCGCTGTTGTTGCCGGTGGGCACAGCGACGAAGTAGGTTGGGGTGAGCGTAGCGAACCCCAACATTTGCGCGGCGCCCCGTTGGGGTTCGCTACGCTCACCCCAACTTACTTCTCGGCTTCGATCTCTTCGGCCGATTGCTTCGGCGCGGCCCAGGACGCGGCGATGATGCCGACCTCGTACAGCAGATAGCTCGGCACTGCCAGCAGCAGCTGCGACAGCACGTCCGGCGGTGTCAGCACCGCGGCGACGACGAAGCAGCCGACCAGCACGTACTGGCGATGTTGACGCAGCTGCGCCGGCGTGACGAAGCCGGTGCGCACCAGCAGCACGATCGCGACCGGCGTCTCGAAGGTGATGCCGAAGGCCAGGAAGATCGCGAGCACGAAATCCAGGTACTTGTTGATGTCGGTCATCACCGACACGCCGACCGGTGCGATGCCGACCATGAAGTGGAACACCGTCGGCAGTACCAGGAAGTACGCGAAGGCGATACCGGCGTAGAACAGCAAGGTGCTCGACACCAGCAGCGGCACGACGAAGCGCTGCTCGTTCTTGTACAGGCCCGGGGCGACAAAGGCCCAGACCTGGTACAGCGTCCACGGCATCGACAGCGCCGCGGCGAGAATGCCGGCGAGTTTCAGCGGTGCGAAGAACGGCGAGGCGACTTCGGTGGCGATCATCGTCGCGCCCGCCGGCAGCAGGGCCAGCAGCGGCTTGGCGACGTAGGCGTAGATCTCCTTGCCGTAGTAGGCCATCGGCGCAAACACGATGGCGATGCCGATCAGGATGCGCATCAGCCGCGCGCGCAGCTCCAGCAGGTGTGCGATCAGCGGCAGTTCGCCTTCGCTGGATGCGTCCGGAGTCGTGCTCAAGAGGGGTTCTTTACGGGTACTGCTGTTCGGATGGCGGCAGCGGCGCGCGCGTCGCCGGCGTGGCCGCGGCTTTCGCGTCGCCAGATACCGGTTCGGGCTTGGTCGTGGCGACGGCGGGCGGAACTTCCACGTCGGTTGCGACTACGGCCTGCGGCGCCTCGACCGGTGGCAGGATGCGTTCCTTGACGTCATCGTGCAGCGCGCGCGTGGATTTCTCCAGGGCTGCCTTGGAGTCCAGCAGCGCCTGCTGCGCTTCCTGGAACTGCTTCTTGATGTCGGCCATCTGGGTCTCGCGCTCGAGCTCGTTGGTCAGGTTGCGCATATAGGCGCGCGCCTTGCCGCTCCACAGGCCGAGCGTGCGCGCCAGCTTGGGCAGGCGCTCGGGACCGAGCACCACCAGGGCGACGATGAAACACAGCGCGAGTTCGGAGAAGCTGATGTCGAACATGAGGCGAACCGGACCCTGGCCGTTGCTAGACCTTGTCCTTTTCCTGCTGCTCGCTGGTGGCGCGCTGCCCGTCGCGATGCTGCTGGCGCTGCTCGATCAGCTCGGCGCTGTGCCGCTCGCCCTCGGTCTCGCCTTCCTTCATCGACGACTTGAAGTTCTTGATCGCGCCGCCCAGATCGGTGCCGACATTGCGCAGCTTCTTGGTGCCGAAAACCAGCACGACGATGGCCAGCACGATCAGCCAGTGCCAGATACTGAATGAACCCATGATGCGTACTCCTATGGTCGACCTCTTCGGGCCGAAGGGGGACAGTCTATTGCAGCGGCGCAGCCGGTGACGCCAGCGGTCAATGTCCGGTGCGGGACGCTTTTTCCGCCAGACCCGACTGGCTGCCGCGTCGCGCCAGCTCGGCGGCGATCTGCTGCGGCTCGATGTTGCGCTGCGCCATCAGCACCAGCGTGTGATACCAGAGATCCGCCAGCTCATAGACCAGCGCTTTGGGATCTTCGTTCTTGGCGGCGATCACGGTTTCTACGGCCTCCTCGCCGAGCTTCTTCAGGATCGCGTCGCTGCCCTTGGCGTACAGCGAGGCCGCGTAGGACGAAGCCGGATCGGCGGACTTGCGCTGCTGCAGTAGCGCGTAGAGTTCGTCGAGCACGGTGGACAGATCGGGAGTCGCGGCCATAGCCAATGATGCTACGCCTAGATGACGGCGCTGCGAATCTCGGACTGGCGCACGCGGATGCCGCGGCTGGCGAGATAGGTTTTGGCGTCGGACACCGAGTAGGTGCCGGAATGGAAGATGCTGGCCGCGAGCACCGCATCGGCGCCGCCGCGATCGAAGCCTTCGTACAGATGCTCGAGCGTGCCGACGCCGCCCGAGGCGATTACCGGCACCGTCACCACCGAGCTGATCGCTTTCAGGATGTCGAGGTCGTAGCCTTCCTTGGTGCCATCGCGATCCATGCTGGTCAGCAGGATTTCACCCGCGCCGAGGCGTTCCATCTTTTGCGCCCACTCGACCACATCCAGCCCGGTCGGTTTGCGGCCGCCATGCGTAAACACTTCCCACCTGCCGTCGCCGGATTTCTTGGCGTCGATAGCGACCACGATGCATTGCGAACCGTATTTTTGCGACGCATCTTCCACCAGTTGCGGATTGCTCACCGCCGCGCTGTTGATGCCTATCCTATCCGCGCCCGCGTTGAGCAGGCGGCGCACATCGTCAACCGTACGTACGCCGCCACCGACCGTCAGCGGAATGAATACCTGCGACGCCACCGCCTCGATGATCGGCAGGATGAGGTCGCGGCCGTCGCTGGTCGCGGTGATGTCCAGAAAGGTGAGCTCGTCGGCGCCCTGCGCGTTGTAGCGCGCCGCGAT
>NZ_JAQGNT010000037.1 GCF_028291725.1 Hydrocarboniphaga sp. | reverse complement strand
TGAGTGAACAGGCCATCCGATTCACCTACGATGGATTCATCCGCGCCTGCCAGGCTCCGCCGCCACTGCTTCCAGAGCACCCAGCATCACGCCCTCGAAAACCTCGAATATGAGGGGAAACCTCAGGACCAGACCCCAAGCCCAGGCGATACAATGGGTTTTGTCCCGGTCACACCCGATCCCATGACGGCTTCCGTTGAAATCTTCCGCAAGGACTATCGCCCTCCGGCCCATGTCGTCGAGCGTATCGATCTGGCCTTCGATATCGGCGAGCGGACCACGGTCGTGGCCGAGATGCAGATGCGCTGCAGCGACACCGGCAACGCCGGATCTCCACTGGTGCTCGATGGCCGCGGTTTCGAACTGCTGGAGATCGCGATCGACGGTGTCGCACTGAGCGACGCGCAATACCGTCGCAGCGACGAGCAACTGGTCGTCGCTCAGGTGCCAGCCGCATTCGCTCTGCGCGTCGTCACCCGGCTCGATCCGGATCGCAATACCTCGCTGGAAGGCCTGTATCGCTCCGGGGCGATGCTGTGCACGCAGTGCGAGGCGCGCGGTTTCTCGCGCATCACGTATTTCCCCGATCGCCCCGACGTGCTGAGCCGTTTCCGCGTGCGCATCGAAGCCGATGCGCAGCGTTATCCGGTCCTGCTGTCCAACGGCAATCCGGTCGATGCCGGTACGCTGGATGGCGGCCGCCACTTCGCGGTCTGGGAAGATCCGTTCCGCAAGCCCTGCTATCTGTTTGCGCTGGTGGCCGGCGATCTGGGCTGCGTCGAGGATTGCTACACGACGCGCTCTGGCCGCGAAGTTACGCTGTGTTTCTATGTCGACCACGGCAGCGAAGCGCGCGTGCCTTACGCGATGGATTCGCTGAAGCGCGCGATGAAATGGGACGAGGATGTCTACGGCCTCGAGTACGACCTCGATATCTACATGGTCGTCGCCGCGCGCGAGTTCAACATGGGCGCGATGGAGAACAAGGGCCTGAACCTGTTCAATGCGCGCTACGTGCTGGCCTCGCCGCAGACCGCGACCGACGCCGACTACGAAGGCGTCGAGGCGGTGATCGCCCACGAGTATTTTCACAACTGGACTGGCAATCGCGTGACCTGCCGCGACTGGTTCCAGCTGTCGCTGAAGGAGGGCCTGACGGTCTTCCGCGACCAGAATTTCTCGCAGGACATGAACGGCGAAGCCGTGCATCGCATCCAGAGCGTGCGCCAGCTGCGTACCTTTCAGTTCACTGAAGATGCAGGGCCGATGGCGCATTCGGTGCGGCCCGAGTCCTACGTCGAGGTCAATAACTTCTACACCGCCACGGTGTACGAGAAGGGCGCCGAGATCGTGCGCATGATCCAGACGCTGCTCGGCCGCGAGGTCTTCATCCGCGGTGTGCGCCGATATCTGGAACTGCACGACGGTTCGGCCGCGACGATCGAGGATTTCCTGGCGGCGCACGAGGAAGTCTCGGGCCGCAATCTCGATGGTTTCCGGCGCTGGTACTCACAGTCCGGAACGCCGGTGGTCACGGTTTCCGACGAATACGACCCGCGCGCGCAGACCTACCGCCTGCACTTCCGCCAGAGTTACCCGAGCGTGTCGGCCGCGGCGCCAAAGCAGTCGGTGCCGATTCCGATCCGTTTCACGCTGCGCGACAGCAAGGGCGCGCGCATCGAACTCAAGCCGCAACCGCCGCTGATGCAGGGCTCCGAACTGCTGCTGCTCGAAGATCAGGAAGCGGTGCTGGTCATCGGCGACCAGAAACAGCCGCCGACGCCGTCGTTCCTGCTCGGCTTCTCGGCGCCGGTGCGCCTGCAGTACGCCTACAACCCGGAGCAGCTGGTCAATCTGCTGCTCAATGAAGACGATGGTTTCGCGCGCTGGGAGGCGGCGCAGCGCCTGCTGCTGAATGCGTTCTTCGAACTGCTGTCCGGCGCTCCGGGTGAAGATACACGGGCGCTGTTGAACGGATTCCAACTACTTGCAGCGCGCCCGGCCGAGGAGCGTGCGCTGCTGGCCGAGCTGCTGCGGATGCCGTCCGAGAGCTATCTGGCTTCGCAGCTTCAGCCACTGGATGCAGCTCGGCTCAGTTCGGCACGCGACGCGCTGCGGCTGCGCATCGCGCAGTCGCTGACCGGCCCACTGTCGGTCTGGGCCGCTTCCGCGCCGGAGGAGCCAGGCCCGAACAACGCGGCACGCCGGGCACTGGCGAACGTATCGCTGTGGTATCTGGCATCGACCGGCGTGAATCGCATCCTCGACCTCTGCCAGGCGCGCGCGAATTCGGCCAACATGACCGTGTCCTATGGAGCATTGGCGGCGATCAACGACGTCGCGAGCCCGCAGCGCGAAGCGGCGATGGACGCCTTTCTTGGGCGCTGGCGCAGCGAGCCGCTGGTGCTCGACAAGTGGTTTGCGCTGCAGGCCGGCTCGGCGATCGACAATGGAGTCGAGCGCGTGAAGAGCCTGCTGGGTCATCCGGATTTCACCCTGAATCCGAATCGCCTGCGCGCGGTGCTCGGCACGTTCTGGCGCGAGAATCTGCGTGCCTATCATCGCGCCGATGGCGCGGGCTATCGCCTGCTCGGCGAGCAGATCGCGCATCTGGACAAGAGCAACCCGCAGATCGCCGCGCGCCTGGCCGACGGCCTGCTCGGCTGGCGCGACTGCGTGGCGCCTCAGGGTGAGTTGCTGCGCGGCGTGCTGGAAGATGTTGCCGCCAAGCCCTTGTCGGCGGACGTGCGCGAGAAGATCCAGAAGGCGCTGCTGTAATGAAACGGTCATATACTCCGGACCGCTGTCAAAAATTTGTAACAACTTGTATTTAGCATCCCGCGAATTCCTCTATAGCGCATGGGCATGTCAAACAAGCTGATTTTGGTCGTTGAAGACGAGGCGCCGATCCGCGAGATGCTCAAATTCGCGCTGGAGCGGGCTGATTTTCGCGTGACAATGGCCGGCAACGCCGCCGAGGGCCGCCTGCGGATCGCCGATCAGCAGCCCGATCTGATCCTGATGGACTGGATGATGCCCGGCGTGTCCGGCGTGGATTTCGCGCGCGAGTTGAAGAACAACCCGACGACTCGCGACGTGCCGATCATCATGGTCACCGCTCGCGTCGAGGAAGAGGACAAGGTCCGCGGCCTCAATGTCGGCTGTGACGACTACGTATCCAAGCCGTTCTCGTTTCCCGAGTTGATCGCGCGTATCAACGCGGTGTTGCGTCGCTCGACGCCGGGCTTCGATGAAGAGACCCTCGCGGTCGCCGGGCTCGAGGTCAATGCGGCCAGCCAGCGTGTCACCGCCAAGGGTGAGCCGGTGCGGCTCGGCCCCACCGAGTATCGGCTGCTGCATTTCTTCGTCAGCCACCAGGACCGTGTCTACACGCGTGAGCAAGTGCTGGATCGTGTCTGGGGCCAGAGCGTCTACGTCGAGGAGCGTACCGTCGACGTGCATATCCGCCGCCTGCGCAAGGCGCTGGAGCCGCACGGCTTCGACGCGATGATTCAGACCGTGCGTGGTACCGGCTACCGATTCTCCGAGAAGGTCTGAGGCCTGATGGCGCGCGAGCAGCTGGAGACGACGCCGGTTACGGCCGAGCCCGCTGCCCCCGCTGAATTCGCCGAGCCCATCGAGCCGACGCGGTCGGCATCGGGATTGTCGAATTTCCGCCGCAGCACCAAGCGCCGCCCGTTTCGCTCGGTCGTCTGGCGTCGCGAGCTCGTCAAGCTGGCCAGTTTCGCCATTGTCGGTACCTTGCTGGGCTGGATGTTCGGGTTCGCGCTGCTGGGCTGTACGCTCGCGATCACCTTGTATCTCGGCAATCACCTGCGCTATCTGCGGCATCTGCGGCTCTGGCTGGCCGCGCCCAAACAGCATTCGTTCCCCGACACCTCGGGTATCTGGAGCGAGGTCTTCGAAGCACTGCAGGCACTTGAAATGCGCAATAGCAGGCGCAAGAAAAAACTCGCCGAAATCGTCGCCGAGTTCCAGTCGTCGACCGCGGCTCTGCCCGATGGCGCGGTGGTGCTCGGCGAGCATGGCATGATTCTGTGGTTCAACCGGGCCGCGCAGGCCTTGCTGGGTCTGCGCGCGAGCCACGACATTGGTATCCGCGTCGCCAACCTGATCCGGCATCCGAATTTCACCCACTACATTGCCAGCGAGATCTACGAAGATGAGACCGAGGTACCGTCGCCGATCAATCGTGCGGTATCGCTGTCGCTGAGGATCATCCCCTACGGCAACAACCAGCGTCTGATGATCGTGCGCGACGTCTCCGAGATCCGGCGGCTGGAGACGGCGCGCCGCGATTTCGTCTCCAACGCCTCGCATGAATTGCGTACGCCGCTGACCGTGCTGCGCGGCTATCTGGACATGCTCGATCCCGAGACGCGCGAGGGCCGGAGTCTGGCCGCCTGGCGCATGCCGATCTCGGAAATGCGCCAGCAGTCGGCGCGCATGGAATCACTGATCAACGACATGCTCAAGCTGGCACGGCTCGAATCCGATGCCTACGAGCACAAGCAGGAATTGCTCGACGCGTCGATGATCCTCGGCCGTGCGATCGACGATGGCAGGGCGATGTCGGCCGGGCAGCATCGCTTCGAGATCAACGTGCAGCCTGGCCTGATGTTGTTTGGCCGCGAGGTCGAGGCGCAGAGTATTTTCTCGAACCTGATCTCAAACGCAGTGCGCTATACGCCGCCGGGCGGCGTGATCCGGGTGTCGTGGTGGGACGATGCCGAGGGCGCGCACCTGGCGGTGGCGGACAGCGGCATCGGCATCAGTGAGGACGATATCCCGCGCCTGACCGAGCGCTTCTATCGCGTCGACGTCGGCCGCTCGCGGGCCAGCGGCGGCACCGGGCTGGGACTGTCGATCGTCAAGCACGCGCTGGAGCGCCACGAAGGCACGCTGCGCATCGACAGCGAAGTCGGAGTCGGCACCACGTTCCATTGCGATTTCCCGCCGCATCGGGCGCACCGCGAGAGCGCTACGGTTCCGATCGCGCGTTCAGGCTGAAGCGTAGTTCGGCAATCCCTTGCCGACGTGAGGCCTCGATTGCGTATCGACCGTTCACGTCGGCAAGGGATTGCCGAACTACGTCGCGGGTTCAGCGGCCGCCGCGCTTTGCCGCGTCGGCGCGCCGCGCTTCCACCGCAATCTCGATCGTGACTTCGTCGCCGACCATCGACGGCAGGTACGCGCTCATGCCGAAGTCCGAGCGCTTGATCCTGGCGTAGGCGTCGAAACCGCAGGCCCAGACGCGATACAGCGGATGGATCGCGCAGGCCAGATGCTGCACGTCGAGGCTCACCGGTTTGCTGACGCCATGCAGCGTCAGCGTGCCCTCGACGCTCGCGGTCGTCGGTGAGGGAAAGCTCACATGCGTCGACACGTAGTGCATTTCCGGGAACTTGGCAGCGTCGAAGAACTTGTCACTGAGTAGAATCTTGTCGCGGCCAGCATGGCCGCTGCTCAGTGAAGCGACGCGGATCACGGCATCGACCTTGCTCTTGTCGCTTTCCCGGTCGAGCGTGAAGCTGCCGCTGGTGTCATCGAAGCGGCCATGCAGCGTCGACAGACCGGCGTGGTTGATCGAGAACAGCGGATAGGTATGCGCGCCGTCGATGTCGTACTCGTCGGCGGCCTGCGCCGCACCGCCCATCGCAAGCGCCGCGGCGAGTAATCCGGGCATCCAGGCAAAACGGCTCATAGAGGTACCTGCGGACGGGGAGATCGGTGACGATCATAGCAATCGCCCGTGTTGCCAAGGCTCGCCGTTCAGCTGCGCGACGCCCGTGCCGGGTTTTCCTTAAACTCGCGGCCCGGTAGATATGCGTCTCCGGGGGTGCCCCCGGTGTTCCCGGCCATCACGAAATCATCACCATTACCTGAATTGGAACCATGCAGAGACGAGACTTCTTGAGCGCGGCGGCTGCCTTGTCGGCGGCCGGCCTGTCCGCACCCGCCGCGTTCCTGAGCATCACCGCGGACGCTGCCGATCTGAAGCGGCTCGGTAATGCCGAGGCTTTCAGCTACGCCGCGCTGAAGGGCCAGGCCCGCGGGCTGGCGGCGCAGCCCTACAAGTCGCATACCGGCGAACTGCCCAAGGAGGTCGCAGCGCTGGACTGGGATCAGTACCAGGCGCTGCAGTTCCGCAACGATCACGCGCTGTGGGGCGAAGACGAGCTGCGCTTCAAGGCCAAGTTCTTTCACCTGGGCCTGTTCTTCAAGAGCCCGGTGAAAATGTACGAGATCGAAAACGGCCAGGCCAGCGCGATCGCCTACGACCCGGCGATGTTCGACTACGGCAAGAGCGGCGTGAACGGCAAAAAGCTGCCGAAGGATCTGGGTTTCGCCGGCTTCCGCCTGAACTTCCATACCGACGACACGCGCGACGTCGCCGCGTTTCTCGGTGCCAGCTACTTCCGCGCGGTCGGCGGCGAATGGCAGTACGGCCTTTCGGCGCGCGGCCTGGCGATCGACTGCGGCAATTCGACACCGGAGGAATTCCCGAACTTCACGTCGTACTGGCTGGAGCGGCCGGCGAAGGACTCCAACACGCTGACGATCTACGCGCTGCTGGATTCGCCTAGCACCGCCGGCGCGTACCGCTTCCTGCTGACGCCGGGCGGCACCCTGGTCATGGACATCGACGCCGCGCTGTATCCGCGCAAGCCGATCGAGCGTCTCGGCATCGCGCCCTGCACCAGCATGTATCAGACTGGCGAGAACGATCACCGCATGGCCAACGACTGGCGCCCGGAGATCCACGATTCGGACGGCCTGTGCATGAACACCGGCAGCGGCGAGTGGATCTGGCGGCCGCTGAACAACCCGCGCAATCTGCGCTTCAACGCCTACCAGGACGAGAGTCCGCGCGGTTTCGGCCTGCTGCAGCGGGATCGCGATTTCGATCATTACCAGGACGACGGCGTGTTCTACGATCGCCGGCCGAGTCTGTGGGTCGAGCCCAAGGCGGGCTGGGGCAAGGGCTCGGTGCAGCTGGTCGAGATCCCCACGGCCGACGAGACTTTCGACAACATCGTCGCGTTCTGGAATCCGGCCAAGAAGCCGCAGCCGGGTGATGAGCTGCTGTTCGGTTATCGCCTGTACTGGGGCGCGAAGATGCCGAGCAGTCCGCCGAATGCGATCTGCGTTGCCACGCGCACCGGTCTTGGCGGCGTGGTCGGCCGTCCGCGCGCTTATTTCTCGTGGCGCTTCGCGATCGACTTCGCCGGCGGCGACCTGCCGCTGATTTCCGGCAAGGCCAAGGTCGAGGCGATGGTCAGCGTGTCGCGCGGCAAGGTCGAGATCACCTCGGCGCGGCCGCTGGATTCGATCCGCGGCTATCGCGCGATGTTCGACCTGGTGCCGCCGGACGACGGCGTCGCGCCGATCGACATCCGCGTGTATCTGACGGCCAACGGCCAGCCGATGACCGAGACCTGGCTGTACCAGTACACGCCGCCGCCAAAAGAAGAACGCAAGCTGGTGTAGGTCGGCAATCCTTTGCCGACGTGTACGCTCGATACGCAATCGCGGTCGCACGTCGGCAAGGGATTGCCGACCTACACCAGCGTCAGCGGACGTATACCGGCCCGCGCAACTCGTGTCCGACCTTGAGACCGCTCTCATTGCTTAGAGCCGAGCTCACGACCACGGTATAGCGGCCGGCCTTGAGGTCCTTGAACAGCAGCATCCGGCGATTGCTGTTGAGTTCCCAGTTGCCTTTGGCCGGCTTGCCATTGTCGGCCAGCAACTGCACCGACGACGCGAAATCCGCGTTCTCGGCCAAGGTCGAGTCGAACAGCAGGCCGACGCTGCGTTCGCTGGCCGCCTGGCCGGCATAAAGCAAGTTGAGCTGCCCGGGCGCCGAGCGCTCCGGCCACCACTGCGTCAGCAAGTCGGCACGCGGCGCGGACTTGGCGACCGCGGCTGCCTTCGGCAAGGCGGCGGGTTTCGGTTTTTCTGCCGCAGCGGGCACTTCGGCGGGGAGCGCGGGTTCCGGTGCCGGACTGGGTTCGGCGCGGGCGGTCGCCACTTCGTCGGGCGTGCTGGCCGGTGCGACCTTGGGCTTCAGTACCCGATCCGGGGTCGGCCTCGGCAAGGGTGCCGCTGCTACATCTGGCGCCGTCTGGGCTGGCATCGTCTGCGGCGCGGTCTCCAGAGCCTGTGGGGCCGCAGCCGCCGACGGTTCAGCCGCGGGCGCCGGCTCCGCCGCCGGGGCGCTCGGCGAACTGTCGTCCGGCGGCATCGGGAAGTTGGACGCGCCCTCGATCTCGACCGCATCTTGCTTCGGCGCGTCGCTGGAGGTGGGACCGTCGGCGGCCGGCTTCGCCGGCGCCTTGTTGTCGGGCGGCACAGCGATATCGGGGACGTTCGGAGCGGCCGCTGGCGCGCTGCT
The DNA here is from genome assembly GCF_028291725.1 of Hydrocarboniphaga sp. Taxonomy (GTDB): domain Bacteria; phylum Pseudomonadota; class Gammaproteobacteria; order Nevskiales; family Nevskiaceae; genus Hydrocarboniphaga. The sequence goes on along the minus strand of NZ_JAQGNT010000037.1, from coordinate 14,645 downwards.
CGGCGCCGCCGGCGCCGTGGTGTCAGCTGCTGCGATCTGGGTTGCCGGTGCGGCGGCGGCCGGGACCGGAGCGCTGGCGACATCACCGGCGAACACTTCGTCGACCTTGGCGCCGGCCGGAAGATTCTCTTCGTGCTGCTTGAAAGGCTTGACCAGATTCAGCGCGACGTAAGTGACGATCGCGATACCGGCCGCGATGCCGGCAATCGTCCCGACCTTGTTGCTCATTGCAGACTCCGCATCAGTTCTTATCGTGTTTTTTTGCGATCTTCTGGCCACTATTGGCCAGCAGCGCTGGACGCGTCAATCGCCGTTCGGACGAGGCACTGCATTTGCTCGAGCGCGGGCGTTCGTCTGGCGCCGCCGCCAGTGCGGCTCGCGGAAACGGGCTGCGATAATGGCGATCTTCCTTTTGTCCTTTTCGTTTTTTCCAATAATTTACCGGAGCTGTCATGAGCGATCGCCTGCTGGACTTTACCCAAACGCCGATGGGCAAGCAGATCGCCGGCCTGCTCGGCGTGCCGACGCCGCCGAAGCTGCGCCGCGCCAAGTCCGGCTATGCGGCCCAGCCGCTGGAGGGCAGGTCGGTGGTACTCGGCAGTGCGACCGATGGCGAACTGTCGCCAGCACTGGCGTCGGCGTTGCACGAAATGGGCGCGACGATCCTCGTCAGCACCGAGTTGCCCGGCCTGGCGCCTGTGAAGAAAGCCGCGGCTGCCGCCAAGGTCCCGCTGAAGACCGAAGCCCAGGGCGAGGGCGCCTATGCCTATGTGTTCGACGCCTCTGGCATGGAAGGCACCGCCGGCCTGCGCCAGCTGTACGATTTCCTGCAGCCGCGCCTGTCCAGGCTTGCCCCGAACGGACGCGTGCTGATCCTGAGCCGCGCTGCCGAGAACACCGCATCGGTTGCTGCCTACACCGCGTCGACCGCGCTGCGCGGCTTCATCAAGAGCCTCGGCAAGGAGATCGGCAAGAAAGGAGCGACCGCCAACCTGATTGAAGTCGGCGCGGGCGCCGAGCCGACCATCGCCGGTGCGCTGCGCTTTTTGCTGACCGAGCACTCGGCCTTCGTCGACGCACAGTTCCTGGCGCTGTCCAAGCCGGCCAAGGGCGCGGAGCTGGACCGCTTCGTGTCGCCGCTGGCCGGCAAGGTCGCGATCGTCACCGGTGCCGCCCGCGGCATCGGCGCGGCTATCGCCGAAACCCTGGCCCGTGAGGGTGCCAGCGTGGTCGGTATCGATCGCCCCGCCGAGGAGGGCGCACTCGGCCTGACCATGAGCCGCATCGGCGGCCGCGGTCTGGCGTTGGATGTGACCGCCGCCGATGCCGGTGAGCGCCTGGCCAAGGAGATCGGCGGGCTCGACATCGTCATCCACAACGCCGGCGTCACCCGCGACAAGATGCTGCGCAATATGCCGGCGCACTGGTGGGACCAGGTGCTGGAGATCAACCTCGGCGCGATCCTGCGGATCAACGACAGCCTGTTCACCAACGGCCTGAACCCGGGCGCGCGCATCGTCTGCATCTCGTCGATCGGCGGCATCTCCGGCAATGCCGGCCAGACCAACTACGGCGCGACCAAGGCCGGCATCATCGGCTACGTCGAGAAGCTCGCCGGGCAAATGGCCAAGTCCGGCGGCGCGATCAACGCCATCGCGCCGGGCTACATCGAAACCCAGATGACCGCCGCGATGCCGGCGATTCCGCGCGAAGTGGGCCGCCGTCTGGCCTCGCTGAACCAGGGCGGCCTGCCGATTGACATTGCCGAAGCGGTCACCTTCATGGCCAGCCCCTTGGCGGCCGGCGTGAATGGGCGCACGCTACGCGTCTGTGGACAGAATTACATGGGTGCTTGATGGGGCCGGTCGAGGCTGTGCGGCCGGGTTTCCGGAAACGGTAAAATCGGCAGCGCCCCTGCGCGCCGGGCGCGCCGCCCTTGCGGCGCTGCCCGTCGTCGCCATAGTCAAGGCTATGGCTCACCTTCGCGTCCTGCCTTGACGCATCCGACACCGCCCATGCTGACCTCCTCACTACCGTTGCCGCCCACCAGGCGAACCCCGTTGGAAAAGATCGCCGAGTCGAAACTTCCGACGCCGTTCGCCGAGTTCCGCGTCACGGTGTTCAGAACACCCGACAAAAAAGAGCATGTCGTGATCGCGCTCGGCGACCTCGGCGCCGGCGAGCCGCCGCTGGTGCGCGTGCATTCCGAGTGCCTGACCGGTGACGCCCTGTTCTCGCTACGCTGTGACTGCGGCTTCCAGCTGCACGCGGCCATGGCGAGCATCGCCGAAGCCGGCCGGGGCGTGGTGCTGTATCTGCGCCAGGAGGGCCGGGGTATCGGCCTGGGAAACAAGATCCGCGCCTATTCCCTGCAGGATCAGGGCCGCGACACGGTCGAGGCCAATCACCAGCTGGGCTTTCCGGCCGACGCGCGCGAATACGGCCTGGCGGTGGATCTGCTGCGCCATCTCGGCCTGCAGAAAATCCGGCTGATGACCAACAACCCGCTCAAGCTCGACGCGCTGGTCGCGGAAGGCATCGAGGTGACCGAGCGTGTGCCGGTACAATCCGGGCTCAATCCGCACAACGAAGCTTATCTGCGGACCAAAGCCGAAAAAATGGGGCATTGGCTGACGCTGCCGTGACCGCTGCGCCGCCTCCGTCCGGCGGCGCCCTGCCGCCGGCAAAACGCGGCGGACTGCTGCGTGATCTCGGCGCGCTGACGATTTCGACTTACCGGCTGACCCAGAGCTTGAGCCCGCTGCTGAAACAGCTGGGTTCCAGCGACGATGTCACGCGCGAAGACCTCGCCTCATCGATCGACGTGATCTTCGACGCGCTGTACCGGCATCCGCTGCTGCGCTCCAGCGAGCGCGTCACCGCCTACCTGCGCTCGCGGCGCTTGATCCCGAACGAGCAGTCCACCGAGGAGCTGATCCGCTTCGTCGTCGAGCAGGCGGTCGCGCGCAGCCCGGTGCAGGTGCCCGAGGCGATCGTCCAGGAGTTCTGGCGTTTCTTCGACGAGCTGTTTTCCAGTCCCGAGTTGAAGGGCCTGGGTGAGATGTCGTTGGACATGGTGCGGCTGGTGGTCCGCACCTACGAGCCGCTGCTGGTCGAAGTCGTCAACGTGTTGAAGGCCGGGCGGCGTTACAACGAATGGCAGGTGCGCGAGCTGATGCTGCGTGCGGCGACGATCCGCGGCGACGTGGTCATCGTGCGTCGCCAGATCCGCGCGCTGCGCTACATCAAGCCGTTCTTCCAGACCGACGCCAAGGACTTCAAGGCGCAGGCGCAGATCATCGCCAGCATGGTGCTCGAGTTCGGGCCATTCTTCGTCAAGATGGCGCAGGTCGCCGCGGCGAACGCGGATTTTCTGCCGGAAGAAATCGCGAAAGAACTGGCGGTGTTTCACGAAGACGTGCCGCCGATGAGCGAGGCCGAAGTCGAGGCCGCGTTCGTCGAGTGCTATGGCCGGCTACCGCATGAGCTGTATATGGATTTCGACACCTCGCGGCCGGTGAAGTCGGGCTCGATCGGCAGCGTCTACGTCGCCAAGAAGCCGTTCCTGGAGAATGGTCCGGAAGGGGGGCGCGAAGTGCTGCGGCCGGTGGTGATCAAGGTCGGCCGTCAGAACATCGATCGTGAATTCGCGATCGGCAAGCTGGTGCTGGGCCTGGCGATCATGTCCAGCCAGTACTGGGCGCCGCATTCCAAGCTGACGCCGTTCCTGCGCGCGATGCAGGAGCAGGTCGACGAGTTCGTCGCCGGCTTCATGGAGGAACTCGACTTCGGGAAGGAAGCGCAGAACCACGCGCGTTTCTACGAGCGCAGCCTGCGCAGCGGCCTGTGGAGGGTGCCGCAGCTCTACGGCCATACCCACCGCATCATCGAGATGGAGTATCTGTCCGATGCGACCAGCCTGACGCGCGCGTTGCGGCGGATGAACCGGCGTGATCGCCGCCGCTTCCAGGCCCGGCTCGCCGAGCGCCTGCTGTACGCGGTGCTGTATCACGGCCTGGTCTACGGCGAGATCCACGGCGACCTGCACCCAGGCAACGTCATGGTCGGCTCGGATGGCACGCTGCACCTGATCGACTGGGGCAATGTCGTCAAGCTCGACGGCAAATGGGCCGCGGTCTGGGACTACCTGGCGGCCGCGGTGCTCGCCGACACCGGCCTGCTGACCGATACGCTGATCGAGATGTCGACGCATCCGGAGGAGAATCGCCTGCGGCGGATCGAGATCAAGGCCTCGCTGGACGAGACGCTGGAGCGCAAGCAGGTGACGCCGCTGACGCGCCGCAACTTCATCATGGAGTTGCAGCGCGGCGGCCTCGACGGCCTGTATCGCCGCGGCCAGACCGTGCTGCAGTTGATGACCAACACCCAGCAGGCAGGCCTGGTACTGCGCCGCGATTATCTGCACCTGTCGCGTGCGCTGTTCGCTGCTGCCGGCAGCTTCGGCAGTCTCTACGAGAACGATTCGAGGAAATTGCTGCTGCGTGATGTCGCTATGTCGCTGGCGCGGATGCCGCTGCGCGCGACCCAGGAATGGCTGATCTACGAAACCCGCGGCATTGCACAGACACTGACCGAAAGCCTGCCAATGCCCAAGTTCCTGCGTGCGCGCCTGATGCCGCCGCTGCGCGCGGTGCCGCCCGAGCCGGTGCCGATGCGCGCGCCGCGGCACCAGGCGGCGGCGAAGCCCGCCGATGCGCCGGTGCTCGAGCCCGTGTTGCGCAAGCCGCGCGCGCCCAAAAAACCAGCGAAGACGGCGCCGCCGCCGCCGAACAAGCAGCGAGCCAAGCAGCGAGACGATCGACCTTCATGAGCGGCCTCTATTCACTGGCGCGCAGCGCGCTGTTCAAACTCGACGCCGAGCGCGCGCACGAAGTCACGCTCGATCTTTTCAAACACTTTCCGACGCTGTCCACCGCGCCGTTCGCGGCGGCGGCCGTCGACGACACTGTGGAATTGCTCGGGTTGCGCTTCCGCAATCGCGTCGGTCTGGCCGCCGGGCTGGACAAGAACGGCGCCTGCCTGCGTGCCTGGGATCGGCTCGGCTTCGGCTTCGTCGAGATCGGTACGATCACACCGCGTCCGCAGCCCGGTAATCCGCGGCCGCGCATGTTCCGCCTGACCGAGCAGCGCGCGCTGATCAACCGGCTCGGCTTCAACAATCTCGGTGTCGATGCGCTGCTGCGGAATGTTGCCGCCGCGGGTTTCTCGGGCGTGCTCGGCATCAACATCGGCAAGAACGCCGACACGCCGATCGAGAACGCCGTCGACGACTACCGGCTGTGTCTGCAGAAAGTCTATTCCGCCGCGCACTACGTGACGGTCAATATTTCGTCGCCGAATACCCGGAATCTGCGCGACCTTCAGGACGAATCGCGTTTGCGCGCGCTGCTGACGGAACTGGTGACGGCGGCGGCCGCACTGGCGCAGCAACACGGCAAGCGCGTGCCGCTGCTGGTCAAGATCGCACCCGATGTCAGCGAGGAACAGCTCGACGGCATCGTCGCCGCCGCGCACGAGTCCGGTATCGACGGACTGATCGCGACCAACACCACGATCGAGCGCGCGGCCGTGCAGGGCAGCCCTCATGCCGGCGAAGCAGGCGGCCTGTCCGGTGCGCCGCTGCTGATGAAATCGACCGATACGCTGCGACGTCTTCGCGCGAAGCTCGACAAGGACTTCGTGCTGGTCGGCGTCGGCGGCGTGATGTCGGCTGCCGACGCGAAGCTCAAGCGCGAGGCCGGCGCCGATCTGGTGCAGATCTACAGCGGCTTGATCTTCGAGGGGCCGCGGTTGATCGCTGACGCTGCACGCGCGCTAAGGAACCTAAGCTGACGGCTCATCCGCATTGCATCGCGCGATGGGCTGACAGTAGAGTGGGCAAGCGTTTTGCTGCGCAATAAAACAACAGTAGAAGGCCGCGATTCGGTGGCCGCTAAAGGGATCGTCAGAATGAAGAAGCGAGTGTTGGGGTTGCTGTTGGCGTGCGCCTGGATGCCGGTGGCGATGGCGATGGCAGACGAGTCACCCGCGACGCCGTCTTCCATTTCGGTCGGCGGACTGTACGAATTCCCCGACAACGCGCGTGACTCTGACAATGGCTACGGCGGCCACATCAGCTTCAATCTGCCACTGCAGAGCCGCCCGGGTGAGGGCCTGGAGTTCGACTTCTACGGCCTGAAGCGCGACGCCGACGCTGGCGGTACGGACTCGCAGCTCGGCCTGTTCGCCAGCTACACCAAGGGTTTCGGTCTCTATGGCTGGGACGAGGACGACGGCGTCGAACGCTATCTGCCGAGCTTCTCGCCTTACGGCCTGCTCGGCGTCGGCGTGATCCGCGACGACGTCGGCAACAGCGATCACTACGTCCCCGCGCTGGATGCCGGCCTGGGCCTCGCATTCCCGCTCGGCTGGCGCGGCCTGGCGCTGCGCACCGAGGCGCGCGTGATCGGGCAGTTCAATGACAAATCGGTTCCGGACCAGAATTTCCTGCTCGACGTGCAACTGCGCGTCGGCCTGACGTTCCCGCTCGGCGCGCCGGCGCCAGCGGAGGAGGGTGTGTCCGATACCGCGCTGACCAAGGAATGCGGACTCGCGGTGGTCGATCCGGTCACCGGGCGCTCGGACTGCACGGTCGACTCCGATCGCGACGGCGTTACCGACAATGCCGATCTATGCCCCGGCACACCGGCCGGCACACCGGTGGATCTGAACGGCTGCGCGGCGACCGCGAGCTTCGACTCCGACGGCGATGGCGTGCCCGACGAAGCCGACAGCTGCCCGGGCAGCCTCGCCAGTTCCGCCGTGGACATGAGCGGTTGCGCGACCGGCCTTGCCCCGGTTGCCGGCGAACCGGCGCCGCCGCCGGGAACCAAGACCATCGTGCTCAGCAACGTGCGCTTCGCCAAGAACTCGGCGGAGCTGACCCCGCAGGCGAAGTCGCTGCTCGACCAGGCCGCGGTCGGCCTGAGCGGCGACTCCGAGATTGTCGTCGAGGTGGCGGGACATACCGACAGCGAGGGCAAGGCCAACTACAACCTGATGCTGTCGCTGCTGCGCGCCGAGAACGTGCGCCAGTATCTGGTCGGCAAGGGCATCAGCCGCTATCGCCTGTTCGTCGAGGGCTATGGCGAAGCCAAGCCGGTGGGCTCCAACGAGACCGAGGCCGGCCGCGCGCAAAACCGCCGCGTCGATCTGGACAAGCTCGACGTCAAGGTGATCGAGAAGTAGGTCGGCAATCCCGTTGCCGACGTGCGGCCCTGGTTGCGCATCGGGCTTTACACGTCGGCAAGGGATTGCCGACGGATTATTTGAGGTAGCGGCCCGGCAAGCGGGCCTGGCGCGCATCGACGTCGCTGAAGCTTTCGCGGGCGATGACCAGATGGGCGCGGAAGCTGTCGTCGGTCGCGGTGTAGATCGTGCTGCCGAGACGCACCGTGCCGGCCTGGCCGTTGAAGTCCGGCAGGTACAGGTAGTACTGATCGTCGACGTAGTCCTCGGCGAGCCAGGTCTGGCGATTGGCCCTGGATACGAAGTACAGATAGCTGCCGGTGTCGAAGCTCACCGCCATCCAGTTCGGACCGCTGGCCAGAACGACGCCCGGGGTGCCGCCGTCGATGATCACCTGGTCCACATCGCGCGAGCTGCTGCTGACCAGGCGCCCGTCGCGGATGCCGGTCTGGCCGGCCGAGGCGCTGCGCACCAGCCGGATCGTGTCGGACACGTAGTACTGCAGCATCCGCTTCTGTTCGCTGCCGAGCTTGTACTCGGAGGACAGGCCGTCGGTGAAGGCGACCCTGTCGGCATAGCCGGTGCTCGCGCAGCTGGCCAGCAGCAGGCCGAGGCAGGGCATGAGCGCGGTCTTCAGCAGGCTGCCGGTGTAGCGTGGCGATCGCATAGGCTGTTTTGACGGTCGTTATGGTCGATTTGGGGACAGTGTAGCGATAGGACGCGCCCTTGCCGCGTGGTTAAATACACCATGGCTACCGACACCAAGACCGCTCCGGCCCGGAGCCAGCTGCAAATCGCCGATCGCAGCCTGCCGCCGGCATCGCCCTGCGTCAGCATCTGTGAGCTCGACGCGGCGGCGAAGGTCTGCATCGGCTGCGGCCGCTCGCTCGACGAGATCGCCGAGTGGTCCGCTGCCAGCGCCGGCCGCCGCTGGCAGATCCGCGATGCCGCCCTGACGCGGCTGTCGGTCATCGAATCGTCTACCTCATCGGAGCCGCAATGAGTCGTTTCCTGAGCAGTGTCGGGCTGGTGGGATACGTGATTCTGGCCGCGGCGGCCATGCTGTGGTGGGCGCCGCATTTCTTCGCCTCGAACCTGCACATCTGGCCGGAGCTGAACTACCGCTACGTGGCCGCAACCGGCATCCCGTTCTCGCTGCTGCTGATGACGGTGGCTGCGCGCCAGTCGCTGATGCCGCGTTTCTCGCTGGCGCTGGTGCTGCAGGCGGTGCTGGCCGGGCTGGCCCTGATGCTCGGCCTGATGTCGTTCCAGTTTCTGCCGCAGGCGGTTTTCTTCTGCGCGGTGCATCTGGGTATCTGTGCTCTAGCGCTGGCCTGGAACCTCACCCGCTATCGCCGCGAGCTGCAGGCCTGGAACAAGCGCGAAGCCGCGTTGCGCGCCTGATGTAGGTCGGCAATCCTTTGCCGACGTGTGCCCTCGGATGCGCAATCGCTGCCACACGTCGGCAAGGGATTGCCGACCTACAGGCGAAGGTCGGTGAATTCTCTTGCTGGTTCGGCGCGTTGCCAGCGCTGCTCGAAATCGCGCAGCTGCTCGCGCGCCAGCCCCGGCGCGTCCGCGTAGTAGTGCGCCTCCAGATCGCCCGGGTCGGGCGTCAGTAACAGGCTGCGTTGATCGACGATGACGAAATCGCAGGCCGCGTTCGCAGCATCGAAAGCCGGCTGACGAAATTCGATCCGGCTGGACAGCACGCGCGACAGCTCGACCATCCGATGCGCGCCGCGCATCGCCGCGCGCGGATCGCTGACCAGGCCGCGCAGGCGGCCGCGACGGTGTTCCAGCAGGAATTTGCGCAGAGCGTCGATCAGGGTCTGATCGCCATAAATCCGGCGGTCCAGATCGTGGCTGCAGATGACCACTTCCTGGCGGGCGCAGCGTGCCATCGCGATCACGCGCTCGGCGAACTCCACATGCCCGAGCACAGACTCAGGTGTCGGTGTCGGGGCGTGAACGGGAGGGCCGGGTTCGCCGCCGGAGCTCATGTGCGCAGCTTGGCCTGTTCGGCGGCGTTGCCGACGTAGTGCGCCGGTGTCATCGACAGCAGACGCAGTTTGTCGGCCTCGGGGATTTCCAGTTGCTGCACGAACGCGCGCAGTGCATCGCGGCCGACGCGCTGGCCGCGGGTGAGGCGTTTGAGCTGCTCGTAGGGCTCGGGCAGGCCGTAGCGGCGCATTACCGTCTGGATCGCCTCGCCCAGCACTTCCCAGTTGTCGTCCAGATCGCGGCCGAGCTTCCAGGAATCGGCCTCGAGTTTCTTCATGCCTTTTTCGATCGCCTGGTAGGCGATCAGCGAATGCGCGGCGCCGACGCCGAGGTTGCGCAGCACGGTCGAGTCGGTGAGGTCGCGCTGCCAGCGCGAGATCGGCAGCTTCTCGGCGAGGTGCTGCAGAATCGCGTTGGCGATGCCGAGATTGCCTTCGCCGTTTTCGAAGTCGATCGGGTTGACCTTGTGCGGCATCGTCGAGCTGCCGACTTCGCCTTCGACGGTCTTTTGGCGGAAGTAGCCCAGCGAGATATAGCCCCAGAGATCACGGCAGAAGTCGAGCAGGACCGTGTTGAGGCGCGTCATCGCGTGGAAGTATTCGGCGATGTAGTCGTGCGGCTCGATCTGCGTGGTCGCCGGTGACAGCTCCAGGCCGAGCCGGCCGACAAAGCCGGCCGCGAGCGCCGGCCAGTCGACGTCCGGATACGCGGCCAGGTGGGCGCTGTAATTGCCGACCGCGCCATTGGCCTTGCCCAGCAGCGATACCGCGGCGAACTGGTCGCGCTGGCGCTTCAGGCGATGCGCGAACACCGCCAGCTCCTTGCCAAGCGTGGTCGGTGAAGCCGGCTGGCCGTGGGTGCGGGCGAGCATCGGTTGCTCGGCCAGGCGCACGGCATTGGCGGAGATCAGCTTGATCAGATCGTCGATCGCCGGCAGCAGCACGTCCTGGCGCGCGTCGCGCAGCATCATGCCGTGGGCGAGGTTGTTCATGTCCTCGGAGGTGCAGGCGAAGTGGATGAATTCCTTCATCGCCGCCAGTTCCGGGTGGTTGCCGATCTTCTCCTTCAGAAAATACTCGACCGCCTTGACGTCGTGATTGGTGGTCTGCTCGATCACCTTGATGCGCTGTGCCTCGGCGATGTCGAAACCGTTGAGGATCTTCTCGAGACGCTCATTGGCGCCTGCCGACAGCGCCGGAACCTCCGGGATGCCCTCATGCGCCGCCAAGGCCTGCAGCCAGCGAACCTCGGCGATGACGCGGTAGCGCATCAAGCCGTACTCGCTGAAGATGGGGCGCAGGCGGACGGTTTTTTCGGCGTAGCGGCCGTCGACCGGCGAGATCGCGGACAGGGAGGTCAGATTCATTGCGAGCGTAGGATCGGAGCAGGAACCTATTCTAGCCGAGGCGGTCAGCCTCCAGGCCTCAGCGACACCATGTCGCGGCTCTGTCGCGGCGCTCACCCAGGAGTAGTCATGGCCAGGAAGAACGGTCCGGCGGCGGACAAAGCGTCTGCACCCCAGCCTGAGTTTCGCAGCGAACACGACAGCATGGGCGAGCTGCAGGTGCCTGCCGCGGCGCTGTGGGGCGCGCAGACCCAGCGCGCCGTCGACAATTTCCCGATCTCCGGCCTGCGCATGCCGCGCGGCTTCATTCGCGCGCTGGGTCTGATCAAGGCCACCGCGGCCGAAGTCAACCAGGCCTTGAAGCTGCTCGACGCGCCGCGCGCCACGCTGATCCGCGATACCGCGCTGGCTGTGGCAGCAGGCCGATACGACGAGCATTTTCCGATCGACGTGTTCCAGACCGGCTCCGGCACCTCGAGCAACATGAATGCGAACGAGGTGATTGCGCGGCTGGCGAGCCAGGCCGGCGACATCGCGGTGCATCCCAACGACCACGTCAACATGGGGCAAAGCTCCAACGACGTGATCCCGACCGCGATCCATATCGCCGCGAGCCTGGCGCTGCACGAGCAGCTGCTGCCGGCGCTGGCGCATCTGGCGTTGTGCATCGAGCGCAAAGGCAAGAGCCTGAAGCGCATCACCAAGACCGGCCGCACGCATCTGATGGACGCGATGCCGCTGCGTTTCGACCAGGAGCTTTCGGGCTGGGCACAGCAGCTGCGCAACGGCATCGCGCGCATCGAATCGGCGCTGCCGCGGCTGCAGGCGCTGGCGCAGGGCGGCACCGCGGTCGGCACCGGCATCAATGCCGATGTGCGCTTCGGCGCGCGTTTCGCCAAGGCCCTGGCCAAGCGCACGCGCGTGGCGTTCACCACGTCGCCGAACTACTTCGAGAGCCTGTCCAGCCAGGACGCGGCGGTGGAAATGTCCGGCCAGCTGAAGACCGTTGCGGTGTCGCTGACCAAGATCGCCAACGACCTACGCTGGATGAACTCCGGCCCGCTGGGCGGCTTGGGCGAGATCGAGCTGCCGGCGCTGCAGCCGGGTTCGTCGATCATGCCGGGCAAGGTCAACCCGGTGATTGCCGAAGCAACCGCGATGGTCTGCGCCAAGGTGATCGGCAACGACGCGACGATCACGATCGCCGGAGCCTCCGGCAATTTTCAGCTCAACGTGATGCTGCCGCTGATCGCGCATGATCTGCTGCAGTCCATTGAGCTGCTGGCAAACGTGTCGCGGCTGCTGGCTGACAAGGCGATTGCCGGCTTCACCGTGCGCCGCGACCATGTCGAGGCGACGCTGGCGCAGAACCCGATCCTGATCACCGCCGCCAACCGCGTGATCGGCTATGAGGCGGGCGCCGCCATCGCCAAGCAGGCCTACAAGGAAAAACGTCCGGTACTGGATGTCGCCCGCGAGCGCACCGGCCTGGACGAGGCGACCCTGAGACGCCTGCTGGACCCGGCGACGCTGACCGAGGGCGGCATTCCCGACCCCGGCAATGCCGGCGGCGGTGGTTGAGATCACTCTAGCAGCCTGTCGGGCTTGGCAAGATCTACTGCGGCTTCGGCCCGCTGCGCCCAAGCTGCGGGCGCCCTCGTTAAATATCACTCGTATTCTCCTCGGTCGCCCGCAGCATGGACACAGTGGGCCAAACCCTCGCTACGATCTCCCAGGCCCGACAGCCTGCTAGCGCTTGCCGCTGATCGGAGCCAGCCCCTGCTTCATCGGTGTCGCCCTTCAGGCGAGTGCGGGCTCGGATAGCCTTCAAAGCACGTCATTTCGCGTACATCAGTTGAGGGGTGAGTCATGCTCGGGCTAGGGAAAAATGTCAGGCGCGTCGCCGAACCGGCCGCCAGAACCCAGGGAACCTATCTGCACGTGGTGACCCCGTCGGTGCCGTCCGCCGACGCCGACGTGCGCGCGCTGATCGACCAGCAGCTACCGGACGGAGCGGGCTGCGAAATCGTCACCGGCAGCGGCGCCAGCCGTTTTGATTCGCCCTTCGTGCTGAGCCTGTTCGTCGACCCGGCCCAGCTCGACGCGCTGGCCGACGCGGTGCTCGCCAGGCGCCAGGCCGGCAAGCCGACGACGCTGATTGTCGCGATCAATTCCACGCAGCTGGCCGCGCTCGGCCGCTGGCTCGATATCCGCGCCAATGCCGGCAAACTGGTCGGCACAAGGCTGATCCTCGCCGCCAGCGTTGAATCCGCGATCCGCCAGTTGCCGGACCGTTTGACCCAGGTGGTCGAGGACAACGTGATCCGCATGCCGGTCTCGCCCGAGATCGAGAACACGCCGTACAAGAACTTCTACGTCTTCAGCCCGCAGCTGCACAAGCTGGCGCAGCGCATCCGCGGCTTTGCCGGCAACGGCATCGATCGCGCGTATCTGCTTGGCGGCCCGGGTTCGGGCAAGACCTCGTTCGCGTTCTACTACTGGTTGATGCGCAACAAGGGCCGCTTCGTATCGGTGAACCTGTCGGCCGAAGCCACCGGCGACAAGGCCGCGATCAAGTCGCTGCTGTGCGGCCACGTGTCGGGTGCGTTTCCGGGTGCCGGCGCGCGCACCGGCTCGTTCCTGCATGCACGCGACGGCGTCTGCTTCATTGACGAGTCCCACGGCGTCACCGGCCCGGTCATGGAAGTGCTGATGGAGGCGCTCGACAACGGCCAGTACCTGCCGTTCGGCGCCTCGGCCAAGCAGCCGATCCAGTGCGCGATCCTGTTCGCCAGCAACCGCAGCTGGGAGCATCTGCAGAACGCAGTGAACCTCGACGAATTCACCCGCATGGGCGCCGCGATTCTTGAGGTGCCCGAACTCAACAAGCGCGAAGAAGACATGATCGCGGTCGCCGCGACCACGCTGGCGAAGATGGGCAGCAAGTGCCAGTCCTGGGCGGCACCGATCGGCGTTTCTGAAGCCGCCTGGCGCGCGATCAAGGAATGCCGCTGGCACGGCAACGTGCGCGCGCTGGTGCGCGTGCTGGAAGCGGCGTTCGTCGACACCGCCTCGTCCTCCGGCAACCAGCTGATCCAGGCCGAAGAGATCGAAAGCGGCATTGCGCTGTGGGAGCCGAAGACGCATCACAGCCACAAGATTTACGCGGCGGCCTAGCGACGAATTCGCGCGTTAGGCACAAGTTGGGCGCTCTCAACAGGGAGAATTGATGATGTTTAGAAAAGTATTAAAAGTATTGTTGGCGTTGGCGCTCTGCGTGACATGCATCACTGCTGCGGCGGGAATGCAGGACGACCGAATGGCATTCATCCAAAAGCTCGTGAGTAAGGGTGTGTTCCAGAAAGTGGAAGTGCCGGGTACAGTGCCCCACTTGTGGGTAAGGCCAGCCTTCTACGCGCTCGACTTCGACACCAAGTCACAGTTCGTTAACGTCGTGTACGCATATTACGTGACGGAAAATCCAAAATATGATCTTGTTGTTCTATACGACAGCAAAACAGGGAAAAAGATTGGAACATATTCCAAAGCTTATGGCGGCCTGAAGCTCGAATAGTGAAAGTGATTGGAGGCTAAAACATGAAAGCGGAGATGGTATCTGTTCAACACGACGGCACACTAATAGCCAAGGATATTCCGGCGCGCCTCGAAACTGTCAGAGTGCCTGGAGACATTCGCGCTTGGCGTGGCCATCTTGATCTTACGCCAAAGCAAATGACTATCTTCTTCAAAAGCCCTGGGCCATACGTAATGATCTTTTCCGATAAGAGGTCAGGCGAGTTTCACATTAGCCAAGTCACGGATGGAGCAGCAACCTTTGAAGGCTCAGGTGAAATTAAGTGATCAAAGAGAAAAGGGAAAATAGGAAAGGGAAAATAGGAAGGGAAAATAGGGGTCGGACTGGAATGTCACTTACTTAAGCGCAAGCCATTGATCATATGAAAGAAGCTGGCGACCGGGCAAACTGTTGGTCCGACCCGAACAGCGGCCATTTTTTGGCCGCCAGCCCCTCATGCACAGTACGCACAGA
>NZ_JAQGNT010000092.1 GCF_028291725.1 Hydrocarboniphaga sp. | reverse complement strand
AGGCCCGTGTCGGCACTGGGCATCGCTCACGCGACCGCCAACCATCCCCCGTTCTGTCCAGCCTGGATTGGACTCGCTGACTTCTCGCCGCCAGATTTACGCGGATTTGAACCGCCGTTCACACTTGAGAACGCTGCGTGGTCGCGGCATTCGGGGCAATGCGGTCCTGACCCGGAACGTCCACTAAGTTTGATGAGGGTTTTCACGATCGTTTTCGCTTCGATCGTCCCAGGTCGCGTTGCGAATCGCTTGACCAAGCTACACGGGAACTTTCAGGAGGGTAAATACTTAGTCGAGAGGGACTCGCCTGCAATGCCGTCGCGAAATGCGGTATCGACAATAACCTCGTCTATACCGCATTCGAGCAAGATTCTTCGGGTGTCGCTGCCGGGCTTCGGAAAGCCGCTGCCGACCTTCAAGTTCCACGCCACCGAGCGAAGCCAGGTGGATCGGACTCGTGTGACCGGATGGCCGCAGGGATGATTGTCCAATCGCAGCAACGAGAAAGGCCTTGCGTCCGCGGACTGAAGACTCCGCTGACGATGCCAGTCCCCGAGTGAGCGTACCCGAACGGCGGTCACTCCCACACTCTGCAGCAAGGCGATCGCCGCTTCGGCCCGAAGCTTCGAAAAGAACCTGCCAAGTTGTCGCGCGCAGGTGCCGTTCGCGTTCTCCACATCGGTTAGGGCCAGCCCGGGAATGAGCGGCGCCATCGCGGTAGCCTGCTCTACCCTTAGGTCGAGGAACAACCAAGCATCGCGGGCCTTGTAGAGGCGGCGAAAAGCCTGTCGACCGACGGCGCCTGCTCCGACGGCGCTTGCCGACAATGGCTTCGACAAAAGCTGCAATTCTCCCTGGATGAACTGCACGGCTTGCGCCAGAGAGACGCGGATGCGTGGTGGAGGCGACTGCTTTTCTTCGGTGGTGGCGAACAAGCCACACAGCACGCCGTACGCGCCGAGGTATCCGGTCAGGCAATCGACGCAAGATGCGATCGCGTGCAGCTCCGGCTCATCGTCGCTTCCAAAACGAGACGCGACGCCGGCCGCCGCCTGCAGGATGGGGTCATACCCTTTGCGATCGGTCCAAGGTCCGATCAGGGGACCGCCAAACGCGCTGACGGCGCATTCGATGGCCGATGCCCGGCTGATCCGTTCCGTGATCCGGCGGCCGGCGGCCCCGGTGAAATTGTGGACAACAACATCCGCCTGTCCGAACAGCGGATCGAGGATCTCACCGGCGCGCTCGTGCTGGAGGTCGATGAGCGCGCTGCGCTTTCCATGGCTCATCTCGATGCCGTACCAAGCGGTCATCCGGGGTCCGTGCAGGGGGTTCACCGGATCGAGCTTCAAGACATCCGCGCCGAGTTCGGCGAGAGTTCGCGCACAGATGGGCCCCGCGACCATGCTCGCAAGATCGAGCACCCTGACGCCCTGCAATGGCAGGCGCGCGGAATCCGACGACAGGGCGACAATCGCTCGGCGAACACCTCCGGCTTTCCACGCCGGAAGCGAGCGCAGGATTTCGCGCGGCGACGGCCTCGGTGCGTGGTCTCCATGATCCACCGATACCGCGGTGCCGAACTGTCGCTGCGCGCCCAGCACCGGATCTTCGATCTCGTCCACCAGGCCGGCGTGCCGAACCCAGGCCAGGTTCTGCCATTCGTCGAAAGTACGAACGACGGCGCACGGAACCCCCGCGGTGGACAGCACGGATTCCCAGTGGTCACCCGTGGCTTCCCGGAATCGAGCTGACAGCGCTTTAGCGATCCGGCGCTTCCACTTCGGAGAAAGAAGAGCGGCATCGCACACGTTGTCGCGCCGGGAGCTGGTGTAGGGATCGAGCGCCTGAAGTCCGGCCGACCGTAGCGAATCCCAGAGACCCAGCGTCTCCAGAAGGGCGATCGGTAGACGGCGATGATCGAGTGCGAAGATCAACAACTTCCGGCCATCGGCGCAGGTGTAGAAGCGCATCATCGGCGGCAGCAGCTTGCGACCGAGGCCACGGAGCCAGCGGTGGACGGACGTCCCGCCCCTGCCGCCGATTGCCTTCACCCAGGGCAGCAGCCACCGAACCGCAGGCGGCAGCGGTGGAATGTCGTAGCGCCAGGGCTGCCCGTCGACGCGGAACATCACACTTCCCATGGCGGCCATGACGGACGCCGCGAGCGGGATACTGATGGCCTCACCCTGTCCGGTACTCCGGCGTCGCAACAGTGCCGCGACTGCGGCGTTCGCGCCGAGCACCGCACCGTAAGCAGAGGCCATCGACAAGGCCGTATAGATTGGTGGCAGACCCAGAACCGGGGCGATGACCGACACATCCGTGAAGACGCCGAGCTTCGCGTGCAGCAGATCGTCATCCGGAGGCTCGTCCGTCAAGGTCTCGCCGGTGAATCGGATCACCGTCGAATCCGCCGGCAGCGACGGCGCATACCCGTGGACCTTCACCCATCGGCCGTCGGTAAGGATCAGGTCGGCCGACCGGGACAAGGCCTCGAGGTTGGCGGCCGTGATAGAAGCCTCCGTCGTGCAGACGCGCTTTCCCCGATCCGAATACGCATCAAGCGCGGACGAGCCGGCGGACGTCACACCGAATCGAACGACATCGGCGCCTTGCTCCGCCAGCAGCATGCTCGACCATCGGCCGGCCAGACACTCGCTCAGGTCGAGCACTCGAACACCGGATAACGGGCTGGACGGCTGGATCATCGAACGATATGCTATCAATAATGTAGCAACGCTATCGATCATGTAGCATGAACGTGAAAACCTCAAGCCCGAAGATCCCGCGAAAGCCGCTCTCGGCGTCCGTCGCCCGTCCCATCAATGAACTGTTGGACTTGGTCGGCCAGCGCTGGACGCTTCGCATCCTTTGGGAGCTGCGGGACGGCCCCTCAACGTTCAGAGGGCTGCAACTCCGCTGCGGGAATCTGTCACCGACGGTGCTCAACAAGCGCGTCCAGGCCTTGCGAGATGCCGACATCGTCGAACTCACAACTTCGGGCTACGCGCTCACCACGCTTGGTCTTGAACTGGGAATAAAGCTGCTGGACCTGACCAAGTGGGCTGAGCGCTGGTCCCGGAAAAGGGCCGTGTGAGGCGCCAGAACAATGTGATCAGTTTGCTGGCCGATAAGGCTCGCACCAGACGGCAGAGCGCGGATAGCTTTCCTCGCTTAGCTGCCATAACGGCAGGTTGTCGAGCCTGTCACTCATTCCTGATCGAATTAGCGACCCAGGAGCTGTAGTCAATCGGCACGCCGGTCGCGGCCGGGCCTTCAGTGCCCTTGGTCATGCCCGGCCGAATCGCCCAGGGGATTCTCCGCATTCGCGTCCTGCGGACGCACAAAATACCGGCTCCAGTGCGTGTCCATCATCGGCTCGTCCTCGTCTCGCGGCAGATGGTGAAAAGCCTGGCCGTACCAGACAACCAGATCCGCACGCGACAGCGATTCGCCGTTGACGAACGCGGAGACGTTGTCGGCGCAGCCGTTGATAGTCGGGTTGTGCGAAGCGAAATTCTCGCAAGGCTTGTAGGTCGTGGCGTAGACCTCGCTCTGCGTGAAAGGCTCGTACTCTGGGCCATGGAACAGATGCGCAGGATCGGCCTCCAGATGGTAGGAAATCGCGTGGCCGTCACTATTGGTGATCGCCTTGTCCTTCACGCGCCAGGAGCGGAAATCATCCGGTTTCACCGTGCGCGCCGTCTCGGTGCCGAACTCCTGCGCCTGCAGCACACGTGTCTCCTGGCTGCTGTCCTCGGGCGGGAATTGCAGTTCCTCGAAGGCATCGTTGTCCGCGCCGCCCAGATCGAAATCCAGCCGCCAATAGAAGTTGTGCACGTGCGAGATGCCGTATTTCATCTGGCCCAGCGGCCAGCCGTATTTCTCGCCCCTGCCTGGAATCGGAGTGAACCGCTGCAGATGGCCGGACGCGCCGGCCGCGAACTCCAGCGAACCGTCGCCATGAAAACCATATTCGAAGATGTAGTTGTACTCGCCCACGTGTGACACGCTGAACAGGTACAGGGCCTGACCCTGGATGGCCTGCGTGTAGTACTTCACGTCGTAGCCGGTGGCGCGCGTCTGCTGGCACAGCACGGCCTTGCCGTTGGACGACAGCAGCTTGCCGTTGGGGCAGTCGTCGGCCGCCAGCGTGGCCATGTCCTTGGTCGCACCCAGGCCGTAGTCGGTCTCGTCGTGGTAGCGGGCGCCATTGTCGTCGTAGGGCACATGGATCTGGGCGGGGTTCATCTGCGCCAGGATCAGCAGCGGACTGGCGCCAGGCGCGGTGTAGGTCACGTCGTGAAACACGATGCCTTCACGCCAGCGCACTTCCCAGCACATGGACCAGCTCGATCCGTTGGCGAGCTTGACGTTGACCTGGTAGTCGACCGAGCAGGCGGGCGACGGGTTTGCCGCTTGCGCGGTGTGCATCCACGGCAGCAGCAGAGCGGAGAAAGCGAAACGGCGAAGGATCTTGGCCATGATCGAAAGCTCCCTTTACGGTGCGAAGCTGGTCATGCCCACGGCGGCGCCGCGTGACAGGTCGACGATCGGCAGCACGTTCACCAGAATGCCGTCGCGCGAGGTCAGCAGCAGCTGCGTGCAGCGGTGCAGCCCACAGTCCCTGGCAGCACCGCCGGCGGCTCCGGGATGCGCATCGGAGCGGAACACCAGCGCATCGGAAACCAGGTCGCTGGCGCTCGTGAGCTTGCGGCCGGTGGAGCGAAAGTATTCGTCGCGGATCTGCGGCCCCAGCTTGCTGTCGCCCAGTGCCAGCGTCAGCGAGGCACTGCCTTCGGTCTCGGTCGGCGGCAACTGCACCTTCTGCGCGGTGATCACCGAATCGACGGCATTCTTCGGCAGGTTGACCACCGCCTGCAGCAGACGGTCGCTGTCGTATAGGTAGATATACACGTCAGCACGGCGCAGCGTCGGTGTAGCGACAAAGGCGGCTTTGTCCTCCTGGTGACGCTCCACCATCAACACTTCGCTGCGCTTGCTCTGGCCCTGTGGCCCAGTGATGCGGGCATCGGCAAGCGCCATCTTAAGTGCCAGCGACTGCTCGTCGGTGGACAGCGGGTCATAGCCCGTTCGGGCCGCCGCCCAGGCCTCGCTTGCGCCCAACAAGGCCGCCGCGCCCAGCAGTCCACGCCACAACACCGCATTGCCCGTGCTGGTCCCCATGAATCGTCTCCCCATTCTGGCGTTCCGAGCGGCAGCCTGACGAACGGTACGGTGCCGCGTCAATGACATGCGCCCATACAATGGCCGATACGCGGGAGCCCCGAATGAGGGATTCCCCGTGCTCTGAAGCCTGCGAAGGACCCGGCAACCTACATCTGCCGGAAGTGATGCAGGTAACTGCGGCTCACCGGCAATACCTCGTCGCGGCTTTTCAGGTGAATGTGCGCGGTCTCGTTGAGGCTGCGCGTGACATGGCTGATCGCGCGCCGGTTGACGACGACCGCGCGGTGCACCTGTACGAACTGCTCGGCGTCGAGTTGCGCCAGCAGTTCCTTCAGCGGTGTGCGGATCAGGCCCTCGCCGGCTTTGCCGCCGTCGCCGCGCCAGGCGACTCGCGTGTATTTCTCGTCGGACCGCAGGAAGTCGATGTCCTCGACCGGCACCAGCCTCAGCGCTTGCCCGACCAACACATGGAGCCATCGCAGCGGCGGCGGCGTGCTGTCCTTGCGCAGTCTTGCGGCGAGTTGCTCGACCAGCGCCTGCGTGTCGGGCAAGGGCCGTGCAGCGCGCAGCCGCTCCTGCAGCCGCGCCACGGTGTCGGCGAGGCGCGCGGGCTCCACGGGTTTCACCAGGTAGTCCAGCGCGCCCTGCTCGAAGGCCTGCACCGCGTATTGGTCGTAGGCGGTGACGAACACCAGTTGCGCGCGGCGGCCAATGAGTTGCGCGGCCTCGACGCCGGACAGGCCCGGCATGTGCACGTCGAGAAAGCAGATATCGGGCCGCAGCAACTCGAACTGCTCGACCGCCTCGCGGCCGTTGCGCACCTGCGCGATCACATCCAGCTCCGGCCAGGCCAGCGCCAGCAGGCGCGCCAGTGCCTTGCGCAGCAATGGTTCGTCGTCGGCGATCAAGGCCGTCGGGCGACGGCCGCTCACGCCGGGCTCCGCTGGGCCGGGAAGTCGAGTTCGGCGCGCACGCCGTGCGGAGCCAGAGCGGCCAGTTGCAGCTGTGCGTCGCCGGCGAAAACCAGCTCCAGGCGTTCGCGCAGCGTGACCAGGCCGGTGCCCAGGCCTTTGCCGGACGCGCGTATGCCGACACCGGTGTCGCTGACCTCGGCGTAGCAGCGCCCGCCACGCAGTTGCACCCGGACCTCGATACGGCCGCCCTCCTCGCTCGGATCGATGCCGTGACGCACTGCGTTCTCGACCAGTGTCAACAGTGTCATCGGCGGGCAGCGCAGATCCAGCGCCTACTCGTCGGCCTGCAGCGCGAACTGCAGGCGGTCGGGCATGCGCATGTGCATCAGCTCCAGATAGGCGCGCACCAATTGCAGCTCCTGTCCCAGGGTGGTGGCGGGCTCGTGCAGCCGCGGCACCGCGGCGCGCAGATAGGCGATCAGGTGACTCAAGACCTGCGAGGCCTGCGGCGAGCCGGAATCGACCAGCTCGCGCACGTTGGCGAGCGTGTTGAACAGAAAGTGCGGCTCCACCTGCGCCTGCAGCAGCCGCAGTCGCGAATCGAGCGCCTGACGCTCCAGCTCGCTGCGCTCCAGATCGAAGGCCAGGGCCTGGCTGCGCGCGGCGAAATCGCGCTGGCGGAACAAGGCCGCGACCGTAATCCACGGCGCGGTGAGCAGGCCGATCACGATCAGCATCGCCATGCCGGCGAGGCGATCCTTGTTCTGCCATAAGGGGATCGTGTCGCGATGGGTCACGACCAAGGTCACCGCCAGCGCGGCGAACGGGATCACCAGGGCGACGCCGATCACCTGCAGCACCCAGCGCGCGAGCCACGTCGGCAAGCGCGCCGGCCGGCGCTCGAAGAGCCCGAACGCCAGCAGGCTCGCCAGGCCGACCGATGCGGTACGCGCCATCACCTCGACGGTGGCGACTTCGGTGAAGGCGGGGCTGGTGACGAAGCCCAGCAGCGCTGCACTGCCGATCGCAACTCGCAGGCGTCGCCAGCTCAGCGCCCGGGCGAGGCCCTGCGGTGTAGGAGGCGGGGCTATGGTCGACATGGCGTGACGATAGCAACGAATCGCCGGTGCGGGCTGCTGCGGCTTGTGGCAACCCGTGATTCAGGAGCCGTCCGCTACAGCCGCGGCAGCCACATCATCATCGATGCCGCGAAGATGCCGGTCGCCGTCATCAAGGTCAGTACCACCAGCGCCGACGCCATCGCGACACGTCCTCGTGGCCCGGCGCGGTCGCGGGCATGGAAGTAAAGCTCGAGTACCGCCAGCGGCACCAGGTACTGGCTGTAGGCGATGATCGTCAGCGCCGGCCCGCGGAAGGTATGCGGATCGAAGCCGACCGGGCCGCGGTTCACCAGGATCCAGAACATCAGGCCGATGCGGAAGAACCAGACCCCGCCGACGACCAGGAACAGCCGCAGCGCCCAGCGGCGATGCAGGTCGGAATTGCGGGCCAGCGCATAGCGCAGGGCCATTGCGCCACAGCCGATGATCAGCAGCGCGTTGATGCTGGTCGACAGGTGTTGCCACACGTCCCCGCCGGTATTTCGCGTCCACACCATGTACAGCCCGCCGACGCTCAGCAGCAAGGCCGAGAACAGGTAGACGCGCCCGTTCCATCGGTGAAACCGCGGCCATAGCCGACGCACGGCCGGCGTCAGCTGCAGTGCGCCGCCGAAGAGGATCACCACCACGAATGTCAGGTGCAGCGCCAGGATCAGGTTGTGCATCGTGTGGCCGGATATGTACCCGGCCGGCATCACCTTGTTCCAGGTCTCGAACTCGCCCTGCACCGCCGCGCGTCCGTAAAAGACGGCGACATAGGCGGCAAACACCCACTGCCCGAACACGGCGACGACGAACCAGAGGGTGGCCGCTGCGTTCAATGCCGCTGCCGCACCTGCGGACGAGATCGAGCCGCCGCGACCCGCCGATTCGGGGCGAGTGCCGGCGAGCGGATCGCATAAGTGATGCAGAACCGCGGAGCGGAAGGCAGCACGGGATTGTATAGTCATGGGCGTCTGATCCTGGCGTTGGTACGCGCTGATTGGCGCATGGATCAGAGTGTGGCCAGGGCCGGGGCGCAATCGGCACGCCCTGCGACCAGCCGCGGCTTGGAATGGCTGGAATGCTTTGGGAGCCGACGAACCGCGTGCTCGCGAAGCTCAATGCAGGCGACTGCGCGGCGTATCAGCGGACACATGTTGGGGTTCGCTGCGCTCACCCCAACCTACTCAACCAATGTATCGACGCTGCAGTGTGTAGGTTGGGGTGAGCGTAGCGAACCCCAACATCGGCGCGGACACACGTTAGCGTCGTTCGCCTTAGCCGACGTCGATATTCAGCACGTTGCCCTGCTCCTGCAGACGCCCGGCGAGGACCGCTCGGTCGATGAGTGCGGCGCCGCGCCGGTGTGGATTGGCGCCTGATGTGAAGGGCAGAGGCCGATCGTTCAATACCAGCTTGCTCACGCCACTGCCAGAACCGCGGACTGCATAGCGGACTTCCAATGGCCGGCCGATGAGCCGGGTGTCGACTCGCATTCCGTCGAGGGCCGGCGGGATCACGGGATCGATGCTCACCCGATCCCACTCCACGCTGAGGCCCAGGAATCGCCGCAGGATCAGCCCCAGCGCAATGCCGGCGCCGCTGGAATATACGCGCCAGCCGCCATCGAGCGGGACGGTTCCGCGCCCCACCCGCTCGTATTCGGCGCTCGCCTGGTAGCGATCGTCGAACGCGGCATCGGAGCTCGAGTAGTAGCAGTTGGCCTGGCGCAGCGTCGCGCTCGGCACCAGGGAGCGAATGCCGATGGGATTGGTCTGGCAGAGCGCATGGAAGAATGCTTCCGCATCGCCCACATGAGCCAGGGCCTGCGCGTAACGCAGATGCGCGTGCATGTACATCAGGCCGATCTCGCGCCCGAAATAGGTCGCGCTCTCTGCGCGCTGAAACAGCTGCTGCGGGCCGCCGCGATATCGCATGGGGCGATCGAACAGTCGCAAGCCGTCAGGTCCGCTCAGTTGCGTCGCCAGCAATTGCAGATGCTCGCGCGTCTGCTCGGGCGTGAACAGATCTTCGAGAATCGCGTGGACCATGGCGAGCGCGCTGTAGCGCACGCCGGTGGTGGTGTCGCGCGGGTGCAGAAGCTGGCGGACCTGGCCGCCGTCTTCGAAGTGCGCGTATCCGGTGAGCACGCCGTCCGCGACCAGAAACTTTTGGAAATCGTGACGCACGGGCTCGACACGGCGCTCCAGGGCAGCGGCGGCAGCGGTGGCCTCTGAGCGCGCGACCGCGCGCAAGCCGCGCGCCAGCGTGGTCAAGGTCTGCACGTGTAGCGTGACCGTCCAGGCGCTGCAGAGGCGCTCGCGCTGCGCCGGGTCTGCTGGTTGTAGCGAGTCGTTCCAATCGCCGTGCCCGTAGGCCGCGAGAGACGTCCCCGGAATGACGCGTCTCTCGATCAGCGCCAGTGCGCGCTGCATGTGTTCCCATAGCGTGCCGCGGTCTCCGGCGTCGAAATAAGGAACCGGCTCATCCAGCAGATCGCCATCACCCGATGCGATCAGATATTGGCCGAGTACCAGCAGCGGCCAGAACACGATATCCCCGTGTGAGTCACCTGGACGGATGTCGCGCTCGCGTTCGAAGAACATGAACCACTGGGGCCAGTCGCCGTCGGCATTCTGCTGGCGCATCACGCGCAACAGCAGGTCTCGTATCGGCTGCACCCGATCGAGCGCGAACAGCATTTCCACCGGGCCCTGGCAGACGTCCCGCGTGCCCCAGCCGCCCCCGGAGTACTGCTCCAGTCCTCGCGGCGAAAGATAGTGAACCAGCGCGTTGTGGGTGAGCCAGGGTGCGATATCGGCGAGGCGCGCCAGTGGCTCGGATAGCGGGCTGGTTGCCTGCATGTGCAGGCAAAGTGGCGGGATCAGATCCTCGCCATGGCCGACCCGTAGCGGGGCCTCGCTGCCTTCGTCTACCAGGTCGCCGCGGATTCGTAGTCCGAGGCTCGTCGCCGGCGTGGTTACGATGCAGATGAACGGCTCCTGGCGCGATTGGCCATCCAGAAAAAGCAGTTCGTCACCTCCGATCGTCTCGAATCGAGTTCCCGCTCGCGCTGCGATCCGAAAGCTGCCGTTCGGAAAACGACGGCCCACGTCCGAGTCCTTTGCCGCCGTGATGACGATGTCCTGCCCTTCCTGTCGCCACAGCGCCGCGCCCCGTGTGCTGCCATCGTCGCCATTGAGCGCGATGTGATGAGAAATCAGGCATCGCAGCGCAGGCCCGGAGACCACATCGATGGAAAGCCTCAGCTCATGAGGGGTGCTGTGCGCTTCGGAGCGCACTCGAATCTCGCCCACTTCATGCCGATAGATCCACAGGCAGGACTCGCTCGATATTTCGAATGCGGAGGGTATGCCCAGCAGCTGCCAGCAGCCGCCGATCTCCACGAACACCCGCTGGCCATGTGTACGGAACAGGCCGAGGTAACTATGCATGGTCGAGAGCAGGCGGTTGATGCTGACGTGCCCCTGGGTCAGCAGCGAATGGAAGACGCCGGACATCCACGCGGTCGAGGTCAGCGCGGACTCGTCGGGCGTCAGATGCTGGCCGGTACGCAACAGGTGGCCATGCGGCCGTAGCGTGTTCAGCTCTTTCGCAGGCATGACGACGTGGCCGCCGGCATCGCGAACCGTACCGTGAAAGAACGACAGAAGCTGGCCGCTGTCGCCTGATTCCTCGTGCCGCCACGGCGCCGGAAACGAGGCGTTCAATGCGGCTTCGTCCAGGTCCAGGGTGCTCAGCAGCGGCGCCGTGCTGAAGAGAGTGGCCGAGGATGTCTCGTCAACGGGACCACCGGAGTCGATCTCGCCCGGCTTCGCTTCGGCGAGGGACAGCACTTCGCTCACTCGCTGCAGATCGGCGTCGGAAGTGGCTTCAGGATGATGGGCCCAATAAGCGCCGAAAAAGCCCGCGTCGATGCGGCCGCCCGCCGCGAGTTGAATCGTCGCGTCGCGGATCACCACCAGGGAATGCTCATGCTGCAGGCGCCGGCTCGGCAAATCGCCGGCGAGGCCGACCGGGCTTGCTCCGCTGCGTATCGCCAATCCGTGGAACTGAAGGGCGTCCGTCGCGAAAGATGCCCCGGAGCGCAGCGAGCCGATCAGACTCCAGGGATTGCGGCCGTCTACCGCCTGGTTCTGGCGCGTGGCGATGAGCTGGCCCTGCTCGGGATGCAACAGCGGTGTGTGGTCCAGATACTGGCTGACATAAAACTCGTTCAGACGGACCGCGCCGTACGGCGCGAGCGCCACGTCCTGCGCGTAGCTGAGATCGAGGAGCTGCGCCGTCGCATTGTGGTTTTCAAGGCAGACATGCCAGAACCACGCGGGCGCGGTCTTCGACAGTACCAGCGAGATCGAGTAGCGGATGCCGAGCCATTCGCCAAACCCGACGATGGCATGCTCGGGGCCCTGTATGCGAAATCTCGTCGCGCTGGACGGCCCCAGCAGCGGTGTCGACTCGACACGGTCGCCGAGGCGGCGCAGAAAAACATTGCCGACGCTGCCGTCGATTTCATTGCCGACAAACAGGGCCAGCGCTAGGCCATCACAATCGAAGTGGCGGATCGCTCCCGTCGCAGTCAGCTCCACGCGCATTCCGGAATGGCCGACGAGAATCCGTCCGGCAGCAGGGGCGCTGGTCTGGTTCACGATGTCTCTCCGTCAGCACGCGTGGCTGTTACGAACTCGGGTAGCGGCTTAACCATACCAGCGTCCGGTGGCCGCGCCCGCGCGTTCAGCTTGCTCGTTTGCTTTCAGGTGGTTGCTTTTCGGGGAGCGGCAACACAGGGTCGGAATTGAAGCCAATACCGTTCAGTTAACGCGGAGTTGTAGGGCGGGAGCATCCTGCCTTTCGCGACAAGACGGCGGGATACGCTGCGCTCCTCCCGCCCTACGCGACTACGCGACTACGCGACAAAGTGAACCGTGTTGGAACTAAGGCTCAATCCACAAGCGGCAGTTCCACGGTGGCGCTAAGCCCGCCGCCGCTGGCATTGCATATCGCCAGGTGACCGCCCAGTTGCTCGACCAGCCGCGCGACGATCGCCAGCCCCAGTCCGCAATGCCCCTGCGCGCTGCGCGCGCTGTCGAGCCGCTCGAACGGCCGCAGCAGGCGCGCAATCTCCTGCCCGGCGATGCCGGGGCCGCGATCGCGCACGCTGAGCCGCAGCGTGGACGCCTCGCGCTGCAGTTCCACTTCCACAGGCGGCGCGCCATGCGCCAGCGCGTTGTCGATCAGGTTGCCCAGCACGCGCTCCAAGGCCAGCGCGTCGGTGGCCGCGTATAGCGGCGCTTCGATGCCAGTTGCGACGAGCGCGTGGCCGAGGCCGGCGAAGCTCTGCACCACGCGCGCCAGCAGCGCCGCCACGTCCACGCGCGGCGCGATGCGCGGATCGCGGTGGTAGTCCAGAAACTGGTCGATGATGCGGCGCATCGACTCGGCGTCGCGGGCCAGCGCCGCTGCCGCCACGGTGTCGTCGAGCAGCTCGGCGCGCATCCGCAGCCGCGTCAGCGGCGCGCGCAGATCGTGCGAGACCCCGGCCAGCAGCAAGCGGCGTTCCTGCTCCTGCGCGGCCAGCCGCCCGGCCATGGCGTTGTATTGATCGGCGAAGACGCGAAACTCGGTCGGCGTACTGGCCGGCATCGTCAGCGGCTCCACGCGCTCGCGGCTAAGCGTCAGCGCCGCCGTGACCTGACGCAAGGGCCGGTGGACCTGCCAGATTACAAACGCCAAAGCCGCCCACAGCAAGCCACCCAGTGAAATGAGTAAGCCCAGTAGCGGCCAGCCGCGCATCGCACGCGAGACTGGCAGGGTGACGGCATAGCGCGTTCCCGCGGCGCCGAAACTCAGCCGCAGGGCTTGCACCGGCAGGCGCTGGACACTCAGCGCCACGTCGGCGCCGAGCTTGTCCTGTACGCGCTGTTCGAGCGCACGCGTCAGCAGCGAGCGCGGCCTGATCGCCACCGGCCCGGCATCGACCTCCAGCTGCAGATCGCCCCTGGCGTTGCGCTGCGCAATCCAGGCCGCGCGCTGATCGGGTGGCAGGCGCCGCAGATCCTCGCGCAGGCTCTCCACCACCAGTTGCAGGCCCTGCGCGATCGGCGCGACGGTGGAATCCACCTGCACGCGCCAGAGCAGGAACAGCAGCACATAGCTGCCCAGCAGCGCCAGTGTCAGCGTCAGCAGCAGGCGCCCGGCCAGCGTACGCGGCAGGCCGATCCGCCACCGCCCCGGCTCCGCGCTCATGCCGACGCCGGCACGTAAACGTAGCCGACGCCGCGCACCGTCTGGATCAGCCGCGGCAACTGCGGATGGTCCTCGATCAGCCGTCGCAGGCGCAGCACGCGCACGTCGATGGCGCGCTCGGTGCAGTCGGCGTCGGAGCCGCCGCGCGTGAGTTCGATCAGGCGTTCGCGCGTCAGCGGCCGGCCGGCGTGGCCGATCAGCGCCTGCAGCAGCGCGAAGTCTGCGGTCGAGAGCGCCTGCGTGATGCCGTCGCGGATCAGCGTGCGGCTGGCCGTATCCAGCAGCGCGCCGCCGATGGCGATGCGCTCGCCGTCCACCACCGGCGTGCCGCCCGGCAGGCCGCCACGACGGCGCAGCACCGCCTGGATGCGTGCCAGCAGCTCGCGCGGATTGAAGGGCTTGCCCAGATAGTCGTCGGCGCCCATCTCCAGGCCGAGGATGCGGTCGATGTCCTCGTCGCGGCCGGTGAGCAGGATCACCGGCAGATCGTCGCCGTCCGCACGCAGCCGCCGCAGCGCGGCCAGGCCATCGGTGCCCGGCAGCATCAGGTCCAGCACCAGCAGATCGGGCCGGCGCCGCGGCAGCCGTCGCAGCGCTTCGTCGGCACTGGCCGCGGTCATCGCCTCCATGCCGTGGCGCGTGAGGTATTGGTCGAGCATCGCCAGTAGTTCGGTGTCGTCATCGACGACGAACACCAGCGGACGACGCTCGGCGAGCCGGTTTGCATTCATGCGCCGATTAGAGCCCGGCCACGGTGGTGGGCGCCAGAGCAGGCTTTGTTAGCGCGGGTTACAGACTCGCGGGGCACTAACCAAGGCTCATCGGATGTGCCGGTGCGCTCACCTTGCGACGCTTGCCGTGGGCTAATTTGGGCCGTCCGCAAAACAGCACGGCGCCGCTGAAAACGGCACCGCGCGACCGATTCATCCACAGTTGGGAGTTCCCCGATGAACAAGAAAACCTGGGCCGTCGTCGCCATTGCCGCCGCCGGCCTCGGCGTCTACGGCGCCGCCGAGGCCCTCTCTCGTTCCAACCCCGCCGCGCAACTCACCGAGTTGGGCAACGAGATGCAGCTGAGCGCCGCGCAGGAGTCGCAATGGCAGCAGATCATCGACGCCACCGCGCAGGCACGCAGCCACGGCCTGCGGCATGCCGACCAGCGCCTGTCCGCTGCGATCAGCACGCTCAAAACGCCGGGCGCCGACCTCAGCCGTCTGGCGATGCCGGAACCCGACCCGCAGATGAAGGCGGATCGCGAGCGCATCCACAGCATGGCCCAGGCGTTCTACGCCGACGCCACGCCGGCCCAGCAGGCGCAGATGCGCAGCTTCCTCGCCACCCGGCTGACGCGCATGCAGAGCCTGCTGCACAAGCGCGCCGAAGCAAGCCTCGGCGCCGGCTGATCAGCATCCCCCACCCGCAGCGTCTATCACCTTACTCAATGGAGTCATTCACATGAACAAGCACAAGCGTTTCATCCTCATCGGCAGCCTCGCCGTCGCCTCGCTGATCGCCACCCAGGCCGAAGCCGGCCAGCGCTCACGCAGCCATTCCGGTCCTTATGTGGATCGCAGCGTACAGGCGCAGGGCGCACAGGGCCTGGGCTATCAGCGCTCGGCGCAGACCACCGGCGTCAACGGCGGCACGCACAACAGCGCCATCAATGCCGGTGGCGGCAACGGCTACAGCCGCCAGTCCAGTACCAGCCGCGCCAACGGCGGCTCGCGCAGCGTCGATGCCAGCGCGACTCAGGCCGGCGGCTACCAGCGCACGGTTTCGGGCAGCAATGCCTACGGCGCCAGCCATAGCGGATCGGTGAGCGCCGGCAACGGCAGCTACAACCGCGACACCAGTACCGCCACGGCCAGCGGCGCCAGCCGCAGCGTCAGCGCCAGTGGCAGCCAGGGCGAGGGCTACTCACGCACCGTGACCAAGACCGACGCCAACGGCAACACCACCCAGAAGACCCACGGCAGCCCGTAAACCGGGAACCGCGCCCTGCTCCGCCATCGGACAGCAGGGCGAGGTCCTAGTCCACTGAATCACTGAAATCGACGGTGCTGTCCACCCGATGCGGGCGCGCTGCTGCGTTGCAAATGCTCGCGATACCTACGGGTATCGCTGCGCTTTGCGCCTTGCATCGCGCCCGCCTCGGGCGTCCCTCACCGCCAATTCCAATGATCCAGCGGACTAGTAGGGCGACTCAAAGGATGCCCGCCGCCAGTTCGATCAGTTCATCGGTGATCTGGTCCTGCCGCTGAATCTGCTGGTCGAGCTGCAAGCGTTCGAGTTGTCGTGCAATGTTCTCCTGGGCGGCGGTCATCGCCTGAAGGCGCGCCTGGTTCTCGGCGGCATGGCTTTGAAGAATGGCGGCCGCGAGTTGCGCGAACAGGTATTCGCCCGCCAGTCCGCGAATCAGATCCGGCAGCGGCAAATAGGTGAGCGGCGGCGAACCGGACGCCGCTGCGCGGAAGCGCTGCGTATCCAGTGGCAGCAAGGAATCCCGCACCGTCACGATGCGCGGCCCGTCGAGCCGGGCGTGAATGAGTTCGGCGCTGTCGATGCGATGCGACTGCAGGGCGTCGATCAGGGTTCGCGTGATGCTGTCGGCCAGTCGCCGCACTCCACCGGCCTGGGCCATCATCGGCGCCGACCAGTCCGCGGGATGTCCACGAGCGGCGAGCAGCCGTGCTCCGCGGGAGCCAATGACGTAGATCGAAGACCCCGGCTTGAGCAACGGCAGCGCGGCGTCGCACAGGTGGTCGTTGAAGGCGCCGACGAAACCCTGCTCCGAGCAGAACAGCACGCAGGCGGTGCGCCGCGGCACCGCCGGGCCTGCAGCAGCCGGCCCCGGTGCGAGCGCCAGGGCCTGCGCGATGCCCGCGCCGACGATGTCCGCGTAGGCCGTCACACCCTCCAGCAGCCGGCGGCTTTGCATGCCGCGCGCCGCCGCGATGCCACGCATCGCGGCGACCACGCCCGACAGCTGATGGACGCTGGAGATGCGTTCGGCCAAACGCGGGTCTTGCGCACTCATGGGGCCGGCGCCGACAGCTTTCCCAACTGCGCCAGGCTTTTTTGCAGCAGCGGCGGCGCGATGCTGTCGCCGCGATCGACGGCGGCGGCGAACTCGGCGCCCTCGCCTTCCAGCCATTGCGGCAAGGCTTCGCGCAAGCGCTGCATCGCATCGGCCGGCAGGCTGTCGAGTACGCCGCTACCCAGCAGGTGCAGCAGCGCCAGTTCCTGCGGCGCTGGCAGCGGCGCATGCTGGGGCTGCTTGAGCAGCGCGCGGATCTGGCGGCCGCGAGCCAGCCGCGCCTGGATGCGCGGCTCCACGCTGGTGCCGAAGCGCGTGAACATTTCCAGTTCGACGAACTGTGCATAGTCCAGCCGAAGCGTCCCGACGGCCTCGCGCATCGCGCGCGTCTGGGTCTTGCCGCCGATGCGACTCACCGACAGGCCGGTGTCGATGGCTGGCTTGTGGTTGGCGTCGAACAGCCTGCGATCCAGCACGATCTGGCCGTCGGTGATCGAGATCAGGTTGGTCGGAATGTAGGCCGACAGATTACCCGCCTGGGTTTCGGCGATCGGCAGCGCGGTTAGCGAGCCGCCGCCGCGCGCCGCCGACAGCTGCGCCGCGCGTTCCAGCAGGCGCGCATGCACGTAAAACACGTCGCCGGGATAGGCTTCGCGACCCGGCGGCTGGCGTGTGAGCAGAGCCAGTTCGCGGTGCGTTGCAGCATGTTTGCTCAGGTCGTCGATCACCACGAGCACGTGCTGGCCCCGATCGCGAAAATGTTCTGCCATGGTGAAGGCGGCGAACGGCGCGATCCACTGGAGTCCGGGTGCACCGGAAGATTCGGCCACGACAAAGATGCAGCGCTCCGGCGCTCCGAAGCGGCGCACCGCATCGATCACGCGTGCGGTGGAGCTGGCCGTCTGGCCGATCGAGACGTAGATGCAGATCAGCTCGCTGTGCTTCTGCTGGATGATGGTGTCCGTGGCAATCGCAGTCTTGCCGGTGGCGCCGTCGCCGATGATCAGTTCGCGTTGTCCGCGGCCCAGCGCGAACATCGCATCGATCGCCAGGGTGCCGGTGTGGACCGGCTGCTGGACCAGATCACGCTCGTGAATTGCCGGCGATGGCCGTTCGATCGGCAGCCAGCATTCGGGCACGATAGGCGGGCCCGCGTCGAGCGCGCGTCCCAGCGGGTCGATGACGCGCCCGAGCAGGGCGTCGCCGACCGGCACCTGCACCGTGCGGCCGCTGCCGCTCACGCGGCAACCGGCTCCGAGCGCACCCGGCGCGTCGAGCAGCACGCAGGACAGCAGATCGGATTCGAGACTCAAAACGTAGCCGGTGCCACCGCCGTCGAACGCAAGCTGCTCACCCAGGCAGGCCTGCGCAAGTCCCGAGACGTGGGCCACGCCATCGGCAAATGACTCGACCCTTCCGAAAACGTCTACCCGTGGAAGCAGCGCGACACGCTCGACCCGCGCCTGTGCGCCGGGCAGCCAGCGATCCAGGGCTTCAGGCAGCGGCGTCAAGTTCATTGGCTGCCGCAATCAGTCGCGCCAAATCCTGGGACAGCGTATGCGCGACCACGGTGTCGCCGCGCTCCAGCACGAGCCCGCCCATCAACGAGGGATCGACTTCGTAGTGCCAGCGCATCGATGCGCCGGGCGTGAGGGCGAGTCGCGCCGCGATGGCCTTGCGCTCCGTCTCGGCCAGCAGCGTGGCGCTGATCACCCGGATATCGGGAGATGGATCCGAGCGCAGCATCTCGATCTTCGTCGCGATGCTGCCGAGATATACCTGCAGCAGTACGTCCCGATCCAGGCCCTGCAGGACACGTTGCGCATAGGAGCCCGCGAGCCGGGCCGCCGAAGCCTGCAGCTCTGCCTGCGTATCGCCGCGTTCCTGCGCGATGCGCTGGCGTGCATCCTCGATCAGTCGCGCACCCTGGGCTTCGATATCCGCGAGCCGCGCGGCCTTTGCGGCCTCGCCCTCCTCGCGTGCACGGTCGAGGATCTGCTGGCGCTGCGCCGCGATGGCCTCGCGTTCGCCCTCCGCAGCGGTCCGCGCGGCGGCGGCCTTGTTGCGGTCGCTCTCGGAGTCGCGCAAGCGGCCGTCGATCTCGGCCTGGCGGCGTTCGATCACGCCGATGACAGGCCGGTACAAATAGCGCTGCAGCAGTGCCAGCAGCACCAGCACGTTGATCGTCTGCAAAGCCAGCGTCGTCCAGTCGAAGCTCACGGCATCACTTGGCGATGAAGGGATTCGCGAACAGCAGCAGCAGCGCGATCACCAGGCAATAGATGGCCGTGGTCTCGATCATCGCGAGTCCCACCAGCAGGGTGCGCGAGATCGTCGACGAGGCCTCGGGCTGCCGCGCCAGCGCGTCCATCGCGCCGGCAACCGCGCGGCCTTCGGCCAGCGCCGGCCCGATGGCGCCGAACGCAACGGCGAACGCCGCGGAGGCAATGCTGACAACCTTGATCCAATCGACTTCCATTTCAATTTCCTTGGTATTGAAGGCTGCGCCCTCAGGCGCCCTCTTCGTGAACGGCCGTGCCGATGAACACCATCGCGAGCACGGTGAAGATGTAGGCCTGGACGATGCCGGTGAGCACGTCGAGCGCCATGAAGGGAATCGGCAGGAAGAGTCCGGCGAGCGACAGCACAACGGCGATGACGAAGGCGCCGCTCATGACGTTCCCGAACAGGCGCACCATCAGGGCGAAACTGCGGGTCACCTGCTCGATCAGGTTGAGCGGGATCATCACCCAGCTCGGCGTGGCGAAGCCGCGCAGATAGCCGGCGACGCCGCGGGCGCGAATGCCGTAGACGATCACCGATACGAACACGATCAGCGCCAGCGCAGCGTCGGTTTCGATCGCGGCAGTTGGCGGCTCGTTGCCGGGGATCAACGAGGACAGATTGGCGCCGAGCACGAACAGGAACAGCGTGGTGATCAGCGGAAGGAAGGGCGCCGGCTCGCAGCGCATGGTGTCGCGGATCTGGCTTTGCAACAGCTGCAGGAAGCTTTCGAGCAGAACCTGTGCACGTCCCGGACTCTCGACGCGCAGTCGTCGCGTGACCAGCGCCGAAAGCGCCACCAGGGCGGTGATCAGCACCCAGGTCGCGACCACCGGCTGCGTGAAGTGAACCGGTCCCAGCGAAAAAATCACCGCGGATTCCAGCGGCGATTTCATTGGACCGCCTCGGCGTGCAGACGCCAGCTGCGTGCCACGAGCCAGCCCGCCAGCGCTGCGATCAGCGCGAGCGCGCCCAGGCGCGCCGCGACGTAGAGCAAGGTGCCCGTCACCACGAAACGCAGCAGTAACAGCGCGATCGGCGCCCACGCCGACTCGCCGCAGACCAGCTCACGAGTACCGCGTGCCAGCGATGCGAAATGCAACGCGCCGGCGGCCATGCCCAGCGCGACGAACATCGGCACGAGCATGACCGTGGTCATGCCTGCCGCATCCAGCGCCAGCCCGACCAGCAACCCAGGCACAGGCCGGCGAGCAGCCAGGCACCGCTGAAGAAGATCCCCGAGCCGAAGCGGGCGTCCAGCGTGCGACCGATCAAGATTCCGCCCAGCGTCGGCACGACGATGAGCCAGCCGAGGACGCCGACCCTCGCGAACTGTCGCGCCAGGCTCGGCTCGCCGTCCCGCTGCCACCGACGGTGAACCCGCAGGCGCCGGCGGACGCCATCGACCACGTCGTCCTCCTCGGGCCGAGGCTGGGGGCTCACGTCAGCGCTCCCCGACCCGGGTTCAGGTAGTGCAGGATCTGCCGGGCGATTCGCAGTTCGAGCTGATGGCCGCCGACGCGGGCCTGGATCTCATCTTCATCGTGCGACCGAAGTGCCGCGATGACCGTCGATTCGAGATGCTCCAGGTCGTCGTCGACGACCGCCTCGCGCGTGGCAACGCTGACCATGCCGCGCTGCACGCTGAGCACGCCGCGCCTCACGGCGCAGTGGTGCTGCGCACCGTCGGCATCGCGCCAGCTCACCACGCCGATGTCGAGGACGGTCAGCAGATCGGCGTGCCGGGGCAGGATGCCGAATACGCCGCTGGCATCCTGTGCGCGCACCGATTGCACCTCGGTATCGACCAGTACATCGCCCAGGCTGGTGAGTCGCAGTCTCACGTTGCGGCACCAAGGCCGGCGCGGTGCCGCACCTCGTCAAGACCGCCCGCCATGAAGAACGCCTCCTCGGGCCATTCATCGGTATCGCCCGCGAGGATGGTTTCGCAGCCGGCGATCGTGTCCGCCAGGGCAACGCTGCAGCCGGGCTTGCCGGTGAAGGCCTCGGTGACGACGAAGGGCTGCGTCAGAAAGCGCTGCAGGCGTCGGGCGCGGCCGACGGCCACGCGATCCTTGGCAGAGAGTTCCTCGATGCCCAGCAGGGCGATCACGTCCTGCAGTTCGCGGTACTGCGCGATCACCTCGCGCAGGGACTGCGCGACACGGTAGTGCCGCTCGCCCACGATCAGCGGATCGAGCAGGACCGAACTCGAGGCCAGCGGATCGATCGCCGGATACATGCCCTCGGTCGCCATCGCACGCGACAGCTTCATCTGGCTTTCCAGGTGGGTCGCGATCGTGGTCACCGCGGGGTCGGTGAAGTCATCGGCGGGCACGTACACCGCTTCGATCGCGGTCACCGAAACTCCGTCCAGCGACGCGATGCGTTCCTGCAGCGCCGCGACCTCGGTCGCCAGTGTTGGCTGGTAGCCGACTCGCGAAGGCAGACGCCCGAGCAGGCCGGAGACTTCGGCGCCGGCCTGCACGAAGCGGAACACGTTGTCCATCAGCAGCAGCACGTTCTGCCGGCACTCGTCGCGGAAGTACTCGGCGACGGTGAGCGCCGCCAGCGCGACGCGCCAACGCGCGCCGGGCGGCTCGTTCATCTGGCCGAACAGCAAGGCGGTCTTTTCGAGCATGCCCGAGCGACGCATGTCGAGCATCAGCTCGTGACCCTCGCGCGAACGCTCGCCGATACCGGCAAAAACCGAGGTGCCCTGGTAGCTGGCCGCCATCGCGTGGATCAGTTCGAGCACCAGCACGGTCTTGCCGACACCGGCGCCGCCGAACATGGCGGCCTTGCCACCCTGTGCGACGGGCGTCAACAGATCGATCACCTTGATCCCGGTCTCGAACAACTGGATCTGATTTGCGCGCTTGGCCAGCGGCGGCGGTGCGCGCTGGATCGGCCAGCGAGGAATATCGGCGCTAAGGGGCGGACCGCCGTCGAGCACT
Source organism: Hydrocarboniphaga sp. (assembly GCF_028291725.1). Lineage (GTDB taxonomy): Bacteria > Pseudomonadota > Gammaproteobacteria > Nevskiales > Nevskiaceae > Hydrocarboniphaga. The sequence goes on along the minus strand of NZ_JAQGNT010000092.1, from coordinate 124,235 downwards.
TTCCCGGTGACATCGAACAAACGCCCCAACACCCTGGGACCCACCGGAACCGTCAAAGGAGCACCGGTCGGGTACGCGGCGGCGCCGCGCGGAAGGCCGTCGGTACCGCTCATGGCCACACAGCGCACGGTTCGCAGGTCGATATGACTCTGCACTTCGACGACCAAGGGGGCATCGCCGCCTGCCCGTTCGATGTTCAGCGCCGATTCCAGCGCGGGCAGATGCCGCTCTGAGAAACGCACGTCGACCACGGCCCCGCGAACCGCAAGGACGGTGCCCGGAGCGAGCGCCGCTGCCGAGGCTGGGGGAGACAACGGTCCAGTCATGTGCACTCCTCCAAATGTCGTGCGGCCACGGGAAGACGGTGGGAAAGCTGCCGCAGTGTGAGAGTGAGCCGGCACGGTGACATTGATCCTCGTCAACCCGCTCGCGCCTCTGCTACTCGTTCTCGCAGTGGGTCGTTCACGGGTTGAGCTTCGCCCCGTGCGCGGTATGCAGCATGAACAGACCGCCCAGACCGCCTCGATAACTCGCGTAGGACGGCCTGAAGGGCTCGCGAGTCCAGACTTGCCGACGCGGCACGATCGTTCTGAGACCAGGGCCTTTGCACAGCGGGCCGCCACCCAAAATAGGGAGTCCCGCCGCTCAAAATAGGGAAGGTTCCCGATTTCCCGCCGACCGCAGCGGCGCAGGATGCGTGGCACGCGAACACCGTCGTTCGCGTCAGCCCCATCACTCCAGCGGAGACTTGCCATGTCACGTTTCATCGTCGAAAGAACCTTCCCGGCCGGGCTTGCCGTGCCCGTCAGCAGCGATGGCGCAAAGGCCTGCGCCGGCATCGTCGTCAACAACGCCGAGCACGGCGTCACCTGGGTGCAGTCGTATGTCAGCGCCGACAAGACGCGCAGCTTCTGTGTCTACGACGCACCATCACCCGAGGCCATCCGCCAGGTGGCGCGCCGCAACGATCTGCCGGTCGACCGCATCACCGCGGTTTCCGATCTCAGCCCCTATTTCTATCTCTGATGCGCCCGGAAACTGCGATGAAAACCCTTACGCTGAGCCTGTCCCTGTTGTTGCTGAGCGGTGCCGCGTTCGCCGATGCGCCGGAGCCTGGCGCCACGCATCGCTATCTGATCGAGCGCAGCTTTCCGAAGGGCGCGCTCGACGGCCTCGACGCCAGCAAGAAGGCCAAGATCAACGCCAACAACAGCCGTTACGGTGTGCATTGGGTGACCTCCTATGCCAACGCCGATGAGACCAAGACCTACTGCATCTACGATGGCCCGAACGAATCGGCGATTCGCCAGGCCGCGGTGGCCAACGGCATTCCGGTGGACTCCGTCACCGAGGTGCCGGTCAGCCTTCAGCCGTACTGAGCCCCTGCCGATGCGCGGCTCCCCGGTGGCGCGTAATAATGCGAAGCACCATTGGGGAGCGACGTTTTGGACTTGCTCGAACGCGAAGCTGCGGCGCAGACGCTGGCCGGGGCATTTGACGCGGCTGCGCAGGGGCGCGGCAGCACGCTGCTGATCAGCGGCGAAGCCGGCATCGGCAAGACCGCGCTGCTCACGCATTTTGCCGGTACCGTGGCCCCTGCTCGCGTGCTCTGGGGTGGCTGCGAGGCATTGTTCTCACCGCGCCCGCTCGGCCCCTTGCATGACTTCGCCGCGGATCTCGAGCCTTCGCTGCTCGAGCGCTTCGGCCAGGAAGGCCAGCGTGCGCCCTTGTTCGCCGGCGTGCTGGCGGCGCTGTCCGAAAGCCCGGTACCGACGCTGATCGTGATCGAAGACCTGCACTGGGCCGACGCGGCGACGCTCGACCTGGTGAAGTTTCTGGCGCGGCGTCTGGGTCGGGTGAATGCTTTGATGGCCCTGACCTATCGCGACGACGAGATTGGCGAGGGTCATGCGCTGCGCCTGGTGCTTGGCGATCTTCAGGGACGCACGACCCGCCGCATCGCGATTCCGCCGCTGTCGGAAGACGCGGTGCGCGAACTCGCCGACCGTGCCGGGCATCCTGCCGATGGCATCCATACGCTCACCGGCGGCAATCCCTTTTTCGTCACCGAAGTGCTGCGCACCAGCGGACTGCCGGCGTCGATCCTCGATGCGGTGATGGCGCGAATGGCCCGGCAGAGTGACGCCGTGCGCCTGCTGCTTGAATTCGTCGCCATCGTGCCGGGCCGGCTCGAGCGCCGCTTGCTGGAGCGGGCACTCGAGCCCGACGAGGAATCCATGCAGCAGGCGCTCGGCTGCGGCCTGCTGCTCGACGAAGGAGACTGCTTTGCCTACCGGCATGAGCTGGCGCGGCGCGCGGCCGAGCAGGCGATCGCGCCGTCACGATCACGCAGGCTGCATGCGCGAATGCTTGAGGCACTCGAGGCCTGGCCTCAGGCGGCCTCTGCACGGCGTGTCCATCATGCCGCCGCGGCGGGCGACGATGCGGCGGCTTTGCGTCACGCGCTGCCGGCGGCGCAGGCGGCCATCAGCCACGGAGCGCATCGTGAAGCGGCATCGCTCTACGGCCTGGCATTGTCGCGCGGCGGTGCGCTCGACCCGGCAACGCGCGCCGACCTCCACGAACGCCATGCCTACGAGTGTTATCTGACCAGCCAGTTACCGGCCGCGATCACCTCGCGCGAAGCGGCACTGGGCATCTGGCGCGAGCTGGGAGCGCGCGAAGCGGAGGGCCGCAGCCTGCGCTGGCTGTCGCGTCTGCATTGGTACAGCGGTAACACCCCCGAGGCCCTGCAATATGCCGACGTCGCCATCGCCCTGCTGGACCAGGGCGACGAACCCACCCGCGAAGCCGGATGGGCGTTCAGCAATCGCGCGCAGCTGGATATGCTGGCCGAACGCTACGCAGGGGCCCTCGCCCACGGCACGCGCGCGATCAGCATCGCCGAGCGCCTCGGTGACCAGGAACTGCTGGCGCACGCGCTCAACAATGTCGGCACCTCGCTGGAGCTGTCGGGCGATGGGCGAGGTCGCGCCGACATCGAGCGAAGTCTCGCGATCGCGTTGGAGCACGGCTACGAGGAACACGTGGCGCGCGCCTACGTCAACCTGGTCTCGAACGCCTTCTTCACGCTCGACTATGCCAGGGCACGCGCAACTTATGCCGAGGCCGGCCTCTACTTCGCCGCGCGCGATCTGGACTCCTGGGACCGATACATCCACGCGATGATGACTTGCATCGATTTCGACAGCGGACGCTGGGATGAGGCCGGCGAGTCGGCAGGGCGCATCCTGTCGCTGCCGCAGGCGCCGTCGATCGTGCGGATTCCGGCGCTGGTGACGCTCGCGCGCTTGCGGTATTGCCGCGGTGACTCGGGCGGCGCCGCTCTGCTTGCCGAAGCCGAACGGCTGGCGATGCAAACCGGCGAACTGCAGCGTATTGCGCCGGTGCTCGTCGCAGTCTACGAGGCGGCCTGGATCGAACGTCGCAGCATGGAAAACCACGATGCCTTGCATGCCGCCTATGCCCTGGCCACGGCAGCGCGCAATCCACGCTGGACCGACGAACTTGGCTTCTGGTTATGGCGAGCGGGCGCAGGCGACGCGGTGATACCGCGCAAGGACAGTCCGCAGGCGCTGCAAAGGGCCGGATACTGGCGCGTAGCCAGCGCGGCCTGGAAGCAGCTCGGCTTCCCGCTCTACCAGGCCACGGCCCTGATGGACGGCGACGAGCCGGCACTGCGCGAAGCGCTGGCCATTTTCTCCGGGCTCGGCGCCAGCGCCCTGGAGAACGGCTGCCGCGACCAGCTTCGCAGACTCGGCGCCCGCGGCGTTCCGCGCGGGCCGCGAGCCGAAACGCAGCGCAATCCTTCAGGCCTCACGGTCCGCGAGATCGAAGTGCTGGGCCTGCTGGCGCAGGGGCTCAGCAACGCGCAGATCGCGAAGCGGCTCGTGCGCTCTGAAAAGACCGTCGATCATCACGTCTCCGCGATACTCGGCAAGCTGGGCGTGCGTTCGCGCACCGAGGCCGCTGCGGTGGCGCATGGTTCTGGCGTTTCCTTGATCTGACAATTTTCTGCGCGCAACCGGATAACCTCCGATCGTCGACGCCGGCGATAAGCGGGCATTCCGGTCACACACCCGAGCGCCGCGCGGCGCTCAGGTAGCAGCGCCGAACAGCGACCCGGCGCCGGCGGCCATCCGAGAATCTGATCGAAACCATACGCCGCATCACCGAGGCACCGGTCGATCTGCATTGATTGATGCGGATGGAGCTGTGACTGCAGCAGCGTTTGTCAAAAAGCGCTACAGCACCTGGCTGCTGGGCAGACGCATCATCAGGCCGTCGATTTCCGGTGTTACCTGAATCTGGCAACTCAGCCGGCTGTTGGCCTCGGTATGCAGTGTGCCTTCGAGCATGAGCTCTTCGTCCTCGGTCTTTGGCGGCAGCCTGCTTTCCCATGCGGCGTCCACGTAGCAGTGGCAGGTCCCGCAGGAGCAGGCGCCACCGCAATCACCCAGGATGCCGGGCACGGCATGGTCCAGCGCGGTCTGCATCACACTCTTGCCGACCGTCGCGTCAACCACGTGCTCCTTGCCGTTGTGCTCGATGTAAACGATCTTCATCAAAGATCCCTCATGCTCAGGCCTTGGTCGCGGTGAACGGGTACGAGCCCATGAAGCCGGCCTTGGCCTTGCCGCTGATCGTGTTGCCGCTGATCTCGCCCTTGAACTCCACCTTCAGCTTCATCGGCTTGGTGATCTGGTTGGCCCAGGAAATGTTCTTGCCGTCGTACTTGAAGTCGATGATCTGGGAGGTGGCTCCGTCGCCGGTCTGCGCGCCGCCGAAGCTGTCGCCATTTTTCTCGAGTACCAGCACGGCCGGCTGCGGACCTGTGGGCCCCTTCACCACCACGTTCCACTTGCCTTCCAGCGCAACCGGGCCGGTCGGCGCCGCTTCTGGCGCTGCGGCCTTGGGCGCCGACACCGTAGCGTTCTTCGGCTTGGAGCCGACCCACACCGGCAGCGAATCCCAACCGCGCACGGTGGACGTGGACGAGAGCACGGCGTTGTCGTAGTCCACTTCCCATTCGGGGAAGCGCTTGAGCAGTTCTTCCATCGCGACGCGGCCTTCCAGACGTGCCAGCGGTGCGCCGATGCACACGTGGATGCCGTTGCCAAAGGTCATGTGCGGACGCACTTCGCGATGGATATCGAAGGAGTCGCCCTTGACGAAGCGTGTTTCGTCGCGGTTCGCCGAGGACACCAGCAGCAGCAGCGCGCTGCCCGCCGGAATTTTCTGACCGTAGTACTCGATGTCGTTGGTCACGTAGCGCGCCATGAACGGGCCCGGCGGCTCGAAGCGCAGCAGCTCTTCAATGGCGGGAGCCACCAGCGCGCCAGGATTTTCCGCAATCTGGCGGCGCTGATCCGGATGCTCGGCCAGCGTCTTGCCCATCCAGCCGATCAGGCGATTGGTGGTCTCGTTGCCGGCACCGGCGACGACGTTGACGATCGCGACGATCTCATCGCGAGTCAGCTTGCGCTTGCCACCCTTGGGGTCATTGAAATCGGCCTGCAGCAACTCGGTCATCATGTCGTCGGACGGATTCTTCTCGCGCCACTTGATGTATTCCTCGAAGCTTCCCAGCGCCTCGGTCTGCAGATCCTGCTGCTTCGACAGATCGATCGGCTTGCCGGCCTCGGTGCGCATGCGGCTGTCCACCGACTCGCGGATGGCGACCTGGTCTTCTTCGGGAATGCCAAGCAGCATGCTGATCGCGCGCATCGGCATTTCGGCGCCGAGATTGGTGATGAAGTCGAAGCGGTCCGCGCCGATCAGCGGATCGAGGCTGCGCGCACAGAGCTTGCGGATCTCCTGCTCGACGCCGAGCATGCGCTTGGGCGTGATGATGCGCTGCATCAGGCTGCGATAGGCGCTGTGCACCGGCGGGTCCTGATGGATGAACACCGCATCCGGCATCCGCGACTTGGCTTTCACGAACTCCAGGATGTCGCCGTAAGCAGAACTCATGTTTTCCCGGTCGCGCAGGCCGTGCTCGACGTCGGCGTAGCGGCTCAGCGCGTAGAAGTCGTATTCCTGGTTGTAGTACAGCGGCGATTCCTCGCGCAGCCGCTTGTAGGTCGGATAGGGGTTGTGGGCCAGGTCGGGACGGTATGGGTCCCACGAAATCTTGGTATTCATGAATGCATTCCCGAATGTGAGTGCGGTGCGAGCCGGCATCAGGCGAGTCCGCCGGCGTGAGCCTGAATTGGCGTCAGTAAGCTGACTTTAATATAGTCGCGCGCTGTTTCACAGTGGGGCGGCGCCGGGACGCGATCGAAACCGGCTTCCGCGTTGCAAGCCCCGCCCCCACCGGGCTCTGGCACTTCATCTCAACTACGGGCCGGATCGCCGGGCAACTTCTTGAGCGGCGCTAGTTGATTTTTCATCCCGACGAGTCCGCTGATCCCCGGCCGCTGCGGATACGTGACGGTGTCAGCCCGAACCATCGCAGGCAGGATCGGGTCAGCACCGACTGATCCGACAAGCCCAGCAGGCCGGTGAGCTGAGCCAGCGGGATGCGCGTCTCGCGCAGGAAATGCAGGGCGGTCTGCTGCCGTATCTCATCCAGCAGCTCCTGAAAAGTCGTGCCCTCCAGCGTCAGCTTGCGCTGCAGGGTGCGCGGGTGCAGGAACAGCAGATCGGCAACGGCGGATTTGCTGCCGCGCGTGGTGCTCAGGGTCGAGCCGAGTGCGCGCCGCACGCGGTAGGAGATGCTCTGGCCGGGATCGACGTAGTGCCGATTCAGGTAGTCCAGGGCCATCTGCCGCAGCGACTGGTTTACGTCCGAAAGACTGGCGCTCAGCGTCCGCGGCGTTACATGAAGCCCGCCGAATTCCTGGTCCGGGTGAACCGCTGCACCGAAGCACCGCGTGTAGCGGCTCAACCCGGCGGTCGGCGTATGCGGCAGCGCCACGCCGCGCAGTTCGTAGTTGCCGCGGGCAAGAAACTGCAGGATGCGATGCAGATCGCCGAGGCACTGGTCCATGACCTGGCGCCGCGCCGGCAGCCGCGCCAGCACGATATCCAGTCGCAATTCGACGCAGCCGTCGGCCAGCGCGCTGGGTTCGATGACGCCGAATGTCAGCGCGGGACGGTGCCGGCGATGGCCGGTACCGCCGCGCATGTGACGATGCTGCAGCGTTCACCGTCCTACGTTTTCTCGCTGCCCAACCGCGACGCGATTTCCGAGCTGCTGGCCAAATTCCTGCCGCAGCCCTGGGTCCACCGCATGGCGCGCCAGCGCAACATCCTGATCCAGCGCGTGCTCTACCAAGCCTGCCGGCGCTGGCCGAAGATCATGCGCAAATGGCTGCTCGGCCAGGTGCGCAAGCACGTCGGTCCCGACTTCGACATGCGCCACTTCACGCCGAGCTACATGCCCTGGGACGAGCGCCTCTGCGCGGTCCCCGACGCCGGCATACTCGATGCGCTGCGTTCCGGCTACGTGCAGCGCTCCAAGGCGACCCAGCCGCGCCAGGGCAGCAAGCTGCCGTGGCGGGTACTGAACCACTTCGGGCGTGATCGCCGGATGCTGCAGCGGGAGCCGGTGGATGACGGCGTGCTCGACTTCAGTGGCGCAGTCGACACCGCAGGCGCCTGCTCTTGCGCATTTGCGGCGGGCAGAGCCGCTTGGTTCAACAAGTCGTCCAAAAATGATGCTCAGCGTCCGAATCGCGAATGCGCTCCACGCAATCTGCGATATTAAAAAGGTCAACTGAAGCAAACCATAATGAGGAGGCCTGTATGGCTGACAATGCAACGACGGCGATCAAAGCGGGTGCAGATGACGCCCGCAGCTATTGGTTGGATGAAGGCCGCGCGGCCGGCGGTTTTATCAAGCAGGTGGATTACGCCGCCAACTCCAGAGGCGTCGACCCGCTGTTCGAAGGCATCAAGATCGTCGATTGCGACACGCATTTCACCGAGCCGCAGGATCTATGGACCGCCAATGCACCGGCCGGCCTGAAAGACAAAATGCCGCACGTGAAGCGCATCGACGGCGCGGACCGCTGGTACATCGGCGACAAGGACTTCGGCTCGATCGGCGGCAACGTGATCGACAAGGACCACAACAAGCTGCTGGGCCGCCTCGCCTTTCAGAACTACGATCAGATCATCCCCGGCTCCTATTCGGTCAAGCCGCGCCTCGCCGAAATGGACGCGATGGGCGTGTGGGCGCAGATCTGTTTCCAGAATGGCGGCGTGACCCAGGCGGGCTCGCTGGTGGCACTCAATGACGAGCAACTCGCGATCAGCGTCGTCAAGGTATTCAACGATGCCTGCGCGGACCGGATGAACGACTCTGGCGGCCGCATCAACTGCATGGGCACGCTGCCCTACTGGCACAAAGACACGCTCAATCAGGAGATGCGCCGGATCGTCGATCTGGGCGTCAGGGGCGTCGTGCTGCCCGACCGGCCGGAGCGTCTGTCCGAGGGCTACATCGGCCGCGACGGCAAGATCTCGCCGTTCTGGGAGGAAGTGTTCGACATCTGCAACGCGACCGGCACGCCGATCAACTTTCATCTCAACGGCTCGCTCGATGCGAACTCGGCGATCTGGGACAACCTCGGCTTCGACCAGCGCCTGCCGATCCATGCGCTGATCCATCACGTCGGCTGTGGCGCCACCATGTCCAACATGATGGTCTCAGGCATTCTCGACAAATATCCGAACCTCAAGATTGGCCTGATCGAAAGCGGTGCCGGCTGGGTGCCCTTCTGGCTGGAGGCGATGGAGCATCAGCTGAATGAGTTCAGGACCACCGAGAATCGCGGCCTGAAGATGCGCCCGAAGGAGTATTTCAAGAAACACTTCTGGGTCACGTTCTGGTTCGAGTCCTTTGCGCCCAAGCACATGCTGGATGAAATCGGCGTCGATCGGCTGCTGTTCGAGACCGACTTCCCGCACCCGACGTCGCTGTATCCCGGCGTGCAGGACAAGCTGGTCGAGATCATGGGCGGCCACGATTACGAAACGCGCAAGCGCGTTCTCGAGCGCAACGCCGTTGAGTTGTACAGCCTGAAGTTCTAAGGCAAGCAGGCCTATCGAAACCAGCACGCCGGGCCAACACCCGGCTCACTGGTGTTTGTTGTTGGCGCCCGTTTGCAGCGCGACACATCAATCTCGAAACCTCATTCCCTTTCTATGAACCGGCCCTGTTCCCTACCCAGGAACCTCTTCCTCCCCCGCATGCGGGGGAGGAAGAGCAGGCGCGGCGCTATCGTCTCGCCCCCATTCCAACCTTCCCCCGCAGGCGGGGGAAGGGGCGGGTCGGTTCCGGGGGTCAAGCCGGCAGCGCCAAGCTGCGGCGGTCTCTCTCCCGCAGGCGGGAGAGGGGACCGCTCGTCAAGCTAGTGCCATTCGCCCTAGTCCTGCCGACCTTCGACGACCGGCGGGAACGGTGTCTGCCCCGCCTCGATCATCTTCTGGTCCAGCAGGACTTGCAGCTTGGCCCAGAGCGCCTTGACCTCTTTGCTGGCCCGGTGAGGCTTGTGCAGTAAGTTGTGCTTCTGCTCGCGGTCGGTATCCAGATCGTACAGCTCGTACTGGTACTGGCCCGGCAGGTTCGGCGAAAAGTACACGGCATAGGTGAAGTGGCGATGCCGGACCGCGCGGATATGGCTGAGGTACTGAAGGTCGCTGATCATCGCCGACTCGTCGTCGTAGCAGAACAGCACCGTGTCCTGCACTTCGCGTTTCGGGTCGAGAATGGCGGGCGCCAGGCTCTTGCCTTTCATCAGTAGAGACTCGCTGCCACCCGCGAGATTCAGCAGCGTCGGCAGAAAGTCGACGTGGGCGTACAGCGCATCGGTCTTCTGCGGGTTCGGGAACAGCCTCGGATTCGAGATGACCAGCGGAATGTGGATGGTCTCCTCGTAGACGTTGTAGACCTTCTCGCGCATGCCATGCGACATCCCCATCTCGCCGTGGTCCGAGGTGCGGATGATCAGTGTGTCCCTGATGAAGCCGTGCAACTCGAGGTGGTTCAGAAATTCAACGACACGCTCGTTCACGTACTGCGTCATGAACGCATAGAACTTGACGTAGTTGAGTACGGTGTCGGCCTTGTCTGGCTGGACGGCCGGGCGAGTGGTACCCGCGGCCAGCTCGTCCTGCCCGAGGAGCGGCGTCCCCTGGTTCATGATGTTGCGGATATCGGACTGGATCGTGGGCTTGGTCAGCAGGCTGTCCACGGCGTTGGGTGGCAGATGGATCGGCAGATCGCAGAAATCACCCTCGGAGTAGCCGAGGCTCTGCCAGCCATCGGGAAAGAAGTTGATGTCGTGCGGGTTCACGAACGACATGAACATCAGGAACGGCTGCATGGCGGCGGCGTCACCTTGCTTGCGGCCACGAGCCCGCGCCTCCAGGAAATCAAGCGCACCCTCGCCGAAGCCGTGGGCGTCCACACCCTCGCCGTACTTGCGCAGGTAGCGCTTGTCGTTGGCTGGATTGGCGTGGCCCGGATTGCCGGAGCCGGCAGTGGCCCAGGACTCGTAGGTCGAAAAGCCGGTGACGGTGCCGGCATCCGGCGGATTCCAGTCGGAGAAGCCGTACTGCTGCTGCATGTTCTTGACGTCGTACGGCGACCATTGCATCACGTCGCAGGGTGTCGACAGATGCCATTTGCCTTTCCAGATCACGTCGTAGCCCTGAGCCTGCATCAAGGCCGCGAGCTGCGGGACGCGCGGATCGGCATACGACAGCTCACCCGGCGTCATCGCCAAGCCCGTCAGATTGGCGTAGTTGCTGGTAATCATCACGCCGCGCGACGGCGTGCACATGCAGGCCGAGGTGTAGGCACGCTCGAAACTCAGGCCGTGGGCCTTGAGCCGATTCCAGCCGGTCAGCGAGTTCACGAAATCGGCAGGCCAGTGAACCGGGTAGCGTTCCTGGTCGGTGAGAATGACGATGATGTCGGGCTTCGCCGGCAAACCCTTCAGTTCGTACAGCGCCTGCAGTTCGGTAACAGCATTCATGTTCCAATCCTCCATGAGCAGCAACGATGCATGCGGTGAAACGACTTACCACGGTGGTGCAGCGTCCGAGGACGCGGCATGAAATCCCGAGCAGTGTGGAAACAGAGAACGGCGGCCGTGGATGCGCGGCGGCTCCTGACCCCGGCGCAATCCATCTGTACCTGCCGTTCCGATGAGCACTGCTTTGCCTGCGGTCGATACTAGGCCTGCACACGGCGCAGGACAGCTGGAAATTAGTGCTAGTACTAACGATGGAATCGCTGGGCAAGCGATACAACCGTTACAGGAGAAGTCATGGCGCAGTATTGGGTTGCTATTCACCACCCCGACGACTACGACCCGTTGGTCGCTGAAGACGAAGCAATGTCGCGCGATATCGACGTGCTTAACGACGAGATGATTGCCGCTGGTGTCAGGATTTTCGTTGGCGGCCTGCACCCGGCAAGCAGCGCGATGTCGCTACGGGCACAGCCCGATGGTGGGGTGCACGTCACCGACGGGCCGTACCTGGAGACCAAGGAGCATGTGGGCGGTTTCTGGGTGCTGGAAGCCGCTGACCTGGACGAGGCGCTGGCCTGGGGGCGCAAGGCCGCCGTCGCCTGTCGGGCGCCGGTCGAGGTGCGGCCGTTTCACTGACTGACGCAGGACGCTTTCAAGCAGCGGGAAAGTTGGAGCGCGCCACGTCCGCTGCAAGGTCTGGTGATCTTGGTTCCTCAGCCGCGGCGCGCTGCCTCGATGGCCGCGACATCGATCTTTGTCATTTGCATCATCGCATCGAACGCGCGCTTGGCTGTGTTTGAACGCCGGTCCGCCGTTGAGCCCGAGGCATGGAATGCCCATCACTGAAAATTCCACGGTCAACACGTCGCCCTCCTTTCCGGATGGAAAGTCTCCCGGTGCGCGATGCACTGCGCCGATCGCCGAATCAGGAAAGGTTTCGGCGTAAAACCGCGCCGCTTCCTCGGCATCGCCGTTGAACCAAAGGCAAATTGTGTTCTTTGCTGGCTGTTCCATGTCACTACTCCGATGTGGCGTTCTTCGGCCGCTATCTACTGCGCGGCCACCTTGGGCGTGATCGTAACGCTTTCAGTGCTGCCGTCGAGATAGGGGCGGTGGTCGTAGGCGCTGGCGGTGGGCTGGGAGCCGGCACGTTGGACTGGATGAAGTTGAGCAACTCCGCCAGCGCCGCGGTGTAGAACGCCACCGAACGCGCGGTGTCCCGGACGGACAGGAAGACCTGATCCAGCATGGTCGTGCTCCGGGTTCGCCTGATCAGATGATGTAGCCGCCGGCTACTTCGATGGACTGTGCGTTGACCCAGGCCTGGTCTTCAGACAGTAGCCCGGCAATCACCCGACCCACGTCGTCGGGTTCGCCCACTCGTCCGAGTGCGGTTTGCGATGACAGCAGCGCCTCGAACTCGTCATTGAGCCCGCCGCCGAGTTCGGTGCGGATCGCGCCCGGCGCAACCGCATTGACCCGGATGCGGCGCGGGCCGAATTCCTTGGCCATGTAACGCGTCAGCACGCCGAGGCCGCCCTTGAACGCCGCATAGGGCGCCACGCCTGGCGTGGCCACACGCGTGGTGGCACTGGTGAGATTGACGATGCTGGCACCGTCGGCCAACAACGGCAGCAATGCCTGGGTCAGAAAAAACGGCCCCTTCAGGTGTACGTTGAACAGGCTGTCGAACTGGTCTTCGGTCACCGTCTCGATCGGATTGAACAGCCCGAAGCCCGCGTTGTTGACCAGGCCATCGAGAGTGGTGCCGTTCCAGGTGGACTGCAGTGCCTGGCGCACCTGTGCGGTGAACGCGGCGAAGCCGGCGCTGTTGCCCACGTCCAGTTGCAGGGCCACCGCGCTGCCGCCCGCAGCCTGGATGCGCTCGACCACAGCCTGCGCCGCGTCGGGCCGGGCGTTGTAGGTGAGGATGACGCCCATCCCGCGCTGGGCGCACTGAAGTGCAGCGCTGGCGCCGATGCCGCGGCTGCCGCCGGTGATCAGAACGTTCTTCATGATGGTGTTGCTCCTGTGCGGTTTTGATGTTGCACAGGCTAAGACGGCACCTGGGATGGCGCCTTCCCGATCCTCCCGGATTCCTGCCTATTCCTGCTTTCTCTCTTGTCAGACTCGCCCTGCGCGTGTCCTATAGCGGCTATGGAAACTGCACTCGAAGAACTACGTCGGCTGGCATCAAAAGCCGAAAATCGCCGCACCGACACCGGCATTCCGCGGGTCGCGATGGTGCAAGGAGAGATCCCGGAGCACGCGCTGGCCGCCGTTTACGAGCCCATGGTCAACATGATCCTTCGCGGCGGAAAGTCGATGACGGTGGGTGCGAAGACGCTGCACTACGACCCTGCCACTTACTTCGTGATGTCCGTGGACCTGCCAGCAGTCGGGTCGGTACACGCCGCCGCCACCGGCGAGCCGTACCTGGCGATCAGCCTGACATTGGACGTGACGGCCATCGCTGCATTGCTGGGCGATCTTTCCCTTGCGGTCCATGAACACGGTGACCCGTCTTCGCAGCCGGAAGCCTTCAATGTCGCGGCGGTGACTCCCGAACTCATGGATGCCTGGGTGCGAATGTTGCGACTGATGGAGCGGCCGAATGATGTTCCGGCGTTGGCGCCGGCCTACGAGCGCGAGATTCTCTACCGCGTGCTGCAAGGCCCGCAGGGCCACATGCTGCGGCAACTCGCAACGCCGGATTCGGCACTGGCGCGCATCAGCAGCGCCATTAAGCGAATCCGCCGCGACTTCCGCAGGCCATTGAGGATCGCCGAACTCGCCGAGCAGGTGGCCATGAGCGAGTCGGCATTCCATCGCCAGTTCAAATCCGCAACGGCGCTAAGCCCGCTTCAGTATCAAAAGCAGCTACGTCTGCTGCAAGCCCGACAGCTACTTACGGCGCAGGGCAAAAGCGTTACCGCCACTGCGCTTGATGTCGGTTATGAGAGCCCGACGCAGTTCAGCCGCGAATACGCGCGCGCATTTGGCTTGCCGCCGACTCAGGACGCGGCACGCATAATTTCCAGCTTTCGCATCGGAATGGCCAACTAGCACCCCCGTGCGCGGGTGGTGTCGGGCTTGCGCTGAGATTGTAAAAATTCCGTCTGAAACAGCGTTATACCCCCTCCACTACATCGCCAAAGCGTCCGCGATTTTGCGGTGACCACCCGTAAGCCGCTGGTAGTCCTCGACGCTCAGCAGGACATGCGCGGGCTTACCGCGATCGGTGATGAAGACCGGCCCTTTCGCAGCGGCCTTCTTGGCTTTGCCGGTGTCCTGGCTGAACTCCCGGCTGGAGAGCTTGGTGATGGACACGGGGACCTCCGATGCCTGGATACGTACAAATGTTGCTGCACGAACTGACGCAACGTCTATTTCCAGGGGCGGCGAAGGCCCCTCGATACGCTGCTTCGCAGCTACTCGGGACGAACGGGCTGCCTGTTTGCGGTAAACGGGCGACTCTCACGCAGAGCAGCGACGACCAGCCGCCGCTGCTCTGCGCTTGCTTGAACTACAGCGCCCGACCGTCGCCCTCCGATGCGTTGTACTGGGCATCCCCGGCGAAGCTGCCGTGGTAACCGCCGCCGAGCAGGATGCCGAGCACGGTCAGCGTGCCGCGGCAGCTCGCGTCGCCGTTGGCATCGGTTACACCGCTGCAGATGAAGCGGCCATTGCTGGTGCTGAAGCTCACTGTCTTGCCGGCCAGCGGCGCGACGGTCGGCGTGGTCTGCTCCAGCGTCGCCGAGGCGCCGAGGTACAGCTGTGGCGGTATCAGCGTGCCGAGCGCAGGATTCACCATCAGTTGCGTGTCGTGCTTCAGGCCGTTGCCGCTCAGGCTCACCGTGTCGGGGCTGGTGGCGACGTTGCTGCTCAGCGTCAGCGCGCCGCTGCGCGCGCCGGCAGCTTGCGGCGTGAAGCTCACATTGATGGTGCAAGCGGCGCCGGGAGCCAGTGTCGTGCCGCAATCGCTGGTCTTGGAGAAATCCCCCGAGATCGTGAGGCTGGCGATCTGCAGCACTCCATTGCCGGTGTTCGACAGCGTCACGCTCTGTGCTGCACTGCTGCTGCCAATGTAGATGCTGCCGAAGCTCAGCGCGCTCGCGCTCAGGTGCACGATCGGCGCCGTGCCGGTGCCGCTCAGGTTGATGATGCTGGGGCTGCTGGCAGCGTCGGACAGCACCGTGATCGTGCCGCTGCGCGCGCCGCTGACGGCGGGCGTGAACGTCACGCTGATGCTGCAGCTGTTGCCGGGCAGCAGCATCACGCCGCAGTCGTTGTGCTGCGCGAAATCGCCGGAGGCCATAACGCTGGCGATGTCGAGCGTGGCGCTGCCCGAATTGTTCAGCGTGAGCGTCTGCGCTGTGCTCGTCGTGCCCACCGGCTGTTCGCCGAAGCTGAGCGAGGCGGCGCTGAACTCCGCTACCGGCTCAATGCCGGTGCCGCTGAGGCCAACCGTCGCCGGGCTGCCCGCCGCATTGGTGGCGACCGTGAGCGTGCCGCTGCGGGCACCGGTGGCGGTGGGCCTGAACACCACGCTGATGCTGCACTGCGCTCCGGGTGCCAGGCTCGCCGGGCAGTCGTTGCTCTGACTGAAATCGCCGCTGGCGGCGATCGTGTCCAGGGCAAACGGAGCATCGCCGCTGTTGCTCAGCTGCACTGTCTTTGCCGCACTGCTGCTGGCGACGCGCTGACTGCCAAAGTCCAGCGAAGCGGGGCTCAGCGAGACGATAGCAACGGCGTAGTGGATCGTGCCGGCCGCTGACGAATTGACTATGCCGGCGTGGAATTTTTGATTGACCCAGACCGAGACACTGCCGCTGCCTGGCACCGCCAGATCGAACAGGCCGTCGCCGTCGAAATCGGCGGCAGCGGCTGCCGACTCATCGTTATTGCTGAGGCTCAGACGTTCCGCGAACACCGGCACTGTTGAACCGGGCGCAGTACGGTTCAGGAACACGCCGAAGATGCGGTTGAAAGTGTCGGCTATCAGCAGATCCGGCCTGCCGTCACGGTCCATGTCGGCGATCGTCAGGCTGAAGCGGTAACCCTCGTCCGAGCCGACCGCAAAGGCCGCCGAGCGCACGAAGCTCGGGCTTGCGGCGCCCGGCGCCGTGTTGTTGATGAACACCGTGGCCATGCCGCGGTTGGGTTCCACGATGACCAGATCCGGCCGGCCGTCTCCGTTGATGTCGGCCGCACGGATGTACTGGCCACCGCAGAGATATTGCTCCGTGCATAGGAGATTCTCCTGCCCAAAGGACAGCGAGCCGGAGCCCGCCACGCTCGTATTCATGAACACGGCGAGGTTTCCGGCGCTCGTTCCGGTGACGGTGGCGATGTCGGGCTTGCCGTCACCATTGAAATCGGCAGCGGCCATGGCCTGCGCCGAAAGCGTTGTCGCAATGCCCTGCCACTGCGAAAAGCTCACAGACGGGCTGCCCGCTGCAGTGAGATTCCGCGCCACCGCAAGCGGTAGCGAGCCGTTAGAGGACACCAGGTCCGGTTTGCCGTCGTTGTCGAAATCTGCAACGGCGACCACGTCTTCGTTGAGGCCCGGGACGGACGAGGCAGCGAACGACACCGCAGCAGCTCCGGTTGCGGTCGCGTTGATCATCACCGCGGAGGCCATGATGAAATCCGGCCGCCCGTCGAAGTTGAGGTCGGCAACGGCAACCTGCTCGGCACCTGCGGTCGTGGCGACGTTCTGAGGCGTCAGGAAGTGCGGCGTCGGGTCACCCGGTGAGCGCGCGTTGAGCAGCACGCTGATCGGCACTCCACAGCAATAGACACTGCCCAGCAGCAGATCGGGCAGTCCATCGCCGTTGAAATCTGCTGCGGTCGCGGTGACCTGGTTGTAGTCGGCCGACGGCAATACCAGCGGTGTACCGAAGCCCTCCACCGCTACGCTCGCCGGCGCGGTGTTGAGCAGCACCGAGACGAAGCCCGGGGCGGAGCCGCCGCCGACCGTGGGATTGGCCATCGCCAGATCCGGCAGGCCGTCGCCATTGAGGTCGCCGATCGCCACGGTGACCGAATTGCCGATCGGGTCGGGGCTGGCGGCGAGCGTAAAGCTGGCGCTGTCGGTGGCACCCGGCGCGGTGCCGTTGAGCAGGATCGACAGGTCGCCGCGGGTATTCACCGTCGCCAGGTCGGGCTTACCGTCGCCGTTGAGGTCGCCCGCCGTCACGTAATAGGGGTTGCTCGCGGCTGCACTGGCAGCGAGCGTGAAGCTGGCGCTGCTGCTCGCTCCTGGCACAGTGGTGTTGAACAGGATCGACACGGTGCTGCTGGCCTGGTTGGCGACTGCCAGGTCGGACTTGCCGTCGCCATTGAAGTCGCCCACCGCAAGCGAGGTCGGGTTGCTGCCGACCGCCAGGCTGGCGGCGAGCGCGAAGCTGGCGCTGCTGCTGGCGCCCGGCGCGGTGCCGTTGAACAGGATGGAAACGGTCCGGTCGTAGGCGTTGGCCACCGCCAGGTCCAGCTTGCCGTCGCCGTTGAAATCGCCCACCGCGACCGCGCTCGGGCTGGCGCCGACACTCAGGGTGGCCGCGAGCGTGAAGCTGGCGACGCTGGGCGCACCCGGCGCGGTGCCGTTGAGCAGGATGGAAACGGAGTTGCCACCGGCATTGGCCACCGCGACATCGACTCGGCTGTCGCCGTTGAAATCGCCGACCGCGACAGAACTCGGGCTGTTGCCGACGGCCACGCTGGCGGCGAGCGTGAAGCTGGCCGTGGTGGCGCCCGGCGCGGTGTTGTTGAACAGGATCGAGACGGTGTTGCTGTTGATGCTGGCGACCACGAGATCGGGCCTGCCGTCGCCGTTGAAATCACCCACGGCGACAGATGTCGCGCTGTCACCGGCGGCCGGGCTGGCGACCAGGGCGAAGCTGGGGCTGAGAGCCCCCGGCGCGGTGTTGTTGAACAGGATCGAGATGGTGCTCTGCCCGTTCGCCACCGCGAGGTCGAGTTTGCCGTCGCCGTTGAAGTCCGCGATCACTGCCTGCCGCGGCCGATAACCCGCGCTGATCTTGGTCGGGTCGCCGAAGCTTGGCGCGGGCCCGACGCCGAACGCACCCAGCACATCGAGCTTGAATGCGCGGTCGGTCTTGGGCGTGCTGCTGCCCAACACTGGCACCGACACTGTGGCGCTGCTGGCACCGGCCGGGATCAGCACCGTGCCGGAACTCGCCGTGTAGTCGCTGCCGGCAACGGCCGTATCGTCGGCAGTCTGATAGGCCAGGTAGGCGTCGTAGCTCAGATCACCGCTACGGGTGATGGCGAAGTCCATCGACTCCGCGCTGCTGCCGGTGACTGTGGCGCTGGTATCACCGGCCGTCAGCATAGTGCTGTCGGCAAGTGCGCTGAGCGTGCAGAACAGGCCGAGTGCGAAGGCACCACAGCGCACCACTCCGACGGATTTCAAGATTGATTTCAGCTGCGCCATGATCGTTTTCCCTTTCATCATCGTTCTAGTTTTTCAAACAGATCGCGCGCGCCCTACGGCGTCAGCGCCAGCAGCGGCGCGCTGCCGCTGGAAGCCTTGTAGTTCGCATCGCCGGCGAAGCTCGCCCGGTAGCTGCCGCCGCCGAGCAGCACGCTCAGCAGCCCCGTGCCGGGGCACGCGGCCTTGCCGCTGGCATCCGTGGTCGCGGTGCAGATGGGCTGTCCCGATGCAGTGGTGAAGACGATCGGCTTGCCGGCCAGCGGCGCGACAGCGGGCTGCAAGGCCTGGAGCAGCGCGGAGACATTCAGATTGAGCTGCAAGGGCAGCAGCGTGCCCAGCACCGGATAGGCGGTGAGCTGCGTGTCGTACTTGAGCACGCCGTTGCCACTCAGGCTCGCGACGGCCGGGCTGTCGGGCGCGTTTGTGGCCACGCTCAGAGTGCCGCTGCGCGCGCCGGTGGCAGTGGGACTGAACACGACACTGATCACGCACTGCGCAGCGGGCGCCAGGCTGGCCGGACAGTCGCTGGTCTGGACGAAGTCGCCGCTTGCGGCGATCGACGAGATCGTCAGCGGAGCGTTGCCGCTGTTGCCGAGCTGCAGATTCCGCGCCGTGCTGCTGGTGCCGACGACCTGGTTGCCGAAGTCCAGCGAAGACGCACTCAGCGTGGCCACCGGAATGCGGTAGTGAATGGTGCCGATCGCGCTGCCGCTGGCCTTGGCCTGGTACTGCGTACTGAGCAGGATCGACACGCCGCCGTAGCCTTCGCCGCGATCCACCGTCGCCAGATCCGGCCTGCCGTCGCCGTTGAAATCGGCGATCGCCACGGCGCTCGGATAGTCGCCGGTACGTGAACTGGTAGCGAGCGTGAAGCTCGCAGTGTTCGCGCCCGGCGCGGTACGGTTGAGCAGGATCGAAACCGTCGTGGAGTTGTTGGCGACCGCGAGGTCGAGCCGGCCGTCACCGTCGAAATCGCCTGCCGCCACCGCGCTGGAGTAGACCCCAACCGGCACACTGGCGCCCAGCGTGAAGCTGGCACTGCCCGCCCCCGGCGCAGTGGTGTTGAGCAGGACCGAAACGGCGCTGCTGCCGCTGTTGGCGACCGCGAGGTCGGGCCGGCCATCGCCGTTGAAATCGCCCAGCGTCATCGAGCGCGGCGTGTTGCCCACGGCCAGGTCGACCGGCGGCGCCAAGCTGGCGGTCGAGCTGCCCGGCGCAATCTGGTTGAGCAGAATCGAGACCGTGTTGGTGTCCATGTTGGCCACCGCGAGGTCGGGTTTGCCGTCGCCATTGAAATCGCCGACGAGCACACAGCACAGTTCGAGGCCGAAGGTGGACGGGCTGACGTCGAGCGTGAAGCTGGCACCGGGGGCGCCCGGCGCGGTGTCGTTGAACAGGATCGCGACCTCGCCGTCACGGTTGGCCACGGCAAGATCGAGCTTGCCGTCACCGTTGAAATCGCCGGTGGCCACGGCGCAGGGGTTGTTGCCGGCGTCCGGACTCGCCACGAGCGTGAAGCTGGCGCTGCTCGCACCGGGCGCGGTGTTGTTGAAGTAGATCGAGACGTTGCGGCTGTAGGTATTCGCCACGGCCAAGTCCAGCCTGCCGTCGCCGTTGAAATCGCCGACCGCCACGCTGGTCGGGTAGCTGCCGGGGTCCGTGGCGGCGGTGGGCGTGAAGCTGGCGCTGCTCGCGCCCGGCCTGGTGCTGTTGAGAAGGACCCAGAGGTCGTCGTTGCTGTAGCCGACCACCGCCAGGTCCGGCTTGCCATCGCCGTTGAAATCGCCGACCGCCGTCGTGATCGGATCGTACAGGCCAGACACGCCCGGGCTGGCGGCGAGCGCCAAGCCGGCTGTGGGCGCCGGCGTGGTGTTGAGCAGCACCGAGACGCGGTTGCCGGTGTCGATCGCCGCGGCCAGATCGGGCTTGCCGTCGCCGTTGAAGTCGCCCACGGCGACAGATGCGGGATTGCTGCCCACGCTGTAGCTGGCCAGCGTGAAACTGGCACTGGCGGACCCGGGCGCGGTGCTGTTGAGCAGGACCGAGACGGCGTTGCCGCCATAGTTCGCCGTCGCCAGGTCAGGCTTGCCGTCGCCGTTTACGTCGCTCACGGCCACGGACACCGGTTGGCTGCCCACGGCCGGGCTGGCGGCCAGGGTGAAGCTGGCGCTGCCCGCGCCCGGCGCGCTGCCGTTGAGCAGGATCGAGACGCTGTTGTCGCCGGCGTTCGCCACCGCGAGGTCGGGCATGCCGTCGCCGTTCAAGTCGGCCACCGCCACGGAGTACGGGTATTGGCCCACGGCCAGGCTCGAGTCCAGCGTGAAGCTGGCGCTGCTCGCGCCCGGTGCGGTGCTGTTGAGCAGGATCGAAACGCTGTTGCTGCTGGCGTTCGCTACTGCCAGGTCGGGCTTGCCGTCGCCGTTGAAGTCGCCCACCGTCACCGAGCGCGGCTGAGCGCCAACGCCGGGGCTGGCAGCGAGCGTGAAGCTGGCGCTGCTCGCGCCCGGCGCGGTGCTGTTGAGCAGGATCGAGACCTTGTTGCTATTGTAGTTCGCCACCGCCAGGTCGGGCTCGCCGTCGCCGTTGAAGTCGCCCACCGCCACCGAGTACGGCTGGGCGCCAACGCCGGGGCTGGCGGCGAGCGTGAAGCTGGCGCTGCTCGCGCCCGGCGCGGTGCTGTTGAGCAGGATCGAGACGTTGTTGCCGTTGTAGTTCGCCGTCACCAGATCGGGCTTGCCATCGCCGTTGAAGTCGCCAACGGCCACGAACACCGGCTGGCTGCCCACGGCCACGCTGGCGGCCAGGGTGAAGCTGGCACTGCTCGCGCCCGGCGCGGTGTTGTCGAACAAGATCGAGACGGTGCTGGCGGCGGTATTCGCCACCGCGAGGTCGGGCTTGCCGTCGCCGTTGAAGTCGCCGACGGCCACGGAGTTCGGTCGGCTGCCCACGGCTGAACTGACCGCCGCGGCGAATGCGGGCGTCGGCCCGACGCCCGCCGCAGCCAGCACGTCGAGCTGGAATGCGCGGTCGGTCTTGGGCGCGCTGCTGCCCAGCACGGGCACCGAAACCAGGGCGCTGCTGGCGCCGGCCGGGATCAGCACGCGGCCGCTACTGGCCGTGTAGTCGGTGCCCGCCACGGCGCTGTCGTCCGCGGTCTGGTAGGCCAGATAGGCGTCGTAGCTCAGATCGCCGCTGCGGGTGATCGGAAAGTCCATCGACACCGCGCCGGCGCCGGTGACCGTGGCGCTGCTGTCGCCAACGGTCAGCGAAGTGCTGTCGGCGAGCGCACTGAGCGTGACCATGCCGCTGAGCGCGACGGCGCGCGCAGCGCGTGCGAATCTTGCGCGTGAACTCCCTTGCATGACTGGCTCCCCCTGCCATATCCAAGTGTTGATTCAGCCTGATTCCCGGGTCAGCCCTCAATTGCTACTTGGGACTAGTACTTTGGTATGAGTGCCCGCGGTTCGTGTAGGTTGGGGTGAGCGCAGCGAACCCCAACGTGTGCCCTGCGCTCACCCCAACCTACCCTCAAGAAGCGCCGAATGCGGGATCGCTGACCGAGTGCCGGCCGGTTTCGATTCGCCCGGCGAAGCGGCGCATGAAAATCGTCGGAGACTCCGCTACGACGCTGAAGTCGTACCAGTAGCCGGAGTCCTTCAGCCCCCAACTCTTTTCGATCTGCTGTCCTGCCGGCACTTCGATAATCCACGGGGCGTGGCCGCGATAAGCGTTCGCGGTAATCGTCATCCGCTGCGTTTCATCGCCGGTGTTCTTCAATGTCAGCGACAAGCGGCCCGCTGTCGTGTCATAAGCCACGATCACGTCGCAGCTGGCGCCTTGAGCCGTCCCGACAAAGTGTCGATGGAAACCGTTGGGGCCCAGGACCCACAGATCGTAGCTTCCATCGGGCAGATTCCCGAACCCGTCATCCGCCAGAATTTTGCCCGCCTCTACCGTGTAACGCCTTGGTATTTGCCACAGTGCGGTGCGATCGTAGACATGAAACACGGCGCCAGCCGTGCCGGCGTTGCCAAAGACCAGTCGCACTCGCCGCGTCGCCGCGTCGACCGAACTGCTGACGTGAAGCTCGTAAGGCAGCGCGCGCGACGGCCGTGTTCCGGGAGCCTGCTGCGGCAGGCTCCCGGCGTCGCCGGTCGGTGCGACGATCTGGGCCAGCGCTTCCTGCGAGGCACGCAGCGCATCGGCTTCTTCCCGAGTCTGAGCCGGCAGTGTCGGCAAGGGCTCGTCGTTCGGATTCCTGAAATTGAATGCCGAGCTCAGGTCGCCGCAGACCGCGCGACGCCAGGCGCTGATGTTGGGCTCGGCAACGCCGAAGCGGCGCTCGAGGAACTGCACGATCGAGGTGTGATCGAAAGTCTGCGAGTTGACCCAGCCACCACGGCTCCAGGGCGAGATCACCAGCATCGGCACGCGCGGCCCCGGCCCGTAGACCAGGCCACCGCTATGCCGCTCAGTGCTGTCGTCGACGGTGCTGGCGCCGGCCTTGAAACCCAGCGCATTGAGTGAGGGCGCGCACGGTGGCGGCAGGTGATCGAAGAAGCCGTCGTTCTCGTCGAACATCACCAGCAGCACGGTTTTCGAGAACACTTCGGGATCGGAGGTCAGCGCCTCGAGTACCTGCTGCGTATACCAGGCGCCCTGCACCGGCGATGAGGGGCCGGTGTGCTCGGAATACGCGGCCGGCGCGACGACGTAGCTGACCTGCGGCAGCACGCCGGCGAGTACGTCGTTGCGCAGGCCCTGCAGATCGTTGTTGCTCAGCGTGCTGCTGAGGCCGCGCGTGACCAGCGGCGAGGTCGGCTCGCTTTCGAACGCAGCGCGGAAGGTCTTGAAGCCCTCCAGCGAGTTGTCGGTGAAGTTGTCGGCCATGTCCTGGTAGACCTTCCAGCTGATGCCCGCGGCCTGCAGGCGTTCGGCATAGGTGGTCCAGGTATAGCCGCTGGCCGAGGGGCCCAGATCGTCGTTGGTGTTGTCGATCGCCGGACCGCCGCCCCAGCCTCCCGGGCCATTGGTGCCGGTGAACATGAAGAGCCGGTTCGGATTGGTGCTGCTGTGAATCGCGCAGTGGTAGGCGTCGCAGATGGTGAAGGCATTGGCGAGCGCAAACTGGAACGGCAGTTCGGCTTCACGGTAATACCCCATCGACTGTCGCTCCTTCCATTGCGGCCAGTGCCCGGTGCGTCCCTGGTTCCAGGCGGCGTGCGCATCGAGCCAGCTATGCGGTGTGCCGGATACGCGCTGTGCATTGCCGATACTGCTGTCGAGGTGATACGGCAGCACCTCGACACCAAAGCTGTCCTGCTGTTGCCAGACCGTGCGCCCACCGGGCAGCGGGATCGTGAAGCGATCACCGAAGCCGCGTACTCCCGGAAACGTGCCGAAGTAATGATCGAACGAGCGGTTCTCCTGCATCAGGATCACCACATGCTCCACGTCCTCGATGGACTTTTTGGATGAACTGGCCGGAATTGCCAGTGCCTCACGGATCGAGGCAGGCAGCATCGCCGCCGCCATGCTGCTCCCCGCCATGCCGAGGAAGCCGCGACGATTGAAATGCAGCGTCATGAGCGTGTGCTCCGGCTGTAGTGCGCTTGCGGCTTGGATTTCATTTCGGCATCCCCTGGTTGATCCGCTCAGCTTAGTCAGGGCATTTGAAGGCCCGATGAAATAACGGGACAGGTCGAGGTCATTGAGTCCCGGACAGCAGTTTTTGCGCGAACACCGCGACCTGGGTGCGGCTGCGCAGGTCGAGCTTGTGCAGGATGGTGCTGATGTGGGACTTGACCGTGGATTCGCTGATACCGAGATCGCCGGCGATCTGCTTGTTGAGACGCCCGTCCTTGATCTGCAGCAGCACGCGCAGCTCCTGGCGCGACAGACGCTCCAGCTTCGCCGCCGCCGCGTCCTGCATCGGTGCCTCGGTCGCGGCCGGCTCGGGCCACCAGCTGCCGGCGTTGCCGAGCAGCTGGTGCAGCGCGCGCTGCATGATTTCCGGCGTCGCCGACTTGTGCACGAAGCCGACCGCGCCGAGCGCCCGGGCAGTTCGCATCAGGCCGCCCTGCTCCACGCCGGACACGATCGCGACGCGCAGCGCCGGAAAATGTGAACGCAGGAACTCCAGCGAGGACAGCGCCTCGGCCCCCGGCATCAGCAGGTCCAGCAGCACCAGCGCCGCGTCGGGATGCGCAGCCGCCGCGGTCTTGAGCGAATCGAAGGTGTCGACTTCAACCGTGCGCGCCAGAGGCGCCACTGAGCGCACGCCAAGGCGCAGCGCCACCCGGAACAAGGGGTGGTCGTCGGCGATGATCACCGCGAGTTCCGTCTCGGTTGCAACTGGATCCATGTTCCCGAGCCGGCCGGACGCATTGGCAGCGCGTCGTTGGTTCCGGCTTCCCCCTGAACTAAGTGTCAGCAGTTTGCAGATCGCCGCGGTGGCGGGTCAATTCCTCGGCCAGCTCGGAGTAGCGGATCGCGATCGACTCGACCGGCGCTTCGAAGCCTTCGCCGACGGCATCCTCGCGGATCGCGCGTTCAAGCTGCCCGCAACGGGCCGACAACTCCGCTGCACCGACCATCGCGCAGTTGGCCTTCATGCTGTGCAGCTCGCGCCGCAAGCGCCGCAGGTCCCTGCGCGCGACCGCCTCGCGCAACGCGGCGCAGGCCTGGGCGGCATTGCCGATCATGGTGTCGAGCACTTCGGCGGCACCTTCGGCACCGACTTCGTCGATCAGGCTCGCGAGCGCCTGCTGACGCGCGTCGGCGGATACGCTCGGCTCGGCCGCGCTCGGGGTCTCGGTTTGCGGCCCGGCCTTGCGCAGGCCCTCCGCCACTTCGCGCAACACCGTCTCCAGCTGCAGCTTGCGGATCGGTTTGGCGATGTGCTGCTCCATGCCCGCGGCGATGCATTCCTGGCGCTCGCTGTCGAGCACGCTGGCGGTCATCGCAAAAATGCGCGGCTGCCGCTCGGGTGGCATGCGGCGGATGCGGCGCGTGGCCTCGAAGCCGTCCATGACCGGCATCTGCACGTCCATCAGCACCAGGTCGTAGCGCTGGCGCTCGACCGCCTGCACCGCCGCCAGGCCGTTGTCGGCCAGATCGGCGGAGTAGCCGATCGCCTGCAGCATGCGCAGCGCCACGGTCTGGTTGATGGGGTTGTCTTCGACCAGCAGGATGCGCAGCGGCCTGGCGGCAACGGCGCCGGCGGCCGCCTTCGGGATCTCAGCTGCGCGGCGGCCGCCGCCGAGCAATTCCACGCAGGCATCGAGCAGCGCGCTGCGGCGCAGCGGCTTGAGCATCACCAGCTGAAAGTCCGGGAGGCTGCGAGCGGTGCGCCGTTCGCTGCTGAGCAGCAGCAGCGGCAGCTGAGCGGCGCTGCGATGCGCGCGAATGCGCTGAGCCAGCGCGATGCCGTCGAGGCCGGGCATCAGGTAGTCGAGCGCCGCGAGATCGAAAGCCTGGCCCTGCTCGATCCAGACCAGCGCCTCCTCGGGTGATCCGGTATCGCTCACCTGCATGCCCCAGGCCTGCGCGGTAGCGCGCAGGATGCGGCGGTTGGTTGTGTTGTCGTCGACCACCAGCAGACGCTTGTTCCGCAACAGCGACGCATCCGCACGCATGGGCGCAGGCCACTGCGGATCACTTTCGGCGATGAAGCTGAAGTGGAACACCGAGCCCAGGCCCGGATGGCTGTCGACCGCCACATCGCCGCCCATGCGCTCGGCCAGACGCTTGCTGATAGCCAGGCCCAGGCCGGTGCCGCCGTAGCGGCGCGTGGTCGAGGCGTCGACCTGGCTGAAAGTCTTGAACAGGCGGTCGAGGCGATCCGCCGGAATGCCGATACCGGAGTCGCGCACCGCGATCCGGATGCGGTAACGGCAGTCTTCGATGACGGCGGCCGAGACCGTCACCAGCACGTCGCCACGCTCGGTGAATTTCACCGCGTTGGAAAGATAGTTCACGACGATCTGGCGCACGCGGGCACGGTCGGCCTTGATCACTTCGGGCGTGTCGGGCGCGAACTCGCAAGCCAGATCGAGATGCTTTTCAGCGGCCTTTCCAGCGACCAGCTCCAGCGCCTCTTCGATGGTGCGGCGCAGCTCGAACACCTGCTCGTCCAGCTCCACCATGCCGGCCTCGACCTTGGTGAAGTCGAGGATGTCGTTGATCACCGACAGCAGATGTTCGCCGCTGCCGTGAATGATCTCGACGCTGTCGCGCTGCTCCGCATCGAGCGCGGTATCGCGCAGCAGCTCCGACATGCCGATCACCGCATTCAGCGGTGTGCGGATCTCGTGGCTCATGTTGGCCAGGAAGGCGCTCTTGGCCTGGTTGGCGCGTTCGGCCTCGGCCCGCGCCTCCAGCGCCAGCTGCTCGGCCTTTTCGCGATGGGCGATGTCGGCCTGGATCGCGCCGGCCATCTCGTTGAAGCTCGCGCCGAGTTGCCGCAGCTCCGAGGCCGAGCGCAGCGAGACGCGCCGCCCGTAGTCGCCCGCGGCGATGCGCCGCGTGATCGCGATCAGGCCGTGCAGCGGCCGCACCAGGCCACGGCTTGCGGCGATGAAGCTGGCGATGCTCACCAGGATCAGGCCTGCGACCAGCGCGATCTGCAGGCGCAGCAGGCCGCTGCTCTGCGCACGCAGCTGCTCGATGTCGGCAAGAGCGCGACGGTCGACCAGGGCGATGAAGCCCTCGATGGCCGCCATGATCTGGTCCTTGTAGCCGTAGTAGTCGGCGCCGACCAGGCGCCGGTACAGGGGCTGCACGCGCTCGGCGTAGTGCGGATCGTCCGGCTTGATGGCTAAGGCCGCCAGGCCGCTCATCACCTCGGTCTCGATCTGCGCCAGGCGGTCGGAGATGCTCCGCGATGCGTTCAGCGCATCGAACTCCTGGGCGGTGAATTGCGCCTCGCGCATCAGATCGGTCAAGGATTTGGGCGGGCCGAGCTGCAGGTGCTCAGTGCCATGCGCCAAGGCCCGGTCCCAGAACGAGCCGTCGTATCCCAGCGGCCGCGGCGCGGTGCCGTTGCGGATCGCGAGAATCTGCTCGAAGTCGTCGCGGTAGCGCGGTTCGCCGGTGGAGACATACAGCCGCACCATCATCGTCAGCTCGTTGGAGCTTTGGCGCATCTGCTCGGCCAGCCGGTAGGACTCGGTGCGCCGGGTCTCCGCTGCCGTTTGAAACTGCGCATTGCGCGATTGCAGATGCGTGACGTAAGCCAGTGCGGCAAGCAAGGCCAGCACGACGAAGGCAATGACGCCGATGAAGCTGCGAACGGAGATCATGATCTCATGCCCGCTGCAGCAGCCCGGACTGTCGCTGCATGCGCGCGACCAGCGCCGTGTGCCGCGTCATCATCTGCTTGCCAAGGCTCAGCGCTTGCGGGCCGTCGCCGGCGAGCGCGGCGCTCTCCGCGCGATTGCACAGATCGGCCAAGGCCTCGGCGCCGAACTGCAGGCTGGCGCCGCGGAGCGCATGGGCGATCTGGCGGAGCGCGTACAGGTCGCCTGCCTGAGCCGCGGCCGCATGGCGGCGCTGCTGCTCGCCGAGATCCGCCGTCATGACGGCCACCACTTCGGTGAGCCCCCGCTCGCCGAACACCCGCAACCATTCCGACCATGTCAGGGGATTGAAATCGGCGTCGGCACGGCAAGGCGATACCGCGGCAGCGGCCAGCGCCGCCGCCAGCGCGTCGCGCGTCAGCGGCCGCCTCAACTGGACGACGCCCTGGGTTGCCAGGCACGAGTCGCGAAGATCGGCGGAATCCGCGCCGGTGACCGCGATGATGTGCGGTGCAGGCGCCGCCTGCGTCTGGAACCAGGTGCACAGGGCGTCAAGCGCATGCGGCTCATCGGCGGCGAGGTCGAGCAGTACCACGTCGTACGCTCCGCTCTCCGGCAGCGCGGCCGCGTGCTCGAGGCTTTCAGCGGTTTGCGACAAGGGGCATCCGAGTCGCCTGAGCATCAAAACGCTGAGATGGCGGCGCACCGGATCGGCATCGATGACGAGGACGGCAGGCGCCGCAACGGTGCTATCGAAGCCTGTCCCCGCAGCGTCAGTTGAAGGTGTCATGACGCCTCTCCCCCGGGGCGGATTTTGGCGAGCCGTCCTGGCCACGCGCCAAAGTTTGCCGCCAACCCGTCAGGCTTTCAAACGCAAGCTGAAAACCCGGACGACATCGTAGGTCGGCAAACCCTTGCCGACGTGAGGCCTCGGTGGCGCATCCAAGGGTACATGTCGGCAAGGGATTGCCGACCTACTGAAGGAGCCGCAACGCAGCTCGATTGACCTGCTGCCTGCTGATCAGGCCGGCTTCTTCGGCAGCCGGACTTCCGCCGTCGCAGTACACATGATGGCGCCCTTCTGATTGGCCATCTTGTGCTTGATTTGAACCAGGTGGCGGCCCTTGTCATCGACCAGCTTGTCGACGATTTCAGCGGTCTGGATGGTGATGTCGCCGGACAGCGCGGGGCCGCGGTAGTTGGCGACCGAGTGGACGACGGCGCCATGTTCACCAGCCCAGCCGGCCAGATAGTCCGTTACCCAGGCGCCCATCGATGCACCGTAACCGTAGGCGCGCGGCATGCCGATCTTGCGCGCAAAGCGCGGGAACAGATGGCCGCGCGAGGGGCCGTAATAGGCGCCGTCGGTGAGCGAGGGGTTGATCAGCTGCATGTCGGGGTCGTTCTCGAAACCCGCCATCTCCGGCGTGAAGCCCATTGCGAGCAAGTCCTGCTTGCGCAGATTCATCGTGCCCCAGGTATTGACCAGATAGGCGCGCCATTCGGTCGCGAAGCTGGCGATGGAGTGCACTCCGAAAACGCGTTCGGGTAGCTGCTCGCCGACTTTCACATCGTCCCACCAGCGCTGCTTGTGGCCCAGCGCGTGCAGCATCTGCACCCAGGCCAGCTTGCGCTCCTCGAGGGCTGCGATCTGCTCCTCGCTCCACTCCGGGTCTTCGGCGTCGTCCAGATTGACCGACTCGCCACCGGCATGTGCCGAGTAACGAATCGCGGTGGAGCGGTGCTTGGCCAGCAGTTCGCCGTCCTGGTTGCGGTAGAAATTGTCGCCGCGCTGAAAGCAGGTGGGGCCTGCGAACTTGGTTTCCTTGACGACGTAGTCGAAAGGAATGCGCTCGTTGAAGATCATGTCGCCGCCGAACACGCGGCGGTCCTCGAACCACCATTCGTCGCCACCGAAGAGCAGGTGCGAGTTCTCGATCCTGCCAACGCAAGCCGGCGCGGCGCCGTGACCGTCGTCGGCGGCGATCGGGAAGCTCTGCGGTGCCACCAGCCTGCCCCAGCGACTGGCCGCCGAGTAGGCAGGATCGAAGTGCAGCAGGTTCGGATAATGCATCGCGTGGACCCAGCGACGGATGTCGTTGTTGGCGATGGGTTCGCGGATCGGAGAGAAATCCAGCGGTTTACCGAGATACTGGTCAATGTCGGAGCAGTCTAGCGTGCGTGCGTTCATGGCTTGGGATCAGGTTGCGTGGTATCGCCAAACAGGATGCACGATCTTCGTATGGCTTCGATAGATTGACTGTTTGGCGCGATGTCGCTACTCGGTCCGGGACGACGGACTGTCAGTTCTGCCTGATACCGGTCGCATCGGACTCCTTGAACACCGGTGTTGACTCGATGGCCTTGAACATCACCAGCGGCAAAACGCGTTCAGTCGCCGCCTGATAAGCGGCGTAGAACGGATGGCAGTCGATGAAGAAAGACCAGACCTTGTCGCGCTCGGCGCCCTCGGGTTCGCGCCATGTCCCGCGGAAAGCCTGGGTCGCGATCTGAAACTCGATCAGCGAGCTGGCGACCAGGTTCAGATACCAGGCGGGATGGTGGTCAGCGCCGCCTTTCGATCCGCAAATCACCACCTCGCCACCGATATCGGCATAACACAGCGGCGTGATGAAGATTTTCCCGCTCACGCGGCCCCGGTACTTGATCAGGCAATGCGTGGCGAAGCTGCGGCCGCCGACGGCACTGATGTCCATGATGTGGCCTTCGGCGCCGCCCGAGCGCAGGTACGCCAGCCGATGTTCTGCCGCCCAATCGCGCCTGACGGCGCTGATGGCGGCGGAGGATTCGTCACTCATAAAAGAAAGTCTCCTTGCTGGACCGTTATCTTTCGCCGTAGCTCAACTCTACCTGCGTCATTTCGCCGTTCGGCCCCATCGGCGACTCATATTCGATCACCGAGCAAACCGGGTTGGCATGACTGGAGAAGAGCTTCGTCTCGTCCTCCTTGACGAAGGCGATGCGGTCGGGCGAGCTGATGATCTTCTGCGAGTTCTCGAAGTCCTGGCGGCTGTTCCACCAGATCTCCATGATGCAGTCGTAGCCCGCGTCGTAGACTTCACCGGTGACGGGATTCTTTTCCGGCTGCAGGTAGCGCCGGACATAGCGCACCGCGTTCGGGATCGAGGGCGCACGGCCGGCCCGCTTGGACAGCTGCGAATGCTGATTCTCGTAGTAGTCCATGAATTCCTCCATGGTCATGTCCGGGCGCTTCCGAAAAAAGCAAATCTGCTTGAACACCTTGCCGTCTCTCCGCTCGCTTTTCGTTTGATGCAGACCGATTACTGACTGCGGACACCGTTCAGAGGCCTTCAGTCGGTTTGGGTCTGGCTCCTACCCTCCGGCTGACAGATTGCTATTCAACAGCGATGTTGTCCAATGCTGATTCTGCTTAGAGACATGCAAAGCGCTTGTCGAAGGCTTGCCGCTGCTGTGAACCGAATGCAAAAACATCTCGGCCAAGAGGGGATGGCACTACCGCAACGAGAAGTCCCCCTCTCCCGCTTGCGTTCGATGCTGCCCCGAAGGGGCGGATGAGGGGCTGTTCGGCGTGAAGAAGCCCCTCACCCGGCGCTCCGCGCCACCCTCTCCCGCAAGCGGGAGAGGGGATGAGGGGGTGAGGTTCGCGCGGATTCCAAGTCTCTTATCCGAGCCCGGCCGCTCGCCCGATGAGGACCAGCCCCGCGCCGACGACGACGGCTCCGATGGCTCGCGCGATGCGCTCACCGGCCGGCGCGAGGCGTTCGAGGGTGATGGCCGCCGTCACGGCTGCCATCGCGCGCAGGTCCATGACGCCGACGACGAGCAGCGTCACCGTCAGGCCGGCACAGCAGTAGCTGCAGTGCAGCCCGAGGCGCAGGCCGTGTCGCCAGGCCGTGCCGGCGTCCGCCGGCAAGCTTAGGTCGCACTTCGCCAAATCCCGGCAACCGGCGAGCTGATGGGCCTTCCATGCGCCGAACTGCAGTGCGCCGGCGATCACGATCACCACACCGACCGCGATCGGAGCGGCGCTCGCCAGTGTCGGGTACCGCATCGTGATCGCGGCCAATGCGGCGCCGAGCGGAAAGGCGGCCATTCCGACCGCGGTCCACACGGCGAAATAGCCGAGCCCCACCCGCACCGTCAGCCGGCCCAGGCGCGGCTCCCCGGCATGGCCAACGGCGCGACGGTAGCGCCCCAGCATCGGCACCAGGGATGGCAGCATCATCGCTGCCATCATCACGACCCACATGCCGAGGAACGAGGCGCCGGCGCCGAGCCAGGTCTGCCCGGGCATCCGCATCCACGCCATCGACATGGTCCAGCCGCCCGGCATCGGCATGGCGCCCATCGCCGACATCGATGCGGACCAGACCAGCGTCACCACCGCGCTGGCGGTGAACAGCAGGGCCGAGAAGCCGAAGAATGCTCGATCGCGTGCGGCAACCCGGTTCACGCTGCCGCCCGAGGCTGCCCGTACTCGTCATTGCGCCGCCACCAGACCCCGCTCTCGTTACGCCCCCTTGGCGCGCGATCCAGCCACTGATACATGCCCCACAGGCCGTCCAGTCCGCGCGAATAGGTGGAATACGTGTGGTAAACGACGCCGTCCTCGAGCACGAAGGCGCTCATGCCCGGCCGGTCGCGGGCGAATGTTGGCGCGTCGGTTCCGCATGAGGCCGCGATCCGGGCGACGGGCTCCGGCACCTGCGTCGTGTCCATTGCGTGGCCGCCACGCTCGTAGTTGTATTCGATACCCCCTTCGCGCTGCTGCTCCTCGGTGAACGAGATGTTGAAGTCGAAATTGAAGTCGCTGCCGAACGAGGACGCCCAGGGGAAACTCCAGCCCATCCTTTGCTTGTACCCCTGGAGCTTCGCAAGCGGCGCCCGCGACACGGCCGAGAGCATGACGTCGTGATTCGCCAGGTGGACCGCAAAGCCGTCGAAGCCGTCCGCGATCGCCGAGCAGGACGGGCACCCCGCCTTGTAGTCGGGGCCCAACATGAAGTGGTAGACGAGCAGTTGCGATCGGCCCTGGAACAGATCTGCCAGCGAGGCGCTACCCGCGTCCGTCTCGAATCGATACGCCTTGTCGATCCGAACCCAGGGCAGCGCCTGCCGTCGCTGCGCCAGTTCGTCGCTGCGCCGGGTGTGCTCCTTTTCCGCCTCGAGCAGGTCGAGGCGTGCGGCGAGCCACTGCTTCCGCGTTCCGGTCATCTGTGTCGTCATCGGTCTATCTCCATGGTTTCGTCGTACCGATCTCGATACGGCGCGTTGCTTGGTGGTGCCGGGATAGATTAGGAATGGGCAAGGAAACAGTGGGAGTGACAAGTGTGTCGGGATTCAAATGGACTCGTTGATTACGGCGGCGGCACGTGCCCTGGCGGCAGGTGATCCTCTCGGCGCGCTGAAGCGAGTCGCCTTGCGCGACGACGCACCTGCGCTCGCGCTTCGAGGCATTGCGATGGCGCAACTCGGCGATCTGGTTCGCGCGAAGGCGCTGCTGCGAAGCGCGGCGCGCGCCTTCGGCCCGAAAGCGCCCGTGGCCCGGGCGCGGTGCGTCGTCGCCGAGGCCGAGATCGCACTGGCCTCGCGCGACTTGGGCTGGCCCGCGAAAGCCTTAGACGCAGCGCGGGCAACACTCGAAGATCACGGGGACCGGGTGAACGTCGCGCATGCGCGATATCTGGAAGTCCGGCGCCTTCTACTGATCGGCAATCTCGACCAGGCCGAGCGTGCGCTCGCCAAGCTCGACGCCGCACTCGTACCGCCGGCGTCGAGGGCCGTCCATAAACTGATCGCTGCGGGAATCGCGATACGACGGCTGCAGGCGAAGACGGCACGCGCTGCGCTTGCTCGTGCAACGCTGGCCGCGCGCTACGCCAGCATCCCGGCGCTGACGGCGGAGATTGACAGTGCGTCCCTGGTCTTGGACATGCCCGCGGCGCGCCTGATCGCGTGTAACGAGGAGCGGACTCTTCTGCTCGATGAGGTTGAAGCCTTGCTGGCGTCGGAGGCTTTCGTCGTGGACGCGTTCCGTCATGTCGTGCGTGACGCGCAGACGTCGGTGTCGCTCGCCAGACGTCCGGTTTTGTTCTCGCTCGCACGCGCGCTGAGCGAAGCCTGGCCCGGGGACGTGGCCAGGGGCGCGCTCATCGCAGGGGCATTCCGAGCGAAACACGCCGATGAATCGCATCGCGCGCGGCTGCGAGTCGAAATCGGGCGGCTTCGCACGATGCTTCGACCGCTGGCCAACGTGATCGCGACGAAACGAGGGTTTGCATTGGTCCCGCGTCGCGCAAGCGAAGCCGTCGTGCTGGCACGGCCTGTCGAGGAACAGCATGCAGCGGTGCTCGCTTTTCTTACCGACGGTGAATCCTGGTCGAGTTCGGCCCTGGCGCTTGCGCTTGGAGCCGGCCAGCGCACCGTACAGCGCGCACTCGACTCTCTTGCGGCTGCGGGCAAGGTGCAGTCCTTGGGTCGCGGACGGGCGCGTCGCTGGATGACTCCGCCTGTGTCGGGATTCACGACGACTTTGTTACTCCCTACCCCACTGCCGAGCGACTAGTCCGCTGAATCGGAGGAAGCGGATGGGTCCGGGCGTGTCGGGCCGTGTGCGATGCAAGGAAGAAAGCACAGCAATAGTGGTGACTATTGCGAGCATTTCTGACGCAGCAGCGTGCGCGGAACGGGCGGTCGGGCACATCTGATTTCTCCGATTCAGCGGACTAGGATGGAACCATGAAAAGATCAGCAGCCGAAATCATCCGTGAATATGGCCCTTTCCCAGGCGTCGACAGCGTGGGTGGCGTCACGCATGACGGTCAGCAAGTCTGGTTTGCGTCAGGAGACAAGCTCAACGCCCTCGATCCGGCGAGCGGAAAGACGCTGCGCTCGATCGAGGTCGCCGCACATGCAGGAACGGCCTTCGACGGCCAGCACCTGTTTCAGATCGCCGAGGATCGCATCCAGAAGATCGATCCGAAGACCGGCCGCGTGCTCGCCACGATTCCTGCACCCGGCGGCGGCGGTGACTCGGGGCTGGCGTGGGCCGAAGGTACGCTCTGGGTCGGGCACTATCGGGAGCGGAAGATTCATCAAGTCGATCCCCAAACTGGGGCGGTTCTTCGCACCATCGAATCCAACCGCTTCGTCACCGGTGTCACCTGGATCGACGGAGACCTCTGGCACGGTACCTGGGAAAGTGAAGCGAGCGAGTTGAGGCGAATCGATTCTCGAACAGGTGAGGTGCTGGAGAGTCTCGACATGCCGCCCGGAGTGGGCGTGTCGGGGCTTGAGTCCGATGGCGGCGATCAGTTCTTCTGCGGAGGAGGAAACAGCGGAAAGCTGAGAGCCGTCCGCCGACCCAGGCGAAACACCGCGGCGACCGGCAGCCTGTAATCGGTGAACGGTGTTCCGGCTGCATACCGGCAATCTATCGTTTTGCGCTTTAGGAAACTCAGACGAAGTCCCACCCGATCGGTCTACAGGCGCACGAACCCCAGCCGGCGGAGTACCCAGTAAACGGCCGCCGCGGCACCGAACGCCGACAGGGTGGCGGCCAAAGTGCCGAATGAAGAGGTCGCCCACGGCAGACCGCCGGTGTTCATGCCGAACAGGCCCGTGACCAGCGTCGCGGGCAGCATCAATGCGGAGAGGATCGACAAGACGTAAAGGCTGCGGTTGGTGCGCTGCGCCGCCTGGAGATCGAGCTCGTCGCGCAGCAGCCGCAGCTGGCTTTGCAGTGCAGTGACTCTTTGATCGAGGGCAATAATACGTTGTGCAAAATTCTCGATGGCCGGCAGCAGCGGCTGGGGTAACTCGGTATCGGACTCGAGCCGCCGACAGGCAGCACCCAGCCCGGCCAGCATTCGATGCATTCTAACCGTGCGTCGCCGCATGCCGACGAGCTCGCTGGTATTCGGCGAAAGATCGTCAGTCAGCAATTCGTCCTCGACCCGTTCGGCGGCAGCTTCGATATTGCCCAGAACGCTGCCCATTACCTCGGAGATTGCACCAGCGAGCAACTCCAAAGCCATCGGGGCATCGACGGGGCGCGCGCCTTCTTCGATGCGTCGCCGAACGACATCGGCACAGCGCAATGGATGCTTGCGGACCGTCAGCATGAAGCCATCACCGACCGCGAAGCGTAGTGTGCCGACGCTCGGCGTATCCTGCCCGTCGAACTTGCGCTCGAAATCGTGCAGCACACAGGCCACATAACCCTCATCGACGAGCGCGCAATGATGGTCGTCGTGCGACAGCATCAGCTCTCGCACCAACTTCGGCAGATTGGCGGATTCGATCCACCGCTGGCTGCCACGATCGGCCGAGCTGAAGTGAAGCCAGCGCAAACCGCCTGCCGCCGGCCTTTCATCAGAATGAGGATCGTTGACAGGCACGGCTTCCGAGCCGATAAAGTGGAAGCCCCAGACGAGGCCGTTCGTCAATCGACTGCGTGCCAGCAGAACGCTGCCGGCCGATTCGGGTGCGATGTTGGTATTCAAGGCAAGCTCGACAGCGAAAGCCAACCCAGAAGGCTAGTTGCCGTCGATGACAGATTCGTGTCGGGATACAATCGTCCACGGAGGAGGAGCAACGCAGCCAGGCCTAGCGCGCCTTCAGGCCGAGATTGCCTGTATGCAGGCGCAGGCGCAGCGAATTCTGGTAGTAGGCACCTGACTGATATTGGCCCACGATAATCGGCAATTCGATCAACTGCCGTTCGTCGAGCCGTTTGGCAAGCGTTTCCCAGGTTGCATCCGAAATCATCGCATCGCCGTGCAGTTCATCGACCGCTCGCAAGATGGCGCAGTCATGCTCATCCAGGCCTGCGGCATCAGGGCCATCGATCACCTGCGCGATATCGTCGCTGGTGAGGCCGACCCGCTTGCCAACCCTGACGTGCTCCCCCCATTCATAAGGGGCCTGGCAGAGCCAGGCGATCCGCAGTATGGCGAGTTCGCGATCCCGTAAGGACAAGGCCCCGCGCGCAAGAAGCTGCAGACCGACGTCGGTATGAACCGCAAACAACTCGGCGTGCCGCAACATCGTTCGGATGATCTCGGGCAATTGCGACAGGCTTGCCAATACCTCCGGCGACAAGGCGGCGGCCTCAGGGTCCGCCAGCAACTGCGTCCGCAATGACTGGGTGCCTCCGCGATCGCCGTCGGCATCGGATTTCAGTGCACCGTTGACTCCCTCCATCCGAGCCAGAATGGCGAGCAAACCGCCGGAAATCTCGTTCAGCTCGATCGGTTGCAGCCGTGGCCCATCGCCCAACACCTGCGCTTCACGTGCCTCGGCCTTGCGTCGTGCCTCCAGTGTCAGCGTGGCGGGGTCCTTGTCTGGCTTGGTCTCTTCTATCACAGTGTTTTAGCTTCTCGTTCAGTATTGCGGCGCAAGCCCATCCTCGTGCGCCATCCAGTGCACGAAACGATGCAGAGGATACATCGCGTCGTGTGGATTGCCGATCGTGGATGGCCCCGCCTCGCCCAGGTGGACGACGCGCTGCGCACCGCCGCTGGCGAGCCGGTCGCGATAGTCGGCCATGCGGTTGAACGGATAGAAGCCCACGGTCTGCGTCGCCACGTTGATGTACTTGGTGGCGTCGTCGAGCGAATCCACGCGCACGACGTTGGCAGTCTTGTTGATCGGGTGGAAGTCCACCGGCTCGTTCGAGCGGATCACCAGGCCCTTGCCGTCGCTCTTGCCCCAGACGCGGTATTCGTCGTCGAGCATCATCAGCGCGTCGACCTGTTCCTTCAGGTCCATGTCGAGAGGGCGGATATCACCCGACGCCGCAGCGCGCTCGGCGATGCGCTGGTGCAGCTTCCCGCAGAAGCGATCAACCTGCTGCTGGCTGCCTTCGACGAACTGGAAGCGGCTCGCGACGCAGGCTTCCTGGTTCAGCGTCATCACGTCGGCCGAGGCGAGGTCCGCGGCGAGGTCCAGCGTCGCATCGGATGCGAAGGCCTCGACGCCGACCAGCGAGATCGAGGTCTTGGGGTCGAAGGACACAAGCTGAAAGCCGGGGCCGAGATACTGGATGACGTTGCTGATCGCATCGCCGCCGCCCCAGGCCACGATCTTGTCGAAAAACTGCGGGCGGTACAGGATCGCCTCGATGGTATTGTCGCCGCCGCGCCAGTAGACCGCCGACATCGACTTCACGATGGCGTGGTTCGGATCGATGTCCGCCATCGTGCGCAGCAAGGCCACCATGGTGAACGGATCGCTGGACGACATCTTGAATAGGTTGATCGCCTTGACCATCGCGCCCTGCGCAATCGACTTCACCGCCACGCCCGGCGAATTTCCCGGCAGCACGTGGACCAGGCGCGGCGCGAACGCGCGCACGAAGCTCTTGCGGCCGGTGTAGTCCTGCTTGGGCACCCAGGTATCCAGGGCCCTCGGATCGGGGAAGTTCTGCTCCAGCTCGGCCATCAGCTTGCGCTTGTCGAGATACGCGGCGGCAGAGCGCGCCTGGTTCTCGACGACGGCGCGCGGCAGGATGTGCGTGGAGCACATGCGATCGATGCATTCCTGCATGACGACGTTGTTCGGCGACACGATGCGCTGCCCCGTCTCGACCAGGAAGTCGATGATCTCCGCTGTCGGCACGTTGAGCAGCGGCGGCACTTCGGTGCGTGGCGGCACCACACCGTCGAGATCGATGCGCGGGGTCGCGAAGCTCACACCCAGGTCGCGCGACCGGTGCGTGACGTCACGCCCTTCGACCAGCTTGCCACGCACAAAAAAAGGCGCGGAAACGACGGGCTCCGCCTT
Organism: Hydrocarboniphaga sp.; assembly: GCF_028291725.1. GTDB lineage: Bacteria > Pseudomonadota > Gammaproteobacteria > Nevskiales > Nevskiaceae > Hydrocarboniphaga. Next base: position 85,680 of record NZ_JAQGNT010000092.1, on the reverse strand, counting down.
GCCGGAGACGTCGGGTATGGTCAGCGAGTTCATGACACACCTCTTACATAAGCATCCACCGTTCCGGCACAGCCGATCTTGTCGTCGCCTTCGAGATCCGCGTAGCGGGCCACGTTGTCGCGAATCGACGGTCCCTTGGCGCCGCAGGCGCAGGGGCTGAAGTCGATCGAAACCTTGTCACCGGAAATCACTCCTCCCCAGCGGCCATCGATCGACACATCGAAGAAAGCGGCGCGGCCTTCGTACTCGCCCTTGGTCTGAGGCAGCAGGCCATCGCCCTGCTTGTCCAGAATCAGCGGCACCAGCCACGGCGGCAAGTGATAGCGGCCGCCCTTGCGGCAGCGCGGCATGCCGGAGTGAAGCTCCTGCATGCTGTAGTTCTGGTAGTTGCGCTCCGGCTGAATGTTGAAGGTCTCGTAGACGAACTCGCGGTAGTCAGACGGCAGCACGGCGCGCTTGAGTCCGCCGCCGACGTAGATAGAGTTCTCCGGATTGAAATCCCTGGCGCTGTAGCCCATGTCGCGCACGGCCTTGGCGACGTTGTAAATGCCCGCCCACAAGCCGGATAGATGGAGCTTGTCATGCCGCGCCTCAACCATCGCGCGTGCCGTGATGCCGACCGACGCATCCATGGCTTTCTGCCGCTCCGAGGAGACTTTCTCCATGTTCGCGATATCGCTGGGGCTCGCCGTGCCGTCGGCAATCCTCTTGCGCAGCACCACCATGCTGGTGAGGCCTCCCACGGTCATCGGCGCAATCGGCGAAGCGAATCGCTCGAAGGCCGGATTCTGCAGCGCCTCGTAAGCTTTGCCGGTGTGGACCGCGCGCGCCGTATGCGCCACCGCGGCCAGGCCGAACATTCGGCGATCCCGCCTCGCCTCGACGCCCGATCCCCAGGTATAGGCGGTGATGGCTTCGACCTGGCACCAGTCCATGTCCGTTTTGGAGGCGACCAGCATCGCGGACTTGCCGGTGGTGCCGCTTGAACAGGACACGTAATGACCGCCCTGCTCCAGCTTTTCGATCCAGTCGTCGATGCCCTTGAACTGCGACCGGTCCTGCGTAGGCACGCGGTAGGTGCAGACCGTATCGAGCCATTTTCCCAGACGATCCCAGCGTTCTTCCATGAGCCAGTTTTCCGGGTAGCTCTTGTAGGCGGTGTGCGGGAACAGCAGCTTGACCATGTCCTCATGGCTACTCACCACGTCGAGACCGGCGTCGCTGGCACGGTGGGCGAGCAGCTTGATCTGGCCCCTGCGTTCCTGGAAACGCTCGTTCATCGCCTCGGCCTGGGCAGCGCGAAGCTCGGCAGCAGGAATGTCATAACGCCCGCTGTCTTTGACGAGCCCGGTTAGGCGGTCAGCAGTCGTACCCATATAATTTTCTCCATCCATCTTCGCCAAGGCAGCTAACGGTACCGCACCGTTCCATTATTAATGTCCACGAAACTTTTGGCAAATACGGACGCCGAACGCCCTGGTTCCGGGCGGCCCACGCGCGCCCAGCAGACACAGCGTCAGGAAGAGCTGCTGAACGTTGCACTCGACGTCTTCCTGGAAATGGGGTTCGAGCGAACCACGATGGAGGAGATTGCCGCCCAGGTCGGCATGTCGAAGCGCACCATCTATGCGCGTTACGAGGACAAGGCCGCACTCTTCAAAGCCTCGGTGCGCCGGGCCGTCGAGCGATTCACCATGCCGCGGGAAACCCTTGAGGCCGTGGTCACCGACAACCTGGAGCAGACGCTGGCCGCGATCGCGCGACTCCGGATCGTCAATTCGGCCACGCCGATCGCAATCAAGCTGCAACGCATCCTGAGCGCACAGTCCTACCGATTTCCGGAACTCTTCACCATCGCCATCGACGAAGGTACCGGACCGACACTCGACCTCTTATGCAGCCTTTTCGAGCGTCACAGTGCCTCGGGCGAGATCCACGTCACCGAACCGCGACGCGCCGCTACCGCATTTCTGAGCCTTGCGGTGAGTGGTTCGGCGCGCCTGGTCGTTGCGGGCAAGACGCTGGATAAAGCGGAGGTAGAGAAGCGAATCAGTTTCGGAGTGGGCCTGTTTCTCAACGGTGTTCGTCGATGATCGGCGCCCCGCCTCTTGTCTCGCGCCAGCATTCGTTCGCGCCCCGGTCCCAACACCTCTGTGCCGTGGTACTAGCAACTTCATTAAGTAGTAAATACTATTTAATGAGCCTGCGTCGCGGAGCCCCGGTCGGTTCCCCGCTCGGTGCGCGAACTCAACACAGCAAGGCTGCAACCCGACTTTTTTCGACCAGCGGAGACATCAATGAATCCTGGTATTGCCGTGGTTAGATGAGGTTCGACATGGAGCGCAGATTATGAAATTGGGCTTTGCAATGCCGAACCTCACGAGACTCAAGGCGACCGGCCAAACCTGGGAAGCCGCAGTAACAGGGTCGGACCAGACACGGCTGGCGAAATGGGCTGAAAAGCAAGGCTATTCGATGATCTCCGTACCGGAACATCACGTCGTGCCGCGTTCTCATATCGAGCTTTCTGGCCCACACTATCTCAGTGCCTATTCCGGCATGGCTTACTTTGCCGGGGCGACCGAGAATATCCGCGTCAACTCCTGCATCGCGATCCTGCCACTGCAGCATCCGATCGTGACCGCGAAGGCGCTGGCGACGATGGACTGGTTGAGCAGCGGACGCGTCACCGTCACCTTCGCCGTCGGCTGGTTGAAGGAGGAATTCGATCTGCTCAGTGTGCCGTTCCACGAGCGGGGTCGCATGACCGACGAGTATCTTCAGGCGATCATCGCGCTGTGGACTCAGGAAAACCCGGTCTTCGAAGGCCAGTATGTTTCTTTCCGCGACGTCGCCTTCGAACCCAAGCCTTTTCAGAAGCCCCATCTGCCGGTCTGGATGGGCGGAGAAGCCGACGCGGTGCTGAAACGGATCGCGCGTTTCGCAAGCGGCTGGTGGCCGTTCCTGACCAAGCCGGAAGATATTCCCGCGCGCATCGAGTTCATCAAGTCGCAAGCGGACTATCACGGGCAGCTCGAAGATGTGATGTATGGTTTTGCGACCAGCCGTGTCGGTGAAGGCCACACAGTGCAGGACGATCCGCGCGCGCGGCCCGGCATGAGCAAGACGGAAATCATCGACCGTCTCAGCTGGTTCAAGGAGCTGGGCGTTACCGTCAGCTCGGTGCCGATTCCGGCGGTGAAATCCATAGCCGAGTATTGCGACTACACGCAGTGGGTGGCGGAGGAGATCATGCCGGCCATTCGCTAGCGCGCCCAGGCGCTTTGGGTAAAAAGCGCGGAGATGGTCGGCGAGCACTTCTAAATCTGGAATCAGCCAGCCCGGGATCAGCGTTTCTTGGCCGATCCAGCGGCGCTCGGCGAACGACGTGGCCGCGCCGCACCCGGTGCTTTGGGCTGTGGATCGGCATTCGCGCCAAGGCCTTCCATGACGAAGTCGCTTATCGCTGCGCTGATCTCGTCCTGGGTCGCCAGCCCCTTCGGGAAAAGCCAATCCTTGAAAAGGATGCAGGCCAATATTGTGGCGAACGAGACGCGCGCCATCAGCCTGGGGTCAATCTTCGGCTTGCCGGAAAGCCGCTTCATCGCTCTGGCAGTGGCCCGGGAAAAATAGTCGTTCAGACCTTCGATCTGACTGACCCCCTGCACATTTTCGGACTCGTACATTTGCGCGGCGACGACCGATGTCAGCATCCGCGAATGGCGCCGAATAAATTGCTGCAGTTCCAGAATGTACTGACGAGTCCCTTCCTTGAGTCCCTCTTCATCATCCGGGCCCACCAAATGGGCGGCAGTGAACTGGAGAAAGTGCTGATTGAGCGGCTTGAAGATCGAATCCTGGAACAGCTTTGCCTTCGATCCGAAGTTGCTGAAGATCAAAGCCTCCGTCACTCCGGCCTTTTTGGCGATAGCCGCGGTTTTGGTCCCCTCGTAACCGTTGAGCTCGAATTCGTCACATGCCGCCTCGATGAGGAGATCGGTGATCTCTTCCGTTGAGCGGCGCCGACGTTTTTTTTGCGTGACTTTAGTCCGTTTGACTACAGTGACCTTCGGCAAAATGACCACTCCAGAACCGGTTCGAATTTGATAGCCGGAATTGTCGCACAGCGCATTCCAGGTGCGTGCATTCGCGCCGGCAACCCTCAGTCGCGGCCCGCTTTCAAAGCCTCGGCCCGCTTCGTCAGCTCGCGCGCGGCCTCGACCAGATCAGCGGCGAGTTCGACATACTGGACCGGCGGCAAACCCAGAGCGCTGATGAACTCGATAGCGATTTCTTCGCGAGGCTGATCCATGAGGCGATCCTTTGCTTACATCGCGAAGCTATAGCCGCCGTTGACCGGATAGGTCTGGCCGGTGATCCACGAAGATGCGTCGGAGCACAGAAACAGCGTCATCGCCGCGACATCGTCGGGCTTGCCATAGCGGCGGATGGTGTATTGCGAGAGCTGCGCCTTTGAGCGATCACTGGCGATGAACTGCGCAAGCTGCTCTTCGCTCATCGGCGGCTCCAGCGTCGACAGCGAGATCGCATTGCAGGTGACGCCGAAACGCCCGGCTTCCTTGGCGATGGAGCGCACGAAACCGGCAGCGCCCGCCTTGGCCGCGGCATAGGCGGCGAGCCGCGCCTCGCCAACACGGCCGGAGTCCGAGACGATGGTGACGATGCGGCCGCGCTTCTGCGCGACCATTTCGGGCAGCGCGACATGACAGCAGTTCATGACACCCTGCAGATTGGTGCGGAAAAAGCGGTCCCACTCGGACGGCGCGGTCTCCCAGAACAGCGGCGAAAGGCCGATCGTCGCCTGCGGGCCGGCGTTGCCCGCATTGTTGACGAGCAGCGTGATCGGGCCGAGCGCGGCACGCGCTTTGTCGAACGCGGCTGCGACCGACGCATGGTCGCCGACATCGGCCTGCACCGCCACAGCGTGTATACCCATGGCGTCGATCTCGGCGGCGACCGCCTGCGCACGCTCCAACACATAGTCGTTGACGGCAACGCCGCCCGCATTGTGCCGCGCCAGCATCAGCGCGATTCCGCGCCCCGCGCCCTGCCCCGCACCCGTCACCAGCGCGACCTGCCCGTTCAGGTCCAGCAGATCGCTTCCGATCATTTTTTTCTCCGGTATCGCAATGAGGAAGAAAGCTGATAAATAGTGCCAGCTATTTATCGCCTGTTGACATTTACTCGAGCGCTGCGCCGCACAAAAGACCTAGCAGAAAGGAGACCCGGACGAGGAGGTCGCCAAGGCGATTGTGTTTCTGGCGAGCGATGCCGCGTCCTACATCACCGGCGAAACCTTGGCAGTTGGCGGCGGCCCGATCCTGGGCGGTCCGCGCACTCTCTGACGCGCGACTCCCGATATCAGGCAACGCGATCACCGTCAGGCACGCTGGCCCCGGGCAAATAGCCGACTTTTCAGCACGGTGAAAGTCGGGTCTTCGAGCCCGGCCGGCTTGTCGGGTGAGGAGATCGGCCGCCGGTTGCGCATGTCATAGGTGACCACGCGCTGCGAGAACTGCCAGCGACCGCCCTGCTTGCGGTAGCGATCGATGTAGCGCACGCACATGAAGTCCTCGAGCCAGCCGCCCTTGCCGTCAGGGATCACGTGGTAGGCCAGTGCGTACAGCTCGCCCTCGCCCTCATCGCCGTCAACGGAGATCAGGTGATTACAGATGTGATGACCGCTGTAGGGCATGTAAGGGAACGAGCGCTCGAGGAACTGCACGTAGTCCTCGGCATTGCCATCGAAAGTGTCGCCGTGGGTGTCGGTGGCGTCCTGAGTATAGAGCGTGCGCAGCAGCGCGCTGTCCTTGCGATCGACGCCGCGCGAGTACAGCATCGCAAGCTCGCGGATTTCTTCTTTGGCGATGATCGTGGCCAGTTTGTCTTGGTCGTGATTCATTAGATTTCTCCAGAACGCCAGGGATACCGGTCGTTGTCAGGCGGCTGGCATGATCGAATAGTCCCGGCTGATGAATGACTGGTGCGGCCAGTGTTACCAAGCTGCCAATGTTACTAAATAGTGTTTACTGTTTACCAGCTATAAGACCAAGATGCCGCTGGTGCTCACTCGCGGCTGGCTTTTTTTCACGGCCGGCAAATCGACGGCTCAGAAGATCAGCACAAAGCTGGCGCCGCCCTCCAGCGGCCGAATGTGGCGCACTCGGCCGCCCATGCCGTACATCAATTGCCGCACGACGGTCAGGCCTATGCCCTGGCCGCCTTCGCGCGCGCTGAAGAAGGGAAGGAAGATTTGTCGTTCCAGCCCGGACGGGACACCCGGACCGTTGTCGCGCACGCTGATTTGCAGCCGCCCGCCACGGCTCTGGCGTGCCTGCACCCAGAGCCGCGGCGCGCTCTCGTCCAGCGTGGCCTGCTCGGCGTTGTGAAGCATAGCGAGCATGGCCTGCTCCAGCTGTCCCTCGTCCGCCAGCAGACGCAGGCTCGGCGAGGCCAGCTCGAACGAGGCCTCGCCGCCTCGGGCCGCCCAGCCCGGCGTGATCGCCTGATCCAGTCGTTTGAACAGCGCCTGCAGGTCGACCGGCACCAGCGTCGGTGCCGGCCATTGGCTGACCTGTCGATACTTGCCGACGAAGCCGGACAAGCTCGCGGCCCGGCGCCCGATCGCGTCCAGCGCCGCGCGCAGTTCGGCCGCGCTGTCCGGCTCGCTCAACAGGCCCAGCGCCGTCTGGCTCAGGCTCCTGATCGGCGTCAGCGAGTTCATGATCTCGTGAGTGAGCACCTGCACCAGTTGCTTCCAGGCCTGCAGCGATTCCGATTCGAGCTCGTTTTCCAGCGGAATCAATACGAGCAGGGTCTGCGCCTGGCCACCCAGGGCCAGTGTTTGCCGCTGCAACTGCCAGCGCTCGCTGCCGCGTTCGGTCTCCAGTACCACCGGGCCGCTGCGCTCGCTTCCCTGGAGCACCTGGTTTAAGGCACGGGGATCGCGCACGGTGCCGGGCGCTGCCAACCGCCGGGCGCGGCTGCTCAAGGGTCGCAAGGTCCGCCCGTCCGTTAGAACCCAGGCCGCGATCGGCAGATGCTCGAGTTGGGCCTGAAGAATCATCAGATGACTGGGGTCCGGCAGCGGTGAAGGCTCCGGTATCTGCGCGGCAGCAGGACGTCGCCGTGTTAAGGGCCAGCCGATGATGAGACCGACGAGCAGCAGCAAGGCCGCGCCGACCCTGGCACGCGCCGAGGAATCCGCGACGGCAGCAAGTGCACCGGCTGCCAGCCAAAAAAACCCGCTGCCCAGCAGGCGAAGCTTTTCAAAGCCCATGCTTTTCCAGCCGCCGATGCAGAGCGGCTCGCGACACGCCGAGCGTCCGCGCGGCCGCGCCGAGATTGCCCTGCGCCCCGGCCATGGCACTCAGCACGGCGGCGCGCTCCTGACGGGATCGTCGTCGAGCAGCAGGATAGAGACAGGGTTTGCGCAGGGTTCCGACACGGCCAGGATTTTCGCAGCCCCGCGCGCCGGCACGCCAGACAGCTGTTCGAAAACGGACAGGGGGCTGGTCCGCGACGATGTTACGGACGAGGCTGCGACGCCTGACGACGATGCTGTCCGCCGGCGCTGCCAACCCACCGAGGTGCTCAACTGACCCAAACCACCTGCCCTCACCTGGCGGTACAGTAGCGTGCCGCGACCCGTTCGGCCTCTGGGTCCTGAGTTCGCCGGATACTCTCAATGAGCGCGCGCAGCGCAAAGTCGCGGCGCCCCACCTTCAGACAAGTTTAAGAAAGCGCACATAGAGTGTCGCCCGCCGCATCCTGCACGAGGATCAGAGTTGATGGAAGATTTTCACGACGCCGCCACGGCCGCGACCCGGGCCCTGGCCACCGACAACGCACTGGCCGCATTCCAGGCGACCCGCGCCTATCTCAACACCCAGATCCTCGGCCAGGAAAACCTGGTCGAACGACTGCTGCTGGCGCTGCTCGCCGACGGTCACCTGCTGGTGGAAGGCCCGCCCGGCCTCGCCAAGACCCGCGCGATCAAGGCGCTGGCGCAGGGCCTGGAGGCGAACTTCCAGCGCGTGCAGTTCACGCCCGACATGCTGCCCTCGGACCTCACCGGATCGGACATCTTCCGGCCCGAGGAAGGGCGCTTTCAATTTCAGAAGGGCCCGCTGTTCCACAACCTGATCCTGGCCGACGAGATCAACCGCGCGCCGGCCAAGGTGCAGTCGGCGCTGCTGGAGGCGATGGGCGAGCACCAGATCAGCGTCGGCAGCGCGACCTATCGGCTGCCGACGCTGTTCCTGGTGATGGCGACACAGAACCCGATCGAACATGAAGGCACCTTCCCGCTGCCGGAGGCGCAACTCGACCGTTTCATGCTGCACACGCTGGTGGACTATCCGGATCGCGCGACCACGCTACGCATCATGGAACTGGCGCGGCGCGAGGCGATCACCGCCGAGGTGCTGCCGCCGCCGCGCAAGCTGCTGTCGCAGGAGGCGGTGTTCGCAGCGCGGCGTGAGGTCCTGAGCCTGACGCTGGCCGACAGCGTCGCCGACTACATCGCAGCACTGGTCGATGCCACGCGTGCGCCGGCGCCCTATAGCGCCAAGCTCGCCGAATGGCTGCGCTGGGGCGCGAGCCCGCGCGCCGCCATCGCGATCGAGCGCGGCGCGCGCGCCTACGCCTGGCTGCAGGGGCGCGACTACGTCAGCCCCGAAGACGTGCAGGCGGTTGCGCCCGACGCATTGCGCCATCGCCTGCTGCTGGATTATTCGGCGCAGGCGCGGCGCATCACCGCGCAGATGTGTGTCGACGAACTGCTGAACACGGTTCCGGCTCCCTAAGCCTGAACTACCCGTGATCCTGCCGGACCTCGACGAACTGATCGCGCTGCAGTCGGCCGCGCAGGGTCTGGATCTGCGTGCGCGCCAATCGGCGCTGGCGCAGCTGCCGGGCGGGCATCGCAGCGCCCAGCGCGGCCGCGGCCTGGAGTTCGAGGAAGTGCGCCCGTACGCCGAAGGCGACGACCGCCGCAGCATCGACTGGCGCGTCACCGCGCGGCGCGGACGGCCCTACACCAAGGTGTTTCGCGAGGACCGCGAGCGCCCAGCCTGGCTGCTCGCCGATCTTCACCAGGCGCTGTACTTCGGCAGCCGGCGACAGCTGAAATCCGCGCTGCTGCTGCGCGCCGCGGCGCTGCTGGGCTGGGTCACGGTAAGCGGCGGCGACCGGCTCGGCGCGGTGGTGGCGCAGGACGATAGACCGCCACAGATCTTCCCGCCGCGCGGCCGTAACGCCGGCGTGCTGCCGGTGCTGCAGGCGCTGGTTGAGGCGCAGCCGCGCTCGCCGGGTGAGCCCTCGGCGCAGGGCCTGAACGCCGCGCTTACGCTACTCGCTACGCTGGTCAAGCCGGGCAACATCGCCTTCGTACTCAGCGATTTCAGCGGGCTGGCCGCCGACAGCGAAGCCCTGCTCGCCGGCATCGCCTCGCGCTGCGACTGCCGGCTGCTGTGGATCACCGATCCGCTCGAAAGCAGCGGCCTGCCCAAGGGCGACTACCGCGTCGGCGTGCCGGGACGCCTGCGCTGGCTGGACGGCGCGGCTAGCCAGAGCGCCTGGCAGCGCAACTGGGCAGAGCGCGAAAAGCGCATCACCGACCTGGCTTCGAGGCTCGGCCTGCCGCTGACGCGCTTGCAGACCGCCGACGACATCACGCAAACGCTGCCGACGCTGCTGCGGGAGCCCTCATGGGCGCGCTGACGCCGTCGTCTGCTGTGCCGCCGGCCTGGCTGGACCAGCTGGCGCCGGCGCACGCCGTGGCGCCGCCGGGCATCTGGCCGCTGGCACCGGGCTGGTGGCTGCTGATCGGCTTGCCGTTTCTGGCTGCCGCGCTGATCTATGCGTGGCGGCGTTATCGCCGCAGCCTGCGCCATCTGGCATTGAACGAACTGCGGCGGATCGACAGCGGCGCTGCCCACGACACCGCACTCGCACGCGATCTGGAAAACCTGCTGCGCCGTTTCGCCGTCGCGCGCTACGGCCGCGGACCCGTCGCGCGCCTCAACGGCGACGAGTGGATCGCCTTCGTCGCCGCGCGTGGCGGATCGGCGCTGGCCGGCGACAGCGGCCGCGAACTGCTGCGCGCCGCCTACGGCACGCGCGCGCGCGCCGATCGCGCGCAGTGGCTGCGCGGCGCGCGCGGCTTCATCCGCAACCGCGCCTTCGGTAAGCACACATGATCCATTTCGCCTGGCCGTGGATGGCGCTCGCACTGCCGCTGCCCTGGCTGGCGATGCGCATGCTGCAGCCGGTCCGTCCCGATGGCGGCGCGCTGTTCCTGCCGTTCGCGGTGGACGTGGCCGATGGCGCCGCGAGCAGCGCGATGGCGCAACCGCACTGGCGCAGCCTGCTGTTCATCGCGATGTGGTCGCTGCTGGTCGTCGCCGCGACACGGCCGCAATGGCTCGGCGAGCCGATGCCGCAGCCGACCACCGGGCGGCGCGTGCTGCTGGCGGTCGACGTGTCGGGATCGATGGAAACCGATGACATGGACGACAACAAGACCCGGCTGCAGGTCGTACAGAAAGTCGCTGGCGACTTCATCCGCGAGCGCAGCGGCGACCAGGTCGGGCTGATCCTATTCGGATCGCGGCCCTACCTGCAGGCGCCGCTGACCTCGGATCTGGAAACGGTGCAGCACTTTCTGGCTGAAGCGGTGGTCGGTATCGCCGGCACACAGACCGCGATCGGTGACGCCATCGGCCTGGCGCTGAAGCGGCTGCGCGACGATCCGCCCGACGCCGATGCGAAGAACGGAGCGCAATCTCAGACCGTGCTGATCCTGCTCACCGACGGCCAGAACGACGCCGGCATGATGCCGCCGCTGCAGGCCGCGAAGCTGGCGCAGGAGGCTGGCCTGCGCATCTACACCATCGGCGTCGGTGGACCGCCGCGCGCGGACTTCTTCGGCAACAGCATCGGCGGCGGGCTCGACGAGGACACCCTGCAGAAAATCGCGCAGGCCACCGGCGGCGGCTACTTCCGCGCCAAAAGTGCACTGAAGCTGGAGCAGGTCTATCGGCGCATCAACCAGCTCGAACCCGCTGCCGGACGTGATCAGTGGTATCGCCCGCGCAGTGAATGGTTCTGCTGGCCGCTGGGCCTGGCGCTGCTGCTGAGCGTGCCGGCGAGTCTGCTGCGCGGCCGGCAATGGAGCGGCCCGTGAACGCAGGCGCGTTCTTCGGCGGCATCAGCGAGGCGCTGCATGCCTTCCATTTTTTGCGGCCGCTGTGGCTGCTGGCCGCGCTGCCGCTGTGGTGGCTGGCTATGCTGCTGGCGCGCCGCCGCGCCGCGCAGGGCAACTGGTCGCAAGTGATCGACGCGCCGCTGCTGTCGGCGCTGCGGCTCGAAGGCGCCGGGGAAGGCGTTGAGGCGCGCAATCCCTGGTCGCCCTGGCCCTGGCTGGCGCTGGCCTGGACGCTGGCGGTGCTGGCGCTGGCTGGCCCGAGTTGGCGGCAGGACGCCGCGCCCGCGCATCGCGCCGGCGCGGCCTGGATGATCGTGCTCGACCTGTCGCCGTCGATGGCGGCCGCCGACGTGACGCCGACGCGCGTGACCCGTGCGCGCTACGCGATCGACGATCTGCTGGTCGCCGCGCACGACGCCAAAGTCGGCCTGATCGCGTTCAGCGACGAGCCCTACGTGGTGTCGCCGCTGACCGATGACGCCAACACCTTGCGCTCGCTGCTGCAACCGCTGACGCCGGAACTGATGCCGACGCCGGGCGATCAACTCGCACCCGCACTGGCCAAGGCGTCCGAATTGCTGGAACGCAGCGGTGCAAAGGACAGTCGCGTGATCCTGGTATCCGACGGGATCAAGGACCCGGCCTCTGCGCTCGGCGCCACGCAGCGGCTGCGTGCGCAGGGCGCGAAGCTCGAAGTGATCGGCGTCGGCACTCACGGCGGCGCGGCGCTGGTCGAGGCGGGCGGCCGCCTCGCGCACGACGCGCAGGGCGCGGCGGTGCTGTCACGCGTCGACACCGAGCATCTGAGCCGTCTTGCCGACACCGGCGGCGGACACTACGTCGATCTGGAAACGCTGCCGCAATTGATCAAAATACTGCAGGCCGGGCCGGAGTACCCGGGTGCCGCGGTCGAGGCTCAGGGCGTCAAGGTCGAATACTGGCAGGACGCGGGCGTCTGGCTGCTGCCGCTGCTGCTGTTGCTGGCCGCGTCGTTCGCGCGGCGGGGATGGATCTGATGCGCGGCACATCGACACATCAGCGCGTAGGTTGGGGTGAGCGCAGCGAACCCCAACGGTACGCCGCGCCGATGTTAGGGTTCGCTGCGCTCACCACCAACCTACTCAGGGCAAGCTATCGCATCATTGCGCTGATGAGCGTGCTGTTCTGCGGCGCCGTGCAGGCCGGCGAAGTCTGGGATTCGCTGTGGCGCAACGCCGATCAGCGTGGCGAGCAACTCTTGCAACAAGGCGATGCCGCAGCAGCGGCGCGGACCTACTCCGAGCCCCGAAGAAAGGCCTATGCCGAACTGCAGGCCGGAGACAATGCCGCCGCGGCGCGCGGCTTCACCGCCTTCGACGACAGCGACGGGCAATACAATCTCGGCAACGCGCTGGCGCGCGGCGGCGATCTGCAACAGGCACTGAAAGCCTACGACGCGGCGCTGGCGCATGATCCGAACAACCAGGATGCACAGCACAATCGCGAGCTAGTCGCCAAGGCCCTGCGCGATCAGCAGCAACAGCAGTCGCCGCAGCCGAATCAGGATCACGACGACACGAAATCGTCAGAGAACAATCAGCCGGCGCAGGACTCGAACCCGACCAGCTCGTCCAACAAGCAAGGACAGCAGCCGCCCGATTCGCAGCCGCATCCGTCCGAGCTGCGACCACCCGGGGACTCGCATGTCTCGCAGGAAAAGCCGCCGTCCGACGCTACTCCCGCCGAGCAGCAGGGCGGAGCCGATCAGTCGAAGGCGGCGATGCAAGACAAGGACGACGCAAGCAACGACGCCGAGCAGGCGCAGCGCGATGCGCAGGATGCCTTGCAGCGCCGCAGCAAAACTGGCGATAACAGCAGCGATGCGCGCGAACAACAGCCGATGACCGAGCAGCAGCTCGCCGAGGAACAATGGCTGCGCCAGATTCCCGACGACCCGGGCGGACTGCTGCGGCGCAAATTCATGATCGAGCACATGCTGCGGCACCAGCAGCAGCCCGAACCTTTCAGTACCCGGTAGCAAGAGATGAATCGCCTTCGCAAGCCGCGCCTCGCACCCAATACGACAAAACTTCTTGCCGTCGCTTTGCTCTGCAGTGCCTGCTTCGCCGCGAACGCCGAGGTCAGGGCCACGCTGGACCGCGATCGGGTTGGTGTCGGCGAATCGGTGCAGTTACGGTTGCAGCGCGACAGCCGTGGTGGCGATGCGCCCGATCTGAGCGCACTGAATGCCGACTTCGATGTCGCTGGCAGCAGCAGCGAATCGAACGTGCAGTTCATCAACGGTCACCTGTCGCAGCAGAGCGTGGCGAACGTCGCGCTGATTCCCAAGCGCGCCGGCAAGCTGCAGATTCCGGCCATCAGCTGGGCCGGCGAGACGAGCTCGCCACTGTCATTGACGGTGACCGAGGCGCCCGCCGGCGGCCCCGGTGATTCCGATTCGCAACACGTGTTTCTCGCCACCACGCTCGACCAGAAGCAGCCTTACGTGCAGGGCAACGTGGTGCTGACGGTGACCGTCCACACCGACGTGCCGGTGCGCCGGGCCAGCCTTGATTTCGATGGCAGCGACGATGTCGCGGTCCAGCAACTGGGCCAGGATGAACAGGACGTCGACGTGATCAAAAATCGCCGCTACCAGGTGATCCGTCGCCGCTATCTGCTGCAGATGCAGCGCAGCGGCGCGGTCAGCTTGCGCGGTCCTACGCTGGACGCGCAGATCGAGGAAGAAGGACGCCGCGACCTGTTCGGCGGGATGCTCAGTGGCGGCTCGCTGCGCCAGCTGCGGCTGCATGGCGACGACATCCAGCTGGAAGTCCGCCCGCGTCCCTCCGGTGCCTCATCGCAGAACTGGCTGCCGGCGGAGAAGCTCAATCTCGAAAAAAGCTGGAAACCCGAAGGCGCATCCCTGCAGGCCGGCGAACCGCTGACGCTGCACCTGCGGATGGACGCCCTGGGCCTGACCGCAGCGCAGCTTCCGGACCTCGGCGCGCAGCTGCAATTGCCTGAAGGAATCCGCGCCTATCCCGATCAGCCCAAACTAGAGACGTCCTCGAAAGGCTCGCGCGTCTCCGGCAGCCGCGAGCAGGACATCGCGCTGATCGCCACCCGTGCCGGCCGCTACCGGATTCCGGAACTGCGGCTGGCCTGGTGGGATACCACCACCGACACGCCGCAGGAAATCGTGTTGCCCGAGCGCGTTCTCGACGTGCTGCCGTCGGCCACCACGTCGACGCAGACCAGCCCCGCGCCGCCAGCGACCGCTGACGCGCCTTCGCCACCGCCCTTGGTGCTCGCGCCGGCGTCCGCCGCAACAGCGCCCGCAGCGCAGGACTCAGCCTGGAAATGGATCAGCCTGGTACTGGCGCTGCTGTGGATCGCAACGCTGTCGATGTGGCTGATAAGGGCGCGCGTACAACGAATGAATACGGCCGCGTCAGAAAAAACGTCAGTGAGCAATCCGTCCGCCAGCACCGTTACAGCCCATGCCGCGCACAGGGACTTTCAGCAGGCCTGCCGGGACGGCAATCCCGCCGCGGCGCGACGCGCCCTGCTCCACTGGGCGCGCCATGCCTGCGCCGATCCCCGTCCTACCGGTTTAAACGCTCTCGCGGCACGACTCGACGATCCCCAGCTGACGCCGCTGCTGCGGGAACTCGATCGTGCCTGCTATTCCGGCGGCCAGTGGAATGGCGATGCGCTGGGGAAATCGCTGACGCAGCTGCCGGGCACACCCAGCGCGAGCAGTCCCAGACCCGGGCTGGCCGAGCTGTATTGAAATGCGGCGCCGCCGGCTGTCGGCTGACCTGTCGACACTTGTTTTCCGGCAGATGTTCGCGCCGATGTTGGGGTTCGCTGCGCTCACCCCAACCTACAACTTGCCTCCGAACAGACGAAGTTTCTCAAAGCCCATGTTTCTGCAGCCGCCGGTACAGTGCCGCTCGCGATACGCCGAGAGTGCGCGCGGCTGCGCTGAGATTGCCCTGCGCGCCGGCCATCGCGGCAAGCACGGCGGCACGTTCCTGATCGGCGAGCGATCGTCCCTGCTCGATCACCGCTGGCGTGGTGCTCGTCTCACTCGCACTGGGCCGTGCGTGCTGCAGCGCTTCGCGGCAAGTGCCGACCAGGCGCGCGTTGTCCCAGGGCTTGGTGATGAAATCGAAAGCGCCGCGTTTCACCGCCTGCACTGCCAGATCGATATCGGCATAGGCCGTCAGCACCACCACGAGCGGCGGCTGCGGTCGAGCCCGCACTTCACCAAGCAACCGCAACCCCTGAGCACCGTCGGAGCGACCCGGGCCGAAGTTGAGGTCCAGCAGCAGCACGGCCGGGCGCAGACGATCGAGCGCCGCGACGAGTTCGGCCGGGCGGCGCAGACAGACCATGGGCGCCACCCTTCGCTGCAGCAGCAGTTGCGCCGCCAGACCGACGTCGGGGTCGTCGTCGAGCAGCAGAATCGAGGCAGTCTGCGTGGCGATGCTCGGCGCCTATGCGCTGGTCGCCGACGCGCTACGCCGTCGTCGCACCGAGCTGGTACTGCGCCGCCTGCATGGCGCCGGCCACGCCGCCATTGCGCGCGAGGTCGCAGCCGAATTCGCGGCGCCGCTGCTGATCGCCGCGATGGTGGGCGCGCCACTCGCCGCCTGGCTTGGCCACACTTACCTGGCAGGCTTCGTCGATCGTGTCGGCGTGGTTCCGGGCCTGGTACTGCCTTTGCTGGCGGCGGCGATAGCGACCGTGCTCATTACCGCCCTTGCAGCGCAACGCCATGTGCGGCTGGCGCTGGCCCTGCATCCGATCGAAGCGCTGAACTAGCGGTCTGTAACCGGCGCAACGTATTGCCCCACCGGTAGGTCGGCAATCCCTTGCCGACGTGAGGCCTATGTTGCGCATCCGAGGGTGCACGTCGGCAAGGGATTGCCGACCTACGATGTCATAAGGCCCCAATCCGCCCGGTCAAACAACGCACCAGACGACCACGGCGGCGAGCACCACGCCGACGATGAGACGCACGGCGCCGGCGTGTTCGACCGCGCTGCCCTGCGCAAGCGGCGCTCGGCCGTGGATCATCGCCGCGATCAGATTCCGGCCGCGCCAGATCCAGTGGTAGAGCACGGCGGCGAGGTGCAGGCCGATCAAGGCCAGCAGTGCATTAAAGACTCGATGATGCCAATGGGCGCAGGCCCGGCCGGTTTCGAAAGAGACGTGGGCGCTCAAGGGGCCCGACTCGATGCCGTCGACATCCACGGCGAACAATCCCAGCCCTATCATCACCGACAGCAGCGTCAGCAGGGCGACGATGCTCCAGGCGCCGAGCGGGTTATGGCCGGCCGGCTCGCCCGCGGCCGGCGAGCGGATGTAGTCCCAGGTGGTTCGCGGCCCACGGACAAAGGCCGCGAACCGCGCGGTGCTGCTGCCGGCTACGCCCCAATAAAGGCGGAACACGAGCAGACCCAGCAGCAGGTAGCCGCTGTATCGGTGGAATTCCATCTGGTGATTTTCGGCCGTCCACCACGATGCGGCGACCAGCAAGGCCATCAGCCAGTGCCCGAGGCGGGTCGGCAGGTCCCAGACGCGTTGTGCGGAATGCACGCGGGTGCTCATGTGGCTTCTTGGTCCGTCAGATGAAACTGCGAAGGCAGGCGCATGCGAATACCTTGCCGACGCGCCGCTCGCGCCTGCTGCTGCGGATCGAGGCACATCGGACCCGTAAAATTGCATACGATCAGTGTTTATATTGAGTGCAATTACGTCATATTTGGTGCACACGTTATTGGCGTGCGCCGTGATCATCCACCGGCAAAACCGCGGCATCCGGTCTCCGGCCACTCCGCGCGACAGCGAGAAAAGGCCGGAAAATTCAGGGCTTGCGCTCCGCCAACAAGCGCAGCTGCCGGCGCCGCGAGCGCCATCGCCGTACCGGCATGCTTTCTGCTCTGACGCCTGGCATGACCATCGATCAAGGCGCAGCGCGTGGACACGGACGCCTGAGTTTTCGCAGGCCCGTGCTCACCCGCTGCGCTGTCGGCCTCGCGCTGATCGCGCTGGCGCACTCCGCCGTCGGCGCGGAGCCGCCACCGGCGCACGCGAGCGAGGCGGCCGGTCACGAGCAGCTGCTCGATCAGTACTGCTCGCGCTGCCACAACGACGAGCGCATGGCGGGCGACTGGTCGCTGACCTCGGTGCAGACCGGCGATCTCGCCAGCGGCGCCCATCTGGCGCAGTGGGAAAAGATTCTGCGCATGACCACGCGCGGCGAGATGCCGCCGCGCAGCAAGCCGCAGCCTTCGCCGGAGGCGATGAAGGACTTCACTCAGTGGCTGGAGACCTCGCTGGATGCGCACGCCAAGGCGCACCCCAATCCGGGGCGCGCGACGCTGCGCCGCCTGAACCGAGCCGAGTACGCCAACGCGGTGCGCAGCCTGCTCGCGCTCGACGTGGACGTCGGCAAGGAGCTGCCGGCCGACGACTCCGGCTACGGCTTCGACAACATCGCCGACGTACTGAGCGTGTCGCCGA
Source organism: Hydrocarboniphaga sp. (assembly GCF_028291725.1). GTDB lineage: Bacteria > Pseudomonadota > Gammaproteobacteria > Nevskiales > Nevskiaceae > Hydrocarboniphaga. The sequence continues at coordinate 67,934 of NZ_JAQGNT010000092.1, read as the reverse complement.
CGCTGATGGACCGCTACCTCGCCGTCGCCGGCAAGCTCAGCCGGCTGGCGATCGGCCAAGGGCCTGCAAGCCCGTTCGTCACAAGCTATCTGCTGCCCAAGGACGGTTCGATCAAGAACCAGGGCATTCCGTCCTATGACGAGCGCAGCAGCGACGAGCTGCCGTTGAATTCGCGCGGCGGCGGCGCGTTCCGCTACTACGCGCCGCACGACGGCTGGTACGAAATCAGCGGCTATCTGAACGCCAACACCAACAACGAAGTCGATCGCATGAAGGAGGACCGGGTCGCGCTGCGCGTACCGCTGAAGGCCGGCCCGCATAGGCTTGGCATGAGCTTCCGCCAGCAGCTGGCGCTGGACGAATCGGTGCAGACGCTGCGCAACACCACCGAGATCGTGGTGCTGCCGCAGGCGCCGCCGGTGCCGCTGCAACTGGACTTCATCGTCGACGGCGCACGCGTCGGCAAAACCGATGTGCCCTCGTATCGGATGACGCCGCGCTTCTCGCAGGCGAACTTCCCGCGCGACCTGCTGCAGATCGACGTCGAAGGTCCGTTCGACGCGAGCGGCCCTGGCGACACGCCCAGCCGCCACAAGCTGCTGGTGTGCCGGCCGGCGAAGTCGGCCGCATCGGAGCAGGCCTGTGCCCGCAAAATTCTGACGACGCTGACGCGTCAGGCCTACCGCCGGCCGGTCACCACGGCGGACATCGATCCGCTGATGAAGATCTACGCCAGTGCGCGCACCGGCAGCGATTTCGAGCACGGCGTCGAGGCCGCCGTCGAGGCAGTACTGGTCGCGCCCAGCTTCCTGTTTCTGGTCGAGCGCGATCCTGCGGGTAGCGCGCCGGGTACCGTGCATCCGCTCAGCGATCTGGAGCTGGCCTCGCGGCTGGCGCTGTTCCTGTGGAGCGGACTGCCCGACGACGAGCTGATCACGCTCGCCGCCCGCAACAAGCTGCACGAGCCCGCGATGCTCCAGCAACAGGTCGCGCGGATGCTCGCCGATCCGCGTGCCGAGGCGCTGACACGCAACTTCGCCGGGCAATGGCTGTATCTGCGCAATCTCGAATATCAGCGGCCGGACGTGTTCCTGTTCCCGAACTTCGATACGCGGCTGCGCAGCGCGATGAAGCGCGAGACCGAGCTGTTCTTCACCTCGGTGGTGCACGACAACCGCAGCGTGCTCGACTTCATCAAGTCCGACTACACGTTCCTGAATCAGCGTCTCGCCGAGCACTACGGCATCAGCGGCGTCAAAGGCACCGAGTTCCGCAAGGTGATGCTCGATCCGGCGACTCAGCGCGGCGGCCTGCTCGGCCAGGCCAGCATTCTTACCGTGACCTCGTACGGCAATCACACTTCCGTGGTGAAGCGCGGCAAGTGGGTGCTCGACAACCTGCTCGCCGCGCCGCCGCCGCCACCTCCGCCCGACGTACCGGCGCTGAAGCTGACGCAGGCCGGCCACGCGCTCAACGCGCGCGAACAGCTCGAGCTGCATCGCGCCGATCCGGCCTGCGCGTCCTGCCATGTGCGGATGGACCCGCTGGGCTTCGCACTGGAGCAGTACGACCCGGTCGGCGCGTTCCGCACGCAGGACGCCGGACGCCTGGTGGACGTCTCCGCGAAGCTGCCGGACGGCACCGAATTCAGCGGCCTCGCCGGCTTGCAGAACATTCTGCTAACCCGCAAGGACGAGTTCGCGCGCGCCTTCACCGAACGCCTGCTGATCTACGCGCTCGGCCGCGGCCTCGAGGCCTACGACCAGCCGAGCGTGCGCGCAATCGCGCGCCGCGCGGCCGGCGACGATTACCGCATCCACACTCTCATCATGGGCATCGTCGAAAGCGAGCCCTTCCAGCAGCGCAGGACACCCGAAACATGATCACGATGATCACCCAGCAGAAGCTGCTCAATCGCCGCACGGTGCTGCGCGGACTCGGCGCCAGCCTGGCGCTGCCGCTGATGGACGCGATGCTGCCCAACGCACGTGCGGCCGAGCCGGCGGCGCGGCCCAAACGCCTGGGCGTGTTCTACACACCCAACGGTATGATCATGAAAAGCTTCACGCCGGAGCAGGCCGGGCGCGACTACGCGATGTCACCGACGCTGGCGCCGCTTGCGCCGTATCGCGACCGCTTCACCATCGTCACCGGCCTGGCGCATTACAACGCCAGCGCACTCGGCGACGGGCCCGGCAGCCATGGCCGCAGCTGCGGCGCGTTCCTGACCGGCGCGCATCCCAAGCGCACCGAGGGCTCGGATCTGCAATGTGGCATTTCGATGGACCAGATCGTCGCCAAGCAATACGGCGCGGCCACGCAGCTGGCGTCGCTGGAACTCGGCATCGAGCCGCCGAGCCTGCTCGGCAGTTGCGACGTCGGCTACAGCTGCACCTACACCAATACGCTGTCGTGGCGCAGCGCGACCGTCGCGCTGCCGGCCACGGTCAATCCGCGCGACGTGTTCGAGCGCCTGTTCGGCGACGGCGATGCGCTCGACGAAAAGAGCCGCCAGGCGCAGATGCTGCGCAAGGCCAGCATCCTGGATTTCGTGCGCGACGACGCGACGCGCCTGTCCACGCGGCTCGGAGCCAACGACCGCCGCAAGATGGATGAATATCTCGAGTCGATCCGCGATCTCGAAAGGCGCATCCAGAAAGCCAGCGAGCAGAGCATCAGCGTCGACGCCAGCGACATGGCCCGCCCCGCCGGCATTCCGGCGGTGTTCGAGGATCACGTGCGGATGATGATCGACCTGCAGGTGCTCGCGATGCAGACCGATCTGACGCGCGTCACCAGCTTCATGCTCGGCCGCGAAATCAGCAACCGCAGCTATCCCGAGATCGGCATTGCGGACTCTCATCACATGCTCAGCCATCACGGCGGCGACCCGGAGAAGATCGTCAAATTGGCGCGCATCAACCAGCTGCACATGCAGCAGTTCGCCTACTACCTCGATCGCATCGCCAAGACCCGCGACGGCGAAGGCAGCCTGCTCGACAGCACCCTGGTGCTGGCCGGCGCCAGCCTCGGCGAACCCAATGAACACGACAACATGAATCTGCCGATCATCGTCGCCGGCGGCGGCCTGAGCGGCAACCGCCACATCGTCGTGCCCAAGCACACGCCGATGTGCAACCTGATGCTGACGATGCTGCACAGGCTCGACATCCCGCTGGACAAGTTCGGCGACAGCACCAGCACGCTGGACGCGCTGACGGCCTGAGGCGATGCACATGAAGTGGAGCCCACGCATAACAGCCGCGCTGCTGGCGCTGATGCCCGGCCTGTCGCAGGCAGCAGCGGCGGACGACGCGCTGCTGCAGGCGGTGCGCAACAACGATCTGGCGCAGGCGCGCAGCCTGCTCGCCGGCCGCGCCGATCCGAACCGCGCGCTGGCCGACGGATCGACACTGCTGGCCTGGGCTGTCGAGAGCCAGAGCCGCGACATGGTGCAGCTGCTGCTGGCTCGCGGCGCCAAACCTCGCGCTGCCAGCGACGCCAGTGTGGCGCCGTTGATGATCGCCTGCGAATACGGCGATGCCGCGATGGTCGATCTGCTGCTCACCGCGCATGCCGACGTGAAGGCCGCGGACGCCGACGGCATCACGCCGCTCTCGCTGTGCGCGGGCACTGCCCCGCCCTCTGTGCTGGCACGGCTGATCACCGCGGGCGCGATGGCCGACCAGGCTGATGAGCAGGGACAGACGCCGCTGATGCGGGCCGCCGCGAAAGGCCGTGTCGACAACATCGAACTGCTGCTCAAGCACGGCGCGCAGATCAACCGGACCACGCTCAAGGGATTCACGCCGCAGTTCTTCGCGCTGAAGAGCGGCGTACCGGCCGCGCCTGTCGCCGTGTTGGATGCCGGCGGCAATGCCGACTACATCGCGCCCGACGGCACCTCGGTCGCGCAACTGGCGATGTACCAGAAGGACTACGCGTTCGCGGCCCGCATGATCGAGCGCGGCGCGGACCTGAAGGCGCTTGATCGCAACGGCAACCGACTGCTGCACGCGGCGATTCTCGCCGAGCAGCCCTCACTGGTGCAGCTGCTGCTGGCCAAGGGCGCCGACCCGAACGCGCCCACCGGCACGGCGCAGGTCAAATGGCGCTTCGAGAGCAACTTCAGGACCGGCGACTACGAGCTACCGCCGAAGACGCCGCTGCAGCTCGCGGCGGAACGCGGGTCCACTGATCTGATGCAGATGCTGATCACGGCCGGCGCAGACGCGCGCTTTCGCGCCGCCGACGGCACCAACATCGTGCTGGCCGCCGCGAGCAGCGGCAAGCTGCCGGCACTGGCGCTGGCGCTACAGCTGGACCCCGAGCCGAATGCCGCTGCCGCCGATGGCCAGACGCCGCTGCACGTGCTGCTATCCAACGGTTCCGGTGCCGAAGGCGCAGGCGGCGAAACCGTGGCAATGATCCAGCTGCTCCACGACAAGGGCGCGCGCACCGACATCAAGAACAAGGCGGGCCAGACATCCGCCGATATCGCCGGCGATCCGCAGTTCAAATTGAAGCCGGCCTTCGACGCCATCTTTGCCAAACAATCGGCGAATCAAACAGTGAATCAAGCAGTGAATCAAACGGTGAAAAATCTATGAGCCGCTCGCATCCACGCCTGATGACCGGTGGCGCGCTGCTCGTGCTGGCGGGCCTTTCGGCACTGTCGTCCGGCATGGCCGCTGCCGCGGACGCCGGATCACCTCAGGCCGTGATTGAAGTGCGGCAGGCCAGCTTCAAGAAGATGGGCGCTGCGATGAAGACCATCGTCGATCAGTTGAAGACCGACGCCCCGGACAAGGCCAGGATGGCGGCGGCGGCACTAGTGATCGGCTCATACACAGCGGAAGTGCGCGGCTGGTTTCCGGCCGGCAGCGGCGCTGAAGCCGGCGTCGACACCGATGCCTTGCCCTACATCTGGGAGGCTCGCGCCAAGTTCGATGCGATCGCCGACCGACTCGCACCGGAAGCCAAGACCATGACCACGGTCCTGGCCGGCGATGACATGGCAGCAGTCCGGGCACAGGCGAAGACGCTGGGCGGCGTCTGCTCGGATTGCCATCACAGCTTCAGGGCCGACTGAGATCGACTCCTCCGTCTGGTCAAGTCTGGGTAGCCCATAGAGATGGGTCTCAATCCAGAATGGAACGCGCGATCAGTTCTTTCATGATTTCTGAACTGCCGGCGAGGATGCGATGCACGCGCTCGTCCTGGTACAGCCGGCAGATCGTGTACTCATCCATGTAGCCGGCGCCGCCGTGGAAGACGTTCTCCTCGATCAGGATTTGTTCGTAGCGGAAATCCTGGACGCCCTGCCCGCCATACTCCTCGTCCGCCCACATGCACAGCAAGCCCATGTCGCCGGCTTTTCGGTAGGCCTCCCGATCGATCGGGTTGGCTTCGCGCCAGCGCTCGCTGTGCGGGCGGATCTCCTGCTGAAAAAATTTGCGCGCCGAATCGCGGAACAGCTCCATCTCGGCTTCCAGGGGTTTGCGTTGCATCGCGGCCTTCCGTCAGTGTTTCAAATTTGAATGATTCGACGCGGAGTACAGCCTCGCCCATTTTGGCGAGGTATCACTCGGCCAGGGGTGAGACTCGCGGACGTTCGACTGAGAATTCCGGCCAAAAGAGCGCACCAAAAGCCCATCGACGAGCGGCGTACAGATCGACTGGATATCCAGGCAAATATTTTCGAGTATGTGAACGTTTAGGGCCTGTCGCCCTCAGACCTGGATTCGCAAGGCATCGTCTCCGCGGTCAGGCGCATCGTCGCGCCAGCGCACCGAGCCTGAGGGGCGGTCCAGCCAGCGCAGGACCTTGATCGGCTCGATGCCAACGTGCATCTCGTGCGCACGCTCATGCAGCGCGCTGTCGTCGAGCGTGCGCCGGCTGCGCTGGCGAAGGTAGTCGTCCCAGGTGGCGCAGCGGAATCGCTCCGACCATTGCTCGGGATCGCCGATGTTGCGCGACAGCGACCAGTCGTAAGCGCCATTGCGCGAGCGGATACGCTGCAGCTCGCGCATGAGGTTGTAGAAGTCGCGCGCTTTTGCAGATGGGATGCGGTATTGAAGCTCGATGCTGATCGGCCCGCTGCGGCCACCGATGCCGAGTTTGACATCGGGATCGGCCAGTGCACGCTCGTCCGACTCGGTGGAAGAGGTGCGGTCGGCGACGCGCAGGAACAGTCCCAGCAGTGGAGACACCAGCAGCGCAGCGGCCGCTATCTGGAACACCAGCGACACCCCATGCTCCTTCGCCACCAGGCCCCAGACCCAGGCGCCGGTGGCGATGCCCAGCGAGGTGGCGGCGCTCGACATCGCGATCGCCCGGCCCGCTACCCAGCGGGGCACCGACAGCTGCACCGCGACGCTGATCGTCGTCGTGAGCACCATCCAGACCATGCCCGCGCCCAGCAGCACCACGATGTCCAGTAGAAAACTGTTGCTGAAGGCCAGCACCGCAAGGCTGGCGCCCAGGATCAGGCTACAGGCGCGCACGGTGTTTTCATTGCCCAAGGCCGTGCGCATCGGCTGCAGCACGAAGATGCCGGACACCGCACCGACGCCGAAGCAGCCGAGCAGCAAGCCGAAGGTCCTGGCGCCGCCGCCGAGCAGATCGCGGGCGATCAGCGGCATCAGTGAATGCAGAGCGCCGCCCAGGAAGCAGATGATGAACGCCCGCAGCACGGTCCGGCGCACCGGCTGCATGTGGACGATGTAGCGCAGGCCCGAGTTGACCGAGCGCAACAGCCCTTCCGGCGGCAGGCGCGAGACTTCGGCCACGCGCTTCCATCGGTGCAGCGAGTAGAGCATCGGCAGATAGGTCAGCGCATTGGCGGCGAAGGCCACGGTTGCGCCGAGCGCTGCAACGATCACGCCTCCCAGCGCGGGGCCGATGCTGCGCGCCAGGTTGTAGCTGATGTTGTTGAGCCCGACCGCCTGCGGCAGCAAGTCCTTGGGCACCTGTTCGCCGACCGAAGCGCCTCGGGCCGGGGCGGACAAGGCACCGCCGCTCCCGACCAGGAAACAGAAGCCCAGCAACACCCAGGGTGTTATCAAGCCCAGGATCGAGGCCAGGGTCATCAGCGTGCCGCCTACGCAGGCGAGCGACAGCGCCGCGATCTGCACCCTGCGGCGATCGTAGATGTCGGCAATGGCGCCTGCCGGCAGTGCCAACAGGGCCATCGGCAGGAAGCTGGCGGTCTGCACCAGCGCTACATAGTCCGCCGTTGCGATACCGGCCATGGTCCAGGCAGCGGCCACACTCTGGATCAGGCTGCCGGTATTGGACACCGTACTGCTGAGCCACATGTTGCGGAATGTCGCGTGCCGCAGCGGCGAAAAAATACCCTTGCCGCTCATGGACGCGATCCATCGTCACGCGGCGCGGCATCGCGTGATCCGCTTGCCGCTCTGGCTTCCGGTGATCTCGGCATCCGCAGCGTGGTCATCAGCGTGAGGTCGACATCGGCCTGCCCGCTCGGGGGTTCGGAATCGACGAAGAAGCCGGCGCCGACATGACCACCGACATTGTTCACGAGGACGAGGGCCGGGCCGAGCTGCGCGGCGGCCTGCAAAATGCGCGCGGGGGATAGCGGGTCGAGCATGTCGGCGCGCACGAAGACGGCGGCCTGCGCTCCCCGCGACAAGGCCTCGCCGACAACGCGGCTGCCCGCTTCCTCGTCACATCCGACGACGACGAGCTTTGCGCCTTCGCTCGCGAACTCCAGCGCGGTGGCACAACCGATATTGGACGTCGCGCCGGTGACGACCACGACTTTGCCGGCAAAATTCAAATTCACAGTGCTCTCACAAAAACAGTCAGCATGGTGGCAGGCCGCATAGAAAGCGAATCTACTGGCGTTGCCGTCCGCAATTTCAGCACACGAGCCATGAACGTCAACTCGATGTCCCGACTCATTCATTGCGGCCACAAATCGATACTGTTCTGTCTGGTCGCTCGCAACGGCCATTTGCGGGATCGCCGAAGGATTCGGGGTCTGAATCAAAGTGATGAAGATGAAGCCGGCGAAGATCCGCAGCTTCACTTCGAATAGCGCGACATCGGCCGCGATCACTCAAGCGACCGCTTAACGGTTGCAGATTTCGGATGACGTGAGGAAAGCGCGAACCGCCGACTGGGAACTGTCCTGCTCAGGGCTCCAATCAGAACCCATCAGCTTCGACGCCGTCGTGCCCTATTCTCAGGCAGGGACCCGCTCGCAAACCAGCGCGTCGTGGCGCAGGAATTTCGTCGTCGACCAACCGCCGTCGAGCGCGATGGTCTGGCCGTTGATGTAGCTGCCCTCGGGCGAGGCCAGAAAGTAGACGGCATTGGCCACGTCATCGACCGTGCCGTCGCGATTGAACGGCGTCATCTCCTGGTTGGTGCGCTGGAAGCCTGCCGTGTCCCAGAAGTCCCGGGTCATGTCGGTCTTGATGACACCGGGCGCAACCACGTTGGCGCGGATGCCGTTGGCGCCGTACTGCACTGCAAGTGCCTGCGTCATGCCGATCATGCCGGCCTTGACCGCGCAGTAGATGCCGCCGTTGAGTCCGCCGATCAGCCCATAGACCGAACCCACGTTGATGATCGAGGAGCCGGACTTCATCACGCCGAGCGCTTCACGGGAGAAACGAAACGGCGCCTTGAAACTGATATCGATGACCTCGTTCATCATCGCGTCGTCGGTCTCGTGCACCGGCGCCCACCTGCCGGAACCGGCATTGTTGACCAGGCAGTCGAGCCTGCCGAACGCCTTGATCGCCAGCTGCACCGCACGCTGCGGCGCGTCGGTGGCGGTCACGTCCGCGGCCAGCGTTTCCACTTCCGCCATCGCCGACAATTCACTGGCCAGCTGCGTCAGCCGTTCCTGCCTTCTGGCCAGCGCGACGATCCTGAAACCGCCCGCTGCGAACCGGCGTACCACCGCGTCGCCGATGCCGGCGCTTGCCCCCGTGATCAGAACAACGGGCTTCTCAGAAGCGCGTAGCGCCATGCCATCCCCCCTCGCTTTTGTGTGCGCGAACGGCCATTGCGCCGGTTTTTCGATTGAGCCGGTCGAAATCTTATGCGCAAGCCGGGGGCTGAAGCGCGGGTGTCGCCGCCGCGCGGCGGCGCACTGCAGCTGCAGACATCTCGCCGCTCCTGGGTAGACCACTTGGGAGGAAATCACCAGGCGTTTGCCGCAACTTTAGCCCGCCGGGTTTTTATGGGCCGAGACCAGGCCGCCGGCCCTGGCGAATCGCCTCTTCCACCAGGCCGATGACCCAGGTGACGCAGCGGATCGCCTGTTCGGGTTGCATGTGCCAGGCGGCGATCAGACGCTCGTAGGGCGGCACGTTCGAGACCATGTCGAGCACCGCGGCTGCCATCTGACGCTCGGTAACGGACCAGCCCGGTGTTGCGCCGACCACGGCGCCAAGCAGCGAATCACGCCGGTGCTGATCGACGGCGGCGAACGAGGGATCGGCCACGGTCGCCGGTGCCACGGCAAAGGACGACAGGTAGGAAAACATCCGCGTAACGACCGCGACGAAATCGTCGAGCTTCAGGCCTTCCAGCGTCACGCCGGATTCCTCGGTCAAGCGCTGCACCAGAGCGTCACGCAGCTTGCGCTCGGTAGAGAAGTGCCGGTGCACGGTGCGTTCGCTGACACCGGCGCGCTCACCCACGGCGCGGAACGTCAGGCCCTGCCAATCCCAGCTCGGAAAGCCGCGAACCAGATCAGCGCCCGCAGCCAGGATCCGATCCCGTGTTTCGGTAGTCTGCTGCTGCCGCAGCGGGCTGTCGTAACGACGGCGCTCTGCAGCCGGCACGCTCTTGCCCTTCGCTCCTCGTGGCGGACTCATTGCGGTTCGATCGATCCGTTGGTGGTGATACGGGTTCGCCGCATTGTAGAGGAGCGAACTATCGACATCGACTCGATAGTCCCCGGTTCCATCGTCCCCACAAAAAAACCGCGTCGGAACGCGGCTTTTTCTGGCCCGGGCGATGTGCTGCGGGCCTCAGTGCACCCCGGCGGCGACCAACCCACGCCGGTACTGCTGCGGCGTATCCCCGGTCCAGCGCTTGAACGCACGGCCGAAGCTGGACTGCTCCGAATAGCCCAGCGAAGCTGCGACATCGTCCAGGGACAACTGCCCCCGTTCGAGATAGATCTTGGCCATCTCGATACGCTGTTTTTCCAGCAGGTCCGAGAATTTCAAGCCGCAGTCGCTCAGATTCGCCTGCAGCGTGCGCACCGAAGTCCCAAGCTTCTTCGCGCAATGCTCGATCGAACAATTCCCCGACGGCAGCGACCCGCGAACATAGTCCTCCACCCGCTCCACCACGGTTTTTCTCGAGGCCACCTTGACCCGATCCAGGTAGCCGCCCAGCAGTCTGAACAGCAGGCGATTCGACGTGGTGACGGCCTGGCTCAGATTTTCAACCGGGAACGCGATCGCATTCGTCGTCGCCCTGGCGTTGAACCGGCAGCCCAGCTGGTTCTCGAGCTCGGCGATATCCTTCAGGCGCGTGTCGACAGCCAGGTTCACATAGCTCGGGCGAAAATTGCGGCCGCCGATCAGCCGAAGAAAATTCACGTCCAGCAGCGCCGCCTGGTAGTTCGCCTGGTTGTTCGAACCCAGATCGCTGCGGACGCACCACCTCAGCTCCGCTGTCTCCTTGCCTTCTACCAGTTCCATCAGGATCACCGGCGAGTGAACCACCGGCAGGTAGTCGATGAAGCCTACGATCGCTTCCCGGAACGTGGACGCCGCCCGGCACAGCGCGGTGACGGAGCCGAACAGGTCCGGCTCCTGAAGTTGCGCCAGCCGCAGGCCGAACAAGGGTTGGTTGAAGCGGGTGCTGCAGTCCTCCAGCAGCGAAACCAGGCTCTTGCAGCTGATATAGGAATCCGGGTCGCGGATCGCCCGCGCATCGAGTCCATGCCGCTCCAGGATAGGCCGGGGATCGGCGCCGAGGCCGCGAACCAGGTCCGCAAAACCGCCCAGGTTGGCGGTCCGCATCTGGCCCTCGGCGGGCATCGAATCCAGCGGCCCCTCCAGGCTGAAAAAAGCAGTTTCGCCCATTGTTGTATTCCTCCTCATCGAGCCTGCGCCTGGGGGACAGCGCGGCTTTGCACTCACTGTAGACGCTAGCACACAAGATGTCAGGACATGGGCGCCCTCGGTGTGGCAAATATTCACACCCGCCAGCGGAGAGCAAGGCCATGATCGACATCGACGACCTCAAGAAAGAAGCCAGGAAGTACATACGCTACGAGAAAGACACCGAGAACCGCATCGCCTACCTGAGCTTCGACCGCCCCGACCGCCTGAATGCGACGACCATCGGCATGCGCCAGGTCTACGCCGACCTGGTGTTCCAGGCGAATATCGACGACCACGTCAAGGTGCTGGTCATCCGCGGCTCCGGCGAAAATTTCGGCGGCGGCGGCGACCTGCCGGAACAGGCGGAAATGCTGTCTGAATCCGACGAGGATGTATCGCTGCTGCACGAGTTCGGGATCAAGGACCCCAGCGTCAAGTATCCGCCGAAGGACTCGTTCCGGTTCCTTCATGGCCTTACGGATCACTACGCGAAACCCAGGGCAGGCAACCGGCCGCTGCAGGATTTCAAGAAGATCAGCATCGTCGAGACCAAGGGCTATTGCTACGGCTGGCACTTCTACCAGGCGGCGGACGCCGATCTGCTGGTCTCGTCCGACGACACCCTGTTCGGCCACCCGGCGTTCCGGTACGCGGGCTGGGGCCCCCGGCTCTGGACCTGGGTGGAAACCATCGGTCTGCGCAAGTTCCAGGAGATGCTGTTCACCGGGCGCCCGTTCACCGCCAAGGAGATGTACGACTGCAACTTCATCAACAGTGTTGTGCCACGCGAAAAGCTGGAGCAGGAAACCCTCAAGTACGCGATGGCCTGCTCGCGCACGCGTCCGATGGACGTAGTCGCGGTGCAGAAGACCTTCCTGGAGATGTACAAGCAGTATCGCGGCGAATACATGGGCAGCCTGCTCACCGGCTTCGTCGAAGGCATGCTGCCGATGATGAAGAACGACCGAAAGAGCGACGTGCAGCTCGGCGGTGATGTCTTCGACAAAGGGCTCAACAATGTCGTCAAGGACCTCGACATGGACTATCCGCCCGAATGGCGCCTGAGCCGCTCCAATCGCCGCAAGCCCTGACGGGACGCTGCACCGGAACCGATAGGGCGGCGATCGCGCCGCTCTATGGGCCCGCCACCGGTGACCCGGCATCCGCGTCCTGCGCGGCGGTGGTGGCCGCCTCTGCATCGCTCCACAACTCTGCTGCGAGTTCGAAGGCCGCAGCGACCAGCGGTTCACGCCGGCGGGTTTCCAGGCAGACCAGGGTCAGCTCCGTCGCAACCGACACCGGCGTCAGTGCGACGCGCCGTGCACGGCTCTCGTGGCGCGCTACCGACTCGCGAACCAGCGACAGGCCGACCCCGGCCTTGACCAGATCGAGCATCGACGGCTCGACGTCGACGGTTGCTGCGATGTTCGGCGTGACGCCCAGGCGGCTGAACTGCGCCGTCAGCAGACGGTTGTGCACGGATTCCGGCGGCGTCCAGATCCACGGCAACCGGGACAGCTCCTCCCAGCTCGCATGGGCGACGCGATCCTTCCATTTGCGCGGCGCGACGACGCGGTAGCTGAAGGGCGTCAATCCTGCGACGTGCAGGCGCGAGCCCTGCGGCCGGCCGAGATAGAAGCCCAGGTCTAGAGTCCCGTCCTCGATCTGCGACAGCACCGATCCGGAGATGCCATGTGAAACATCGGTCTGAACCGACGGGTAGCGTTCCAGCATCAGCCCCAGCAGCGCGCCGAGCCGCAGGAAATCCGGGTCGAGAATGGTGCCCAGCCTGAGCGTGCCGGCAACGCGCGCGGCGAGCCTCGCGGCGGCCGACTGAAATTCGGATGTCGCCGCGAGTACCGCCTCCGCATACGGCAGCAGATCGCGGCCGCCCGGCAACAGCTCCATGCCGCGCGAGGTTCGCCGAAACAGGCTCGTGCCGATCTCATCCTGCAGTGTCTTCAGCTGCAGGCTCAGCGCGGACTGCGTGAGATGAATCGCCTCGGCTGCGCGGGTCATGCTGCCGTGCTGTGCAATCAACACGAACACGCGTAGCTGTTTCAGATCCATGAGCGGGTGATATTGGCCATTCTTATATCGTCACCCAGTTTAACTCATTGGCCTTTGCGTTCGGGATGCGCGCTAAATGCGGGATACCTAGGCGTCCAAGCCAACGGCCGTAGCCGGCCCGTCTCATCAGGAGAAGAAGATGTCCGAAGCACTGATCATCGATGTTGTGCGTACCCCACGCGCGATCGGCAAGCCGGGCAAGGGCGCCTACGCCGGCATGCACCCGCAGCACCTGGCCGCGACGGTCCTGAAAGCCCTGCAGCAGCGCAACGACCTCGATACCGCCGACATCGATGACGTGATCTGGGGCACCAGCGCGCAAATGGGCCTGCAGGGTGGCGACATGGGCCGCATGGCGGCGCTCGACGCGGGCTTCGACATCCGCGTCAGCGGCGTGACGCTCGACCGCTTCTGCGGCAGCGGCCTGACCGCCGCCAATCTGGCTGCGGGTCAGCTGATGTCGGGCATGGAGGATCTGCTGATCGCCGGCGGCACCGAGATGATGTCGATGGTCACCGCGCTGGGCCAGCTGCAGGCGGCTGCGGGCCTGCGCTCGGGCGGCCTGGGCACCGGCAACGCACGGCTGCAGCGCAAGTATCCGCAGTCCAATCAGGGCGTGTGCGCCGATGCCATCGCATCGATGGAAGGCATTGGCCGCGAAGCGCTCGACGCCTTCGGCCTCGAAAGCCAGCGCCGCGCCGCGCGCGCCATTGCCCAGGGCTGGTTCGATCGCTCGATCGTGCCGGTGATCGACGACGAAGGCCGGGTGATTCTGGCCAAGGACGAGTATCCGCGCCCGGACACGACGGCCGAGGGCCTGGCCGCGCTGAAGCCGAGCTTCGCGCAGATCGCCGACATGCCGAGCAGCCCCGACGGGCCGACTTTCCGCCAGCTCATCAATCAGGTCTATCCAAACCTGAAGATCGAGGCCTTCCATCACGCCGGCACCTCGTCCGGCGTCGTCGACGGCGCCGCGGCTCTGCTGATGGCCTCCAGCGATTACGCGCGCAAGCGTGGACTGAAAGCGCGCGCCCGGGTGATCGCTACCGCCAACATCGGCGACGATCCAACACTGATGCTCAATGCGCCGGTGCCGGCGGCCAGAAAGGTACTGGCCAAGGCCGGCCTCACGGTGGACGACATCGATCTGTGGGAAGTCAACGAGGCCTTCGCCGTGGTGGTCGAGAAATTCATTCGGGATCTGCGGCTGGACCGCGAGCGCGTCAACGCCAACGGCGGCGCCATCGCGATGGGCCATCCGATCGGTGCCACCGGCGCGGTGCTGATCGGCACCGTGCTGGACGAACTCGAACGCCGTGACCTGAAGCGTGCGCTGGTGACGATGTGCGCCGCGGGCGGCATGGCGCCGGCGATCATCATCGAGCGCGTGTGAAGCCCTGAACCGGTGTGGCTCTCGTAGGGCGGGAGCATCCCGCCTTTCGTGGGCCGGTTGCCCGAAAGGCGGGATGCTCCCGCCCTACATGAGACCTGTGGTTCATGGAGAGCCCCGTGTTCCTTGTGGACCTGCTCACGGACCATGAGCCCGATGGAGGTAGGTCGGCAATCCCTTGCCGACGTGCTCAAGCAATCAGGGCGCGCACGTCGGCAAAGGATTGCCGACCTACGTCGCTTGGGGGGCAGCGCCGGTTCACTGAAAGGGGACTCCTTTGTACGTGCATAAAAATGAAGTGAGCAGAAAATGACGCAGATCATGAAGGGCGTGAGAATCCTGGAAGTGGCACAGCACACCTTCGTGCCTGCGGCCGGCGCAATCCTGGCGGACTGGGGCGCGGACGTGGTCAAGATCGAGCACCCGCTGCGCGGCGACACCATGCGCGGCTTCCGCAGCACCGGTGGCGTGGCGCACAACCCGAACCGCCACACACTGGTCGAGCAAGCCAACCGCGGCAAGCGCAGTGTCGGTATCGACGTGTCCACGCCCGACGGCCAGCAGCTGGTCTACGCAATCGCCAAAACTGCGGATGTATTTCTGACCAACTATCTGCCAGCGCAAAGACAGAAGCTGAAGCTCGACGTCGAGCACATCCGCGCCGCCAATCCGAACATCATCTACGCGCGCGGCAGCGCCTTCGGCGACAAGGGCCCCGAGCGCGAAGCCGGCGGCTTCGACGGCACCGCGTTCTGGACGCGTAGCGGTGTCGGACATTCGATGTCGCCGCCGGGCCTGGACGGGCCGCTGATGCAGGGTATCCCGGCGTTCGGCGACTGCATCGGCGGCATGAACATCGCCGGCGGCATCATGGGCGCGCTGTTCCACCGCGAACGCAGCGGCAAGGCGATCGAGATCGACGTGTCGCTGATGAGCACGGCCTGGTGGGCGGCGGGTTCCGGCATGGCGCAGACCATGGAACTGGGTATCGTGCCGCGCACGCGCATGCCTGTGGGCGGTGGCTCGCCCGGCAATCCCTTCATGGGCAATTTCACGACGGCGGATGGCGGCACCATCAACTTCTGCATCTTGACGCCAGGCGCGTACATCCGTGACACCTTCGTGCACCTCGGCATTCCGGAAGCGGCCGACGATCCGCGTTTCTCCGCAGTCGAGGCCCTGATGAAGCATTGGGCCGATGCCAGCGCCCTGATCGTGCAGGCCATCGGCAAGAAACCGTTCGCTTACTGGACAAGGCACCTCAAGACCATGAAGGGCCAGTGGGCACCGTTCCAGAGTCTGATGGATCTGTCCAAGGACGAGCAGGCTCTGGCCAACGACATGATCATCGAGGTCGAATCCGGCGACGGCGGCGCGCCGATGCGGCTGGTGCGTCCGCCGGTGCAGTTCGATCACGCTGCCGTCACTACCACGCGCGCGCCGCAGGCCTCGGAACACACCGAGACTTTCCTGATGGAGTTGGGCCTGGACTGGGATCGCATCGAGAGTCTCAAGTCCGCCGGCGTTATCGCCTGACGCATGAAAAGTTTCGGCACTTTCGACTACATCATCGTCGGCGGTGGCACCGCTGGCTGCGTGCTCGCCAACCGTCTGTCGCAGGACCCGGATGTCTCGGTGCTGCTGCTGGAGGCCGGTGGCAAGGACAACTGGATCTGGATTCACATTCCGGTCGGCTATCTGTATTGCATCGGCAATCCGCGTACCGACTGGTGTTATCGCACGCAGGCCGAGGAGGGCCTGGGTGGCCGCGCGATCCTGTATGCACGCGGCCGCGTGCTCGGCGGCTGCTCGTCGATCAACGGCATGATCTACATGCGCGGCCAGACACGCGACTACGACGAGTGGGCACGCCTCACCGGCGACGATAGCTGGAGCTGGCAGCAGGTATTGCCGCTGTTCAAGCGCAGCGAAGATCACTGGCGCGGTGGCGACGCGCATCACGGCGGCGGTGGCGAGCTTCGCGTCGAAAAACAGCGGCTGCGCTGGGATATTCTCGATCGCTTCGTCGACGCGGCTGAGCAGGCCGGTATTCCGCGCAGCGCCGATTTCAACACCGGTGACAATACCGGCGCTGGCCAATTCGATGTCACGCAGAAAGGCGGCCTGCGCTGGAATGCGGTCAAGGCGTTTCTGAGGCCGGTGCGCAAGCGGCCCAATCTGCGCGTCGTCACCGGCGCGCTGATCGACAAGCTGAGCTTCGAGGGCCGGCGCGTCAGCGGCATAGCATTCTCGCTCGGCGGTGAGTTGTTGCATGTGTCGGCGCGCATCGAGACCGTGCTGGCGGCAGGCTCGATCGGCTCGCCGGCGATCCTGCAGCGATCGGGCGTCGGCGATGCGCAGCGTCTCGGCGAACTCGGCATCGAATCGAGCCATCATCTGCCCGGCGTCGGTCAGAATCTGCAGGATCACCTGCAGTTGCGCTCGATCTACCAGGTCGAAGGCATACGCTCGCTCAACCTGCTCGCCGGCAGCACTTTCGGCCAGATGCTGATGGGCCTGGAATACGCCTGGCGCCGCGGCGGCCCGCTGAGCATGGCGCCGAGCCAGCTGGGCGTGTTTACCAAATCCGATCCTTCGCAGCCGACGTCGAACCTCGAATATCACGTGCAGCCGCTGTCGCTAGACAAGTTCGGCGATCCGCTGCACCGCTTCCCCGCCTTCACCGCGAGCGTCTGCAATCTGCGCCCGACTTCACGCGGCTCGGTCGAGATCGCATCCCGCAATGCGGCGGACGCCCCGCGGATTTCACCGCGCTATCTGTCGACCGACGCGGATCGAAAAGTCGCGGCCGATGCCTTGCGGCTGACGCGCCGTATCGCGTCCATGCCGGCACTGGCGCGGTACCGGCCGCACGAGTATCTGCCGGGATCGCAGTACCAGACCGATGCCGAACTCGCGACTGCCGCCGGTGTCGTCGGCACCACGATTTTCCATCCCGTGGGCACTTGCCGCATGGGCCGCGCGGACGATGCCGATGCCGTGGTCGACCAGCGTCTGCGCGTGCGCGGCCTCAGTGGCCTGCGCGTGATCGACGCATCGGTCATGCCGACCATCACCTCGGGCAATACCAACACACCGACGATCATGATCGCCGAGAAGGGCGCGGAGATCATGCGCGCGGATCGGCGCAGTGCGACCAACAGCTGAGCATCGAACGCCATTCGCAAGCACCGACAGAAGGCAAGGGAATGACTATTCAGAAGCAAACGCGCGTTGCCGTGGTGACCGGGGCGAGTTCGGGTGTCGGTAAGGCCGCTGCGAAAGCACTCGCGGCACAGGGCTGGCGTGTAATCGGCCTGGGACGCGATGCCGCCCGCTGCGCGGCGGCGGAAGCGGAACTGCGGGCGAGTGCCGCGCCCGGCGCGCAGGTGGAAATGCTGCGCGCCGATTTCTCGCTGCTGGCAGACACGGCGCGCGCAGCGCGCGAAGTGATCGCAGGCACCGACAGGATCGACGTGCTACTCAACAACGCCGGCGGCGTCGCCCATGAGATGCGGATGACCTCCGAAGGCAACGAGGCCAGCTTCGTCAGCAATCACCTGGGCCCGTTCCTGCTGACCCAGCGCCTGCTGCCAC
This sequence comes from Hydrocarboniphaga sp., assembly GCF_028291725.1. Lineage (GTDB taxonomy): Bacteria > Pseudomonadota > Gammaproteobacteria > Nevskiales > Nevskiaceae > Hydrocarboniphaga. Next base: position 49,772 of record NZ_JAQGNT010000092.1, on the reverse strand, counting down.
TGCTGTGCGCCACAGCCGCCGTCAGCGAGCCTGGCACGGTGCGCATCATTGCCACTTCATCCATCGGCCACAACAACTGCCCCGGCATCGACTGGGAGGATCTGCAGCGCACGCGTAATTTCAGCACTGGTGGCGCCTACACCAACGCGAAACTCGCCAACATCCTGTTCACCCGCGAGCTGGCCAGACGCTACGCAAGCCTGGGCATCGTCGCGCATGCGATGGAACCCGGCGTGGTACTGGCCAGCAATTTCGTCAGTCACGCCGACGCCGGCATGCAGCGCTACATGGCGACGCTGACCGATGTCGCCGTCACTCCCGAGCAGGCCGCCGAGACGCTGGTATTCCTTGCGACAGCGACCGAGCCCGGGCAGACGAGCGGCGGTTACTACGCCCAGTGCAAACCGGCGCCGTCCAGCGCCGCGTCGCAGGACGCAGCAACGGCTGAGCGGCTGTGGATCGAGAGCGAGGCGCTGGCGGCACGCGCCGGTTTCTGAGCGCGATAGATGCGGCCCGATCTGACCCGGCGCCGGGTCTAGGGCCTGTTGAAGGAATTGCAGGTTTTGTCGAGACTCGGCCTGCGGATCGTTTGAACATGCCAGCCAATCAGCAGAAGTGAAATCCGGTTCCGGGTCTGTCCCAACGGACGGGCAACCCCGCTTTCACAGCGCACTGTCAAAGGAAATGCCGGCATGTCATTCGAGTTGAACAGGAAGCTTGCCGCCAAACGCGAGCCGCTCGCCACTAGCGCGACGGTCGATCCGGTAACCGCCAGCATCATCCGCGGCGCGTTCGAGACCGTGTGCTTCGAAGCCGCGACCCACCTGGGGCGGGCAGCATCCTCGCCGATCATCAATCAGTCCAACGAACGCAACGGCAGCATCATCGACGCCCACGGCCGCCTGGCCGGGGTGTCGGTGGGCACGCCGCACCTGGTGTTCATCTCGCAGCTGACGGTGCGCTACGGCCTGCAGTTCCTGGATTCCTACGACTGGGGCCCCGGCGACGTGTTCGTCGGCAATGACCCGGATTTCGGTGGCGGGCATCTGCCCGACTACAACGTCTACGCCCCGGTGTACGACGACAAGGGCGAGCTGGTACTGATCCAGGCCTTGCAGGCTCACCAGGGCGACACCGGCGGCAAAACACCGGGCGGCTTCACGCTAGACGCCACCGATATCTTCACCGAAGGCCTGGCGATCCCCTGCCTCAAGCTGCTCCACCGCGGCGAGCGGCGCCGCGACGTCATCCAGCTGCTGGAGCGCAACAACCGCTTCCCGTCCTTCGCCGGCGATCTCGCCGCGATGATCGGTGCGGTGCAGCATTGCGTGAAGCTGCTGGAGGACGTGATCCGCAAATGGGGCGCCGAGGTGGTCAGGGCGGCGGTCAACTACAACATCGATCACACCGAAAAAAGCTTCCGCGAAGAGATCGCGAAATGGCCCGACGGTTCCTACTCGGCCGATGTGCTGATCGATCACGACACCGTGGGCACCAAGGACGTCAAGGTTCACGTCGAGTGCACGATCAAGGGCGACCATCTCAAAGTCGACCTGACCGGCTCCGACGCACGCCCCGAACTGATCGGCGTCTGGAACACGTTCGCCAACAGCCGCGGCTATGCGATGACCCAGCTGGCCTCGATGATCGACCCGACCATCATCAAGAACGAAGGCCTGTTTCACGCAGTGGAAATCGTGCTGCCCGAAAACACCATCGTCCATCCGCCGATCAACAAGCCGGCGGCGCTGGGATCGTTCCATCCGGCCTGCGAAATCATCGAGGCGATCTGCGTGGCGCTGGCCGACGTCGTGCCGGAGCGCTCCTGCCCGCAGGTCTACAAGATCGGCATGCCGAATGCCGTCATCGGTTTCGACGCGCGCGGCATGTGGATGGATCAGGGCGTCGACGCCCGCTCGATGGATGCGTCCGCCGTGCAGGGTGTGGACGGCTGGGGTTCGTCCTGCGTCGGCCTCGGCAATTTGTTGTTGTCGGAAGCAGAAGACGCGGAAAGCCGCTTCCCGATCATCAACATCAGCCGTGAAATGACTGTCGATTCCGGCGGCGCTGGCGAGTGGCGCGGGCAACCCGGCAGCCTCAACGTCAAGAAAGTGCTGGAGCCGACGATGGCGATGGCCTGGATGGTGTCGGCGACGCATCCGTTGCGCGGCCTTTGCGGCGGTGACGATGCCGGCCCCTACTCCAACCGTTTCGAAGTGGGCACCGAAAGGGAATACAAGATCGAGCTGTCCACTCAGGCGCAACTGCCGGCCAACGCCGTCATCGCCTACCAGCACGGCGGCGGCGCCGGTTTCGGCCGCGCGCTGTTGCGCAAACCCGAGGCGGTCAAGGACGACGTGCTGGACGAGAAAGTCAGCCTTGCGGCGGCCCGGGACAAATACGGCGTCGTGCTCACCGGAACGCTGGACGAATACGACCTGGCCGTGGACTTCGCGGCAACCGAGGTTCTGCGGAAGCAGATGAGCGCCGCGATTGCGGCGAAAGCAGCTTGAGGCGCGAACCCGTGACCTATCGTATCGGCATCGATGTAGGCGGCACCTTCACCGACTTCGCGCTGCTGAAAGGCGCGGACGTGGTGCTCCACAAGAACCTGAGCACACCGCAGGACCGGTCCATCGGCGTGATGACCGGCCTGAAGAAGCTCGCCGAAATCGAAGGCCTGCCGCTGGGCGACTTCCTGCGGCGCTGCGATGCGATCGTGCACGGCACCACGATCGCCGACAACACCCTGATCGAAATGAACGGCGCAGTCACCGGCCTGATCACGACCGAAGGCTTTCGCGACGAAATCGAATATCGCCGTGGCTACAAGGAAGACATCTGGGACGTGCGCCTGGCGCCGCCGATCGAAATCACGCCGCGACGCCGGCGCCTGACCGTGCCGGAACGGATTCTGGCCGATGGCTCGGTCTATAAAGAACTCGACGAAGCGGCGGTGCGGGCATGCTGCCGGCGGCTGAAGAAGCAGGGCGTGGAGTCGGTGGCGATCTCGCTGCTGTTCTCGTTCGTCAATCCGGCACACGAAAAACGCGTCGCAGGCATCGTCGCCGAGGAAATGCCGGGCGTGCACCTGTCCAGCTCGCACGAAGTGCTGCCGCGTGCGCCGGAATACGATCGCACCAGCACCACCGTGGTCAACGCCTATGTTGCGCCGCGTGTCACGTCCTACCTGGAAAAGCTGGTCGATCGCCTGAAGAGCGCAGGCTACGCACACCAGCTGATGGTCATGCAGGCCAGCGGCGGTGTGATGACCAAGGAATACATCGAAGGCGCGCCGATCCGCGTGCTGGCTTCGGGCCCGGCAGGTGGCGTGATCGGCTCGGCGCATGTCGGCGGCGCCAAGGGTTATCCGAACCTGCTGTGCGTGGACATGGGCGGCACGTCCTACGACATGTCCGTGGTCATGAACGGCGCCGCGCCGGCGGAAACCGGCTGGAACATGCATCACCGCTACCTGATCGGCGTGCCGATGGTAAAAGTGGAAACGCTAGGCGCCGGCGGCGGCTCGATCTGCCACGTCAACAAGGGCGCACTGGAAGTGGGGCCTGCGTCGGCGGGCTCCGACCCCGGCCCGATCTGCTACGGGCGCGGCGGCCAGCGGCCGACGATCACCGATGCGCTGTTGATGCTGGGCATCCTGTCGGCGGATTCGGACTTTGCCGGCGGCAGCTTTTCGCTGACCAGGACGGGCGTCGTAGAAGCGTTCCAGCAACTCGCCGAACCCATGGGATATGGCGCGGAACAGGCCGCCTTCGATTGTTTTCGCGTCGTCAACGCCAACATGAGCCAGGCGGTCAGAAGAACCGTCGCCGGCAAGGGCATCGACCCCAAGGACATGGTGATGCTCGCCTACGGCGGCAACGGCCCGGTTTTCGCGGCGGTCCAGGCCGAGGATCTGGGGATCGAAAAAGTGCTGGTGCCGAAGGCATCGCCGACGTTCTCGGCTCTGGGCACGCTGGTGGCCAACCCCTGCATCGACGAAGAGCGCTCGTATATTGCAGCGGCCGGCAGTCTCGATGCCGGCAAGCTGAAGTCGCTGTGGAGTGATCTGGAAGCCCGCGCCGAAAAATACTTCGCCGAGGCCAACTTTGCGCGCGACCAGGTCACCGCAAAGTACCAGATGAAGATGCGCTACCCGGGCCAGAACTGGTCGCTGACGTTCGATATCAAGCTCAATCAGGGCCTGCACGATCTGTCTTTCGTCGACGGCAGCATCGGCGCCGCGGCCATCGAGTCGTTCAACACGCGCCACATGGAGGAATTCGGTCACGTGCGTGAAGGCGAGTTGCCCGAGGTGACCGGCGTGCGCCTGCTCGCCTATGTCGACACGCCTTCGCCGAGCGTCACCCGGGGCTTCAGCGCGCCGGTCGTTGCCGCCAAACCGGTCAAGACCCGCCGCGCCAACCTGGGCACGGGTTATCAGCCAACCGATGTTTTCCTGGGCGCCGAATTCAAGCCGGGCCACGAAGTCACCGGCCCCGCGATCATCGAAGAGACCTTCACCACCATCGTGGTCTACCCGGGCTGGAAAGCCCAGGTGGACGATGCGGGTGACTACGAGTTGACCCGGCTTGCCTGAAAATTCCCTCTACGCCAGGGGCCCGGCAACCAGCCTGACAAGGAGCCTTCGGTGTCCGCTTTAAAACCGTTCAGGGTGCTGGAGCTGTCGGAGGGTGTTGCCGGCGAATACTGCGGCAAGCTGCTCTCCGACTTCGGCGCCGACCTGATCAAGATCGAAGCGCCCGGCCGCGGCAGCCCGACACGCAGGCTCGGCCCGTTCGCAGCCGGCGGCGCTGACCCGGAGCGCAGCGGACTGTTCGCCTATCTCAACACCAACAAGCGTTCGATAGTGCTCGATCTGTCGACCGCCGCCGGCATCGAGACGCTGGCCGGCTTGCTCGGCGATGTCGACGTGGTCATCGACGATCATGCCCCCGGCTGGTTGCAGCGCATCGGGCTCGACCTTTGCCCCGGCCGGCTTCGGCAAACCTGGCCGCGGCTGGTGCTGTGCTCGATCACCCCGTTCGGACAGTCACCGCCCGAAGACCGGCTGCATGCCGAAGACCTGAACGTGTTTCACAGCAGCGGCTGGGGATACCACACGCCGAGCGGCGCGGACGAGCGCCTGCCACCGCTGAAAGGGCCAGGCCGCTTTCTGCCGAGCTACGAGGCCGGGCTGGAGGCCGCGATGTGCATCGTTGCCGCGCTGTACGAGCGCGAGGCTTCCGACCAGGGCCGGTTCATCGACATCTCCAAGCACCAGGTGCTGGCTTCGCGGCTCGACTATGTGCTCGGCCAGATGGTCGCCGGCGACATGGATGTCAGGGCCGACCGGACCGCGCTCGAGCTGTCCGGGCCCGCCGGCATTTTCCGCTGCCGGGACGGCTACGCCTACATCTGGTTGTCGGCGCCGGCGCACTGGCAGGCGCTGGGCCAACTGCTCGGCGAGCCCGCGTGGATGAAGGCGTTTCCGGAGCGCTGGCTGGAGCGCGACTGCACGGCCGAGCGTGTTACCGAATGCCGCCGGCACATCTCCGCATGGCTGGCGACACAACAAAAAGAAACGGTGTCCGCCGCGGCGCAGAAGCTCGGCCTGACACTGGTCGCGGTCAACGATGCACGCGATCTGCAGGCCTCACCGCAGTACCGGCATCGCGGCTTTTTTGCCAACGTGAAACATCCGGTGATCGGCACGGCCAGCTATCCGACGGTGCCGTACAAGCTCGGCGTGACGCCGGCGCGGATCGTCGCGCCGGCGCCGCTGCTCGGGCAGCACGATGACGATGTGCTTGTCCCTTCTCCCTCCGGGAGAAGGTGGCGCGTAGCGCCGGATGAGGGCGCTGCCGAAAGCAAGTTCTCCGATATCGGAAACGCCCTCACCCCTACCCCTCTCCCGGGAGGAGAGGGGAAAGCGCAAAGCCGCGGCGGGCCCTTGGCCGGCCTGCGTGTGGTCGAGCTGACCAAGGTCTGGGCCGGCCCCTATGCCGGCAAACTGCTCGCCTTCCTGGGCGCGGAAGTGATCCGCATCGAGAGCCTGGGCTCGCTCGACATCACCCGCACTTACGGCGTAGCCGACATCAACGAGGCGCCGGGCTTCCAGGCGGTGAATCCGCAGAAGCTCAGTGTCCAGATCGACGTCAAGATACCGGAAGGCGTGGCGCTGCTGCTCGACCTGCTGCGCAACTCCGACATCCTGATCGAAAACCTGCGGCCAGGAGCGGTCGAGCGTCTCGGCCTCGGCTTCGATGTGGTCAAGGCGGTGAATCCCGGCATCGTCTACGTCGCGATGGGCATGTGGGGCAACAACGGGCCGCTGAGCTATCAGAGCGGCTATGCGCCCTGCTTCGCCGCGCTCGGCGGCGTCAGCGCGCGGGTCGGATACGAGGGGGGCGCGCCGGCCGGCATGAACGTGCGCTATGCCGATTCGACTTTCGGCACCGCCGCGGCCTACGCCGCGCTGGTGGCGCTGATGCATCGCCGACGCGCCGGCATCGGTCAGTTCATCGATGTTTCCGCGGTGGAAACCATGAGCAGCATGATCGGCGACACGATCATGGATTTCGCGTTGAACGGCGCGGTGCCGGAATGCGACGGCAACCGGCATCCCGACATGGCGCCGCACGGCCTGTATGCCTGCCAGGCCGGAGAATGGATCAGCATCGCCGTCGCCTCGGACCGCGCCTGGAGCGCGCTCGCGCTCGCAATGGGCCGGCCGGAGCTGGCCGGCGACGCGCGGTTCAAGCATCACGCCGATCGCAAGGTTCATGAGACGGAGCTGGACCGGCTGGTCGGCGATTGGGCGGCGCCGCGCCATGCCGGCGAGCTGGCAGCGGAGCTGCAGCGACGCGGCGTCGCCGCGGCCAGGAGCCAGAATTCGGTCGACCTGGTGTCGGACCCCCAGCTATGGGCTGAGGGCGTCTTCAAGCAGGTCGGCGACCGCAGCGAACGAAGCCGGACCATCGTCGGCCCCTCATGGACGATGTCGCGCAGCGCGGCCATCACCGACGCGGCACCCCGGCTGGGCGAGCACAACGCCTACGTATTCGGCGAGATCCTGGGGCTGTCGGACGAGGCGCAGCGCAAGCTCGCCGAAGCGGGGATCACGCGCTAGCCGGCGCTTTGCGACACAAGACCTCGTCCCTCGCCCCGTCATTCCCGCGAAGGCGGGAATCCAGGGACGGAGAGCGCGGCGCTTGAAGCTCTGGATTCCCGCCTTCGCGGGAATGACGAGCGATGCGCGAAATGTACATGGCGCCGCGCAGAATGCGGGGATATGGCAGCAGGCCCGGGATAATATCCGGTCACAAACAGCCGACGATCAGATCGGTCTATCGCGCGGGGCCTTTCGACGCAAAACGCAAAGAGGCTCCGGGCCGGAGGATTGACGTGACCGAGACACTTTTTGTATTCGACGAGCGCAACTATCGGAATTGCCAGAACAGCTTTCGCGGTGCCAAAAACCAGGAGTATTACCTGGGCGATTACTCCATCGAGGCCGGCTCGGTCATCGATGTGCGCGCCGACAAGAAAGCCGTGGGCTCCTCCTCGATCATCCGGCTGCGCTCCAAGACCCGCCTTTTCTTCAGGCGCTCCTGGTCGCATATCAGGGAAGATGCGACCGACGTCACCGTGCTCTGGTTCGTCAAGCGCGGGCGCCTGTGCGTGTCTCACCAGACCGGCCACTGCGTTGCCAAGGCCGGCGACTTCGTCATCACCAAATCGGCAACCCCGTTCTCGATCGAATGCCAGACCGATGACGAGCGCCTCCACGAGGTCTTTCACGTGATCATTCCGGCCCATGCGCTGCGGCGCTTCATCCCCGAGGACGTGAGCACCGGCTTCATGGTCTCGGCACGCGGGCGCGAGTTCCTGATCGCCGAACATATCCTCACCGACATCTTCGAAGACGCCGGCGAGCTGGCCGAACACAGCGCCCAGTTGCTGGTCGACAGCGCGCTGTCTGTGCTCAGCGACGCGATCAAGCGCGACGCCGCCTGCCCTGCCCGGCAGACCATCTCCGATCAGCGCCTGCAGGATGTGTTGCGGTTCATCGACATCCATCTCTCCGATCCCGCGCTGAGCGTCGCGACGGTGGCCAAGGGATGCGGCATTTCGTCGCGCTACCTGTCGTTCCTGTTCAAGGTTTATGGCACTCCGTTCTCGACCCTGATCTGGGACAAGCGCCTGAAAATGGCGGGGCTGTGGCTGGCCTCGTCCAAGCCCGGCGATATCTCCGTCAGCAAGGTCGCATACAAGGTGGGGTTCAAAAGCGCCGCGCATTTCAGCCGGATGTTCAAGCGCACTTTCAACATGAGTCCGCGCGAATATCGTTCGAAGATGCCGGCGAAGTCCCCGCCCGCTTATCAAATGCCGGCCGGCAACGAAAGCTCGCTGCAGTAATAGACCGCGAAACCAAAGAGATCGACTCATGGACTCCAAGCAGGCCGGGCACTGTCCGGTGACAGGTCACGGCCAGACGCCGCTCGCGGACATGACGCTGAGCAATCCCAAGATCGGCGCGCAGCCCAATGCCTACTACCAGGCGATGCGCGTTGAGGACCCGGTGCACTACGACGAAAAGCTGGGCATGTGGCTGGTGTCGCGCTACGACGACATCGTGACCGTTCTGCGCGATCCGCTGACCTACTCCGACAAGCACGGCTACGCGGCGCAGTACGCCAGCGGCTTCTTCCAGGAGTTCAAGGCGATACTCGAGCGCGACGGCGGCGGCTTCTTTCCGGACGCGATCAAGGACGATCCGCCCGCGCACACGCGCGTGCGCCGCCTGCTCGACAAGGCGTTCACGGCGCATCGCGTGGCGACCCTGGAGCCGGGCATCACCGCGATCATCACCCGCCTGATCGAGCAGCTTGCGGACAAGGCGGCCAATGGCCAGGTGGTCGACGGCGTCAATGACTTCGCGATTCCGCTGACCATCTCGGTGATCTGCGAGCAGCTCGGCATCAGCCAGTTCAACTCGGGCAAGATCCAGCGCTGGTCGTCGGCCGTCACCGCGCAAATCGGGCGCATGCAGAACCGCGAGCAGATGCTCGACAACGCCGCGCAGATCTGCGATCTGCAGAACTTCATCATCGCCGAGATGAAGGCACGCGAGACCGAGCCGCGCGAGGACATGATCTCGGATCTGGTGCACGCCACCCTCGACGACGGCAGCAAGCTGACATTCGCCGAAGCCGTGTCGCTGATCCGCGCTCTGATCATCGCCGGCAACGACACCACCGCGACCGCCATCGGCAATCTGCTGTTCGTGCTGGCCACCCGGCCGGAAGTGGCCACGGCCCTGCAGGCATCGGTCGACGACGAGCGCCTGATGAATCGCTTCGTCGAAGAACTGCTGCGCATCGAGCCGCCGGTTCGCGGCCTGGCCAAGATGACCACCAGGGAAATCGAGCTCGGCGGCCGGCTGTTGCCGAAGGACGCGCACCTGCTGGTGCTGTATGCCTCGGGCAACGACGACGAAACCCAGTTCACCTGTCCGCGCAACTTCGATCTGAATCGCAGCAACATCGGCAAGCACGTCGCCTTCGGCGTCGGCGTGCACCGCTGTGTCGGCGCGTCGCTGTCGCGCATGGAAATCAAGGTGGCGGCGCGCGAAGTCGTCAGGCGCCTGGCCGACATCAAGCTGGCGGTTCCGGTCGAGCAGATCCGCTATCAGCCGACGGTGGCGGTGCGCTCGATCGAGCGGCTGCCGCTGACGTTCACTCGCCGCTAGAACACCGAACCCCCTCCCTCGCTCGCGGGGGAGGGTTGGGGGTGGGGGAATGAAAGCGCGGCGCGTCACTTTCAGTCTCGCACGCCCCCATCCCGGCCTTCCCCCGCAAGCGGGGGAAGGAGCACATCAAATCCAAGCTTATGGAGTTGCCCGTGGGTCAGGAACTAGCCGGTAAAGTGGCAATCGTCACCGGCGCGGCCGGTGGTATCGGCCGCGCGACGGTGGAGCTGTTCGTCGCCGAGGGCGCCAAGGTGGTCCTCGCCGATGTCGATGCCCGGCAGGGCGAAGAACTCGCGGCGCAATTCGGAGCGTCGGCCGCGTTCAAGCGCACCGACGTATCCGATGCCGACGAGGTCAAGGCGCTGGTCGCCTACGCGGTGTCGCATTTCGGCGGGCTGCACATCATGTTCAACAACGCCGGCATCTCCGGCGCCCAGTATCCGCGCTTTCTCGACGACGACCTGAAGGATTTCCAGCGCGTCATCGGCATCAACCTGTTCGGCGTAATGGCCGGCAGCCAGGCCGCCGCGCGCCATATGTCGAAGCACGGCGGCGGCGTGATCATCAACAACGCGTCCATCGCCGGCGTGCTGCCAGGCCAGGCGCTGATGACCTACCGTGCCAGCAAGGCCGCGGTGATCATGTTCAGCAAGTCCAGCGCGATCGACTTCGCCGAATACGGGATTCGCGTGAACTGCCTGGCGCCGGGCCATATCCGCACGCCGCTGACCTCGTTCGCACCTGCCGACGCCAGCCCGGAAGTCGCGGAGCGCGTGAAGCAGGCGGTGGGTGCTGCGTTCGACGTCAATCAACCGCTCAAGCGCACCGGGTATCCGATCGATGTCGCACAGGTCGTCCTGTTCCTGGCCAGCGACCGGGCGGCGCAGGTCACCGGCATCGTCATGCCGGTGGACGGCGGCATCACCGCGGGCGATCCGGTGAATCACCTGACGGAAATCCAGGCAGCGCGCGCCCGCGCCATCAAGCCATGACGAGCCACCGCCAGTAGCGGGGCGCTGTCAATTACCGGCGTCATTCCGGTTAAAGCGGGAATCCGGAGTCCAGGGAACTGCGCTCGGGAATGCACAGGGGAGAAAAAATAAAAATGAAATTCCGTAAGAAGCACGATCACCACGCTGCTGTACTGCCGTACTGGGCACTCACTGCCGCGCTGTTGGCGGGGCCTCTGTCGGCCCGGGCTCAGGAGGCCGCTGCCGTCGCCGACACTTCAGCGCCACCGACCGCTGCCGCCGTGCAGGACGATGACATCGAGGAAGTCACCGTGACCGCGAGGCGTCGCGAGGAGAGCCTGGAGAAAGTGCCCACGTCGATCATCGCGCTGAGTGCTTCGGCGCTCGAGGCGCAAGGCATCGTCTCGCAGTCGGACCTGCAGACCTCCGTGCCCGGCCTGACCGTGCGTCAGACCCAGGGCTCCAACTCGCTGACCTTCTCGATCCGCGGCCAGACAGTCGATGCCTTTACCGGCTCCAGGACCGCAGTCATCCCGTATTTCAACGAAGTGCAACTCAACAGCGGCGGCGCATCCACCTTCTTCGACCTGGAGTCGATCCAGGTGCTCAAAGGCCCGCAGGGCACCTTGTTCGGACGCAACACCACCGGCGGTGCGGTGCTGTACACCTCGGCCAAGCCCGACGAGGAGTCCGGCGGTTACGTCAAATATCGTGGCGGCAGCTACGACTTGAGCGAAGGTCAGGCCGCGGTCAACGTGCCGCTGTTGGACAAGACCCTGCTGATCCGCCTCGCCGGCGATCTGATCTATCAGGACGGCTTCCAGCACAACCTCTATGACGGCCGCGATCTGGGCGAGATCGACCGCCAGAGCGGGCGCCTGAGTGCACTGTGGCGCCCGATCGAAAAATTCGAAAATTCCCTGGTTTTCGAGGCCGATCGCGTCAAGGGCAACAGCACTGCAACCCGCTTGCGCACCGTCAACCGGATCGATCCCAACACCTTCCAGTGCGTCAATCCGAACGTGGCGAACTGCTCGTCCGATCTGCTCTACAGCCCTCTGGTGGACACCGTCTTCCAGTATCCGGGCTTGTGGGCTGCGTATACCGCCGTCCATCCGAACCTCAATCCGAATGGCATCGGCGCCTATCTGGACCAGGATTCGCCGCATATCGGCTTCTGGGATGCCAACGAAGTCGCTCCCGTATTCCACTACGAGACCGACTACTTGGTGTCGAATGCAAGCAGCTTCGAGCTGACCGACAAGATCAAGCTGAAGAACATCTTCGGCTATTCCAATTCCGACACGCGCGATCTCGGCAGTTCGGTCGGCGCGCCTTACGGGGTGTTCTACTCGGCGAATCTGGCCCGCAACGACTACGGCAACCATGTGCAGAACCGCAGCTATTCCGACGAGCTGCAGCTGCAAGGCCTGGCGATGGACGACGCGCTGACTTACATCGTCGGTGCCTACTACCAGAAGGAGGTATCGAAGACCTTGTTCCCGCAGGTCTACTTCGATTACTCGCCGGTTCTGCAGGGCACCAGCGTCGACAGTCATTTCCAGATCGAGGACGAGACGCCGGCGGTCTTCGCCCAGGGCAGCTACGCCCTCACGCCCAAACTCAGTTTCACGCTGGGAGCCCGCTACACCTGGGAGTCGGTCAGCATCAAGCAGCTGGCCCTGAGCTCCAACCTGCTCGACCCCTCCCAGCCGACGCATCAGAGCACCAGCGACAGCAATCCGAGCTGGACCGTGGGCCTTTCCTACCAGACCACCGAAGACCTGATGTTTTACCTGACCAGCCGCGGCAGCTGGCGCAGCGGCGGCTTCAACGGCACCGCACCGCCGACCGTGGCCGGCGTCGCCGGGCTCACCAATCGCTTCGACGCCGAAACCACCTACGACGTGGAAATCGGCGCCAAGTTTGCGGGCCGTATTCTGGATCGCCCGGTGCGCGCGAACGTCGCCGTCTTCAACCAGTGGATCGACGACGTGCAGCGCGCGGAGTTTCCGGACCCGCCGGGGCCGGCAAGTTCGATCGCTTATACCGTCAACGTTCCGCAGGCGCGAGTCTCCGGGCTGGAAATGGATCTCACGATCAAACCCCTGCCCCGGCTGGAAACCGGCCTGTCGGGCGCCTGGACCTATGCGCGCTTCATCGACGGAAAGAACACCGCTGAGGTCTTCGGCACCACCTATCGGTTCGGCCCCTACGCCGATTCACCGCGCGCATCGGGCTCGCTCTATGCCAGCCTGCTGCTGCCCACACCCGACCACTGGGGTGCGATGGATGTGCGCGCCGATCTGTATGGCCAGACCAGCCTGTATTTCTCGAACAACAACTCGACCATCACCCCCGACACGCAGCTCCCCGGCTATGGAATCGTCAACCTGCGTTACAGCTGGCAGCAGATGCTCGGCTCCAAGTTCTCGCTGGCGGCCTACGTGAAGAATCTGACCGACAAGGAATACTACGCCGGCGGTTTCGCACTGACCGCATCGCTGGGCGTGAACTCAACCGCGGTCGGCACGCCGCGCATGTTCGGTGCGGAACTGAATTACGCATTCTGATTTTTTATCTGGCAAACGGTGCGGCCAAGAATCTGCTCTCAAAGCGTAACGAGCGATGGCAGTTTGAGGGCAGATTCCACGGCATCACGGAGATTCGATTTATGCGCGGTATCAGAGTGGTCCTGATTCAAAACGATGGGGTGGCGAGGACAATCGACAACGCGGCGATCGGCGTGTCGCTGATGGAAGTCGGCAGAGCCGAAGGCGTCGACGGAATCCTCGGCGACTGCGGCGGTGGCTGCTCCTGCGCGACCTGCCACGTTTACGTCGACGCCGAATGGCAGCAGCGCGTAGGCCCGCCCGACGATGTCGAGATCGCAACCCTGGACATGGTGTCCCACCTGCAACAGAGCAATAGCCGCCTGTGCTGCCAGATCGTGCTGACGCCTGAGCTGGATGGCCTGAAAGTGACCGTGGCACCCGCCGAATGAAGGCAGCGCCAGCAAGCCGATGCCGGAGAAAAACAGATGAGCAGCAATGAAACATACGACGTGATCGTGGTCGGCTCCGGCGCGGCCGGAGCCATGGCGGCGCTACGCGCAAAAGAGCGCGGCCTGTCGGTGCTCATCGTCGAGAAAGCGCACAAGTACGGCGGCACTTCGGCCACGTCGGGCGGCGTGCTGTGGGTTCCCGATCACCAGCTCACGCTCAACGACGACAGCCGCGAAAAGACGCTCGAATATCTCGACAGCATCATGCCGGGCCCGATTCAGCGCGACCGCCTCGACGCCTATCTCGACAACGCGCCGGAGATGGCGCGTTTCATGAAATCGCTCGGCATCCCGGTCGGCGTCGCGGCCTGGCCGGACTACTACCCGCAGGCTGCCAGTGCACGCGCCGACCGCTCGCTGATCTGCGACACCTTCGACGGGCGCGAGCTGGGCGAGCACTTCCCGCTGATGCGCGAGCAATACAACCGCTTCAAGGTGTTCGGCCGCTACTCGATGGACGTGATGCAGTTCTTCTCGATCTCGACGCGGGCCAAGGGCTGGGTCATCACCTTCCTGAAAATGTTCTTCCGCTACTGGACCGATTTCAGCACGCGCAAGCTCACCATGCGCGACCGCCGCTTCACGATGGGCGCGGCGATGATGGGCTGGCTCTACAAACAGGTTTTCGATCGCAAGATCGAGGTCCGGCTGGACACGAAACTCGATGAGCTGATCGTCTCCGACCGCCAAGTGACCGGCGTCCGGCTGAGCCACTACGGCCGCCGCTACGAGATCAAGGCGAGTTGCGGCGTGGTGCTGTGCGCCGGCGGATTCGAATGGAACCAGGAGCTGCGCGACCGCTTCTTCCCGGTTCCAGGCCTTACGCGGCACAGCAGTTCGCCGGAAGACGCCAATCGCGGCGAAGCGCTGATCGCCGGCATGCAGATCGGCGCCGCCACCGAGCACACCGAGTCGGGCTGGTGGATCCCCACCATGCAAATGCCGATGCCCAAGGCTTCGAACTTCGAGGAGATCCATCAGGCGGCCTTCGACGTCGGCCGGCCGCACAGCGTGGCGGTGAATCGCAAGGGCCTGCGCTTCGTCGACGAAGCCTGCGGCTATGACGATTTCGGCAAGGCGATGGTGGCCGATCAACTCAAGACCGGCGCCAATACGCCGTGCTGGCTGGTGTTCGACGCGAGGTTCCGCGACAAGTTTTCGGCCGGCGGCATCATGCCGACGATCCTGATGCCGGATAGGAAAATTCCGCCGGACTGGTGGGATCGCTACCTGTTCAGGGCGGACACGCTCGAGGCGCTCGCGGCCAAGATCCTGGTGCCGGTCGACACCTTGAAGCAGACCGTTGCCAACATGAACCGATACGCCGGGACCGGCGTCGACCCGGAGTTCGGCCGCGGCAGCAACGCCTATGACCAGATGTTCGGCGACTGGAACGTCAAGCCCAATCCCTGCCTGGGGCCGATCGACAAGGCGCCCTATTACGCGGTGCCGATCAACCTCGGCGACCTCGGCACCAAGGGCGGACTCAAGGCCGATGCGAGTGCACGCGTGCTCGACGGCAGTGGACGGCCGATCCCGAATCTCTACGCCGCGGGCAATAACGCCGGCAGTCCGTTCGGCAACTGCTATCCCGGTGCCGGCGGCACGATAGGGCCGGCGCTGACCTTCGGCTACGTCGCCGCCAACCATATCGCGGCATGCAAGGTCGAGCAGCAGCAGGCCGGCGCGGGTGCCAGCCATGTCGATGCGGCGGCTTGAGAAGAATGAACTCGCTTAAACCTTTCTATCCCCTACCCAGGAACCTCTCCCTCCCCCGCATGCGGGGGAGGGCTGGGGTGGGGGCGAGCAGGCGCGGCGCTATCGTCTCGCCCCCATCCCAACCTTCCCCCGCATACGGGGGAAGGGGCGGGGCGGTTCCGGGGCTCAAGCCGGCAGCGCCAAGCTGCGGCGGTCTCTCCCGCAAGCGGGAGAGGGGACTCCGGGTTGAGTAGGTCGGCAATCCTTTGCCGACGTGTGCGCCCTGATTGCTTGAGCACGTCGGCAAAGGATTGCCGACCTACGAGCGCGTCTGCCCCTCACCGCTTCCTGAGCGACTTCTTCGCGTTCAAGTCGCGGATGCTGGCCTCCATCGCCTGCTGTATCGAAACGTAGAACTGCGACATCGCACGTAGCCGTGTAGCGGTCTCTCCCTTTGCGACGGTCGATGCGCTGTTGCGCAGCAAGGCTCCCAGCGCTCCGAGCAACACGCACTGCTTCACCATCGGCACGTCAAAATTGTCGGTAGGTCCGTAAAGCGCCCGCTTACTGCCGGGCTCGCCGTAGCGGCGCACGTGCCCGAACTCTTCCAGCGACCGCGCCGCATTCCAGGCGGCGACCTTGCTCACCTGCAGATCAGCCGCGATCTGGTTAACGCTGACCGGGCCCTGGTGCAGCAGCAGATAGCCGTAGACGCGGCCCGACATCACCGCCATGCCCCAGGGCGCCAGCAGTCCGGCCATGTCGTCGACGAAACGCAGCTCGTCTTCGGAGAGCTGGCTGGCCGGAATATTAACTATTTTCTTAATATTCATTAGATAATAATATCACGGAGATTCGATTCCGGGCCGCAGCAGCGTGGAGCACCGGCCCGATCACAAGCAATGAGGAGAAAGCCGATGAATTTTGCCGATCGCTATGGACCCTGGGCCGTGGTCGCCGGCGCCTCCGAAGGAACCGGGCGGGCGTTCGCTCGCCAGATCGCGGCACTGGGCCTGCCCTGTATTCTGATCGCGCGCCGCGAGGCGCCGCTGGCCGCATTGGCGGCCGAGATCAAGGCGGAAAGCGGCGTGGACTGCGTCGTCGCGAGCGTCGATCTGGCGGCGCCCGATGCCTTCGAGCGCATCGTCGCCGCCGTGGGGTCGCGGGAAGTCGGGCTGTTCGTCAGCAATGCCGGCGCCGATCCGCATGGCGACCACTTCCTCGATCGCGGCATCCAGGACTGGATCGACCTGGCACAGCGCAACACCATGGTCACGCTGCGCTGCTGCCACCATTTCGCAGAGCCGATGCGCACGCGCGGCAAGGGCGGCATTCTGCTGGTCAACTCGGGGGCCTGCTACGGCGGCGCGAGCTTCATGGCGACGTATGCGGCAAGCAAGGCGTTCACGCTGTGCTTCGCCGAAGGCCTGTGGGCCGAGTTGCATACGCAGGGCGTCGATGTGCTGACGCTGGTGCTGGGGCGCACCGACACACCGGCCTTCCGCAAGATGCTCGCCGACAAGGGGCAGCCGGTTCCGGACCAGGTCGCGTCCGCCGCGGAGGTCGCCGCAATGGGCCTGGAGCGGCTGCCGCACGGCCCGGTTCACAACTGGGGCGTAGCCGACGATGTCGCCGGCTTCGCGCCGAACTCGGCCGCTGCGCGTCGCGAGCGCATCCTGATGGTCGACCGGATCAGCAGCCAGATATTCGGAAGCCGGCCATGAGCGATGCAGAAACGCTGCGCTCGCTCGCCGACCGCCAGCAGATCACCGACCTGATCTACCGCTACTGTCGAGCGGTCGATCGGCTCGACGTCGCGCTCGGCCGCTCGATCTGGCACGAGGACGCGATCGCCGACTACGGTGCGGACGTCTATCAGGGCGACGGACGCGGCGTGATCGACCACATCTGCGCCCAGCACCGGCATACGCTGGTGCACTCGCACCAGATGTCGAACATCGTCATCGAGCTGGATGGCGATCGCGCGGGCAGCGAATCCTATGTGACCGCCTGGCTGCGCATGCGCCGCGGCGAGCAGCTCAAGCAGATCACCGTGCTGAGCCGCTACGTGGACCAATGGTCGCGACGCAATGGTCGCTGGGGCCTGGACAAGCGCATCGCAATCCGCGACTTCGACGAAATGCGCGATGTGACCGCGATGGTCGAACACGATACCGGCCGCCGCGACCGATCCGATCCGTCCTACACCGCGCTGAAAGCGACACCGCAGGACAGCCGATGAAAGCGGCCTATCTGCAGAACAGCCAGATCCACGTGGGCGAAGTGCCGGACCCGATCCCGGCCAAGGGCCAGGCGCTGGTACGCACCCACAGCTGCGGCCTGTGCGCGTCCGACGCACACTTCGTGCACCTGGGCGCCAAGGTGGTGGAAATCTCGCGGCAGTATGGCGGCCCCTACTCCAATCTCGACCTGAGCCAGATCATCGTTCCCGGCCACGAGTACGTCGGCGAGATCCTCGACTACGGCCCCGGCAGCCGGCGGCCCCTGAAAGTCGGCGCCAAGGTCACATCGCAACCGGTGATGCGCCATGCCGGCGGGCATTCGGTGATCGGCCAGAGCCACGACTGCCCTGGCGGCTTCGGCGAATACATGCTGCTCGACGAAAACACGCTGATGGAGGTTCCCTCCGATCTCGACGACGACCTCGCGGCGATGACCGAGCCCCTGGCGGTCGGCCTGGAACATGCGCGCTCGGGCGAGCCGACTCGCGACGACGTGCCGCTGGTGATCGGCTGCGGCGCGATCGGCCTGGGCGTGATCGCCGGGCTCAAGCTGATGGACATGGGCCCAATCATCGCGGCGGACTTCGATGAGAATCGCCGCAACATCGCGATCCGTATGGGCGCCGACGTGGTGATCGATCCACGCGAGCTGTCGCCCTATGGCCCGATACACGGGCTGGGTAACCGGCGCGCGACGCTGATCTATGAGTGCGTCGGCAAACCGGGCCTGCTCAACCAGATCATGAACTCGGTCGGCTTCGGCGCGCGCATCGTCATCGGCGGCTTCTGCCTGGAGCCCGAGCCGCTCTACGTGCCGTCCGGCCAGATGCGGCGGCTCAAGATCTTCTTCGCCGCCGGCGAGGAGCAGCAGGATCTCGACCTGGCGCTGCGCTCGATCGTCGACGGCAAAGTCGACATCAAAAGCTGGCTGGGCGGCCGCATCGGCCTGTCGGGCGTCGCTGCGGCACTGGACGCGATGAGCAGCGCCGCCGCACCGGTGCGCACCGTGGTCGATCCGCGGCGCATGTAGGACCACATCGTAGGTCGGCAATCCCTTGCCGACGTGAGGCCTCGGTTGCGCATCGAAGGTACACGTCGGCAAGGGATTGCCGACCTACGCGGCGCGTGCCTGCGGCGCGGCGGATGCGGCATCGAATGCGTTCAGCAGCGTCTTCAGGCGCCGTTCGTAGGCGGCTACGGCGGCGTCCTTCACCGGTCCGTAGCCACCGATCTCTCCCGCGGCATGCGCGATATCGATGCCGACGGAAAGATTGCCCGGGTGCAGCCGTTCGACGATGCCGCCGATCAGCGCGCGGTAATCCCCGATCAGGCGCCGCTCCAGCCGCCGCTCCGGGAAGTAGCCGAAGGGATCGAAGGGCGTACCGCGCAGGCCCTTGAGCCGCGCCAGTACCTTGAACGCCGGCATCATCCACGCACCGAAGCGGCGCTTCTTCGGACGGCCCGAGGAATCGCGGCCCGGCAGCATCGGCGGCGCCAGGTTGAAGCTGAGCTCGAAGTCGCCGGAGAACTGCTCGCGCAGCCGCTCGATGAATTTCGGGTCGGCATACAGGCGAGCGACTTCGTACTCGTCCTTGTAGGCCATCAGCCGCGCCAGGCTCAGCGCGACTTCGCGGACAAAGCGCTCGCCGTCGCGCAGCCGCAGCGCGGTCACGCGCTGGCGCACATCGTCGATGAAGCTGCGGTAACGCTGCGCATAGGCGGCGTCCTGGTAATCGGTGAGCAGACGCATGCGGCTCGCGAGCACGTCGTCGACGGTGGCCAAGGGCACGAGCTTCTTGTCGACGCCCAGTTCGCGCGCCAGCGCCTCGGGGTCGTGCGCGGCCAGGCGGCCGAGCGCGAAAGTGCGCAGGTTGCCTTCGATGAAGCTGCCGTTGAGCCGGATCGCCTGCTGCAGTGAGGCGATCGACACCGGCAGCAGGCCGCGCTGCGCCGCGTAGCCGAGCATCAGGATGTTGGTGCCGATGCTGTCGCCGGTCAGCTCGGTGGCGAGCCGGCTGCCGGCCAGCTCGAACAGCGGCCCGCCGTCCAGCGCATCGACGATCGCGGCGCGCATGCGGTCTTCGCCGAGGTCGAGGTTCTTGTTGGCCTGAAAGTCGCCGGTCGGCGCGACGTCGGTGTTGAGGATCGCCGCGGTGTGGCCCGGCTTCACCGACTTCAGCACCGGCGCACCGGAGCCGACGATCATGTCACAGGCCACCAGCACATCGGTCATCCCCTCGCCCAGGCGTGAAGTGTAGATGCCGCGCGGATCGGGCCCGATGCGGATATGGCTGGTGACCGAACCGCCCTTTTGCGCCATGCCGGTCAGATCGAGAATCGTGCAGCCACGGCCGTCGAGATGCGCGGCCATGCCGAGCAGCGCGCCGATGGTCAGCACGCCGGTGCCGCCGATGCCGGCGACCAGGATGTTGCAACCCCGTTCGTCGAGCACCGCGACGGCAGGCTCGGGCAGGCCCGCGATCAGCTGCTTGAGTCGCTCGGGATCGCCACTGGAACGCAGCGCGATCTTCGCGCCGGTGACGGTTACGAACGACGGGCAGAAACCCTTTACGCAGCTGTAGTCCTTGTTGCAGGTGGACTGATCGATCTTGCGCTTGCGGCCGAACTCGGTTTCCAGCGGCAGCACGCTGATGCAGTTGGACTGAACCGAGCAGTCGCCGCAGCCTTCGCAGACGGATGAGTTGATGAAGACGCGCTGGTCCGGGTCGGCCATCAGGCCGCGCTTGCGGCGGCGGCGCTTCTCGGCGGCGCAGGTCTGCTCGTAGACGATGGCGGATACGCCCTTCACCGTCTGCAGTTCGCGCTGGATCGGGTCGAGCTCGTCGCGGTGATGCACGCTGACATCGGGCGGCAGCTTGATATCGGCGTATTGCTCGGGATGGTCCGAGACCAGCCGCACCGGCCGCACGCCTTCGGACAGCAGCTGCTTGACCATGTCGATCGGCGAGATCTGCTGTTCGACCGGCTGGCCGCCGGTCATCGCGACCGCGTCGTTGTACAGCAGCTTGTAGGTCAGCGTCGCCTTGGCCGCGACCGCGGCGCGGATCGCCAGAATGCCGGAATGCGAATAAGTGCCGTCGCCCATGTTCTGGAACACGTGTGGCATGTCGACGAACTGGCTGACCGACACCCAGGGCGAGCCTTCATGACCCATCGGCACGAACTGCATGGTGTTGCGGTCCATCACCACCGCCGCGAGGCCGTGGCAGCCGATGCCGCCGAGAGCCTGCGCGCCGTCCGGAATCTTGGTGCTGGTGTTGTGCGGGCAGCCCGAGCAGAAGTAAGCCGGGCGGACGGTGCTGCTGCCCAGCGACACCGCGCGGGTTTCCAGCTTTTGCAGCGCAGCGTATTGGGTCTCGACGCGCTCGTCGCCGATGCCGATCTGCTCGAGCAGCGTGCGGATCGCGGTGCGCACCTGAGCCACACGCAGTTCGCCGGCCGCCGGCAGCAGCAGGGCGCCGTTGAGATCATGCTTGCCGGCGATCGCCGGGCGGCGCCGCGCTTCCAAGGCGTACAGATGGCGAGCCACCTGCTCTTCCATCACCGGCCGCTTTTCCTCGACCACCAGCACCGCGGTACTGCCTTGCGCGAATTCGACCAGACGCTGCCTGTCCATCGGCCAGATCAGGGCCGGCTTATACACCCGGATGCCGAGCCGCGAGCAGTTCTGCTCGTCCAGGCCGAGATCGGCGAGCGCCTGGCGCACGTCGAGATAGGCCTTGCCGGCGCTGACGATGGCCAGCGTGCGACGCTCGCCGCCGAAGACCACGCGGTCCAGTCCGTTGGCGCGAGCGAAGGCGGTGGCGGCCGGCAGACGCTGGTTGACCAGGCAGTCTTCCTCGACCAGCGGCGGCTGGTTCTGGCGCAGGTTCCGGCCCGCCGGCGGCAGCAGGATGTCGCTAGGCGTGATGTAGGAACGATGCGGATCGGGCAGCTCGATCGACGCGGTCAGATCCAGCGTATCGGTGATGCACTTGAGCGCGACGTAGCAGCCGCTGTAGCGCGACATCGCCCAACCAGCGAGTCCGAACTCGATGATCTCGGCGATGGTCGCCGGATACAGCACCGGCAACATCGCGGCAATCAGGGTGTGCTCGGACTGGTGCGCACTGTCCGAGGACTTGCCGCCGTGGTCATCGCCGGCAATGGCAAGAAAGCCGCCGGTGGCCGACGCGCCTTCGAGATTTCCGAGCTTCAGCGATTCGCAGGCACGGTCGACACCGATGCCCTTGCCGTACCAGAGCCCGAACACACCGTCGAACTGAGACTTGCCGAACCACTTGAGCTGCTGCGTACCGCGGATCGCGCTGACCGCCAGTTCCTCGTTGAGCCCCGGCACGAAGCGGATATCGTTGGCGTCGATCAGCTTCTGCGCGCCCCACAGCGCGGAGTCGTAGACACCGAGCGGCGAGCCGCGATACCCGGAGATGTAGCCGGCGGTCTTCAGGCCGGCGGCGCGGTCGCGACGCGACTGGTCGAGCGGCAGGCGCACCAGCGCCTGGTTCGAAGAGAGAAAGACGCGGCCGCCGGTCTGCAGGTACTTGTCGTCGAGGGTGGTTACGGACTTCGTCATCGGGGGCTGGATGCTTCTCGGGTAAAACAGCTGGCAAAGCAGATAAAAACCATGTCATTCCCGCGAAGGCGGGAATCCAGTGACGAGCAGCGCCGCCCTTGAAGGCTGGATTCCCGTCTTCGCGGGAATGACGTTACTCGGGGAGCTATCTCGCCACCGGCGGCAGCCTGTCCATACGAAAATCGCAGTGCTCCGCGGTCTGCTGGATCTCGATCAGATTGCCTTCGGGATCACGGCCGTAAATCGACTTGACGTGGCCGACGTCGATCGGGCCCGGCTGGCTGAACGTCATGCCGAGTCCGCGCAGGCGCTCGACCTCAAACTCGATGTCGGTCGCGTCGACGCAGAAGTGCGTGTACCCACGATCGAAAGGCTGCAAGGGGCCGGGCGCGACCGGCTTGGGCTCGCGGTACTGGAAGATTTCCATGTAGCAGCTGCCGGCGCGCAGCATGCCGCCGCGCGCGGCCGACCGGGGCACATCGACGATCTTGTCGATGAACGCATCGTTCTCCCAACTGAAGGGCTCGCCGACGAGCTCGAAACCGAAGGCCTCCTTGTAGAACTTCAACATCCGGTCCATATCGCGAACGTGGACGGCTAGGTGATGGATGCCTTTGATCATCTGGATCTTCCTCCTCGGCATGCACGAAGCATTGCCTGACAGACGGCGAGTCTAGCGAGCGGCTGGCGGCGCAAAGAGCGGCTGGCCCCGGCAGGCAAGTTGGCGTGCGCGCGAGGTCATCTGGCCAGGGAATGCCGGTCGCATAATCCATCGACCGGCAACAGCCCCATTTGGAGGGCTGGGAGGCAGAACGCATGAACAAGATCATCATCAGCGGCGCCAGAATCTGGGACGCCAGCGGCGCGGCCGCCTTCGATGGCGACGTGCTGATCATCGGCAACCGCATCAGCGCGGTATCGCGCTCCCCAGGGCAGCTCTCGCGCAGCGGCTGCCAGGTGATCGAGGCCAAGGGCATGACCCTGATGCCCGGCCTCACCGAGGGCCACGCACACCTGTCGTTCGAGGCCGTGACCTCGACCGAGGACCTGATCACGCCGCCGCCCGAAGAACACACGCTGTTGACTGCACGCGTAGCCAAGGTCCTTCTGGATCATGGTTTCACCAGCGCCTGGGGCGCCTCGGAGGCCAAGCTGCGGCTCGGTGTGGCGGTGCGCAACGAAGTCGATGCCGGCCGCCTGCCCGGCCCGCGCATCCGCGCCGGCTCGCTGGAGATCACCGTCACCGGCGGCATGGGCGACGAGAGCAAGCTGCACAACCCGCGCAAGGGCCCCTCAATCATCGTCGACGGACCCGAAGAGATGCGCAAGGCCGTGCGCCTGTGCTGCCGCGAGGGCTGCGACAACATCAAGCTCGATGTCTCCGGCGACCCGTTCTATCCGAACACGCCGGCCAACACCACGCCGATGTCCTACGAGGAAATCCTGATGGCGGTGGACACCGCGCATGCCTACGGACGCAAGGTCAATGCGCATACGCGCTCGATCGGCGGCACCCAGGCCTGCCTGAAAGCAGGCGTCGACGTGCTGTTCCACTGCGAATATTCCGACGAAAAAACCCTGGACATGTTCGAGGAAGCCAAGGACCGCGTGTTCGTCGTGCCGACGGTCAGCCTGTTCCACACCATCGTCAAGAACGAGGCGGCAGGCTACGGCCTGAGCGCTGAAATCGGCGGCTACATGGGCATCCCGGGCCTGCTCGAAGCCTCGGTCGCAACGCACACCGCGCTGCGCAAGCGCGGCATCCGCCACGTCATCGGGGGCGACTACGGCTTCGCCTGGAGCCGCCAGGGCAGCAATGCCCGCGACCTGCAGTTCTTCGTCGACTACTACGGCTACACGCCGGCCGGCGCGCTGCGCTGCGGCACCGCCAACGGCGGCGCGCTGATGACCAGCGCCAACGGCGAGCGCATGGGCGAGGTCAAGGAAGGCGACCTCGCCGACCTGCTGCTGGTGGACGGCGATCCGCTGGCGAATCTGTCGCTGCTGTGCGACGCCAGCCGCCTGAAACTGATCATGAAGGACGGCGCCGTCTACAAGAACGAAACCGGCGTCGTGCAGCACCGTGCTGCTGCCTGAAATCCATCTGGAGCAAGCCTTTTGAACACGCGAACCCTCATTCCCGGCATCAAGAACGCGTCCTCGGAACCAGCCAAGGGCGAGCAGCGCTGCCCCGGCGCACCGAGCACCCAGGACATCGTCGCTTCCGACAAGGTCCGCGCGCCCGGCTGGGTACGTTCGGAGTCCTACCAGTTTCTCGGCGACCAGGACATCTCGAAGGATCGCTACATCGATCCGGCGTTCGCGCGGCTGGAGATGGATACGCTGTGGAAGAAGACCTGGCAGTTCGCCTGCCGTGAAGAGCACATCCCGGAGGTCGGCGACTACCACGTCTACGACATCGGACGTTTCTCCTTCATCGTCACGCGCGTTGCGCCGACCGAAATTCGCGCCTACTACAACGCCTGCCTGCATCGCGGCACCAAGCTGCGTGCCTCCGGCACCGAGGGCAACACCGATGAGTTCAAGTGCAGCTTCCACGGCTGGAGCTGGAAGCTCGACGGCTCGCACCAGGAGACCGTATGCCACTGGGACTTCCCGCACGTCGACCCCAAGGACTTCTCGCTGCCGCAGGCCAGGGTCGAGCGCCTCGGCGGCTTCGTGTTCATCAACATGGACTTGAGCGCGCCGACGCTCGCCGAGTATCTCGGCCCTGAAATCAAGGCACATTTCGACGCCTGGAAGCTCGAGAACCGCTACATCTACCTGCACGTCGCCAAGCGGCTGCCGTGCAACTGGAAGCTCGCGATCGAGGCCTTCATGGAGGCCTACCACGTCATCGAAACGCATCCTCAGGTCGCGGTCAGCAACGGCGACGCCAACTCGCAGTACGACGTCTACGGCGAGCATGTGAACCGCTTCATCTCGCCGCTGGGCGTGCTCAGCCCGCACCTCTACGGCAAGCACACCGAAGAGGACATCCTCAAGCAATTCACGCTGGGCGACAGCGGTGCCCTCGGCGGTGGCGAACGCTCACTGGGTAAAAACGGCAGCGCACGCCAGGTGATGGCCGACATGTTCCGCGGCATGTTCGAGAAGGCGACCAATACCGACCTCAGCGGCGTGTCGGATTCCGAACTGCTCGACTGCTATTCGTACACGGTGTTCCCGAACACTTTCCTGTTCCCGGGCATCTCGCTGCCAATGGTCTACCGCTTCCGTCCGGACCCTAGCGATCATCGGAAGTGCCTTTACGAGGTGCTGTTCATGCGCCCGGTGCCGGTCGATGGCAGCCGCCCGATGCCGGCCGAACCGATCCGCCTGCGCGACGACCAGTCGTTCTGCGAAGCTGCGGGCATGGACGCCGGCTTCGGCGCGATTCTCGACCAGGACACGGACAATCTCGTGCTCCAGCAGGAAGGCCTGGAGGCCAGCGCCAAGCCCGGGATCACATTGGGCAACTACCAGGAAATCCGCGTGCGGCACTTCGAGCTCGCCATCGAAAAGTACGTGAAGCCGAAAGCTTGAATCCACACAAGCTGGCATTCACGCGCGTGCTGCCGGCTTCCGAGCTGCCGCCCAATGCCAAGAAGCCGCTGAGCATCGAAGGCAAGGCGATCCTGCTGTGCAACGTCAACGGCCAGCTGCATGCGATCTCCAACGTCTGCTCGCACAACGACAAACCGCTGGAGCGCGGACGCCTCGGCAATGGCTGGATCGCCTGCCCGACCCACGGTGCGCGCTTCGATCTTGCAACCGGCAATGCGCTGTGTCTGCCCGCGACCAAACCGATCGCGACCTACGAAGTACGCGTCGTCGAAGACTGGATCGAAGTCCTCGTTTAGCGGGTAACTTGGGGGTAGGTTGGGGTGAGCGCAGCGAACCCCAACGATCACCGCCAGATCAGGGCCAGCGCCGCGCCGATGTTGGGGTTCGCTGCGCTCACCCCAACCTACACGGCTCGTTTCAACCCGCAAGTTGCCGTGAACCGAAACCAGATTTGCCCCGGTCGGCCAGCGCTGCCCGATTCCGCATTTCGGGCCTGTGGCCGGCGTATGGTTCTGCCTGCATCGAACTCTCGTCAGAAGAGACGCATGCCGATAACAGAACCATATGAGGAGACGCATGTTCAAAGGAATGACGCTGGGATTCACCGTGGCCGTCGTCGTCACATCGACTTTCGCAGCGGCACAGGAGCCAACGCCGGAAGCGCCGCAGGCAGACCCGGCATCGCCGGCATCGGCTCCGAACGAAATTGAGGAAGTCATCGTCTCCGCGCGCAAGCGCCAGGAATCGATACTCAAGGTGCCGGTGGTCGAATCGGCGCTGACCGAACAGCAACTCGACCAGTTCGCAACCGCGGATCTGAACGCGATCTCGGACCAGATACCGGGTCTGCTGATCGGCGCCGCCACTGCATCGTTCGGCGCACAGATTTCGCTGCGCGGCGTCGGCACCAGCACGCTCAACTCCACGATCGACCAGTCGGTGTCGCTGAACATCGACGGCATGCAGATGACTCAAGGCCTGGCCTACAAGGCCGGCATGTTCGACATGGCCCAGGTCGAAGTGCTCAAGGGACCGCAGGCTCTGTTCTACGGCAAGAGCAGCCCTGGCGGCGTGATCGCGATCCACACCGCCGATCCGGGCAGCGAATTCGAGCTGGTCACGCGCGGCGGCTATGAGTTCGAATCCGCCGAGAGAAAAGGCGAGCTGATCGTGTCGGGCCCGGTGAACGACACGCTGGGGCTACGGCTGGCCACCGCGGTGTCGTCGTCCGACGGCTTCTTCCGCAACGAGGCGAGCACGCCGCCCGGTTACGGCGGCGTGGACCCGAAGTACCGCGATTTCGCGCCCGACAAGGAGTGGCAGACGCGAGGCACCGCGGTGTGGAAGCCGAGCGCCGAGTTCAATGCGCGGCTCAAGGCCAACTTCGCGCACACCCGCATCGACGGCGACGGCGGTGGCCTGCAATACAAATCCTGCCCGGACGGAACCGATCCGATACCGGCACTGGGGAACATCCCGTTCCTGGCCGGCGAAGACTGCCATTTCGACCGCAGGCTCCGCCTGGTCGACATGGATCTGAGCGCATTCCCGGGCCTGAGAAACGGCGGCGTGCCGTTCAGCAATATCAACCAGGGTTTCGGCACCGTCGAGTTGAACTACGAGCTGCCCTCGCACCTGCAGCTGAGTTCGGTCTCCGGCTACTACTCGACCAGGCAGGGCGTCGAAATCAACGGCAGCCTCGCCGCATCGGCCGGCCCGACGCTGGTGACCGACACCGATTTCAGCCGTCACGATTTCACCCAGGAACTGCGCCTGGCTTCGGACTTCGTCAGCCCGGTGAACTTCACACTGGGCGCGTTCTACCAGGACGGCTTCATGAAGAACACCAACAACCTGCGCGGCAACACCGCGCTCGGCCTGCCGTCGCTACTGCAGCAGGGTTATCACGACATCGATATCACTTCTTACTCGGGCTTCGGCCAGGCGCGCTGGAGCGCGACCCGGCAGCTGGAACTCGCCGCCGGCGCGCGCTGGACCCAGGAGGAGCGGACGCATACGCAGATCAACACGATCAGCGGAACGCCGGTGGAAACCACGCTCGCCGATCCCAAGATCAAATCCGACAACATCTCGCCGGAAGTCACCGTCACTTACACGCCCACCGATAATCTGACCGTGTTCGGCTCCTACAAGCAGGCCTACAAATCCGGCTCGTTCGACACCGTGACGATAGCGGCCGAGAACGGCGAGGCCGCGTTCGGCGACGAGAAAGTCGAAGGCTTCGAAGCCGGCATCAAGTCGCGCTTCCTCGATCGCCGGCTCAGTTTCAACGTCGCCGGCTACCGCTATCGCTATCGCGACATGCAGGTCGGCGCCAACGAGGTCACGCCCGATGGCCTGGTCATCGATCGCACGCTCAACGCGGCCTCGTCGACGATCTACGGTGTCGATCTCGATCTGGCCTACCGGCCCGAAATACTGCGCGGCCTGACGGCACGCGGCGGCCTGAACTGGAACCACGCGCGCTACGACCAGTTCGACGACGCGCTGTGCTGGGGCGGGCAGACCGCGGCCGAGGGATGCAACCGTATTCCCGATGCGACGCAGACCGATCCGAATACCGGCGAGCCGCTGTTCACCGCTCAGGATCTGTCGGGCCACCGGCTGGTGCGCGCGCCGGCCGTGTCGGCGACGTTCGGCTTCGACTACCAGGCCCAGGTTGGTCACGACATGACGGCGGGAATCGCGTCGAGCACGCTGTATTCGTCGAAGTATCTGACCAATCTGACCGACCGCAGCGACATGGTTCAGGACAGCTACTTCAAGACCAACCTGAGCCTGTCGCTGAGCGGCCACGACGACCGCTGGGAGCTGGCGCTGATCGGCAACAATCTGAACAACGCGATCACCACCGGCAACTGCGTCAATGCGCCGCTGGCCAGCGGCATCGCCTTCGGCGGCGAGATCACCGGTGGCACGTCCAGCGGCCCGGCCGGTGTCGATGAGCTGGCCTGCAATGCGGAGCCGGGCCGCGAGCTCTGGGTTCGCCTGACGCTGCGGCCGGTCGGGCTGTTTTGATCACCACCCGGTAGGTCGGCAATCCTTTGCCGACGTGTATACCCTGATCACTTGAGCACGTCGGCAAAGGATTGCCGACCTACGGGAACAAACCCGTACCATGCGCCAAATGTTGATCGGCTGGCACTAGATGACGGGATCGCGTCTTCGCGGAAAGCATACGATTGCTGATATTGCTTTTTAGCTTGGAGGAGTCTGGATGTCCGCGAACCTGGAGCAGACCGGCGAAGTGAAGCTCGACATGAGCGACGTCGACAAGTGGGTCGGCAAGCCGGTGATTTTCGCCGAGCTGTGGGACCCGTGTAACGCGACCGATATCCGCCGCTGGGTCATGGCGATGGACTACCCGAATCCGATCCACTGGGATCAGGAGTTCGCGCAGCAATCGCAGTTCGGCGGCATCGTCGCGCCGCAGTCCTTCGCGGTGGCGATGGATTACGGTCACGGCTGCCATCCGGCCTGCGTCGGCAAGATTCCCGGCTCGCATCTGATCTTCGGCGGCGAAGAATGGTGGTTCTTCGGCGCGCCGATGCGTCCGGGCGACAAGCTGTTCCAGAAGCGCCGCTTCGACGGCTACGACGTCAAGGACACCAGCTTTGCCGGACCGACCGTGTTCACACGCGGCGATACCGAGCACCGCAACCAGGACGGCGTGCTGGTGGCGCGCGAGCGTGCCACCGCGATCCGATATCTGATCGACGAGGCCAACAAGCGCGCGGTCTACGGCAAGGAGAAGGCCACTCCCAAGCGTTGGGACAAGCAGGAGCTGGCCGAAATCCACAAGCTGCGCTTCGACTGGCTGCTGTCGAACCGCGAAGGCAAGTCGCCGGCCTGGAAAACGGTGAACGTCGGCGACAAGCTGCCGCGCCGCGTGATCGGCCCGCACTCGATCGCGACCTTCGTCACCGAGTACCGCGCCTACCGTCAGAACGTCTGGGGCACCTGGCGCTGGAACGTGCCGGAAGGCGCCTACGATCCGGCCAAGGAAGACGCCGGCTTCGCCCAGGACATGACCTACGACCACGACGCGCGGCGCATCGATCCGCGTCAGGGCGACGGCCTGTATTACGGCCCTTCGAGCGGCCATGTGAATTTGGAGAAGGCGTCCAACATCGGCATGGGTGGCATGTATGGCTACGGTGCTTCGATGAATGCCTGGCAAGTCGACACCATCGCCTATTGGGCCGGCCACAACGGCTTCATCTGGCACTCCGCCACGCAATTCCGCAGCCCCGCGTTCGAGGGCGATATCACCTACATCGACGGCGAAGTGGTCGACAAGATCGAGCGCTCGCCCTACGGCTGCCCGGTGGTGGTGGTGCAGGTGAAGATGAAGACGCAGAACGGCGAGACCATTGTCACCGGCAAGGCGGAAGTGCAGTTGCCCTATTGACGCAACGTCGAGGCCACGATGAATGCCGCCATGCCCACGCTGAGGTCCGGCCCCTGGTCGCTGATCCACGGCTTGCCCTTGTCGCAGGAGCCGGGCCTGGGTTCGCTGACGATCGCGGGCTACGCGCGCGAAGTCACGCGCCGCTATGCCGAGCGCGAGGCCCTGGTGCTGCATGCGCCGCAGGGCCGCATCTCCTGGACCTACGCCGAGCTGTGGGAGCGCTCGGTTGAAGTGGCCCAGGCGCTGATCGCAGCCGGCGTCGACAAGGACAGCCGTATCGGCATCCTGATGACCAACCGGCCGGAATACCTGTCCGCCGTTTTCGGTATCGCGATGGCCGGCGGCACGGCGGTAGCGCTGAGCACCTTCTCCACGCCTTACGAGCTGGAATATCTACTCAAAACCTCCAATGTGTCGCTGCTGCTCTACGAGCGGCAGGTGTTGAAGAAGGACTTCGGCGCGATGCTCACCGAACTGGAGCCGCGGATCGCGACGGCCACGCCGGGCCGTTTCAGCTCGATGAAGTTTCCGTTCCTGCGCCGCCTCGTCGCGCTCGACGCGGTCACCGCCGTCGCCGCCCCGGCTGCTGCGGACGCCGCGATCGTCGAGCGCTGGGCCGACTTTCTCGCCGGCGGCGTGGCGATCGATGCCGCGCAGGTGGAGGCCCGCGCGGCAACCAGTTCGCCCGGCGATCCCGGCGTGCTGTTCTTTTCTTCCGGCACGACCAGCACGCCCAAGGGCATCCTGCACGCGCAGCGGGCACTGGCGATCCAGTGGTGGCGCTGGCCGCGCCTGATGGACATCGACGCCGAGCGCTACCCGGTGCGCTGCTGGACCGGCAACGGCTTTTTCTGGTCGGGCAACCTGTCGATGGTCGTCGGTAATGCACTGAGCACCGGCGGCGCGGTGATCCTGCAGCCGGCATTCCAGGCTGACGAGGCGCTCGTCATCATGGAAAAAGAAAGGGTGAGCTTTCCGAACGGCCGGCCGCATCAATGGGCGCGGCTTGAGGCCTCGGACCAATGGACCCGTGTCGATCTCAGCAGCCTGCACTACATCACCTACGGTACGACACTGCTGAAGCATCCGAGCGTCAAGACCGACTGGCAGCTGCGGCCCGCGTTCGGCACGACCGAAACCCTGACGATCAACACTGCCGTGCCCGCCAATACACCGGAAGCGGAGTATCGCGGCAGCTACGGCGTGCCACTGCCGGGCAACGTCCTGAAGATCGTCGATCCGGATACCGGCGAGTTGGTGCCGATCGGCGAGCGCGGCGAGATCGGCATCAAGGGGCCGACGCTGATGCTCGGCTACATCGGCAAGACGATCGAGGAAACCTTCGACAGCGAAGGCTATTTCATGACCGGCGATGGCGGCTATGTCGACGCCGCCGGGCGGCTGTTCTGGGAAGGACGCCTGACCGAGATCATCAAGACCGGCGGCGCCAATGTCTCGCCATCCGAGATCGACGCGGTGATCGCCACGTTCCCCGGCGTCAAGCTCACGCAGACCGTCGGCGTGCCGCACGACACCCTGGGCGAGATGGTCGTCGCCTGCATCGTGCCGCAGGATGGCAAGACACTCGACGCCGCTGAACTCTGTGATTTTCTCAAGGAGCGCCTGGCGAGTTTCAAGCTGCCGCGCGAAGTCCTGTTCTTCAGCGAGGACGAGCTTGCGGTCACCGGCAGCGGCAAGATCAAGTTCAAGCTGTTGCGGGAGATCGCCGTCAAGCGGCTGGCTGCCGGCGGATCACCGGCCTCGCCTGCCTGATTCGGCGCCATCGCGCCGCTCAACACGACGGACCGCCGCTAAGAAGTCCTGCCGCGCAGCCGCAGTGCATTGCCCACCACCGACGCTGAACTCAGGCTCATCGCCAATGCCGCCAGCATCGGCGACAGCAGGATGCCGAAAATCGGGTACAGCACACCGGCGGCGATCGGCACGCCCAGGCTGTTGTAGAGCAGCGCGAAACCCAGGTTCTGTTTCATATTGCGCACCGTCGCCTGCGAGATATCGATGGCCCGCGCGATGCCGAGCAGGTCGCCTTTCACCAGCGTGATGTGCGCGCTGTTCATGGCCACGTCGGTACCGGTGCCCATCGCGATGCCGACGTCGGCACCCGCAAGTGCCGGCGCGTCGTTGATGCCGTCACCCGCCATCGCAACCCGGCGTCCCTTGGCTTTGGAATCGGCCACGAGCCTGGCTTTCCCCTCGGGGCGGATCTCGCCGTAGAACTCCGTGATGCCCAGGCGCTGCGCAACCGCACGCGCGGTGGTGACGCCGTCGCCGGTGGCCATGACCACCTCGATGCCGAGCGCCCGCAAGGTCTTCAAGGCCTCCGGCGTCGAGGGCTTGATCGGATCGGAAACCGCGACCAGGCCCACGAGACGAGCGTCGACGGCCAGGAACATCACGCTCGCACCCTCGGCGCGCAGCGCCTCGGCCGCCGCGGTGAGCGGTGCGGTGTCCGCGCCGGTCTGCTGCATCAGCGCGGTATTGCCCAGCGTCAGCGCCTGTCCATCCACGACACCGCGCACACCGATACCGGTGACCGCTTCGAAACCCTGTACTGCCGACAGAGCGACGCCCTTGGCCCGCGCCTCGGTGACGATGGCCGCGGCCAGCGGATGCTCGCTGCCCTGGTCGAGACTGGCGGCCAGCTGCAACACCTGGCGGCTCGTGTAGCCCGCCACGGCCTGCACGCTATGGAAAGCGGGCGCGCCCTGAGTCAGCGTGCCGGTCTTGTCGACGATCAGCGTGTCGATCCTGCGCAGCATCTCGATGGCCGCGGCATCGCGGAACAGCACGCCGGAACTCGCGGCGCGCCCGGTGGCCACCATGATCGACATCGGCGTGGCCAGGCCCAGCGCGCAGGGACAGGCGATGATCAGCACCGCGACCGCGTTGATGAAACCGTACACCCATGACGGCTCGGGACCGAACAGTCCCCAAACCAGCAGCGTCGTCAGCGCGATGCCGATCACGCCGAGCACGAACCAGAAGCTCACCGCGTCGGCCATGCGCTGCATCGGCGCCCGGCTGCGCTGCGCCTGCGCCACCATCTGCACGATCTGCGACAGCAAGGTGCCGGTACCGACCTTCTCGGCACGGACCACCAGACTGCCGTTGCCGTTGAGTGTGGCGCCGATCACCGCGTCGCCCGGCTTGCGGTGAACCGGCACCGGCTCGCCGGTGAGCATCGATTCATCGACGTGACTTTCGCCCTCCAGCACGACGCCGTCGATCGGCACCTTCTCGCCCGGGCGCACGCGCAGGCGATCACCGACCTGGACCTGGTCGAGCGGCACATCTTCCTCCAGGCCGTCGCTGCGCAGACGCCGCGCGGTCTTGGGTGCCAGGCCCAGCAGCGAGCGGATCGCGGCCGAGGTTTGCGAGCGTGCCTTCAGTTCGAGAATCTGGCCAAGCAGGGTCAGCGACACGATGACGGCAGCGGCCTCGAAGTACACGCCGATGCGGCCGTGCGCGGCAAAAGCCGTCGGGAACGCTCCGGGTGCGAGTGTGGCAATCACGCTGTAGACGTAGGCGGAGGAAACGCCGAGCCCGATCAGCGTGAACATGTTCGGGCTGCGCTGGCCGATCGATCGCACGCCGCGTTCGAGGAACGGCCAACCGGCCCACAGCACCACCGGAGTGGCCAAGATCAACTCGACCCAGGACTGCGTGGCCATGCTCATCAGGCCAAGACCATGCCCGAGCATCGCCAGTGCCATCACGATCACCGAGAGCGGCAGCGTCCACCAGAAGCGCTGCGTGAAGTCGCGCAACTCGGGATTATCCTCGGCCTGCAGATTCGGCATCTCCGGTTCCAGCGCCATGCCGCACTTGGGACAGTTGCCGGGATGGTCCCGGCGAATCTCAGGGTGCATGGGGCAGGTGTAGATCGTGCCCTCGGATGCCACCACCGCTTCGGCCATCGCGGGCTTCAGGTATTTCTCGGGATCGGCAGTGAACTTGGTCTGACAACCCTGGCTGCAGAAGTAGTAGGTGTGGCCGGCATGCACTTGAGAGCGTGCGGTCTTCGGATCGACGGACATGCCGCAGACCGGATCCTTTTCCATCCCGGATGCGTCGCTATCCCGGTCGCCACCAGGATGGTGATGGTGTTGATGTACCGAAACTTCGGGCATCGCGGCTGTTGCAGGTTTTCCTGAGCAGCAGGATTTCGATTCGTGCGGGGCGCCTGTCGGCAACGACGCCGTCGGCCGGGACGCCGGCTTTGAAGGAGCGTCGATACTTTGAGACTTGGTGTTTCCGCAGCTGCTCATGATGGTTCCTGGCTCAATGCGTTGACGATGGGGCATTCGGACAGCGCACCGTGTCCGGTAAAAAAATGACGCGAGGCACACTGTAAAGGCTGGACCATAGTCCAGAGTCAAGAGCTGTATCCAAGTTTGCGCGCTCGGGTGGGACCTGTGTGATCAATCCATCGGAGCACCAAAGGTGCTCTGGTCTCCAGCATCACCCCAAAACTCAAAAAAGCAGATTGATCTGAGTCAATGCGCCATGGCGGTCCGGCCATGACACTGTGGCTCTGTTCAATCGTTACCCGGGCTCGCGGCAGCCGGTATTGCTCTGCTGCAAAACACTCAATTGGAGTTATCTCATGAACAAGATGTCCCTCAGCATTGCTGCCGCCTGTCTGATTTTGACCGGCTTGGCTTACGCCGCCGACGAGGCCGCCCCGATGCCGCAGACCCGCGGAATGCAAGGCATGGACCCCAAGATCCATGACCCGGCCAACAAGCCCACCGTCACTTGCACGCCGAAGGCGGGTACCGAAGCGATGACGCACGACGCCAAGGACCATCCGATGCCGGATACGCGCGGCATGAAGGGTATGGACCCGGCGATGCACATGAAAGACTGCGACAGCTCCGACACGTCGCCGGAGCCGAAAACCGGCCCGCACAAGCACAAAGAACCCGGACAGGGCTGAAACGTACTCTCCTCTTCCCGGAGACATTTCCATGCAAACGCAAGCGCCGCGTTGTGGACGGGGGCAGGTTATGTGCGCTGCCAGACCGACGGCCCGGCGCCTTGCACGTAGAAGCTCTCGCACCATGAGGGCTGTCCGTATATGCGGGTTTAGCTGGGCCAGGCATCAGGAGTTTGCGTTGCTTGGCTAATACGTGGAAATACCGGAAGACGTCGTCTCCACGATGGAGTGTTCGGTCCGTGGCGCCGTGCATCGCGTGTACGACCTGCCCGGCCTGAAGAACGAAACTCCGCCGATCTATCACGGTATTGCCGCCCCCAAAGGTGGCGATCGCCGCCCTGAGGTTATTGCTGGCTTGAGCGCTCGCCAAGGCTCAGCTTGAAAACAGGGGAACCTATGAATCGTGCAGTCGCGATCCATGTTTTCGCCGCGGCGCTGACGCTCGCCGCGCTTCCCGCGGACGCTCAGACGGATAGCGGTCATGCCAGCCATCATCCGGCCGCAGGCGCGCCCGTTGCACCCACAACGACACCCGCTGCGCCGATGGCCGCACCCGCCACCGCTGACGCACCTGCCTCACCGGCTACGGCGGGCGGCGGGATGATGGACATGATGGGCAAGATGGGCAAGATGATGGCCCCCGCCGGCTCCGGTGCAGCGGCGATGGCAGCGCCTGCGCCGGAAATCGGCGCGGCGGCGGCAGGCATAGCCGGCACAGCTGCACCAGCGGCGATGGGTGGCTGCATGGCTGCGGGTTGTGGAGCCGGCGGTGCCGCCAAGACGCCGATTTATCCGTCGCTGATGACGCTGCCGGCACTCACCACGGAGAAACGCGCCGAGATTGAAGCACTGGCGAATCACCAGCTCAGCAAAGGTTTGGCGCAATTGGCGAGCAGCTATGAGGCGCTCAACCAGGCCACGCAAGCCAGCGACCACGCCGCTATGCAGCAAGCGGTCGGCCTGATGCGCGAGGCGCTCGGCGAAGTGGGCGCTGGCATCGCCGCGCAGCGCGTGCTGACCGAGGGCAAGTCGCCGCGCAACCTGGCATTGGACTGGTTCAAGCGCGAGATGAACCTGGCATCGCCCATTGTCACTGGAGCATCGCACACGTCCGCCGGCGTCAAGGTGTTTCACCTCACCACGATGTTGCTGTTGATCGCGTTTGCGCTGGCGATGGTTATCCTCTCCGTCCTCAAGATGCGCCGCGCAGCGGCACTCTTTGGGCGTCTCGAAGGCGGCCCTGATGGGTCGCCGCCGGGATCGTCACCGCCGCCTGCCGGAGCACCCGGCCCGACGCCGCCCCCGACGCCACCCGCCGCCGGGGCTCCACCACCTGCCACGCAGGACGCTGCAGCAGCCTCGCTGGCTAGAAGGCCACCAGCATTCGTTGCGGCGCCTGAAGTGCAGTCGGCCTTCGTCGTTCCCGACGCCCCCGTAGCAGCAGCGCCATTGACCGCCAAGTGGCGTGGGCAACTGCGCGTGGGCAGCGTCATCATCGAAACGCCGAGCGTCAAAACGCTGCGCTTGCTGCCATCGTCGGGCGCCGGACGGCTGCCGTTTACCTTTCTACCCGGTCAGTTCCTCAACGTCTCATTGTGGATTGGCGGCGCAAAGATGAACCGCTCCTACTCCATATCGTCATCGCCAACGCAGCGCGGCTTTGTGGACCTCACCGTGCGCCGCGAGCCTCGGGGAGCGGTCTCTCGGCACGTCGATGATGTGCTCAAGGTCGGCGATGTGATTGAAGCGGGCGGCCCGGTCGGACGCTTTACGTTCACCGGCGCCGAGGCCAGCAGCATCGTGCTGATCGCCGGCGGCGTCGGGATCACACCGATGATGAGCATCGCGCGCTTTCTCACCGAGCGTGCATGGACCGGCGACATTTTCTTTCTCTACGCCTGCCGCTCACCCGCCGATTTCATTTTTGCGAAAGATCTCGCTGAGCTTCAGCGGTTCAATTCAAAGCTGCACGTCACCGTGACGATGGAACGCCCGGAAGGCACCGACTGGCAGGGGCCACGCGGACGCATCACCCGGGAACTGCTGACGCAGACGGTGCCGGATCTCACCTCGCGCAGAATCCATCTGTGCGGGCCGCCAGTGATGATGGACGCTATCAAGACACTGTTGGCAGAGATGGGCGTTCCGCCCAAGCAGGTGAAGACCGAGGACTTTGGCAGTGCCGCGCCAACCCCGGCCGCAGCGGGCACCTCAGCCCGGCTCATGGCCCCGGCCACCGGTCCCCGGGTGAGCTTTGCGAAGAGCAATAAATCTTCCAACAGCCGCAGCGGCCAGACCGTGCTGGAACTCTCCGAGGAGTTGGGCATCGGCATCGAATTCTCCTGCCGTGTCGGTACCTGCGGGGTGTGCAAGGTGACGATGAGATCCGGCGAAGTCGAGATGGCGGTCGAGGACGCTCTCGACACCGATGACAAGGCTAAAGGCGTCATCCTCGCCTGCCAGGCCAAGCCCAAGGCTGAGATCGTGGTTGAGGCCTAGCCATGAAAGAGCGCGAACGCATCGTGGTCATGGGTGTGCTGAGTGTGTTGCTGCTGGCCTGGCTGGGCTTTCTCGTCCATCGCTCGCCGCGCTTTCCGGGCAGTGGCATTGGCACCGCCTTCGGAATCGCGGGCGCGGTGCTGATGCTGATGCCGCTCGCGTATCCCATCGTCAAACGCATCCCGTATTTTCACCAGCGCATCACGCCATACGTCTCGATGCAGTCCTGGATGAGCTTGCACGTCTATGCCGGCATTTTTGGCCCCTTGCTCGCGATCATCCACACCGGGCACAAGTTCGACAGTCCGCTGGGCGTGGTCTTGACGGCGGTGTTGTTGTTGGTCGTTGTCAGCGGCATCGCAGTTCGCTACCTGCTGACCTACGTCAGCCGCGACATCAAAGACAAGTTGATCCTGCTGCAAACCGCAAGAGGCGATCTCGATCACGCCTGGGGCGTGATCGAGCAGGCTCCGGCAGAACTACCCGCGGGCTCGAAGGCGTTCGTCTTCAGCTCGGGGCTGGCGTCGTTGGGGATCGGGCTGCCGGCCAGCGGCCCTGCCGCCGAGGTCACTCGCATCGCCGAGTCCGTGGCCGATCTCGAATATGCCATCCGCATGGATGAGTTCTTCAAGCGCTGGTTCGCTCGCGCGCTGAACCTGCACATCGCTCTGTCTATCGTCTTCTACGGGCTGCTGGCGCTGCATATCGGTGCCGGCATTTACTTCGGCCTGCGGTGGTTGCCATGAAGCGAGTCGCGCTTTGCTTGCTGCTGATCGCGGTGGTGGCCGCAAGCGCCGTGTTCGCAGTGCGCCACTACGCGCCGGCATCGGCTGCGGCGCAGAAAATGCTCAGTCCGGGTCCGCTGTCGCCGGGGCACGCCTATCTCAGCAGCCAGTGCGGTGCCTGCCACCAGCCGGCCGTGGGAGTCACAGTAGCGAAGTGCACGGCCTGCCATGCCATTGCGGAGCGACTGCTCGGGCGTCAGCCGACCGCCTTCCACGCGAGCGTGCAGGAATGTTCGGCTTGTCACATCGAACATCAAACGACGGGTGTGCGGCCGGTGGTGATGGATCACCTGGCTCTTGCCAGAATCGGTACAAGAACCCTTGCGCGCGCTTCTCGCAGCGACCCGGAAAGCGCTGCCACACTTCAGTCGCTCGAAATCTGGCTGCACATCAACAGCCCAAAACAACTCGACGCCAGCACGGCGCGCGAGGCTCTCAATTGCGCGGGGTGCCACGACAACAAGGACCCACACCTCAAGCGCTTTGGCAGTGACTGCGCGCAATGCCATGCGTTTGAGTCTTGGGTCGTGCCCGGTTACCAGCATCCGTCACCCAGTTCCAAGGATTGCGTGCAGTGCCATCAACCGCCTCCGAGCCATCTCATGGAGCATTTCTCGATGGTCTCGCAGAAGTTCGCCGGCAAGGAAGGCGCGCGCGTGGATCAGTGTTTCGAGTGCCACAACACCACCAGCTGGAACGACATTGTCGGCGTCGGTTTTTACAAACACCACTGAAAATCTCGATTGACCGGAGTCAATGCGCCGCGAAGGACGCTCCCGGACACTGAGGTCGTATCAAGCTTGCTGCAAAGGCTCATCAGCACAAGACGCCCGGCAAGAGCTGAAACCTCTGCACCCACTTTTACCGGAGATACCTCGATGCAAACCCGTTTGATGAAAACCGCTCCCGCCCGCTTGGCCGCGGCCGTTCTTGTCCTCGGTGTGGCCACGACAGCGGCCTACGCGGACATGGAGCCTATGGCGCCCATGACCCCGCCTGCCGCCACAACCAGCACTCCGGCGCCGGCAGCGAAGGCGCCAACAACCACACCGCGCAGCAACGCGCAGCTGGAGCAGGAAATCAAATCCTTGCGCGCGCAGGTTCAACAACTGCAACAGGCGCAGGGCATGCCGATGAGCAAGCCGCCCGGCAAGGGCATGTCGAACATGCCCAAGGACGGAGGCGCCACACCGCCTGCCGATCCGCCTATGAAAAAGGGCTGCATGGGCATGGGCTGCATGGAAAAGGGCGACGACGCGATGAAGATGCCGCCGCCGGCCGTCGATCCCAAGCCGATGCCGGACCAGCCGATGTCGGACATGTAGTCAGGCATCTACGCTGCTGAACCGAGATCCGGCGCAGCAGCAGCCGTCGTTTGAGAACCCGGAGAGTCAGTGATGCAAAGCGTTCATGAACATTCATCGGGGTTGAGCCGACGAACCCAGCTCTGGCTCGCCACTGGCGTGTTGCTTGCGCTTGCGGCGGCCTGCTACTGGTATTCGACCGAGCATCAAGGCCACATCGGCCTGGTGCTGTTCTGGGGGCTGATCCTGGCCTGTCCGCTGATGCACATTTTCGGACACGGCGGGCATCGCCACGGCGCCGATTCGTCGAACAAACGCCAATGATCGACCCGCGAGCCCCAGTGACCAGTCCAGTGACCCGCCGCCGTTTCGTACAAGGGGTGGCGGCTACCGCCGCGCTGGGCGCTTTCGGTACCTGGCCCGCGCGCTTGCTGGCGACTACCGGTGCGCAGACCGAATTGCGCGGCACCGAGTTCGACCTGGAGATCGCCGAGCTGCCGGTGAATTTTACGGGCAGGGCCAGCATGGCCACGGCCGTCAACGGCCAAGTGCCCGCGCCGGTATTGCACATCCGCGAGGGTGATGCGATCAGCTTGCGCGTAACCAACCGCCTGAGCGAGCCGACCGCCGTGCATTGGCACGGCCTGCTGGTACCGCCTGAGATGGATGGCGTGCCCGGCATCAGTTTTCCGGGTATCGCCGCCGGTGAGACGTTCACCTATCGATTCACGCTGCGCCAATCGGGCACCCACTGGTACCACGCGCACACGCTGCACGAGCAGACCGGCTTGTATGGCGCCATCGTCGTCGAACCGCGCGTGGTGGCACCACTGCGCACTGATCGCGACTACACCGTGCTGCTCAGCGACT
The DNA here is from genome assembly GCF_028291725.1 of Hydrocarboniphaga sp. Classification (GTDB taxonomy): domain Bacteria; phylum Pseudomonadota; class Gammaproteobacteria; order Nevskiales; family Nevskiaceae; genus Hydrocarboniphaga. The sequence continues at coordinate 9,031 of NZ_JAQGNT010000092.1, read as the reverse complement.
GGACCGACGAGGCCCCGCTGCAGGTGTATCTCAATCTGAAAAAGATGGGCAGCTACTACAACTACGGGCTGCCCACCACCGGCGACGTTCTCAAAGATCTGTCGCGACTGGGTGTGGCCGGTGCGCACAAGCGGCGCGTAATGTGGAACCGCGCGCGCATGAGCCCGACCGACTACAGCGACGTGTCGGGCGCGACCTATACCTATCTGATGAACGGCACTACGCCCGCAAGCAACTGGACGGGCATCGCCCGCGCGGGTGAGCGCGTGCGGCTGCGCTTCATCGGCGCCGGCACCGCGACCTACTTCGATGTGCGCATTCCCGGTCTCAAGCTGAACGTCGTCGCCACAGACGGTCAGGACGTGGCGCCGGTGGAAGTCGACGAAGTCCGCATTGGCCCCGGCGAAACCTACGATGTGATCGTGCAGATGCCGGACGACCGCGCCTACACGATCTTTGCGCAAACCATGGACCGCACCGGCTACGCCCGCGGCACACTCGCGCCGCGCGCCGGCATGCAAGCCGACGTGCCGCGGCCCGACGCGCCGGTGTGGTTGAGCGAGACCGACATGATGGGAGCGATGGCGGCCATGGCCCCGATGGTAGACGGGGCCACCGGTGCAGCGTCCATGCCGAAAAAGACCCGTCACGCACGCAGTGAATACGGTCCCGGCGTGGACATGCGCGTGGATAGTCCGCGCAGCAATCTCGACGATCCGGGTCCGAACCTGCGCAACAACGGACGCCGCGTGCTGACCTACGCCGACTTGCGTACGCCCGGAGGCTCGATCGACACGCGCCCACCCGGCCGCGAAATCGAGCTGCACCTGACCGGCAACATGGAGCGCTTCGAGTGGTCGTTCGACGGCGTCAAGTTCAGTGACGCCAAACCCATACACTTCCGCAGCGGCGAACGGCTGCGGGTGATTCTGGCCAACGACACCAACATGATTCATCCCATGCATCTGCATGGGATGTGGATGGAGCTGGAATCGGAAGGTGGCGCGTTCCAGGTGCGCAAGCACACGATCACGGTGCAGCCGGCGCAGCGCATCAGCTTTGGCGTGACCGCCGATGCGCCCGGCCGCTGGGCCTTTCACTGCCATCTGCTCTATCACATGGCCGCGGGCATGTTCCGCGAAGTGGTGGTCGCATGAACGCCAGGGCTTGGCGCAGGGCTGCCCTGGCTGGCGGTTTGCTGCTGGCGTCGGCGAACGTCACAGCCGCCGCCCAGGACGCGATGCCGGGCATGGAGATGCCCGCCAAGCCGACACCTCAGCCTCTCGTCTCCGAACCAACGCCAACGCCCCCAATGGAACCGATGCCGGGCATGAGCGCTGAGGCTCAGGCACCGGCGAAGCCGATGGAACCCATGCAAGGCGACACCGCGGCGCCCGACGCGCGCGATCCCGAGGCCTACGCCGAGGGCTACGAATACACCGGCATGCCGGGCATGGAACGAACCGACCGGATCGCCTTCGGCACGCTGCTGGCGGACGAGTTGGAATTTCTGTCCGGCAACGAAGGCGAGGGCTACGCCTGGAGCCTGCAAGGCAACTACGGCGACGACCGCAACAAGCTGTGGCTGCGCAGCCAGGGCCTCAAGCTGCCGGGCGAGATCGATCCGACCACGAGTGCTGAGGTGCTGTGGTATCGCCCCACCGCGGCGTTCTGGGGAACGCAGCTCGGGCTGCGCCAGGACTTTGGCGCCGGTGCGCATACCTATCTGGCGGCGGGCATCCAGGGCTTGGCGCCTTATTTGTTTCAGATCGAAGCCACTGGCTACGTCGGCGACGACGGGCGACTATCGGCGCGGATCAAGCTCGCTTACGACATGCGTTTAACCAACCGCCTGTTTATGGTGCCCAGCATCGAAGCAAACGCCTACAGCGAGCCTGAGAACGAGCGCGGCCTGGGTGCGGGCCTCGGCAATGTCGAAGGCGGCTTGCGCCTGCGTTACGAGCTGCACCGCAAGTTCGCGCCCTACGTGGGCTATGTGTGGGAGCGATCTTTCGACGGCACCGCCGACCGCCGCCGCGCGGAGGGAGGTTCAATCGACGAACGCCGGTTCGTAGCGGGCATCCGGATGTGGTGGTGACGGAGCAAGCACCTAAGGTCATTCTCAGCTCGTTCGGCGTCCCCGTTCTCGATCAGCCGGTGCCGGTCTCGCCGCTTACCTTGCACCTGGTGTCGGCGGGCATTGCCGCGCTCTGGTCGCGGATCGTGGCGGCCAACCCGATGGCCGACTCGCGCCCCCTGCTGCTGAGCTACGACGTACATCCGATGCCGGATGGACCAGTCCTGATCGAAGTCAACACCAACGCCGGCGGCGTGTTGACCGCGATGCAGGCGGCGCGCAACGGCAATGAATGCTGCGCGGACTGGGAGCATGGGCAACTGGAAGCGCGATTGCTCGCGCTGTTCCGCCGGGATCTGCTGGGCCTTGACCGTGACAGAACCGGTATCGTTGCCATCGTCGACGATAGCCTCGCGGCGCAGCCCCTGCTTGCCGAGATGCGGGCTCTGGCCGACCTGATGCGTCCGTTCGCCGCCGAGGTTCTGGTACTCGATGCGGCCGATCTCAACTACCACGACGGGCGTCTCCGGCACGGCGAGACGGCGATCGACCGCGTGTATTGGCGCAGCACGGATTTTTTGTTGACCGAGCCAGGGCACGCGTCGGTGCGCCGTGCCGTACTGGAGAAGTCGACGATACTCGCGCCCTCGCCGGAGGCTTATGAGGCCATCGCCGACAAGCGGCGCTTGGTGGAATGGTCGGTACAGCCGGAGCTGGCAACCGACGCCATTACCGGACTGTCGTTTCGCATCGCGGAGACCCTGCCCATGAACACACGAACGGTGGAGGCCTGGTACGCCGACCGAAGCGAATGGGTTTTCAAGCCGGTCTCCGGCTATGCCAGCCGCGGCGTGTACATCGGCAAAAGCATCAGCCGCCGCAAGCTGGCCGAGCTGCCCGCCGACGACTATCTCGCTCAGCGCTATGCGCCGCATCCGGTGATCGATCGCGACGGCAGGCAATGGAAGTACGACGTTCGATTCTTCGCCGATCGGGGCCAGGTCATCGGCGCCGCAGCCCGCGTGTTCCAGGGCCAGGTCGTGGGCATGCGCGAACCGGGCAGCGGCTTCGCACCGCTGCGCGTGGAGGCGGCCTGCTGCCTGATCGGGGCGCTGGCCGCAGCCATGAAACCCGCCTATGAAGTGAAGCGGCCCTTGATCTGAGTCAAAGCCGATTTCGCGGTGAGCGGAACGACCATGGCTTGCGTATGGTCTTGCAAAAGACTACAAATTGCGACCCGATGAAACGAACTCGAACCCTGCTCGTGGCACTGATGGCCTGGATGCTTTGCTTCCAGGCGGTCGCGAGCGTGTCCGATGTTCGCTGCACGCACGCCGGTCAGACGAAGCCGATGCAGCACATGATGAATGGCCATCTGATGACGATGGCCGCTATGGGCACCGAACCGAATTCGATGATGGGAGCCAGTCACACGACTGCCGTCAAGAAGTCGGCGGCGGCATCGATCTGCGGTTGTGGATCGGGCTGTGTCTGCTCGGGGCAGTGCACTGTTTCGTGTACGGGTATGGCCGGTGCCCGCTCTGTCGTCCTCACGTTTTCGCACAGCCTTCCCGTTGTCCGTACCCAGTCAGTTGCCGTTTCCACTGCACACGGACTCGATCTCTTTCGACCTCCCAGTATTTCCTGAATGAAGCCGCGTTAGCGGCAGGGCGTGCCCCTGTCCGCCGGCTCTCAACATCGGTCATGCGCTCGCCGCATGTTCCGACCCAGGAATGCTTGGAGGTTTCGTGTTTTCAAACAAATTAGTCGCGCCCGGCGCCATCGCGCTGGCGATGCTCAGCGGCTGCGCTTCGGTGCCATTCGATTGGGGCCGCGGTCAGACGTCGCAGTACGCAGCCGATCGTGGTCGTGCACTACCGCAGCCTGCGGATGCTGCATCTTTCACCCGCGACTTGGTCGGCCGTCCGCTAACCCCCGAAGCTGCGGTGCAGATCGCGCTCGTCAACAGCCCCGCCGTGCGCAAGGAATCGGCGCGTCTGGGGCTGGCGGCAGCCGATGTGTACGAAGCGGGGCGCCTCGCCAACCCGGTGTTCTCCGCATCGCGTCTGCATGCCGGCGATCCGTCGGCGGCCAATGCGCAACTGACGCTGGGTATCGCCTTCAATTTCGTCAACCTGCTGTTCATCCCGGCGAACTCCCGTTATGCCGGTGCGCAATTTGAAGCCGCGAAGCTGTCGGTAGCCTCGGCGGCGGTGAACCTCGCGGCCGACGTCGAGGCGGCATATTACGAAGCCGTCGGTGCCAACCAGCTCGCCCAGATGCGCGAGACCGTGGCGAAGTCGGCGCAGGGCTCGGCCGATCTTGCCCAGCGCTTCTTCGACGCCGGCAACATCAGCAAGCGCGAACTCGCCTCCGAACAAGCTGCTGCCAGCCAGGCGCAGCTCGACGCGCTGTCGGCCGGCGCCGATGCCGTGGCCGCTCGCACCGCGCTCAACCGCGTCATGGGGCTGTCTGCCGATCAGGACACCTGGCAGCTCGATGCGCGACTGGCGGAGCCGCTGCCCCAGGAAGACGACCTGGCGGCGTTGCAGCAGCTCGGTGCGAAGTCCCGTCTCGACATCGAGGCCGCTCGCAAAAACGCGGCTGCGCTGTCCGCTCGCTACGGCCTGCAGCGCCATACGCGCTTCATCAACAACATCGAGGTCGGCGTCGAGCGCGAGAAGGATTATGACGGCGCCATCAACGTCGGGCCGACACTGCAGTTCGAGCTGCCCTTGTTCAACTGGGGCGGCGGTCGGGTAGCCGCTGCGCAAGCCGCACTCGACCAGGCCGAAGCCGAACTCGACACGCTGGTCATCGGCAGCAGCAACGACATCAAACTCGCTCGCGCCAAGGTCGATGCGACCCGAGCCCGCATCGAACGCTACCGCGGCAGCCTGATCCCCCAGCGTGAAGCGGTGGTTGCGCAGATGCAGGGCGAGGTCAACTACATGCTGATCGGCATTTTCGATCTGCTGGTGGCCAAGCAGCAGGAATACGACGCCTACGCCGGCTACCTCGAAGCGGTGCGCGACTACTGGCTCGCGAGAACCGAACTCACACGCGCCGTGGGGCAGCGGCTGCCGAGCAGCGATCAAGCTGTGAATGCCACGCTCGATCCCAAGGAGCTGACCAAGCCCAAGGGCGGCGGTATGGGCCACATGCATCACGGCGGCTCGATGAGCGGTATGGAAGGCATGAGCGGCATGGAGCCCGCTGGTCAGCCAGCGCCAATGGGCGATATGCCGGGCATGAACATGCAAGGCGGCGGCGACAGGCCGATGGAAATGCCCGGAATGAAGGGCATGCAGCCCAAAGGCAGCCAGTCGAAACCGGCAGCCCCATCCAAATCCGCCAAGCCCGCAGCGCCGCACAACATGAAGGACATGCCCATGGGTGACATGCCGGGTATGGAAGGCATGGATCACTCGCAAAGCGGCGCCACTGCAAAACCGCCGGCCAAGCCAGCGAGCGGACACGAGATGAAGGGTATGGAGCCTTCGGCGATGCCCGACCCAAAGAAGTCTCCGGAACAGCCCGTCATCCAGGAAGTGCCCCATGCGCATTAATGATTTTCAAACCGGGCGCGACGCGCCCCTCAATCGGAGTAACACCATGAAGAACCTGACCCGCATCACGCTGGTAACCGCTGCCCTGTTCATCGCGCAGAGCGCAATTGCACACGATCCGAAGGAACATGAGAAGGAAGCCGCCGCCGCCAAGGCCGGCCCCGACTGCGCGTCGATGAAGGACATGGATATGTCGAAGATGGATATGAACGACCCGGTGATGAAGGCGATGCACGACAAGTGCATGAGCAAGCCGATGCCGGCCGGCGACATGAAAGGCATGAAGATGGACGCCCCGAAGACCACTGACGATCACGGAGGCCACTGATGGTCACAAGACGTGATCTGCTGCAGGTCGTGAGCGCGAGCGGCGCCGGCCTGCTGGCCGGTGTCGCCACCAGCGCGCGCGCACAGCACGAGGGCCACGACATGAGCAACATGTCCTCGTCTCAGATGGGCGACATGAAGATGCGCGAGAGCACCCAGCCGATACCGCCACCAGCGGAGTTGGCACCACCGGCGGCCTTGCAGCGCGACGCACAGGGCTACGTGCCGGTGCGCACGCTCAACGGCTGGACCCTGCCGCATCGGGTACAGGGCGGCGTCAAGGAATTCCATCTGGTCGCCGAGGAAGTCGAGCATGAGTTCGCGCCCGGTTGTCGCGCCAAGTGCTGGGGCTATAACGGCACCACGCCGGGGCCGACGATCGAAGCGGTCGAAGGCGATCGCGTGCGCATCTTCGTGACCAATGCGCTGGGCGAACCGACCACGGTGCACTGGCACGGCATCGATCTGCCCAACGGCTACGACGGCGTCGGCGGGCTCAACCAGCCGCACATCGCGCCGGGCGAAACCTTCGTCTACGAGTTCACGCTCAAGCAGCACGGCACGCACATGTACCACCCGCATGCCGACGAAATGACGCAGATGGCCTTCGGCATGATGGGCCTGTTCATCATCCACCCCGAGGCGGGCGAAGCGCTGCGTATCGATCGCGATTATGCGTTCCTGCTGCACAACTGGGCCCTGCGTCCGGGCACCTTCCGGCCGGACCCGTCGGTGATGCAGAACTTCGATCTGTGGACTTTCAACTCGAAAGTGTTTCCAGCGACCGAGCACCTGGTTGCCGGCATGGGCGAACGCATCCGCATCCGCATCGGCAATCTGTCGATGTGGAATCACCCGATCCACCTGCACAGCAATCCCTTCTGGGTAACCGGCAGCGACGGTGGACGCTGGCCGAAAGAGCAGTGGCGACGCGAAGTGACCGAGATCGTCGGCGTCGGCCAGATGCGCGACTTGGAATTCGTGCCGACCGAACCGGGCGATTGGGCGCTGCACTGCCACATGTCGCATCACACGATGAATGCGATGGGCCATGAGGTTCCGAATGTGGCCGGCGTCGATCAGACGGGTGTGGAAGCCGAAGTCCGCAAGATGCTGCCGGGCTACATGGCGATGGGAAAAAGCGGCATGTCCGAACACGCCGGCCACATCGAGATGGGCCTGCAGGGCCCCGACAACACTTTGCCGATGATGATGGGGGCAGGCCCGTATGGCGCGATCGAAATGGGCGGCATGTTCACGGTGCTCAAAGTGCGCGAAGGCATCGCGGCCGGCGACTATCGCGATCCGGGCTGGTATCGGCATCCGAAGAACGCCGTCGCCCGCCGCGTCAGCCTCGATCCGAAGTTCGGCGACCCGCCGAGGCGCAATCCTTATCGCGCCACAGCCGCCAATGCGGCGGCGCCCGCGACACCCGACACCCTGATGCCTTCCATGCCGGGCATGGATCACTCCCAACACGGCGGTTGAGGCCGCCAGTCCCCTTATGAAAATTCTGAAGATCGCGGCGGCCCTGGCCGTCGCCGGACTGCTGGCTGCGCTCGGGATGGTCTATTCCGGCGCCTATCCGATCGGCGCGGACGTGCCTCACACCCGGGCGGTCTTCTGGGCGCTGGAGACTCTGCGTGAGCGCTCGATCGCGCAGCGCACGCAGGACATCGAGGTACCGAATCTGGATAGCTCCGATCTGCTGCTCGCGGGCGGCCCGGACTACAACGAGATGTGTGCCGGCTGCCATTTGAAACCCGGAAAAACCAGCTCGGAAATATCGAAGGGGCTCTACCCGGCGCCGCCGAATCTCGCGATCGCGCCGAGCGAGGACGGCGACGCGAAGGCCAGCGCCGCGCGCCAGTTCTGGATCATCAAGCACGGCATCAAGGCCAGCGGCATGGCGGCCTGGGGCCCCACCCACGACGACGCGCGCATCTGGGCGATGGTCGCCTTTCTGCAGAAGCTGCCGACGCTGACGCCGGCGCAATACCAGATCCTCACGGCGCGCAGCGGCAGCGAGATGGATCACGACGACATGGATGAAGACGCCGCGCCCGCAAGCGACGCGCACGACGGGCATGACGAGCACGCACCGATGGACATGCCCGGCATGGCGCATGCGGCCGAAACGCCCGGCGCGCGCAGCGCTCAGGACGCGGTCAACGCGTTTACCACCGCGCTCAAGACCGGTGACGCCGCCGGCGCGGCCCTATGGCTGGCGCCGGACGTTGTGATCTACGAAGGCGGAGAGGTCGAGCGCTCCCGTTCGGAATACCAGGCGCATCACCTGGCCGCGGACATCGCCTTCATGAAAACCTCGGAGATCCAGATCCTCAAGCGCGATGGTGGCGAAAGCGGCGACACCGCCTGGGTAAACACCGAGACGCGCGTGCGCGGCAAATCATCGAAAGGCCGCGACATCGATTTGCTGAGCACCGAGACCGCTTTGCTGCGCAGGACCGCGCAGGGCTGGCGTATCGTGCATCTGCATTGGTCGTCCAGCGACTACCCGCCCGGCTCCTGATCGACAGACCGCCGCCGACGTCACGGCTACCGGCCCGGCAAGCGCCGCACCGGCGAACCGCCCAGATATTTCATCAACTGCGGCGCGAAGAGGGCGATGACTCTGCTCAACCCGCGATGCGCAAACTGTCGTCGCCGTGATCCGGTGCGTCTTCGCGCCAGCGCATGGAGCCGGAGGGGAGGTCCAGCCAGCGCCGCACCTTGATCGGCTCGATGCCGACGTGCATGGCACGCACGCGCCGATACAGCGCGTTGTCGTCGAGCGTGCGGCGGCTGCGCAGCCGCAGGTAATCGTGCCAGCTGGGACAGCGGAAACGCTCCGACCATTGATCGGGATCGGCGATATCGCGCGACAGTGACCAGTCGTAGGCACCGTTGCGCGTGCGGGCGCGCTGCACATCGCACATGAACTTGTAGAAATCGCGTGCGTTCTCGGAAGGGATGCGGTACTGGAGTTCGATACTGATCGGCCCGCTGCGGCCACTGATGCCGAGTTGGACCTCGGGATCATCCAGCGCCCGGTCGT
>NZ_JAQGNT010000089.1 GCF_028291725.1 Hydrocarboniphaga sp. | reverse complement strand
AGGCCCGTGTCGGCACTGGGCATCGCTCACGCGACCGCCAACCATCCCCCGTTCTGTCCAGCCTGGATTGGACTCGCTGACTTCTCGCCGCCAGATTTACGCGGATTTGAACCGCCGTTCACACTTGCCGGCCTGTATAAGAAGCACTTCACCGACGCACGCTTCCTCGCGAAGAATCTGGACGCTCACGTCGGCTACGAATGAGGAGGCAATCGAAGGCTCGACCAAGCCATAGCGGAATGCTTCGCCGCAAGCCAGTCCGGAGTAGTGGATGATGAGTTCACAGGAACGCTTGCCAATCGTCTCACGGTCGAGGCATGGGAGAAGCGTGCATCTGATTCGCGGGCTCTGGACGGGGCCGGCCGACCGGATCGGAAACAAGGCACGCCGCGCGTACACGATTCCGCTGGCACCGGTCGTGGTCCAGTGGCTGCTGCCGCTGCAGTCGCTGGCCGGAGGCTCGGAGTACGTGCTGCCGCGTCAGACCCGGAATCGCCGCAGCACGGTTCTGCACCTGAGCCGTACTACGCTGAACGTCGCCATCGACCGTGTAGTCGGCGACGGCGTACGCGAGTTTTGTCCGCACGACCTGCACAGCACCGCGCGCTCCTACCTACGCACGCTCGGCTGCCGCGACGACGTGATCGAGCGCTCGCTCAATCACTCGCTCGGCGGCCTGACGGAGATCTATCAGGCGGGCGACCTGCTCGTGGAACGGCGTGAGGCTCTTAGCTTATGGGCACGGCTGATCGAAGACGCGCAGCGCGGCAGGGCCGTCGAGTCGCCCGTGCTGCCTCCACTCGTGCGCAGCGCGTGACAGGAAGCGCCGCCTCCAGCGCCCGATGGCGGCGGGGGACGCCGGAGCACGAACATGCAGCGGGTTGATAACACTGCCAGGCGGCTCGCTATACCCGGTTCAGAACGCCCATCACCATCTCGGTGAGGCCCGCCGCAGCAGGAATCAAGGGTTTGTCGCTGCCGGGATGGACGATGCCGGCGGGTACGCCCGCTCCGACCAACATACCCATTCGCTTGCGCCTCTGGGCAATGATCCGCCGCAGGCGGGCCATGTATTGGTCGGGATTGTGGACACTGACGGTCATCGCGCGCTCCCCCTCTTTATGGTGGGGCGGCGACTTCCGCCTTCAAATTTTCGTTGTTTATATTTTACGATCGTTTCGTCTCCCGGAGGGAGACAAACTTGCCGTCCGATATGATTAATATTTATATTTAACGCGCAGTACGTTTCCTCTTGAGGCTCAAATTGAGCGAAAAATATCACTCACAGACCAAGACGCTAGGTCCGCGTGCCGCGCAGCTCTTCACCGAGCTGAATGAGTTGCGCCGCTCCACGTTTACCTTGGCGGATGTCGGCATCATCACCGGCTTGTCGTCCGCTGCCGCGCGCAACCTCGTACACAAGGCCCAGCAGCGTGGCTTGGTGACCCGACTGAAGCCGGGCTTGTACAACCTGGTGCCCTTCGAACTGGGTCGAGCAACCGAGCACGTTGACAGTCCGTACCTGATCGCGCGCGAACTCGCCGGCCCCGCGCCCTACTTCCTCTCGCACGGCACCGCGCTCGAACTGCACCGCATGGTGACGCAGCCGAACTTCACCGTGTACGTGTCATGCACGCGGCGCGTGCGTCCGCAAGTGGTCGGCGGCTACGACTTCCGGTTTGTCCACATCACAGCAACGCAAGAATTCGGAACCATGAAGCATTGGGTCGACAAGGAACGCTTCGTGATGATCAGCGACATGGAGCGCACGATCATCGACGGTCTCCGTCACCCGGCCTATGCCGGCGGCATCACAGAAGTCGCCAAGGGCCTGTGGATGAAGCGAACCGAACTGAAAGCCGACCGACTGATTGAATATGCACGACGCCTCGGCGTCGGCGCCGTCGTGCGGCGTCTCGGGTTCCTGCTGGAACACTATGGCCTGGCGGACGCTTCTGTGCTGGAACCGCTGCGCGACATGCTGACTGCAACTTATCAGCGCCTCGATCCACTGCTGCCAGCTGACGGCGCATTTCTCTCTCGCTGGCGGCTTCAGCTCAACGTCACCCCCGATGAACTGGACGCCGTGAGACTGGGCTGATGATCCCTCAACGCAACATTTCGTTGATCTCCAATACGCTGGTAACCGCTGGCGGGCGACGCATTCCCGAAGCCGTCATTGAGCGGGACTACGTTCTGGCCTGGTTCCTTACAGGACTGGCTGGGCACTCCTTGCGCGAGGTATTGGCCTTCAAAGGCGGCACAGCGCTGCGACGGTGTTGGTTCGAGGACTACCGTTTCTCGGAAGACCTAGACTTCACGTTAATCCGACCGATCACACTCGATGAAATCCTCGCGGGGTTCACCGAGATTTACGCGGCAGTGGAAGCCGCCTGCGGCCTGCGCATCGCGTTCGACCGCGAAGACCGGCAAAGGCCAGGCACATGATGAGCTCCTGACGCTGACGCCGCATATTCGGTCAAATGCGCCGTTGCCCCATCCGCCGTTTTCCCTTCCTTCATCACCATTCCCGCTGCTGTAGCGCATGCTGCTTTCACTTGAACCACCGGCAGGCGTTGAGTTGATGCTCGCCGCCTCCCTGTACAGCGTGCATGTCAACGAACGGCAGATGCTGTTCGAGCAGCTGGATCGTCTGGGTTGCGGCGACTTGTTGCTGCTGGATCGGGGCTATCCCTGCCGCATAAACAAGTTCAATATAATCAATATTATGAGGATAGGAATAGACCTCGGCGGCACCAAGATCGAAGGCGTCGTGATGGCCGCCGACTCCGCCGTGCTGGCGCGGCAACGCGTGGCAACGCCGCAGGGCGACTACGCCGCCACGCTGGCGACACTCGCGCAACTGGTCGACGATCTCGAAACAAGTGTCGGCGCAAAAAAAATGCGCGTCGGCATCGGCCATCCCGGCGCGCTGTCACCCGCCACCGGCCTGCTGAAAAATTCAAACTCGATATGCCTCAACGGCCAGGCCTTGCAGCGCGATATCGAGCGGGCGCTGCAGCGTGAAGTGCGCATGGCCAACGACGCCAACTGCCTCGCGCTGTCGGAAGCGGTGGACGGCGCGGCGGCAGGCGCGCCCAGTGTGTTCGCGGTGATCCTCGGCACCGGCGTCGGCGGCGGCATCGTCGTCAATGGCGCACTGCTCGACGGCGCCAACGGCATCGCCGGCGAATGGGGCCACAACGGCCTGCCGCGGCCGCGGCCGGAGTGGAACGAGACACCGGGACCGGCTTGCTGGTGCGGCCGCCACGGCTGTATCGAAACCTGGCTGTCCGGCCCTGCGCTGGCGGCCGATCACCTGCGCAGCGGCGGCGCATCGCTAGCCGGCGTAGCCATCGTGGCGCTGGCCGAGGCGGGCGATGCGCGCGCTGCTGCGACGATGTCGCGTTTCGAGGACCGGCTGGCGCGTTCGCTGGCCAGTGTCATCAACCTGCTGGACCCGCAGGTGATCGTGCTCGGCGGCGGCCTGTCACGGATCGATCGCCTGTATCGCCACGTACCGGCGCTGTGGGACGACAGCATTTTCTCCGACACCATCGCCACCCGGCTGCTGCCGGCGCTGCATGGCGACTCCAGCGGCGTGCGTGGTGCGGCCCGGCTGTGGCCGGCCGACTGAACCGCGTCTGAATCCGCAATCGGATCACATAGCCCGTTCGGTACACTGCGGACCTTCCTGGATCACCGGCAGGCCCCATGGCACGTCCGCTCAAGTATTTCCTGATCATCCTCGGCCTGTTCGTGCTCGCGGTCGTCGGCGCCTTGACCGCTGCCGTGATGACTTTCGACCCGAACGACTATCGCGCGCGCATCGCCAAGCTCGTGCATGACAAGACCAGCCGCGATCTGCAGATCGGCGACATCAAGCTCACGGTTTTCCCCTGGCTGAAAGTCGATCTGAAACAGGTCAGCCTGAGCAACGCGGCCGGCTTCGGCGACCAGGCTTTTGCGAAAGTCGGCGAGGCCAAGGTCGGCGTGCAGCTGCTGCCGCTGCTGCGCGATCGCAAGATCGTCGTCGACGGCGTGCAGCTCGATGGCCTGGTGCTGAACCTCGCCAAATCCGCGGACGGAAAAACCAACTGGGACGATCTGGCCAAGATCAACGCCAAGGAGCCGAGCAAGCCAGAGGAACCCCAGCAGCCCTCGAGTTTCAAGCTCGAGGACATCGACATCGGCGGCATCGACATCAAGGACGCCGCGATCAGCTATCGCGACGACCAGACCCATCAGAGCTACAGCATCAGCGACTTCGACCTGAAGACCGGCGCGCTGAAGCCGGGCAAGGCTTTCGACGTCGAGACCTCGATCAAGGCGGTGCTGGCGGCGCAGAAGCTCGACACCGAGGTGAAGCTGTCCGCGCATGTCGATCCCGACCTGAAAACCCAGGATCTGAAACTCGAAGACCTGAAGCTCGAAATCACCGCGAAGAATCCCGAGCGGCAGGCCGACATCAAGCTCAGCGGCGAAGTCAGCGGCAATCTCGGTACACAAATTTTCCAAACCAAGGATCTGAAAATAGCCGCGACCGGCAAGAACGCGAGCATCGACGGCAAGGCCGACGTCAAGGCGAACGTGAAAGCCGACATCAAGGCCAAGCGCTACGAGATTGCCGGCCTGAACCTGGACGCGAGCGCCAGCGGCAAGGCCCTGCCCGGCGGCAGCCAGAATGTGCAACTGACCGGCGACGTGATAGTCGACCAGACCAGCGGCAAGGGCGAAGCGCGCGGCATCGTCTTGAAGGCGAGCGGGCTGGAGGCGACTACCACGCTGGCCTTGTCCGGCCTCAACGGCGACACACCGCACTACGGCGGCCCGCTGACGGTGAAACCGTTCAATGCGCGTGAGCTGCTCGCCAAGTTTTCGGCCGAGCCGCTGAAGACCAGCGATCCGAAGGCGCTCACCGAAGTCAGTTTCAAGTCGCAGATCGACGGCACGGCCAAGAGCGTGAAGCTCAACGAGCTGCTGCTGAAACTCGACCAGACCAATCTGAGCGGGTCGATCAGCATCCGCGACTTCGCAACCTCGGCAGTGAGCTTCGCACTGAGAGCCGACACGCTCGACGCGGACCGCTACCTGGCGCCGCGGACCGAGACGCCGAAGGAAAAAGTCGAGAAGATCAAGAGCGCCGACCTCAACAGCACCGAGATCCCGGTGGACGCGCTGGCCAAGCTCGACGTCGACGGCACGCTCGATGTCGCCAAACTCACGCTGCGCGGGCTCAAACTGTCAGACGTGAGACTGACACTGACGGGCCCTAAGGGAGCCGCCAAGATCGCGAGCCTCAACGGCAAGCTCTATGGCGGCAGCTTCACCAGCACCACGCGCATCGCGCCCGGCCTGCGGCCCGGCTTCGCGTTCAAGACCAGCCTGCAGAGCCTGGCTCTGGGCCCGTTCCTGAAAGACCTGAGCGGCAAGGACAAGGTCGACGGCATCGGCACCATCGAGCTGGATCTGACCTCCGCGGGCAAGACCGTCGGCGATCTGCGCAAGGCGCTCAACGGCACGGTCGCGCTGAATTTCAAGAACGGCGCAGTCAAGGGCTTCAACCTCGGCGAGATGCTGCGTCGCGGCCAGGCGCTGTTGCGCGGCCAGACTTATACGCCCAGCGGTGAGCCGCCGCAGACCGACTTCGCTTCGATCGACTTCAGCGGCCAGATCGTCAACGGCATCCTCAAGTCGGACACGCTGGATGCGCGCAATCCGATGCTGCGCGTCGGCGGTGCCGGCCAGGTCGACCTGGTCAACGAGACCTTCGACTACACCGCCAAGCCGACGATCGTCGAAACCAGCAAGGGCCAGGGCGGCCGCGGGCTCGAAGACCTTGGCGGCGTCACCGTGCCGGTGCATCTGACCGGCACCTTCACCGATCCGAAGTACAAGGTGCAGATTTCCGACGCGGTGCGCGCCCGCGCCAAGGAAGAGATCAAGCAGCAGCTCAACGAGCACAAGGACGAGCTGAAGCAGAAACTCAACGAGCGCCTCGGCCCGGCGCTCGACGGCCTGTTCGGCAGAAGGAAAAAGCAGCAGGAGCCGCCGCCGTCCGATGAGCAGCAGAAGGAACAGAGTGCGCCGACTACGCCCTGAGACACTGTTGCTCGTTGCGATGCTGCTGCCGGCGGCTGCGCAAGCGGTCGTCGTCGACAGCCTGCAGGTCACGCAGGACGGCGACCGCTATCGCGTGGCGATGAAAGTGCAGCTCGACGCATCGGCCGATGCCGCCTACGCGGTGTTCGCGGATTACCAGAACCTGCCGCGCATCAACGCCGCGGTAAAACAGGCGCAGATACTGCCGGAGACCACGTCCCCCGAGGTGTCGCGCCTATATACGCAGCTGCGCATGTGCTTCTCGTTTTTCTGCAAGACGCTAGACCAGGTGCAGGACATGCGCCGCATGCCGGAGACGCCGGGCGGACGACTCAGTGCCAAGGTCATCTCCGAGCGCAGCGATCTGCTGTATGGCCAGGCCGACTGGCGCCTGAGCGACGGCAAAACGGCCACGCAGAGCCTGCTGGAATTCAATGCCGAGCTGGAGCCGAAGTTCTGGATACCGCCGCTGATCGGCCCGTGGATCATGCAGCGCAAGCTGCGCCAGGAAGCGATCCAGACCTCCGAAGGCATCGAGCGGCTGGCACACGAAAGCGTCGCGCATGCAGCGCCATGAGCCGCCCAAAAAGTCCAACCGCCCTCAAGCCTTCCCCTCTCCCGGGAGAGGGTGGCGCGACAGCGCCGGGAGAGGGAGCCAGCTTCGCCTCCCGACTCCTCACCTGGTTCGACACCCACGGCCGCCACGACCTGCCCTGGCAACACCCGCGCGAGCCCTACCGCGTATGGCTGTCCGAAGTGATGCTGCAGCAAACGCAGGTCACGACCGTGATCCCGTACTTCGAGCGCTTTCTGGCGCGCTTTCCCGACGTGCAGACCCTGGCCGCGGCGCCGATCGATGACGTGCTGCAACGATGGGCAGGCCTGGGCTACTACGCCCGCGCGCGCAATCTGCACCGCTGCGCACAAGCCGTCGTCGAGCTGCGCGGCGGCGAGTGGCCGCGCGACATCGAGCAGATGATCGCACTGCCCGGAGTCGGCCGATCCACTGCCGCCGCGATCCTGTCGCAGGCTTTCGGCGACCGCCACGCGATCCTCGACGGCAACGTCAAGCGCCTGCTGTCGCGGCACGCGGCGGTCGCCGGCTGGCCCGGCCTGCCGGCGGTACAGCAAAGACTCTGGAACTACGCCGAAAAGCTGCTGCCGGACGCGCGGCTCGCCGACTACACGCAGGCCTGCATGGACCTGGGCAGCCAGGTCTGTGTTTCGAGGCGACCGCTGTGCGCGGTGTGCCCGGTTGCCGGGGACTGCGGCGCGCGGCTGCAGGATCGCGTTGCGGAACTGCCCGCGTCCAAGCCCAAGCGCGATCGTCCGCAGCGCAGCGCCTGGCTGCTGCTGATCGAGAACGACAAAGCCGCGCTGCTGCTGGAGCGCCGCCCGCCCAGCGGCATCTGGGGCGGCCTGTGGTGCCCGCCGGTGATCGCGGCCGAGCAGGACTGGCGCGCGGAGCTTGCAGCGCGTTACGGCCTGCGCGCGGAGTCGGTGCAGGCGCTGGAACCGGTCGAGCACAGCTTCACCCACTACGACCTGAGCCTGCAGCCGCTGCGCCTGCGCGTCGCGCCGGCCGGTGTCGCCGAGGCCGGCGCGACCGCGTGGACTACAATGAGCGACCCCAGCACCCTGCCCGGCCTGCCGGCGCCGGTGCGCAAAATCCTAGACGCGGCGTACTTCGCCCCGCAGAAAGCACAACAGAGCCTATGGCCAGAACCGTCCACTGCGTGAAGCTCGGCCTCGAGGCCGAAGGTCTTGACCGCGCGCCCTACCCCGGCGTGCTCGGCGTGCGCATCTACGACAGCGTCTCCAAGGCCGCCTGGGCGGAATGGCTGCAGCACCAGACACGGCTGATCAACGAGTATCGGCTGGCCCTGTCCGACGTCGAGGCGCGTAAATTCCTGGCCAAGGAGATGGAGAAATACTTCTTCGGCGGCGGCGAACTTGCGCAAACTTCGTACGTCCCGCCCAGCCCTTCGCCGAAAGGTTGACGAAGCCCGGCCGCGCGGCTCTAATACGCGGCCTTCGCGCCCCGTGGTTCCTCCGGCGCAAGGTTTCCAGCACCTAAGTTGGCCGAGTAGCTCAGTCGGTAGAGCAGGGGATTGAAAATCCCCGTGTCGGCGGTTCGATTCCGTCCTCGGCCACCATTCGTTGAAGCGTTAAAAATCCTTCATTTTTAGCATCTTGAGCCACGCCTATTGGCGATGTTGGCTTCGGGTTCTGAAGGCATTTTGGGCTGTTTTGGGCAACAACTGGGCAACAACGGTTCCAGGCGGCCCAAACAGCAGCCGGCACCTCCTCTTTGGCTTATCACGAGGGGGCACCATGAAACTGAAATTCGGCAACATCGAATGGCGCGGCGACTACTGCTATCGCGCCCGCTTCAAGACCGGCGACAAGTGGCACCGTGAGCAATTCTCGACGGAAGACGGAATTGCTGGCCGATCTCCAAAGGGTCGGCGGTCAGCTGGGGGGCGCGCATCTGACCCGCGAGGGACGGTCGGCGACGTTCAGTGCGTTCGCCAGAACGATGCGCGAGCAGAACTTCGGGATTCATCGCGCCGATCAGGTCGGCGGCCGACACCTCGCGGCCTATGTCGGCGCTCGCCAGCAGGAAGGTGTCTCGCCGAGAACGCTGGCGAACGAGCTGAGCCAGCTGCGCGCAGTCCTGTGCCATGAAGGCAAGCAAGGCTTGGCACGCAACCCCGATTACAGCAACCGGGCACTCGGCGTCGAGCGCGCGAACCGGATCGGCACGAAAACGCCGTTGTCCGACAAACAGATCAAGCAGTTCCAGGACAAACAGTGGCGCTCGGCCGTCCTGGCATCGGCGCCACGTTGGAACTGCAACGCGCGCTCGGCCTCCGCGAGACCGAAGCGATCCGCGGCGGACGGGCCGATATCCTCGCGCGGTGGGAGCGCGAGCTGAAGCGTGACCGCGCGGTCCGCGTCGTTGAAGGGACCAAGGGCGGCAGGGAACGAACGGTCAAACCAGCAGATCAAGTGCGCGCTCTAAAAGCCGTTGAACGGGCGCGATCAATCCTGAGAGAGCAGAAGACCTCGCACCTGATCGTCCGTGCCGACGGCACGTCAGCCAGCGGACTGAAGCAGGCGCGCGGCATCTACCGCAACCTCTGCCACCGCGAGAACGTCCTGAGCCATGCTGCGCGATATGAGTTCGCCCAGGAACGGGTGCAAGCGTACCGGGACGAAGGCAACAGCGAGCGGGAGGCCAGGGCTGCAACGTCGTTGTCGCTCGGGCATGGCGACGGACGCGGTACCTCTGTCGCCAGTGTTTATGCGAGAAAGGCTTAAGCCGGCCGGTTTTGCTTGTAGAATTTCGGGGAACGCGACTTCGAGCGCGAAAGGGCCTATCAGGGCCGACGTCATTCGACTGGATACCCATTGCCAAGCGCACTGAGCCTCGGTGCCGAGCTTCGGCACCGACCGATGCTCGGCGTCGCCGCCGTTACTGCGACGCCGTAGTTGCCGGCGGCGTGTCCACGCTCGGTTTCATGCTGCACCATACGGCCGAAAAAAAACACAACGAGACCCTGCATGAAGACCGTCCGCGACGCCTGCCTACTACAACCAAACGCCCTGAACGTGAAGCTCAGCGATCAGATCGAACAGCTCGACGAGCTGATTCAGGCGGAAGGCAATGGTGCCGCGTTCTTTGAGCGAACCTTTATCACGCAAGGGATGAAGGCTCTCATCACGGAAGGCATCGCCAGGCTCGCCGGCGCGTCATCACAGGCTGTATTCCATCTCAGGCAGGCCATGGGCGGTGGCAAGACGCATTTGCTCGTTGGCTTCGGCTTGCTGGCCCGCCACGCGACCTTAAGGGCGAAGTACTGCGCCGGCATGGCACACGCAGATGGCTTTCAGGGCGCGACCATCGCGGCTTTCAATGGCCGCAACAATCCCGATCACTTCTTCTGGGGCGAGATCGCCACTCAGCTGGGCAAGGGAGAGCAGTTCCGCAGCTTCTGGACCGGCGGCCCCAAGGCTCCCGATGAGAAAGATTGGCTCAAGCTCTTCGAGGGCGACGAGCCGGTGCTGATCCTGCTCGACGAGCTGCCGCCGTACTTCCATTACCTCGATACACAGAAAGTCGGCAACGGCACCGTGGCCGACATCGCCACGAGGGCATTCGCCAACCTGCTCACGGCTGCCGGCAAGAAGAAAAACGTCTGCATCGTCGCCTCGGACCTTGCCGCCGCGTATGAAACCGGTGGCAAGCTCATCAACAAGGCGCTGCAGGATGCGCGTGCCGAGTTGGGCCGCCAGGAACGCACCATCACGCCCGTCGATCTGGCCGCCAACGAGATCTACGACATCCTGCGTAAGCGGCTGTTTTCGTCGCTACCCGACAAGAACGAGATCGAGGACATCGCCGACGCCTTCGGCCGCAAGCTGGAAGAGGCCGCCAAATCCAAGACCGCCAACCGCGGCGCCGAGGCCATCGCCGATGAGATCGTGGCGACCTACCCGTTCCACCCGCGCCTGAAAAACGTGGTGGCGCTGTTCAAGGAGAACGAGCAGTTCAAGCAGACCCGCGGCCTGATCGAGCTGGTGTCGCGCCTGCTCAAATCCGTATGGGACCGCAAAGCGAACGACGTATTCCTGATCGGCCCACAGCACTTCGATTTTTCGGTACCCGATGTGCGCGACAAGCTGACCGAGATTTCGGGCATGCGGGACGTGATCGCGAAAGACCTCTGGGATGCTCAGTTGTCGGCGCACGCGCAGGTGATTGACCTGCAAACCGGCAAGGAAGCCGCCACCCAGGTGGGCGCGCTGCTGATAACCGCCAGCCTGTCAACCGCCGTAAACGCCGTGAAGGGTCTCACCCGCGAGGAAATGGTCGAATGCTTGGTGTCGCCGCTGCGCGAGCCGTCAGACTTTCTAGCCGCGTTCGAAGAGTTGGAGAAGGCCGCCTGGTACCTGCACCACACGCCCGAGGGCCGCTACTACTTCGACCGGCAAGAGAACCTGACCAAGCTGCTGCAGAGCCTGGCCCATGATGCGCCGGACAACCAGGTCGATGACCTGATCCGTCACCGCCTGCGGGACATGTTCAAGGCCACTCGAAAGACCGTCTATGACGATGTGCTTCCGCTGCCGCGCCTCGAAGACGTGGCTGACCGCGTGCGGCGCGGGCGGGTGCTGTTGGTCGTTAGCCCTGACGCCAAGATTCCGCCCGACGAAGTGCAGAAGTTTTTCGATGGCCTGAGCCAGAAGAACAATCTGTGCGTGCTCACTGGCGACAAGACCGCGATGGGCAGCGTCGAAAAGGCTGCACGCCAATTGTTCGCGGCGCAGAAGGCCGATGGCCGCATTGCCAAGGGTCATCCGCAGCGCGACGACCTGGAGCGCAAGCAGCAGGCCTACGAGCAGGACTTCAATGCCACCGTGCTGAGCCTGTTTGACAAGGTGCTGTTTCCCATCCAGCGCGCCGGCAAGCCACCGCAGTTGGCGCCCAAGCCGCTGGACATGACGCGCGATGCCAACAAGCCCTTCAACGGTGAAGAGCAGATCGAGAAGACGCTCACATCCAACCCGCTCAAGCTCTTCCTCGATGTCGAGAAAGAGTTCGATGCCATCCGCGACAAGTCACAGGATCTGCTGTGGCCCGAGAACCAGGACGAAACCCGCTGGTCCGACGCAGCCGACCGTTACACCGAGCAAGCCGGTATGCCCTGGCTGCCACCGCGCGGCCTGGACACACTCAAGACCATCGCCTGCAACCGTGGCCTGTGGGAAGACCTGGGCAACGGCTATGTCAGCAAGAAACCGAAGAAGAAGCGCACCACCGTCCAGATCGTCGCCGAGCCCGAACTGGGTGACGAAGGCCGCGTGCGCTTGCGGGTAAATCCCGTGAATGCCGGGCCGGCACCACGCATTCACTTCGCCGAAGATGCGTCGGTATCTGAGACCAGCCCAGTGCTCAAGAACAACCCGTACGCCACAGCGGCGCTGCGCGTCAGCTTCATGGTCCGTGACGTCTCGGGGCAATACGAGGTTGGCGATCCGGTGACCTGGACCAACCAGCTCATGTTGCGCAACCGGCTTGGCGAGGCCGGCGGGAAGCGGACGGTGGAGCTGTTGGTCGCGCCACGCGGCGAAATCCGCTACACGCTTGATGGCAGCGAGCCACGCGACGGCGTGCCCTACGCGACCGCAGTCCAGATCGGCGACGACGACGTGCTGCTGCGCGCCTTTGCTGCCGTCGATGGGTTGGAGACCAAGGCTGATTTTCGCTTTCCGGCGCGGGGCAAGAAGGGCGTGCAGATCGACGACGTCAAGGCTGCGCGCTTGCTGTCGCGCACAGGCCGCAAGCTCGACTCGCGTGCCACCACTTTCGAAGGCCTCAAGCAAGCCGCCGACAAGTCAGCCGAGTTCGAGAACGTGTCCTTGACTGTCGGTCAGGGCAACAAAGTGGCCAGCATCATGGTAGGCGAGGTACGCGTCGATGCGGCCTTCATCACCGCGCTGCTGACCAAGGTGCTGGAGAAGTTCGCGCCGGATACGCCGGTGACTATGATGTTCCGCAAGGCGCACTTCGCCTCGGGGCATGACTTGAAGGATTTCGCCGGCAAGCTCGGCATCGAGCTTGAGCAGACCGACGTTGAGCAATGACCGAGCCCCTAGCGACCACCGACTTCGGCGCGCCCGCGACCTTCGGCGCGCATGTATTCCGCGTCGAGATTCCTGCGGCGCGAGCCGCGCCCGTCGTGATCGTCGAGGACTATGGTTACCGAGGCCACGAAGCCGGCATTCCGCGTGACGAAGCGCGCGTGGTCCTGCTCCGCCGTTCGTGGTCCGGCATCGCGGATGTTGCTCGCCGAGAGTTCAATGACCGACTCAAGACAGCCAGGACTGCAACCAGCCGCTGGCACACCGGCACCAACCTCGTTGATCGCCTGCTCGGCAAGGAGTTGTGCGTGCTGGCCTGGGCTGCTGAGACCGCGAACGATGAGCAACTTCCAGTGATATGCAGCCGATGGGCAGCGCTGCGGCCCGAGGAACGCTGGTGGCTGTTTGCGATGGCGGTAGCCGAAGCCGGCCTTCCGGATGATACGCAGCGCGGCTGGCGGCGGGCGCTGTTTCATGCGCTGTCCGATGGGGAGAAACCTGCGCTCGATCGCCGCCGCCTTCGTCCTGTCGAGGATGACCTGTTCCGCTTGCCGCTGTTTAAGGAGGCGGAATGATTGTCCCCGTTGTCCCGTTCTCGTTGAAGGATGCGCCCGCGCTTATAGAGCACTTGCTGCCCGTGCAGAAGCTCTCTGCAGAATCGTATAAGGAACAGGTTGCGGTTCAGGGCAAAACCCTAACCGGACTTGGCAGTTACTGGAAAGGCAGAAAGCCGCTGATCTTGAACAAAGCATGCGTCTTGGGTTGTTTGCTACCCGCGACCGATAATCCAGCGCGCGACTTGGCGATATTCGAAAAGCTGATGGCGATGGACGACGAATCCTTCGTCGCCCGTTGGAAGCGCCGCCCGCGCCCGAAGGAAATCTTGGAGCGCCTAACAATCTCAAAGGTCGCCGACTACTTCACCGCGTCGCCCGACGATGCTCTGCCGTCGTCGGCGCCAGTGGATTGGTCAGATCCGAAGTTCGGGGACGCTAAGATTACGTGGCGCGACGATGTGCCGGAGCAAGATCGTCGCCAACTCGAAGTGCAGATGCTTCCGCGCGGACCTTATCGTGAACGTGTTGACCAGGCCAGGAGGCCAGAGGAAGTTCTAGAGACCGTTCACGATCACATTTGGACAGACGTCAACGCTCACCTTGGTACTAAGGCGGGTTCCGTGCCCGAGCTCGTTGAGCAACTTGGAACAATGCGGTTTGGCCGACGTCCAGTGTTGGCAGACACTTTTAGTGGCTCTGGACAGATACCCTTTGAAGCTGCGCGCCTCGGCTGCGACGTAGTCGCCTCGGATCTCAATCCAGTGGCCTGCATGCTTACCTGGGGTTCACTAAACATAGTGGGCGGCTCCGAGAAGGGCCGAGAGGCTCTCGTAGCCGATCAGAAGCGGCTAGTGCTTAGTGTGCAGGCTGAGATTGATCGGCTTGGCGTGGAAACTGACGGGAAGGGTTGGAGGCCAAAGGCGTTTCTATACTGTGTTGAGGCCCGTTGTCCTCAAAGTGGATGGATAGTGCCACTGTTGCCAAATCTAGTTGTCAGCGCCGGCCGAAACGCTGTCGCTGAACTGGCACCCGATCCAGTGAACAAACGATACCAAGTGCTGATACGCAGCGGCGTGGGCGCCGCTGAAATGACGCATGCTGAGACTGGCACAATTGGCAGAGAGGGAAAGTATGGTGAAGCGTATCTAACTCATCGCGTCGGTTCCGTTGAGTACAAGACCAAAATTTCAACTCTTCGAGGCGATTTCCAAACGGCAGATGGGACTATCGAGAATCGCTTGCGATTGTGGGGAAAGAGAGACTTCAGGCCGCTGCCCGACGACATCTTCCAAGAGCGGCTCTACTGCGTGCAATGGACCAGACCGAAGAAGAATGGCAAAGGGTACGAGCATGATTTCCGTTCCGTGGATGCTACAGATATAGAACGTGAACGTATCGTCGAAGCGTATGTCGATCGGAACATTGCAGAATGGCAGGCGAACGGCTGGATTCCGGATATGCGAATCGAAGTAGGTGGCCCTCCAAGATACCAAGGCCTGGACCTAGTTCGAGCGAGAGGCTGGACGCACTGGCATCACCTCTTTACGCCACGGCAACTGCTAATGCTGGGCCTGGCGCGAAAGAGCATTGAAGGTAGTGGTAGATCTGAAGCGGCTCTCACTGTTTTGCTCGCGAGAATGGTGGATTGGTCGTCAAAGCTATGCAGATACGGAACTGGCGCAGCTCGGGAGTCGATTTCACAGACGTTCTACAACCAAGCCCTCAACACCCTATTTAACTACGGTGTTCGCCCCTTTGAATTTGCAAAGTCCTACCTTCTAGAGCCGCTTGAGCGTAGTAGCATCAGTGGGTCGGCGATCGTCTGCGCACGTGAGGCGAAGGATGTTCGATCCAGTGTTGATCTGTTCGTCACCGACCCCCCCTATGGGAATGCAGTTAAGTACGAGGAGATACTCGATTTTTTCGTCGCGTGGCTGAGGAAGAATCCTCCACGGGAATTTGCGGATTGGGTCTGGGATAGTCGCCGCGCACTCGCTATTCAAGGCGAGGGAGAAGACTTTCGACGCGGTATGGTCGCTGCGTACAAGAGCATGACTGAGTGCATGCCCCCTAACGGCATCCAAGTCATCATGTTCACGCACCAGTCCGGTTCAATCTGGGCTGATATGGCCAATATTGTGTGGGCCTCGGGCTTGCAAGTTACTGCAGCTTGGTACGTAGTCACCGAAACTGACAGCGCGCTTCGAGAGGGTAGCTACGTTAAGGGAACGGTGCTGTTGGTATTGCGCAAGCGGCAGGGCGCTTACAAAACTACGCGGGACGATCTTGCCTGGGAAATTCAGGAGGAAGTCGAAAAGCAGGTGGCCGATCTCACCGGACTGAATCAGCAGGCCAAGGGGCTCTACCGCGACGAGAACGTGTTCGAAGATGCCGACATCCAGATGGCAGGCTACGCTGCGGCTTTGCGCGTGCTGACGCGCTACGCCGTGATCGACGGCCGCGATATGACGGCCGAAGCGATTCGCCCTCGGGTGAAGAACGAGACCACGTTTGTCGATGGCCTCATCGCCTTCGCGGTCGACACTGCAAACCAGTGTCTGGCGCCGCAGGGGATCGTCAAGGCACAGTGGGACCGGCTATCGGGGGCGGAGCGCTTCTACCTGAAGATGATCGACATGGAAGCGCGCGGCGCCAAGACACTGGACAATTACCAGAACTTCGCCAAGGCCTTCAAGGTGCGCGATTTCAAGGCGCTGCTGGCGAGCCACAAGGCCAATGAGGCGCGGCTCAAGAGCGCGGTTGAGCTCGCCCGCGCGGAGATGGGCGAAGGCTCCGAGCTGTACCAGTCCACGCTGCGTGCCGCCTTGTATGCCCTGATGGAGCTGCAGAAGAACGTGGACGGCGCCGAGGTCCTGGCTCATCTCACGCTCAACGTGCCCAACTACTACGGCGACATGACACAGCGCGAGTGGGTGGCGGAGCTTGCCGAATATCTGGCCAAGCGCCTGGATGCGCTGCGCCCCGATGAAGCCAGCGCGGCTCGCGTGCTGCGCGAGCTGGTGAAGAACCAGAGGCTTGGCTGAGATGAGCGAGATTCGCCGGTTCTCGTCGCGCCGGCAGCGGCTTGACCGTGCGTTTCTCAGTCAGAAGCTGGCGGGAGCCCAATCCTATCGGCGCATCGCAGGCTATTTTCGCAGTTCGATCTTCGAACTCGTAGGCGAGGAGATCGCGTCGATTCCGCTAGTGCAGGTGGTCTGCAATAGCGAACTGGATGCAGCCGACATTCTGATCTCGAAGCACGCGCGCGAGACCGCGCTCAAGGAGCGCTGGAACGAGGCGCCGGCCGAGGTGGAGGCGCTGTTGCATCGCGAGCGCTACCGAAAGCTGCACGAGCTGCTGACCAGCGGACGAGTCGAGATTCGCGTCGTGCCAAAGGACAGGGTGTTTGTGCACGGCAAGGCAGGCGTGATCGAGGGTGCTGACGGAGCTAAGACCTGCTTCCTGGGCTCGATCAACGAGACGCGGAGCGCGTTCGCAAAGAACTATGAGATTTTGTGGGAAGACACGTCGTCCGAAGGCGTGGCTTGGGTCGAAGAGGAATTTGCGGCGCTGTGGGCAGACGCCTACCCCTTGCCCGATGCGATCATCGAAGAAGTCAAACGCATAGCGGATCGCGTGGAGATCCGTTTCGCCGATGCCAAGCCGGAGGACGTGCCGGCAGCGGCGCTGGCCGAAAGCCCCATTTATCGTGGCGGTGAGCAATTGCAGCCGTGGCAGCGATCATTCGTCACGATGTTCCTGCAGCACCGGGAGACATACGGTCGTGCCCGCCTGCTGCTGGCCGACGAGGTGGGCGTTGGCAAGACGCTGTCGCTCGCGGCCAGCGCCATGATTTCGGTCTTGCTGGGCGATGGTCCGGTGCTGATCCTGTGCCCGTCCACGCTGACCATGCAGTGGCAAGTGGAGCTGATCGACAAGCTCGGTATTCCGAGTGCCGTGTGGTCGTCCACCAAGAAGGTGTGGTTGGACTCGAATGGGCATGAGATCCGCACTCGTGGGCCGGAAGATGTCGCCAGGTGCCCGGCGCAGATTGCCATTGTTTCCACCGGGCTGATCTTCCATGACTCCGAAGAGCGCCAGCACCTGCTGACGCGCAAGTTCGGCACCGTGGTGCTCGACGAGGCACACAAGGCGCGCCGACGCGGCGGTATGGGCAAGCAGAAGGACGAGCCCAACAACCTGCTCGAATTCATGCTGCGCATCGGCTCGCGGACCAAGAATCTGCTGCTCGGTACCGCGACTCCGATTCAGACGGAGGTCCACGAGCTATGGGACTTGCTACGCATCCTGGGCACGGGTGCAGACTTCGTGTTGGGGCGCCCGCCCTTTGCGCGCTGGTTCGATTGGCAGCGGTCGCTGCCAATCGTCAAGGGCACTGAGGTTCCGACCGAGGACCGCGATGCGTGGGAATGGTTGCGCAACCCGCTGCCGCCGGCCAGCGAGGACGCTCTGTTCGCGACACTGCGCCTGCAATTGGGCCTGCCTGACCAGGCATTTTTCACCGATCGCGGGTTCGGCTCGCTCGGGTTTCTGGAGCAGCAAGCCATCTCGCAGGCGCTGGCGCCGGGCTTCCTGCGAGAACACAACCCTATCGTTCGGCACACGGTGTTGCGGCGGCGCGTGACCTTGGAGAACGCCGGCCTTCTGCAGCGTGTTGCTGTTTCCATCCATCCGGATCCCGAAGGTCAGCGGGATGCATATGCCGGCGTTGGATTTGAAGGCTTGGGGTTAATGACCAACCTGCCGTTCGATCTGGCTTACCGCGCGGCTGAAGATTTCACTGCTTCTCTCAAAAGACAGGGAAACAAAGCGGCTGGCTTCATGAAGACGCTGCTCCTTCAGCGCATTTGCTCGAGCTTCGCGTCCGGTCGATCAACCGCTGAGAAGATGCTGCGCCGTGAAGCTCTGGAAGAGGAGGAGCAGGCCAGCACTATTGCTGACGTCGTCGATGCACTGACGGCGGAAGACGCGGGCTACCTGCGCACGATCGTTCAGGAGTTGTCACGCCCGGAGGCGCGTGACCCCAAGACAACAGCGGTGAGGCACTTCCTGACCGAATTCAGAACTGACGGCCGGACCTGGCTCGAACACGGCTGCATTGTCTTCAGCCAGTACTACGACACCGTGCGTTCGCTCGCCGGTGAACTGGCTGGTGCGCTGCCCGGGGAGCCGGTCGCAATCTACGCCGGTGCTGGCAAGAGCGGCATTTACCGGGGCAACGATTTTGCCTCGGTGGAGCGTGATGACATCAAGGCAGCGGTGAAACGACGAGAGATTCGATTGCTGATTGCTACCGACGCGGCCTGCGAGGGGCTGAATCTGCAGACGCTCGGGACTCTGATCAACGTCGATTTACCATGGAACCCGGCCCGACTTGAGCAGCGTCTCGGACGTATCAAGCGGTTCGGCCAGGTACGTCAGACCGTCGACATGCTCAACCTCGTTTACCACGGCACCCAGGACGAACAGGTCTATGCCGTCATCTCCCGGCGGATGAAAGATCGCTACGACATCTTCGGGAGCTTGCCGGACACGATCGAGGACGATTGGATCGAGAACGTGGAAGATCTCGAGAAACGGATGGATGAGTACGTCCACCTCCGCGACCAAGCTCACAACGCCTTCGAGCTTCGCTACCACGAAACGATCGATCCCGACAGAGATCGGTGGGAGCTTTGCTCTCGCGTGCTGTCGCGGAGAGACATCGTGGACAGGTTGTCTGCGCCATGGTGAACGCGAGCGGCGCGGTCCATACCCTTCCTGGCAGTGGGGACGCTTAGCGATGGCCGCCCCACGCCCGACGCGCCTGTTCCACATTACGGCCATCGCCAATTTGCCGGCAATTTGCGTCGCCGGAGCGTTGCTGTCCAAGAACAGCGGCGCGGTGGCGGGCATCAACTACCAGAACATCGCCCACGCCGGTGCGCAGGGCGCCAGGGCTGCGCGCGCGGTGCCGGATCCGCCGGGTGGGTCGGTTCACGACTTCGTGCCGTTCTACTTCGCGCCGAGGTCGCCGATGCTGTACGCGATAAACGGCGGACGAGTTGCCGGATGCCCTTGGCGGCAAGCGGACATCGTGCATTTTGAAACGACGGTGCAGCGGGTGGTCGGCTTGGGCCGCCCGTTTGTGTTCTACGATCGCAACGCTACGCTTGCCTTCAGCACACCATTCACGGACTTGGCCCAGCTGGACACGGCGGTCGCATGGGATCTGTTGACCGAAGCGCCGCAGCTCGATGGCTTCTGCCAATACTGGCAGAGCCGGGCGGCGGAGCCACGATATGCCGATCGCATGGAGCGCCGCCAGGCCGAGTTTCTGGTGAAGACGAGCGCGCCGCTGGCATGTATGACGAGGCTTGGTGTGATTGATTCAACTCGCCAGGCTCAGGTACGGCTTATGCTTGCCCAAGCCAGCGTAGCTTTGAGGGTAGACGTCATGCCTAGCTGGTATTTCTGAGGTGGTGACACATCATGATTAAACTGACCCAAGGAGATCTGCTGAAGCAGGACGACGTCGACGCAATCGTCAATACGGTGAACCGCGTTGGCGTTATGGGCAAGGGTATCGCCCTGCAGTTCAAGAACAAATGGCCGGCCAACTTCGCCCAGTACGTCGCGGCGTGCAAGGCGGGGGAAGTGCGACCCGGTCGGATGTTTGTTCATGACTCCGGCGGCTTGGTCAAACCAAACTACATCATCAACTTCCCAACCAAGGATCATTGGCGTGGGGCGTCGAAGATCGAGTTCATTCGCGATGGCCTGGTTGACTTGGTCGCACAGGTTCAACGCCTGGGGATACACTCAATCGCCATTCCACCACTTGGTTGCGGAAACGGCGGGCTTGACTGGGCCGATGTTCGCCCGCTCATCGAAACCGCGTTCGCGCCACTGACCGGGGTGGAAGTTCGCCTGTTCGAGCCTGGCGGCGCACCCCCCCCTAAGACAATGGAAGTTCGGACAAAGCCCCCCCGTATGACCTCGGGTCGGGCAGCTATTGTCAAAGTGCTCGACACGTACCGAGCGCTCAACTACGGGCTGTCCAAAATCGAAGTGCAGAAGCTGGCGTACTTTCTTCAGGAAGCTGGCGAACCGTTGAAGTTGCCTTTCGTAAAGCATCACTACGGCCCGTATTCCGACACCTTGCGTCACGCACTCAACACTATGGAAGGGCACTTCATCCGTGGTCTGGGTGATGGGGTGGTCGAGGCCGAGATTGAGCCGACGGAAAACGCGCTTGCGGAGGCTGAGGCCTTCATCGCACGGCAGGAGCATGCTGAGCTGGCAAAGCATGTAGCCAGGGTCGCGAGCCTGATAGACGGATTTCAATCATCGTATGGAATGGAGTTGCTCGCGTCGGTGCACTGGGTGGCGACGCATGAGCCAGGAACGCGGTCAGTTCAAGATGCTGTCGCGTCCATACATGCCTGGAACGCCCGCAAAAAGGCCCTTATGAAACCTGAGCATATAGCTTCCGCTTGGAATCGCCTTGACGCTGAAGGGTGGTTTCTGGCGCGCTGAAGTTCGATGTGTCAGCCCGAATCGTGTCGCCTGTCATTCGTTGAAGCGTTAAAAATCTCTCATTTCCAGCATCTTGAGCAATGCCCTTGGGCGCTATGGGCGTGGGGTTCTGAAGGCATTTTTGGCCGTTTTGGGCAACAACTGGGCAACAAGGCCCCCAGCGCCCTCTACGGCTGCCGTGACCTCCTCACTGGCTGATCAGGAGAGGGCACCACGAAGCTCAAATTCGGAAACATCGAACGGCGCCGCGACTGTTGCCCCAATTTGAATTTCGATCCCCGAATCCATGCAGCTCGCGTGATCGAGGCGCCACGGGGGTGGAAGCGCTTGCTCGCTTCGCGCTCAGGGGCGCAGAGTCGCGACACCGGTCATCGGGTTGCTCAATGTTACGTTCTCCAGTGCCTGGATGCGCCACTCGCCAGCGCTATGCGTCACCACCGCGAGGATCAAGGTGTCGACTTGATGCGGCCCGGCCGGATGAGCGGCACCAGCACTGAGCCGCGTCCAGAAATGCAGGATCGCGGCGTCGTCGGAGATCGGATCGACATCGGGCATGTCGATCGCAAGCGTCGAATCACGATAGATCGAAGCGTGGATGCCAGCGTGGCCGGCAACGATCTGATCAACCCCGCGCCAATAGGTCGCGAACCGACTCACGAACGTCGCGTCGGCATGAAACAACCGGCCGAAGGCTTCCATGTCGTGCGCGTTCCACGCTTGCTGAAATCGCCTGGTGATTCCTTCCGGTCCCGTGCTCTGATTCATTGCGATTCTCACCTGCCCGCCGGCAAGTGTAGTGCTCTGTCATTTCCAAACCCAATTTTTGTTGCAGAGGAAGTGACCACCGGCGCTTCTCCTGCTCTCAGGCTGGGCCCTTCGCGGGCCGATGCACCGGGCTGAGCCTATACACAAGAGTCGTCGTGTATGATCGAAAACAAGGCCGGTCGTCCCGCATAGTCACTGCGTGGCCCCTCTGACCTGCCGACGATCGTCGGTAACTCTCTCGGGTGAGCCTATCAGCGACCTCATTCAGCTGGCCGCGCTGCTGATGCAGACCTCCCAGGAGATCATGCTCCGGTGGCGTACTCAGATACGCGCGCTGCCGTCCGCCCGGCATCTCGATGTTCCAACGCTCAACGACCATATTCCGGGCCTGCTCGGCGAACTCGCCGACGCCCTGAAGGCAGGCAGTCACGAGAGCATTCCGGAAGCCTTGGGCAGTTCCAGCCCCATGGCCCATGGGCTGCAGCGGGTGCAGGACGACTTCGACATCGAGGAAGTCGTGGCCGAATATAACGTGCTTCGCGGCTGCGTTCATGATCTGGCGGTGGAGCACGGGATCACGCTGCAAGGCAGGCCGTTCCATATCATCAACCGGGTTTTCGATCGTGCCATCGGCCTGGCCCTGCAGACGTACGCAAGCCAGCGTGCGCTGGAGGTGCGACGTCGGCGGGAAGACTATCTCGCCTTCGTCGCGCACGATCTTCGCACCCCGCTCAACGCCATTGCGCTGGTGGGACGCGTCCTGGAGAAAACCGTACCGGAACTCGACACCAGCGGCAGAACCGCCCAGATGCTGAAAGCCCTGCGCCGCAGCGTGCTGCAGCTGGAAAGCCTGGTCAGCAAGGTGCTGGACGAGAACAGCAACCTGCAGGCCGAAAACGGGCTCTGCCTGGAGCGGCGCGGGTTCGATTTATGGCCGTTCGTCGAAGCCCTGATCCAGGATCTGAACCCGCTCGCGGGAACCGGCAGCACCTCGTTGATCAACCGCGTTCCGGAAGACCTGGTCGTCTGGGCGGATGCCAATCTGCTGCGCCGGATATTGCAGAACCTGATTGCCAACGCGATCCGCTATACGCCGCGCGGCAGCATCATCGTTGATGCCGCACTCGACAGCGACGGAGTCGTCGAATGTTCGGTTGCCGACAATGGCATCGGCATTCCGCAGGCCGCGATCGAGCGGGTTTTCGACAAGGGCGAGACCGATGCGCTGAGCCCCAGCGGCATGGGCCTGGGCCTGGCCATCGTGAAAACCTTTACCGAAGCTCATGGCGGAACCGTATCGGTCGAAAGCACCGAAGGATCGGGCTCGATCTTTCGTTTCACGCTCCCCGCCAAGCCGGGCGTTATCGCCTGAGGGCGGCGCTACGCGGCGTCATGAAAGATGATGCCGACGGTATGCCGATGTCCGCTGTGCAGGCGGCTGACGCCGTGCCGCATGTTGACCCGATAAGTGCCCTTTGCTCCCTGCTGCGGACGATGGTGAGCCGCAAAAACCACCGCGTCGCCCTGTTTCAGCTGCACGACTTCGGGACGCGTCTGCATGCGCGGCCGCTGTTCGGTGAGAACAAACTCCCCGCCCGAGAAATCATGGCCCGGCTGCGATAGCAGAATCGCCACCTGCAGCGGAAATACATGCTCGCCGTACAGATCCTGATGCAGGCAATTGTAGTCGCCCGCGCCATATTGAAGGATCAGCGGAGTGGAACGTTTCTGGCCGGCTTCGTGGCACCGCTGCAGAAAGGCGGCATGCTCGCCGGGGAACCGCAGCGCGATCCCCATGGCCTGGTTCCAACGGTTCGCGATCGGCGCCAGGCGCGGATACAGCGCCGTGCGCAGATCGGCGATGGCACACGGTAGTGGATAGCGGAAGTACTTGTATTCGCCTTTGCCGAAGCCGTGCCGCGCCATCACGACGGTGCTTCGGAACCGCTCCGGCTGGGCATACAGATCTTTCAGTGATCCGCACTCGGATGCGCTGAGCAGCTGCGGCAGGACGGCCGCGCCGCGCTCGCTCAGCTCGCGATCGATCCCGGTCCAGTCGAAGCTCTGCAAGCGAGCGGATGCATCGCCCACCGATTCGGATGCTTTCATCTTTCGTAACTATTCGTGGAGAGCCAAGGTCGGCACATTCTCGGCATGGCCTGGCCCTGCCACACTCCGACTCTTGCTTTTCAATTCACGGCGCCATGCCATGACCGGGCACCCCAGGTTCGCAAGCAGGCTGCTAGGCTGCGTCGATACTCGCGGGGGAGAGCACCATGGCCGTACCGAACTATCGCAGCTACGTCTTCGCCTTGATCGTGATCTACGTGATGCTCTGGGCCTGGCTCGCCATCGCCCCGTACGATCGTCACGACTGGCTGCTCGAGAACGTGCTGGTGCTGCTGTTCGGCGTCGGCATGATCGCCTCGCATCGGCATTTCATCTTCTCGCGCATCTCGTACACGCTGATCTTCCTGTTCATGTGCCTGCATGCGGTCGGCAGTCACTACACCTATGCGGAGGTGCCATACGAATCCGCCTGGCACTCGCTGACCGGTCATAGCTTCAACGCCATGCTCGGCTGGGAGCGCAATAACTTCGACCGGCTCGTGCACTTCAGCTACGGGCTGCTATTGGCTTATCCGCTGCGCGAAATCTTTCTTCGCGTCGCCGATGCGCGCGGCTTCTGGGGTTATTTCCTGCCGCTGGATTTCACCTTGTCGACGTCCGCTCTGTACGAACTCGTGGAATGGGGCGCGGCCGAATACTTTGGCGGGGACCTCGGCGTGGCTTACCTGGGCACGCAGGGCGATATCTGGGACGCGCAGAAAGACATGGCCTGCGCCGGAACCGGCGCCTTGATCGCGATGCTGATCACGGCGGCACTGAACCTGTGGCTGCAACGCGACTTCGCTCGCGACTGGAGTGACAGCCTGCGCGTCAAGGATGCTCGTCCCTACGGCGAGAACGAGATTGCGCGCATGGTCGGCGAGAGGCAGCAGCAGCGTACATCGACCGACAGAACCTGAAGAAACCTCATTCCGGCGAAGGCGGGAATGAGGACCGTTGACGAGCTTCAGCTTTGGTCCGACTGAATCCATTGGGTGACTTGCGGCGCCTCGTAGGCGCGGAGTTTGGCCAGCAGCGTTGCCGGATCGCGGGCGATCAACAACATGTCGCGGTTCACTGGCTTGATGAACTGCCGGTCTACGACGCTATCCAGGAACGAGATCAGGCCGTCGTAAAAACCATCGACATTCAACAGTGAACAGGGCTTGGCATGATGCCCGAGCTGCGCCCAGGTCCAGACTTCGAAAATCTCTTCAAAAGTGCCGATGCCGCCCGGCATTGCGATGAAGCCATCCGCCAGTTCGGCCATCAGGGCCTTGCGCTCGTGCATCGATTGAACGATGCGCAGCTCGGTAAGACCGGCATGCCCGATTTCTCTATGGGCCAGCGCTTGGGGCAGCACGCCGATGACCTTGCCGCCCGCGGCGAGAGCGGCATCCGCAAGCTCGCCCATCAGGCCGACAGAGGAGCCGCCATAGACCACGGCTATCCCCGCCTCGGCCAGCACCTGCCCTAAAGCCCGCGCAGTCTCTGCATAGAGTGGATCGCTGCCGCGGCTCGATCCGCAGAACACGCACAGCCGCCGTATCGGATCCACTTCAGCACCACTCCCGGTTGAATCTCGCTATGCACTTCATGCTATCGCCTCGCCGCTGCAGCCGCCGGCAACGGAACCGGAACCGGAATTGGAATTGGTGCAGCCAGTACCGGCTCCACGACCGGGAGGGTCCGCACCGTCAGCCGGTCCAGAAACTGCTGGATCATGTCCGGCAGCGACCAGAGTTCGCTGCCGTCGACGAACGTGTGCTGCCGCAACTGCATCTGATGATTCCGCAGCGAGGCGAGCGTTCGGGTCTGCGGGCTCGCGCAGATCAGCTGGCTCGTCGGGATCGGGCCGGCGGCGCGATCGTCGAACGTGCCCACCAGCTGCGCGCCGTTCCAGACCTGGCCCTTGAACGGAACCTTCGATCGAACCGCATGAACCACCGTGTAGGCGATGCGGATATCGTCGCCGCAGGCCAGGAACCGGTAGCGGATCTCGGCTCGGTCCGGCTCGGGGCTGAATACGACATAGGTCAGCCGAGTCAGCGCCGCACGGATTTCAGCGGGCCGGATCATCGATGCCTTCTTTGGCAAGGGGCGTTCCGCCGCACCCGGCGGCGCGCGGGTCACGACCAGGTCGCGGGTCTTGCAGCTGCCGGCCGTGGCGAGCGCGCAGTACTTCTTGTAGCCGCGACGATCATAGAGCGTGATGGCACCGGTCAGCAGGCCGTCGGCGCCCAGCGTCCCGAGCGTTTTGCCGTCGCGGTCCCACAGCGTCAGCGGCCCCGGCTTGCACTCGCCTTCGTCACCGACCAGGCAATCCTTGATCTGGCCACCGGGAAAGATCCATCGGCCAGTTCCGATCCATTTCGAGTCGTAGCCGAACGCGCGCTGTGTCCCATGCAGGATTTCCTTGGACGCCAGCTGCACGACGGACTCACCGTCGCAGTCGCCGGCCTTGTTGACCCGGCAATCCAGGCGCTTGCCGTCCGGGTAGAAAGTGCTGGTCACACCGAGATATTCCTCGGCCCCGTCGACGACGCGCAGCGACTCGACCCGGCGCTTGCCGTACGGGAAGTAAGTGGTCAACTCGCCTTCGCAGCGGCCACTGGGTGCATAGGTGCAGACACTGCGCACACCGAGCCGGTCGTAGTAGGTCACCGGGCCCAGCCAGACAACCTGATCCTTGCCGGGCGGCAGGCCGCGATTGCCGACGGTCCTTTCCCTGCCGTCGGTCAGCGTCGTGGGGCCGATGCAGTCGCCGCCCGGCAGCTGTTGCTTGCACCACCAGCGCTCGGCCGCCGCGGCGTCGGCAGCATGCAGAAGCAAAACCGCCAGCACGAGTTGCGCGATTCTGATCGGCAGCGAAGACGAACCCGGGTCGTGAGGTGTGCCTTGGCCTTGCATGGCGTCGAGGCTAAAGCCTGCCGATCCGGGCCGCGCGCCGCTGCAACCGAACGCGGCGTCTGGTCGGACGAATGGGGATTGTTCAGCTCTCCGGCTGTCTCGGCGCGCTCCACTGCTTGCCAGCCTCGGTGGCTTCCCAGGCAGCGACGCCGAGCTTCTCCACCAGGCCCAGCTTCTCCAACGTCGCCATGGTGGCCGTCGTACACACCGGGTTTCCGTTGACCTCCACGCGCGTGCCGCCGGCAACGTAGGCCTTCCAGCCCTTGTTCAGCCAGTTCATGACAACGGCTTGCGTCGGGCTCAGTTTTTTTGCCACCAGAATCTCCGTGCTGGTTCTGTTGAACAGCAAACCATGGCGGCCGCAGCCACTGCAAGTGACCGCTAGCGAACCATCGTAAAGCGCGACACCGCACCGACGCCGCATATCGGTATCGCTAGGGTGGGGAGTCAGCCCAAGCCCGCACCTGACCCGGCATACAGATCAGCCGCGCAGTAGCGGACGACAGCAGAAAATTCCTGCTGTAAAGGGCGTCACGGACAGTCAACCGACTGCTGCCGATCGACAGAGAATCACCATTCTCAGTGGAGAAACGACATGCTTATGCAATCACGCAAGTTGATATTCGCGACCGCCGTCGCGCTGGCTTCGATCAGCGGCGCCGCCAATGCCCAGGTCACAGCACCGGTCGCACCGGCAACCTCGGTAGCGCCGGCGGTTCCGATCGCGCCGACCACGGCGCCTACGACAACCGTCTCACCCACCAACGCGCCCACCACCACGGTGTCGCCTACAGTATCGCCCACGGTGACAGTGCCGCCGCTGCCGGCCAAGCCCAAGCCGCTGCCGGTCCAGAAGTAACGCAGGCCGCGTCTTATCACGCGCGGGTCGTGGTCACCATGACCCGCTATGCCGGATATCCTGTAGGCCGCCTCTCAGCCTGCAGGATATCCGAAGTACCGTGAGCGGGAACAACACAGGACCTCTGCTGACCTCGGCGGTACACGATGCCTTGCACGCGGCGCGCACAGCCGGTGTTGCCGTTGTCGAATGCTCACTCGACCTGGAGCGTTCCGCTACCACGGTCGAAGTCGGCACTTCGGGCTGGGCCTGGAACGGCCAGCGCTTTCCGTTCCTGGACGCGTGCAAGGACCGAACCGTCTACTACTGGGCCGGCGAGCGTTTTGAGCCGGTGGCGCGGTTCACCACTTCGCTGATCAAGCTGGTGCCGACATCCTGGGGGCCGCCGACTTTCGAGATCGACGGCATCAAGATGCTGCCGACGGCGCAGGTGTCGCCTTATGCGGACGCCGAACGCAAGGTCGGCCTGATCCAGCCGCGCGGCAAGCGCATCCTCGACACTTGCGGCGGACTCGGCTACTTCGCCGCCTGGTGTCTGCGCGGCCAGGCCGTGCAGGTGAACTCTTACGAAAAAAACCCGGATGTGATCTGGCTGCGCAGCCTCAATCCCTGGTCGCCTGATCACACCGGCGCGCAGCAGGGCGCGAGCGCACTGGCGCTGAGCCACGGCGACATCGCCGAACAGATCACGGCACTGCCGGGCGAGTCGGTGGACGCGATCCTGCACGACCCGCCGCGTTTCGGCATCGCCGGCGAGTTGTACTCGCAGGCGTTCTACGGCCAGCTGGCACGCGTCATCAAGCCGCGCGGCCGGCTGTTCCACTACACCGGCGCGCCGAACAAGCTGACCAGCCGGCGCGACGTGCCGCAGGAAGTCGCCACGCGCCTGCAACGCGCCGGGTTCACGACCGAGTTCAACGGCGACGGCGTGCTGGCGATCCGGGCAGCGCGGAAGTAGGTCGGCAATCCTTTGCCGACGTGAGGCCTCAATGCGCAAGGTAAGGCTCACGTCGGCAAAGGATTGCCGACCTACGGCATTGGCGCGGGCGTGTTCGAGTGCACCCCGGTCACGGTGGCCGTGACCCCGTCATCGGCGCAATACTGCGCGCCCATTTCCAGCCCGGTTGCACCATGCCCCGTCACATCCTCGAAGAAGCGCGCATTCACCCGGCGATCCGCGACCTGATTTCGCAGCACCAGCGCGATATCGTCGACGAGGTGGAGCGTGCGGTCGCGCAGCACGACATCGTCGTCGTCGGCATGAAGCAGAACCCCGCGCCCAAGCAAGCCAGGAAGCTGCTGCAGGCCTCCGGCCTGCCGTTCCACTACCTGGAATACGGCAGCTACTTCAACAACTGGCGGCGGCGCAATGCGCTGAAGCTGTGGACCGGCTGGCCGACCTTCCCGATGGTCTTCATCAAGGGCAGCCTGATCGGCGGCGCCGATGATCTGGCCAAGCTGCTGGCCAGCGGCGGCGTCGCGAGTCTGCTGAAAAACTGAGGCCGCACGCCGCGCTCAGAATGCGCGATCGAGCCGCCGCGACTCCTTGGGGCCGCGGAACACCAGCGGCTTCTCGATCATGCCCGGCTTGCCGGCCGCGGCGATCGCCTCGAGCACGCGATGATGTTCGGGTGACTTGTCGCAGACCGGGTCGGCCGCGGCGGGGTCCTGCGCCAGCATGTAGGCCTGGCAGCGGCAGCCGCCGTGATCGTTTTCCTTCTCCGGGCAGCTGCGGCAGGGATCCTTCATCCAGCTGTCGCCGCGGTAGCGGTTGAAGCCTTCCGACTCGTACCAGATCTCGCGCAGGCCGTGCTCGCGCACGCTGGGGAAGGCCAGGCCGGGCAGCATGCGCGCGGTATGGCAGGGCAGCGCGAGGCCGTCGGCAGTGATGGTCATGAACACGTTGCCCCAGCCGTTCATGCATTTTTTCGGCCGCGTCTCGTAGTAGTCCGGCACCACGAACAGCAGTCTCATTTTGTTGCCGAGTTTTTCGCGCCACTGCTGCGTCACCGCCTCGGCCTGACGCAATTGCTCGCGGGTCGGCAGCAACTGCGCGCGGTTGATTTGCGCCCAGGCGTAGAACTGCACGTTGGCCAGCTCCAGGTAATCCGCATCCAGCTCGACCGCGAGTTCGATGATGCGCTCGACGTGGTCGATGTTGAGCCGGTGGATCACGCAGTTCATCACCATCGGATAGCCCTGCCCCTTGATCAGCTGCGCCGCGCGGCGCTTCAGATCGAAGGTGCGGGTCGACGACAGGAAGTCGTTGACCTCGCGCGTCGAGTCCTGGAACGACAGCTGGATATGATCGAGCCCGGCCGCCTTCAGGCGCTTGATGCGCGACTCGTCCAGGCCGATGCCCGAGGTGATCAGATTGCTGTAGTAGCCGAGACGACGCGCCTCGGCGACCAGCACTTCCAGATCCTGGCGCATCAGCGGCTCGCCGCCGGAGAAGCCGCATTGCACGGCGCCGAGTTCGCGGCCTTCGCGCAGCACGCGCAGCCAGTCTTCGGTGGACAGCTCGTCCTCGTACCGCGCGAAATCCACCGGGTTGTAGCAGAACGCGCAGTGCAGCGGGCAGCGGTAGGTCAGCTCGGCCAGCAGCCAGAACGGCGGACCCGGTTTTTGCGGCGCGCTCACAGGCGCGCTCACAGGCCTTCTATCCAGCGCTGCGCGGTCGCCAGCTGCAGAAACGCGAGCACGTCCTGCTGCAGATCCTCGACCTCGAAGGCCTGCTCGAGCTCGGCGACGATCGCCGTCACGTCGCGCTCGCCGTCGCAGCGCTTCAGGATTTCTCCGGCGCTGGCATTGAGCTGGACCATGCCCTCGGGATACAGCAGCACGTGCGCGTCCTGCGCCGGCTCCCACTGCAGCCGCAGGCCGCGGGCGATGCGCGGCCGCGCGTCGAGCAGCAATGCGGCGTCGATCGCCGCGCTCACGATTGCACACCGTAGGCCTGCGCCAGCGCATCGTTCATCGCCCACAGGATGTCGAGCTTGAACTTCAGGATTTCCAATGCGCGCTGCCGCGCCTGTGGACCTTGAAAATACTCCAGCGTCACGCGCAGCCCGTGGTCGACATCGCGCCGTGCCTCGCTGAGCCGCTTGCGGAAATACTGCAACCCGTCGAGATCGATCCACGGATAATGCTGCGGCCAGTTGGCGAGCCGCTCCTTGTGAATGTTGGGCGCGAACAGCTCGGTCAGCGAGGAGCACATCGCCTCCTGCCAGGGCGCGCGCCGCGCGAAGTTCACGTAAGCGTCGACGGCGAAGCGCACCGCCGGCAGCACATGGCGCAGGTCTTCAAGCTCGTCGCGGCGCAGGCCGACTGCCAGCGCCAGACGCGTCCAGGCCTCGATGCCACCTTCGTCGTCGCCGTAGCCATCGTGATCGAGGATGCGCTGGATCCATTCGCGGCGCATCTGCCGGTCCGGGCAGTTGGCGAGAATCGCGGCGTCCTTGATCGGGATCGAGATCTGGTAGTAGTAGCGGTTCGCGACCCAGCCGCGGATCTGCGCCGGCGTTGCGCGGCCCTCGTTGAGCATGCGGTTGAATGGATGGTGGATGTGGTAAGCGCTGCCCTGCGAGCGCAGCTGCGCTTCCAGATCCGCCGCGGTGTCCATCGCTATCGCGACGCTGCTGTTCATAGCTCGATGTCCATGCCGTCCCAGGCGACTTCGACACCGGCCGCGCGCAGCTGCGCGAACTCGGCACTGTCTTCGTCGAGGATGGGATTGGTGTTGTTGATGTGGATCAGGATGCGCCGCGTTCTCGAAGGCAGCTCGGCCAGCCACTCGACCATGCCGCCCGCGCCGGTCTGCGGCAGGTGGCCCATGTCGCGCGCGGTTTTCTTCGACGCGCCGAGCGCCACCAGCTCGTCGTCACGCCAGCAGGTGCCGTCGATCAGCACCACGTCGGCGCTGCGCATCGCCTCCCAGACCGGCGGCTCGATCTCGCCCAGGCCCGGTGCGTAGAACAGCCGGCGGCCGCTGTCGCGGCTCTGCACCAGCAGGCCGATGTTGTCGCCAGGCACCGGCCGGTCGCGATGCGGCGAATACGGCGGCGCGTTGCTGCGCAGCGGGATCGCGGTGAACTGCAGGCCCGGCATCGGCGCGATATCGAAAGGCCGTGCGTCCAGCGGGATCTCATGCCGGTCGATGCCGCAGTAATGCTTGAGCAGATCCAGGATCGGATTGCCGCGCGTCAGATCCTCAAAGACCGGCGTCGTGCACCACAGCGCTAGAGGCTGGCGATGCTCGCGCAGCATGTACAGGCCGGTGCTGTGGTCGATCTGCGCGTCGATCAGCAGCAGCGCCGCGATCGCGGTATCGCGCAGCGCCCGTGCCGGCTGCAGCGCCGGGAAATCCTGCAGCTGCTGCAGGATGTCGGGCGAGGCATTGCACAGCAGCCAGCGCGCGCCGTCGTCGCTGAGCGCGATCGACGACTGCGTGCGCCGGCGCGCCTTGAGCGTGCCACGGCGCAGGCCGTCGCAATTGCGGCAGTTGCAGTTCCATTGAGGAAAGCCACCACCGGCGGCCGAGCCCAGCACGTGGACGCGCATACGCCTCTGCCTCCGATCTGCGGCCGTCATGGCCGGCTATTGTTTTAGGGAAACGCTGCGCAGATCCGCAATCGCGGTCAAGGACCGCTGCTACAGGCCTCACGCACCGGTGATACGCAACTGTAGGAGCGGTCCTTGACCGCGATTGAGACTTCAAGGCCTGCGCAGACCCTTCTTTGGGGGTTCAGCTCTACAACCAAAAACGGCCGGCGACAAAGCGCCGGCGGCCGTTCACATCGCTCAACGCTTGCCGCTCAACGGTTGGCAATGTACATCGTGATTTCGAAACCGAACCGCAGGTCGCGAGCGGCGGGGGTTTCCCATTTCATCTTCATCAGTCTTGCCTCCAGGTTTTTCAAGGGACGGAAGCGGCGCCTTGAGCAGCGACCGCCAACCGAGTCTGCGGGGCAGGGCCGTGCCGGCGCGTCGCGATCCCCATGAGTTGTCGCTCACGATTTTCTGTAGTTTGCCGCGGGCCGCGACGGCCCCCTCCCCCGGCCGCCGCGCTTGGGCTTAGCATGCGCAGCCATGACCGACTGCCACCGCCCAGCCCAGCGAGCCCAGACCCGCGCATCCGAGACGGCGGCGCGGGCATGAGCCTGCGGCTACGGATCAACCTGATGATCGCGGCGCTGATGCTCGCCTTCATCACGGCGATGCTGATTACCCAGGTCATCAGCACCCGTCGCAGCGTCAAGGAAGAAGTCGCCGCCAGCAACACCGTCGCCAGCCGGCTGTTCAGCGCCTTCATCGCCACCGCGCCGATCCCGACCACCGACGAGCGCCGCATGCAGGCCTTCCTCGAGCAGCTCGGGCGGCTGCGCTCCACCGAGCTGAGCTTCAGCGCCAATGACGGCCGGGTGCTGTATCACTCGCCGTCGTCGACCTACAAGGCCGGCCGTGACGCGCCACAGTGGTTCGCGCAGCTGGTCGGGCCGCGCCGCATGCAGGAGCGCTTCGCGATCGGCGGCGGCAGCCTGCTGATCGAGTCCAATGCCTCGCGGGCGATCCTCGACGGCTGGGACGACACCGTGCGCCTGCTGCTGATCGGCCTCGCCAGCCTGGTGCTGGTGCAACCCTCGGTGCTGTGGCTGGTCGGCCGCGCGACCCGGCCGCTGCGCCAGATCCTGCTCGGCCTGCAGAGCATGGAGCGCGGCGCCTACCACACGCGCCTGCCACCGCTGCCCAGCGCCGAATCCGCCGCGATCGGCCAGGCCTTCAACCGCATGGCGCATTCGATCGAAGACAATCTGTACGCGCGGCGCGACGCCGCCGAGGCGCAAAGCCATCTGCGGCAGAGTCGCGAGATCGCGCAGCAGGTCGAGCAGCGCATGGAGGACGAGCGCCGCCAGATCGCGCGCGAGCTGCACGACCAGACCAGCCAGAGCGTCACCGCGATCCGCAGCCTGGCCATGAGTCTGGTGCGCCGCGCCGGCGACGAGCAGGGCGCGCTGATCGCCAAGGCGATCGCCGACGCCGCGAGCCAGCTGCATGCGGAAGTACATGAGCTGATCCCGCGGCTGCGGCCGCTGGCGCTGGACAATCTGGGCCTCGCCGACGCGCTGCAGAATCAGGTCGACGAGTGGCGCGCGCAGCAGCCGCAGATCGCGTTCACGCTGCAGGCCGGGCCGCTGCCCGAGGTGATCCATCCCGGCGTGACGCTGGCTGCTTTCCGCGTGCTGCAGGAGGCCTGCACCAACGCGCTGCGCCACGCGCAGGCCCGGCACATCGCGCTGAGCCTGCAGGCCGACGACGTGAGCCTGAATCTGCAGGTACTCGACGACGGCGT
The DNA here is from genome assembly GCF_028291725.1 of Hydrocarboniphaga sp. Classification (GTDB taxonomy): domain Bacteria; phylum Pseudomonadota; class Gammaproteobacteria; order Nevskiales; family Nevskiaceae; genus Hydrocarboniphaga. The sequence continues at coordinate 5,289 of NZ_JAQGNT010000089.1, read as the reverse complement.
CGGCATCCCTGGCGACTGGCAGCAGCGGCGTGATCGCGGCTTCGGCATTCGCGGCATGATCGAGCGCGTGCAAACCCTGGGCGGCGAACTGCTGATCGAGGCCGGCAAGCCCGGCGGCACGGTCCTGCGCGCGCGGCTGCCGCTGGAGCCTCTGCGATGAAGCCGCGCCTGCGCGTGATCCTGGTCGACGACCATGCGATGGTGCGCATGGGCTTCCGCATGCTGCTGTCGAGCACCAGCGACATCGAGATCGTCGGCGAGGCCGACAGCGGCGAGAGCGGCTACCAGCTGTATGCCGAGCTGCTGCCCGACGTCGTCGTGATGGACCTGTCGATGCCCGGCATGGGCGGCATCGAGGCGCTGCGCCGGCTCACCTCGCGCTATCCCGAGGGCCGCGTACTGGCGCTGTCCGCGCACGAGGACACCGCGCATCCGCGGCGCGCGCTGAAGGCCGGCGCGCTGGGCTACGTGTCCAAGCGCGGTGCGCCCGAAGAGCTGATCGACGCGGTGCGCAGCGTCGCCGCCGGCCGCATTTATCTGGGCGCCGACCTGGCGCGCAAGCTCGCCGTGCAGGACCTGCATGGCGGCGCGAGCCCGGTGGAGCAGCTGTCGGAGCGTGAATTCGCGGTGTTCCTGCAGCTCGCGCATGGGCAGTCGGTCGCGCAGATCGCCGAGACCCTGCATCTGTCGGCCAATACCATCGGCACGCACCTGTACAACATCAAGCAGAAACTCGGCGTCGGCAACCAGGCCGAGCTGACCCTGATCGCGGTCCGCAACGGCCTGCTGGACGTCTGATGGCCGCCGCGCCGTGCACGCGCTTCGAGCTGGCCAATGGCCTGCGCGTGCTGCTGCACCAGGACCACAGCGCGCCGCTGGTCGCGGTCCATGTCGCCTACCTCGTCGGCGCCGCCGACGAAGCGGATGGCGTCCACGGCATGGCGCATCTGTACGAACACCTGATGTACGGCGGCAGCGCGAATCTGCCGGGTGCGCATCTGACGCAGCTGTCCGCGGCCGGCGCACACGATCTGAACGGCCGCACCGCGCTCGACAGCACGCACTATTTCCAGACCGTGCATCGCGAGGCGCTGGAGTTTGCGCTGTTCGCCGAATCCGAGCGCATGGCGCAGCTGTTCACCAGCGACAGCGCGCAAACGCTGGAACTGCAGCGCAAAGTGGTGCTGAACGAACTGCGCCAGCACCGCGAACGATCCGACGGCCGCGCGCAGGAGCTGCTCGCGGCGATGACGTATCCGATCGCGCATCCGTATCGTCACGGCATCATCGGCAGCGAAGCCGGCCTGAACCGCATCACGCTCGACGAGGCACGCGAATTCGGCCGCCGCTACTACCATCCCGGCAATGCACTGCTGGCGCTGGCGGGCGACATCGACGCGCAGCAGGCGCGGCAGCTGTGCGAACGCTACTTCGGCGCGCTGCCGGCGGGCGCGCGCCAGCCGCGGCCGGCTGCGCCACCGATCGCGGCCGCTGCGCAGCGGCGAGTGGTCGCTGCGCCCGTGCCGGCTTTCGCGCTGCATCGCGTCTGGAACCTGCCAGCGCCAGCATCACGGCTCGTCGAGCAACAGCATTGGCTTCTGACCCGATTGATCGAGACGCGATTGAACGCGAGCAGCTCGGCGCTCGCGGCCGCCAAGCCCGAAGTGCATTACCGCTATGGACGCCTGGGCTCGCAACTGGAGCTGAGCTTCGGCTGTGCAGACGTCGCCGGCTTGCGTGCATCGATCGCACAGCTCGACGGCGAATGGCGCCGCCTGCTGGACGCAGGTTTCAGCAAAACCGAAATTCAAAGCGGACAGCTGAGCCTGGAGCAGAATCTGGCGCAGCGCTCGGACAGCCGCCAGGGCATCGCCGAGCAGCTGATCGAGCAGGAGTGCTTCGGAGCCGATGCAGCGGCAGAATCGATCGAGCCCGACGATCTGCAGACCCTTACCCGGCGCTGGCTGGTCGTTCGAGCTCACGGACTGCAACTCGAACCCGAGACGCGCACCGGCACGCCGGCACTACCGGCCCGGACACCACCTGCGATCAACACGCCGACGCAGCAGCCCGAACTGCCGCCGCTCGAGCACCATCGCCTGAACAACGGGCTGCCGCTGCTGATCGCGCGGCGGCGCGGCGCGGCCTTGCTGGCAGTGCGCCTGATTTTCCCCGGCGGCGGCACGCTCGAAACGCCGGAAAAAATGGGGCTCGCCCAGCTTTCCGCCGCGTTGCTGCAGGCGGCGCCGGAGCGGGCACTGAGCGACGCGATGACTGCGCTCGGCATCAACCTGATCGCGGAAGCGCAGCCGGACTGCCTGCGCTTCGCCTGGTCGGCGACGCAGCAGCACAGCCTGGCCGCGCTCGAGCTGCTCGGCAGCGCTTTGCAGCAATCCGCCGCGAGCCCCGATGCCTTCCTGCGCGCCCGCGATCGGCAGCTGGCGGCGATCAACCGCGACATCGGCCGCGCCGAGAGCGCCACCGCGCGCGTGCTGCCGGTTCTGCTGCTCGGCCCGGCTCAGGCCTGGATTGCAGCCGGGCTGCGCTCCAGCGTCGCCGCCCTCACGCTCGACGACCTTGCCGACTTTCATCGGCGCCAATACCGCGCATCCACCGCCGTCTGCCTGCTGGTCGGCGATCCGCCGCTGCATGGCAGCGCCGCACCCTCATCCCTGGACTTCGCACCGCCAGCTGCGGCGCAGTCCACGACGATCCGCAATCCGAGCTGTGTGGTCGACATACCGGGAGCCGCTCAGGCCCTGGTAACGGTGGCCTGGAACCTGCCGGCCTGCGACCGGCGGCAGCAGGCCGCGCTGTACCTGCTCGACGCACTGCTCGCTGGCCGCTTCTCGTCCCGGCTCAATCTGCGCTTGCGCGAAGACCTGGGCTGGACCTACGGCGTGCGCAGCCGACTCGGCGATGGAGCACGCGCGCGCCGCTACCAGATTCAGGTCTGGGTACCGCCGGAGCGCGCCAGCGATACGCGCGCCGAGATCCTGGGCGCCGCCGACACGCTGAGCCAGCGCGGCGTCGAGCCGCAGGCGCTCGAGCAGCTGCAACGCAGCGAAGTGTTGCGTCAGGCCGGCAGCGTCGAGCGCATCGATAGCCTGGCCGATGTTCTGGAATCGCGCCTGCGTCTCGGCCTGCTCGATCAGGCCGCGTCGGTTTGGTTTGAAGACCTCGCCGGCTTGCACGCCGACGATCTGCGAGCCTGCGCCGCGCGCTGCCTGCCGGCGGAATGCGCCGTGACCGTGATCGCCGGCGATGCCGCGAACCTGCAGAAACGCGGGCTGCATGGCGAGCTGATCGCCGCCGACGCCGAAGCGCTCTACCGCCGCTGAGGCATCAGCAGCGGCGCCAGCAGCATCGCCTACGACTGCAACGACTGCGCCGCGCCGAACGCCCGCGTGCGCTCAGCCGGCGCGGTGACATCGAGGCGCGGCCCTTCGAAGAATCGACGAATCCCGATCTATTTGGCGCCGTAGATCTGGTCGAAGATGCCGCCGTCGGCGAAGTGCCTGGCCTGGGCCTTGGTCCAGCCGCCGAAGTCGGCAATCGTGGCCAGCTCGATCTTGGGGAACTCGCCGGCGTACTGGGCCGCTACTTTTGCGTCGATCGGACGATAGAAGTTCTTGGCGATAATCTCCTGCGCTTCCGGCGTGTACAGAAAATCCAGATAAGCCTCGGCGACCTTGGTCGTGCCGTGCCTGGCGGCGACCTTGTCGACGATGGAAACCGGCGGCTCGGCCAGAATCGACAACGAGGGATTGACGATCTCAAACTTGTCGTTGCCGAATTCCTCGAGCGACAGGTAGGCCTCGTTTTCCCAGGCGATCAGCACGTCGCCGATACCGCGCTGCACGAACGTTGTCGTGGACCCGCGGGCGCCGCTGTCGAGTACCGGCACGTTCTTGTACAGCGCCCCCAGAAAGGCCTTGGCCTTGGTCTCGTCGCCGCCGTTCTTCTTCAGCGCATACGCATAGGCCGCCAGGTAGTTCCAGCGTGCGCCGCCCGAGGTCTTCGGGTTGGGCGTTATCACGCTGATGCCGGGCTTGATCAGGTCGTCCCAGTCCTTGACCTTCTTCGGGTTGCCCTTGCGCACCAACAACACGATCGTCGACTTGTAAGGCGCACTGTTGTTGGCCAGGCGCTGCTGCCAGCCAGCCGGAAGCAGCCCGGCCTTCTCCGAGATCACATCGATATCGGCTGCCAGCGCCAGCGTGACCACATCGGCTTCCAGGCCGTCGATGACCGCGCGGGCCTGTTTGCCCGAGCCGCCGTGCGACTGGCTGATCGTCACGATGTCGCCGGTCTTGGCCTTCCACTCCGCTGCAAAGGCAGTGTTGACCGCCTTGTACAGTTCGCGCGTCGGATCGTACGAGACGTTCAGCAACTCGATGTTGGCAGCAAAACTGGCGAGCGGCAGCGCCAGCGCAGCGATGACGATTCCCAGGCGCGCCAGACGCGATCGCCCGAAACCCAATTTGAAAGACATGAAGGTTATTCTCCGAATGAGACTTGATGAGGACGCGACACGCAAACGCGCCGAAATGAGCCGCTCTGGTCTGCTATCGAGCCGCTTAGCGCTGGCGACTTGCGGCCACGGCTGCCGATGCGGCTTTGGGCTCGACCGCCGCGATCCTGGTCAGCGTGCCGCCTTCTTCTTCGTAGTTCTCGACCCCGACGGAGCCAGCGACCTTGTAGCCTTTGCTCGCCAACAGGTCCGCGGCGGCACCCGCGCGACCGGCGTGATTGGAGACGGTGACGATGGTCCTGCCCTTGGGAATAAAGGCCAGCGACTTCTCCAGCTGGTCGGCCTGAATGCTCAGATAAGCCGGAAAACCGCCGATCCGCGTCAGCTCGTCAGGCCGGCGCACGTCGATGATCAGCAACTGCTCCGGCTTGGCCAGCAAGGGATCGAACTGAGCCCGCGACAGTTTTGGAGTTTTGTACTTCCACACCGGTGCTGCGGCGGACGGGGCCGCGCTGTCGGCGCTGAAAACCTGCGGAGCATAGGCCAGCGATATCGACAAGCACGAAACTATCAAGGACACGGACAACAGAGTTTTTGTACGCTTCATTTTTAAAATGGCTCCCATTCAATGGACTTCATACTGGGTGTTGCACTGCTCGGTTCCGGTGGCGACGCTGCATCGCGTGATCACTAGTCCACTGAATCACTGAAATCGACGGTGCTGTCCACCCGATGCGGGCGCGCTGCTGCGTTGCAAATGCTCGCGATACCTACGGGTATCGCTGCGCTTTGCGCCTTGCATCGCGTCCCGCCTC
>NZ_JAQGNT010000084.1 GCF_028291725.1 Hydrocarboniphaga sp. | reverse complement strand
TCGGTGCAGCCTCAATCGCGGCTAAGAGCCGCTCCTACAGCCGAGTAGGTTGGGGTGAGCGCAGCGAACCCCAACGGTGCGCCGCGCAATGTTGGGGTTCGCTGCGCTCACCCCAACCTACTCACTGCGCAGGCGCATCAAGCCGACGTCTGCCGGCAACTCATCCAGATTGAATCCCGCTTCGACGCGTGCCGGCCAGTTCACAGGTGGGCGAATCCGCGTCTGGCTATCCGCCAGCAGTTTCAGAAACGTGCCGTTCGGCTCCAGCCCGCGGCCTTCGCAGCACCAGCGAAACCACTGTGTGCCAATGGCGACGTGCCGCACTTCCTCGTCGAGAATCACGCGCAGAATCGCCGCGGTCTCGACGTCGCGCACTTCCTGCAAGCGCGCGATCATGCCGGGCGTCACATCGAGGCCGCGCGCCTCCAGCACGCGCGGCACCAAGGCCATTCGTACCAGCACGTCGTGCGCGGTCTTCTCGGCCTGTTCCCACAGACCGTTATGCGCCGGGAACGCGCCGTAGAAATGCCCCATGGTGTGCAGGCGAGCAGACAGCAGCGCGAAATGCCGGGCCTCGTCGCGCGCGACGCTGAGCCAGTCCTCGTAGTACGAAGCCGGCATGGCGCCGAAGCTCAGACAGGCATCGAGCGCGAGATTCATTGCATTGAACTCGATGTGCGCAATCGCATGGACCAGCGCAGCGCGCCCTTCCGAACTGCCGAGCCCCCGCACCGGCACATCGCGCGGACGCACCAGTTTCAGGCACTCCGGACGGCCGGGTGCGACGCGGACTCGAGCTTGTTTGCGGGCTTGTTTGACACAGGAGTCGTCGTCGATGACGAGACTCGCGACCGCGGCACACTTGGCGGCCGGGTCCTGCAACTGCAGGGCATGCTGCAATCGATCAAGGACGCTGATGGCCCCGTCGATTGCAGCTGCCATAAAGCCTGCTACCGCAACGCCGGCATTATTTGCTGACGTGCTGGTTGACCAGCTTGGTCATCTCGAACATCGTGACCTGATCCTTGCCACCGAAAACCGGCTTGAGCTTGGCATCGGCGTTGATTGCACGCCGATTCGTCGCGTCCTGCAGGTTGTTCTTCTTGATGTAATCCCAAACCTTCTTGGTCAGGTCGGCGCGCGTGATCGGGTCGGAACCGACGATCTCGGCCAGCGCGGCGTCCGGCTTAACCAACTGCGAAATGCCGCCGCGCGGGGCAGCCTTCGTGGTCGCGGTGCCGTCGACTTGCTTAGTGGCCATGCTGATCTCCTTTTCTTAAAGAGGTGAACAATAAACTGTTCGGTGAGTTGATTTTGTCTGTGCCGCGACTTCCGCGGTGCGCAAGCTTACACGGGAGAGGGCCGATATGCTCCCTCCTGCGACTAGCAAAAAGAATGCGGATTGCCCCCAGCCTGGTTCGGACTGCGTTAAGGCCCATTGGTTCGATCGCTTTACACTCGTCGCAACACGCACGATCGCCGCGTTAAGGCTTTACTCAGGCTTTCAGCGCCGTCTGCAGGTCGCGAATCAGGTCCGCCTCGTCCTCGAGGCCCACCGACAGGCGGATCAGACCTTCGCCGATCCCGGCCTTTGCGCGTGCTTCCGCGCTGATCCGGCCATGCGTCGTGGTGGCCGGATGGGTGATCGTCGTACGGGTGTCGCCGAGGTTTGCCGTGATCGAACACAGCCGCGTCTGGTCGATCAGCTTCCACGCCGCCTCGCGGCCACCGCGCACATCGAAAGACACGATGGAGCCGAAGCCGCGCTGCTGGCGCTTGGCGAGTTCGTGCTGCGGATGGGAACTCAGGCCCGGAAAATGGACGCGATCGACCTGCGGCTGCCGTGACAACCATTCCGCAATTCTCTGCGCATTCTGTTCATGCGCGCGCATGCGCACCGCCAGGGTTTCCAGGCCTTTCAGAAAAACCCAGGCGTTGAACGGCGACAGGCAGGGACCTGCAGTGCGCATGAAACCGAAGATGTCTTTGCCTACGCGCTGCGCATCACCGACGATCGCGCCGCCCAGGCAACGCCCCTGCCCGTCGATGAACTTGGTCGCCGAATGGATCACGTAGTCCGCGCCGAGCTTCAAGGGCTGCTGGAATACCGGCGTCAGGAAACAATTGTCGACCGCGAGCAAGGCGCCGTGTGCATGCGCCAGTTCCGCGATGGCGGCTACGTCGGCGATTTCGGTCAGCGGATTCGATGGCGTTTCCAGGAACAGCAGCCGTGTATTCGGCTTGAATCCGGCCTTCCACGACGCGATGTCGGACAGATCCGCGTAGCCGATTTCGATGCCGAGCTTGGCGATGTAGTTGTTGAACAGGTTGATGGTCGATCCGAACAGGCCGTTCGACACCAGCAGATGATCGCCGGTCTTCAGCACGGTCAGAACCAGCGTGAGAATCGCCGCCATACCGCTGGCGGTGGCAACGCAGCTCTCACCACCTTCGAGCCGCGCCAGGCGTTTTTCAAAGGCCTGCACGGTCGGATTGGTGAAGCGGCCGTAGATGTTGCCGGGCTTGTCACCGGCGAAGATCGCGGCGGCTTCGGCGGCGCTACGGAAAGTGAAGCTCGAGGTCGGATAGATCGCCGGCGAATGCTCGCGCTCGGAACCGCGCAGTTCGGCATGGCGAATGCCGAGCGTGGCAAAACCCCATTCGGAATCGTCGATCAAATCGGTGCCGTCGGTGCTCATGGCTTCAACCTTCAGAACGCTGCCAAACGAGCCCGCTTGAAACCCGTTTAGCGAATTTATCGAGACGGTGCGCCGTCTCGATAAATCAAACGGTGCCCTGTCTATAGAAAAAGGCGGGCATGGCCCGCCTTTTTCTATTAAGCGCCCGCAATCAGGAGACAAATCGGCGCGTGCGGCAGTTTAGGTCGGCGGCCTCCTAGGGTCAACGCTCTGCAAGCCCGTAGGTTGGGGTGAGCTTGCGAACCCCAACAACGCGCGGACGAATGTTGGGGTTCGCAATCTCACCCCAACCTACACGGTTTAGAGCCAGTTACCTTGGCTCAACGCGCGCCGGCGTTCTCCAACTCGATCACCGATTGTGCGCTGCTGCCGCGCTTGGCCTTGGCCGCGTCCGACCGGAACAGCTCCAGCTGGTTCAGATATTCCAGGCTGATGTCCTGGGTGATGTATTCGCCGGTGAATACCGAGCAGTCGAAGCGCTGGATGCTCGAATGCTTGTGGCGAACCGCGTCGATCAGGTCGTTGAGATCCTGGTAGATCAGCCGATCCGCGCCGAGCAGCTCCTCGAGCTGCGGAATCGTACGGCCATGCGCGACCAGTTCGGTCGCGGTCGGCATGTCGATGCCGTAGACGTTCGGATAACGCACCGGCGGCGCGGCCGATGCGAAGTAGACCTTGCGGGCGCCGGCGTCGCGCGCCATCTGGATGATCTCCTGGCTGGTGGTGCCGCGCACGATCGAATCGTCGACCAGCAGCACGTTCTTGCCGCGGAATTCGACATCGACCGGATTCAGTTTCTGGCGCACGCCCTTCTTGCGCTGCTCCTGGCCGGGCATGATGAAGGTGCGGCCGATGTAGCGGTTCTTGATGAAGCCTTCGCGGTAGTTCACGCCCAGACGCGCGGCGACTTCGGCGCCGGCGACACGCGAGGTATCCGGGATCGGGATCACCACGTCGATGTCGTGCTCGGGCCATTCACGCAGGATTTTTTCGGCGAGCTTGATGCCCATGCGCAGACGCGCCTTGTAGACGTAGATATCGTCCATCACCGAGTCCGGGCGCGCCAGGTACACGTACTCGAAAATGCACGGCGACAGCACCGAATTCATCGCGCACTGGCGGCGATGCAGTTTGCCGTCCATGTCGACGTAGATCGCCTCGCCCGGCGCGATGTCGTCGAGAAACTCGAAGCCGAGCGCGTTCAGCGCAACCGACTCCGAGGCGATCATGTATTCCTTGCCCTGCGGCGAATCGCGCCAGCCGTAGCACACCGGACGGATGCCGAATGGATCGCGGAAACCGATCAGGCCATAACCGCTGATCATCGCGACCACCGCATAGGCGCCACGACAGCGGCGATGCACGCCGGATACTCCGGCAAAAATATCTTCCGCCGTCAGCCGCAACTTGCTCTGGATCTGCAGCTCGTGCGCGAACACGTTGAGCAATACTTCGGAGTCGGATTCGGTATTCAGATGCCGGCGATCTTCGGCGAACAGCTCCTGCTTCAGCTCTTCGGCATTGGTTAAATTTCCGTTATGCGACAGCGAAATGCCGAACGGCATGTTGGTGTAGAACGGCTGCGCCTCAGCCGAACTGGCGGCGCCCGCGGTCGGATAGCGCACGTGGCCGATACCGATCGGCCCGCGCAGGCGCGTCATGTGCTCGTCCTTGTTGAACACGTCGCGCACCAGGCCATTGTCCTTGCGCAGGTGCAGGCGATGGCCTTCGTTGGTGATGATGCCCGCGGCGTCCTGGCCGCGGTGTTGCAGCATCGTCAATGCGTCATACAACTCTTGATTCACGGCTTGATGCGAGTAGATGCCGACGATGCCGCACATGTTGACCCCGGGGCGTGCCGAAACGATGGTAGGAGAAACTAATTCGGAGAACCGACAGGCTCGTCGATGATGGGGGCGGATTCACCCGATTCATCAGCAGCCTTGAGTTCATTGGAAAGCGTGTCGGACTGGAGCTGGTCGATCCAGCGCGGCGGGATCAGCACGCGCAGGCCATCGGCCAGCCATTGAAACTGGTCGAGCAGCAGGGACTTCTGCCACCAGGGATCGTGGCGCGCCGGCGTCGTACCGGCGATCAGGATGAACAGCGCCACCAGCACCGCACCGCGGATCACGCCGAAGCCGCCACCGAGCGTGCGGTCGGTCGAAGACAGCGCGCTGGCACGCATGAAGCGCACGATCAACGCGGTGATGATGCCTCCGATCAGCAGGCCGCCCAGGAACAGCAGCGCGTAGGCCGCTGCGATGCGTACCGAAGGCACGCTGATATAGGGACCGAGTTTGACCGCAGCCGCTGCCGAGAACGCCACCGCCAGCCAGATCGCCAGTATCCAGGTGAGCAGGCCCAACGTTTCGCGGGCAAAACCGCGGATGACGCCGACGATCGTGGACACCACCAACAGACCCACGATGCAATAGTCCACCCAGATCATTACGTGTCCGACTCGCAGCGGTGCCTTATTTTAGCACTCCCGCTTGCACAGCCGCGGTCGCCGATGCTAGACAGATGAGCCCAAGGCAAATGGACCGCCCCGGGTTTCACTCCGGCTACGGTGAACCGAGCAGTAGCCCGGGTAAAACCCGGGATTGGCACTCGCGGTGCTCAGCGCCCGAGGCGATCGAGCAGCGCCTTCTCCACCGCGCCGCGCTCGGCCTCGACCTGGACCACGCCCTTGAGGCCGTCCTTGACGATGATGTCCGGGTCCTTCAGGCCGTTGCCGGTCAAGGTGCAGACCACGGTCGAGCCCTGGGCGATCTTGCCGGCGCGGATGTCGCGCAGCGCGCCGCACAGCGAGGCCGCCGAAGCCGGCTCGCAGAAAATGCCGTCGAGTTCGGCCAGATGGCGCTGGGTGTGCAGGATCTCGGCATCCAGGCATTCATCGAACCAGCCTCCGGACTCCCGCTGCACTGCCCAGGCCAGATCCCAGGACTGCGGATCGCCGATGCGGATCGCGGTCGCCACCGTCTCAGGATCACGCACAGGCCCGCCGCGCATGAACGGCGCGCTGCCGACGGCCTGGTAGCCGCACATCTTCGGGCGTGTATCGGTCAGCGTGTCGCGGGCGTAGTGCTGCAGCTCGGCCGGCAGCCGGTTGATCGTGGTGGCGAAGCCCGAGACCTCGCTGTAGCCGAGCCAATGCGCGCTGATGTTGCCGGCATTGCCGACCGGGATGCAGTGATAGTCCGGCGCGCGGCCGAGCGCCTCGACGATCTCGAAGGCGGCGGTCTTCTGGCCTTGCAGCCGGTACGGATTGATCGAGTTGACGATCGCCACCGGGGCGGTCTCGGCAACTTCTTTGACCAGGCGCATGCCATCGTCGAAGTTGCCACGGATCTGCACGACCACGGCGCCGTGCACAATTGCCTGGGCGAGCTTGCCGAGCGCGATCTTGCCTTCGGGGATCAGCACGAACGCCGTGATGCCGGCGCGCGCGGCATAGGCCGCGGCTGCGGCCGAGGTATTGCCAGTAGACGCGCAGATGATCGCCTTCGCGCCTTCACGAACCGCCTGCGTGACCGCGACGGTCATGCCGCGATCCTTGAACGAGCCGGTCGGATTCAGCCCTTCGAACTTCACGTACAGCTCGCCTTCGAAACCGGCGGTCTTGGCGACGCGGTCGAGCTTGATCAGCGGCGTGCGGCCTTCACCGAGGCTGATCGCGCGGGTATCCGGCGTCAGCGGCAGGCGGGAGCGGTAGTGTTCGACAAGGCCGGTATAACGACTCATTTTAAAAATACTCGACACGGAAGCGAGAGATGTCCTGACGCACGAAAGGCAGCTGACGCACCCGCTTCAGCGCCTCGTTGAAACGATGTTCCGGTACCTGCGAGGTGATCACCGCGACGCTGGCGTCGGCGCCGTCGTGCGGCTCCTTCTGCAGGATCGCTTCGATGCTGATGTCGAGTTCGGCGAGGATTGAGGTGATCGCCTTGAGCACGCCGGGTTCGTCGGCAACGGTGACGCGCAGGTAATGCGCGCTGACCACGTCGTCGAGTGCCATCACCGACAGCTCGCACATCGACGCCGGCTGGAACGCCAGCGCCGGCACGTGATGACGCGCGTCGGAGCCGAGTGCGCGCGCCACGTCGACCAGATCGGCAACGATGGCCGAAGCGGTCGCATCACCGCCTGCACCGCGGCCATACAGGCCGATCTGCCCGACCGCATTGCCCTGCAGCAGGATCGTGTTGAGCACGCCGTCGACCTTGGCGAGCAGGCGATCTTCGGGAACCAGCGTCGCATGGGCACGCAGCTCGACACCGGCTTGCGTGCGCTTGGCGATGCCCAGATGCTTGATCCGGTAGCCCAGCGCGCGCGCGATCTTGATGTCCTGCGGCGTGACCTTGGTGATGCCTTCGACCGACACCTTGTCGAACGACAGCGGCATGCCGAACGCGATGCTCGCCAGGATCGTCAGCTTGTGCGCGGCATCGACGCCCTCGACATCGAAAGTCGGATCGGCTTCGGCATAACCCAGGCGCTGCGCATCGGCGAGCGCGTCCTCGAAAGCCTGCCCCTTCTCGCTCATCTGCGTCAGGATGTAGTTGCAGGTGCCGTTGATGATGCCAGCCAGCGCCTCGATGCGATTGCCAGCCAGGCCCTCGCGGATCGCCTTGATCACCGGGATGCCGCCGCCGACGCTGGCCTCGAACGCGACCATCACGCCGCGGCGCTGCGCGGCTTCGAAAATCGCATTGCCCTGCAGCGCGAGCAGCGCCTTGTTGGCGGTGACCACCGGCTTGCCGCGCTCGATCGCGGCCAGCACCAGCTCTTTCGCTGGCGACAAACCGCCGATGGCTTCGACGATCACGTCGACATCGGCATGCGCCGCGACCTGCATCGCATCGGCGACGATCTCGATGCCGGCCAGCGACACCTCACGAGCGCGCGACACATCGCGCGCCGACGCATGCGTGACGACGACGCTGCGGCCGACGCGGCGTGCGATTTCCTCGGCGTTCCTCGACAGGATGCGAACCACGCCCTGCCCGACCGTGCCCAGGCCGAGCAGGCCGACACGCAGCGGCGCGGCGCTCACGGCGCAGCTGCCGGCGGCGGCTCGGCGATCACCGGCGCGCCCTTCGACAGCAGCCGCTTGATGCCGCGCACCGCCTGCCGCGTGCGGTGCTCGTTCTCGATCAGCGCGAAGCGCACGTGGTCGTCGCCGTAGTCGCCGAAGCCGGCGCCCGGCGACACTGCGACCTTGGCTACACTCAGCAGCAGCTTGGCGAATTCGATCGAACCCATCGCCTGAAACGCTTCCGGAATCTTCGCCCAGACGAACATCGTCGCCTTCGGTTTGCTCACATGCCAGCCGATCGAGTTCAGACCTTCGCACAGCACGTCGCGGCGCTTGCGATACATCTCGGTGATCTCGGCGACGCATTCCTGCGGGCCTTCGAGCGCGGCGATCGCGGCGATCTGGATCGGCAGGAACATGCCGTAGTCCAGGTAGCTCTTGATGCGCGCGAGCGCGGCGACCAGGGTCGGGTTGCCAACCATGAAACCGACACGCCAGCCCGGCATGTTGTAGCTCTTGCTGAGCGTGAAAAACTCGACCGCCAGATCCTTGGCGCCCGCCACCTGCATCACGCTCGGCGCGTGATAGCCGTCGAACACGATGTCGGCATACGCCAGATCGTGCACCAGCCACATCTCGTTTTCGCGGCAGATCGCGACCGCCTTCTCGAAGAAATCCAGATCCACGCACTGCGCGGTCGGGTTCGCCGGGAAATTCAGGATCAGCATCTTCGGCGCCGGCCAGCTTTCCTTGACCGCGCGCTGCAGCTCCTCAAAAAAGTCCACGTCCGGCGTCATCTTGACGTGGCGCACGTCGGCACCGGCCAGCACCACGCCGTAGGGATGGATCGGATAGGCCGGGTTCGGCACCATCACCACGTCGCCCTGGCCCAGCGTCGCGAACGCCAGGTGCGCCAGGCCTTCCTTGGAGCCGATGGTCGCGATCACTTCCGAGTTCGGGTCCAGATCGACGTCATAGCGGTTCTTGTACCAGCGCGCCATCGCGCGGCGCAGCCGCGGGATGCCCTTGCTCAGCGAATAGCGATGCGTATGCGTGCCGTCTTCGTCGATCAGCTCCGGGCGCACGTAATCGCTGTCGGTGCCGCGCACCGCCGCTTCCACCAGCTTGTCGACGATATGCTTGGGCGTCGGCTGGTCCGGGTTGCCCATGCTGAAGTCGATGATGTCCTCGCCACGAGCTCGAGCTGCGGCCTTGAGGTCACCAACGATGTTGAAGACGTACGGCGGCAGGCGCTGGATGCGCGGAAAGTTGGCTTTCACGACACTCGCTTTGGTGGTGGGGAAATAGGTTCGAAGCGGCCGGCGGCCGCGGGCTCGAAGCGGCCGGCGGCCGCGAGGGGGCGCGTATTATCGAGGTCGCGCCCCCGGCTTTCAATGCGCGCTGCGCACCCGCGGCGGCTATCCGACGTAACTGACCCGCCAGATCCGCCCGGCCTCGTCGTCCGAGATCAGCAGCGAGCCGTCCGGCATCTGCAGCACGTCGGCCGGGCGGCCGCTGACCTTCTCGTCCTGCAGCCAGCCCTCGACGAAGGGCTGCTGCCCGACCACCTTGCCGTCGACGACACGCAGCCGCTGCACGCGATAGCCGTTCTTTTTCGTGCGGTTCCAGGAACCGTGCTCGGCGACGAAGACATTGCCGCGATATTCGGCCGGGAACTGGCTGCCGGTGTAGAACGCCATTCCCAGGGGCGCGACATGCGGGCCGAGCAGCGCGGCCGGCGGCTTGGCCGACGAGCAGCCGCCGGGCCTGCCGTACTCGGGGTCGGCGATCGTGCCGGCGTGGCAATACGGAAAGCCGAAATCCTCCCCCGGTTTGGCGAGCACGTTGAGCTCGCAGGACGGCATGTCGTCGCCGAGCATGTCGCGACCGTTTTCGGTGAACCACAGCTTCTGCGTCGCCGGGTCCCAATCGAAGCCGACCGAATTGCGCACGCCGCGGGCGACGATCTCCCAGTTGCGGCCATCGGCGTCCATCCGCGTGATGCTGCCGAACTGCAGATTTTTGCCATCCCGGCTGAAGCTCTCCAGCTCGCAGACGTTGCAGGGCGCGCCGATCGCGACGTACAGCTTGCCGTCGGGGCCGAAGGCGATGAAGCGCCAGCCATGGTGGGTCTTGTCCGGCAGGTCGCTGCGGACCGCGACCGGCCTGGGCGGCGCGTCCAGATGCTGCTCGATCGCCGGCAGCTTCCAGATCCGCTGCACTTCGGCCACATACAGGTCGCCGTCGCGGAACGCGATCCCGCTGGGCATGTTCAGGCCCTCGGCCAACACCGTGATCTTGTCCGGGCGGCCGTCGGCATTGGTATCGCGCAGCGCGTAAACCTTGCCGGCGCCGCGGCTGCCGACGAACAGCGTGCCATGCTCGCCCAGCGCCATCGCGCGAGCATTGGCAACGCCATCCACCCAGATCTCGATCTTGAAACCGGGCGGCAGCTTCAGCACCGGCGGCGCTTGAATTTCGGCTCGCGGGGAACCACTGAGCGATAGCAGCATCGATATCAGGGCGACTCGTTTGAATTCCCGCCAATTCATAGACTTTCTCTATCTCTGGAATAAGGAATTATCGTTACCCCTATCGACTGCCGATCTCTAGAATGCCCGGGTACGGTGGCCAGTTCGGCCCGCATTGAAGCAGACGTCGCCACCTGAGCTGTATCCCAACAAGATCATTCAAGGAGTAGCACGATGAGCGTATTGGTCAACCGCACCGCCCCGGATTTTACTGCCGCCGCCGTCATGGGCGATGGCAGCATCACGGAAACCTTCAAACTCTCCGACTACCGCGGCAAGTACGTGGTTCTGTTCTTCTGGCCGCTGGACTTCACGTTCGTGTGTCCGTCCGAAATCATCGCCCACGAAAACCGCCGCAAGGCATTCGAAGAGCGCGGCGTGCAGTTGGTCGGCGTATCGATCGACAGCCAGTTCACCCACTACGCCTGGCGCTCCACGTCGGCGGACAAGGGTGGCATCGGCGAAGTCGGCTTCCCGATGGTGGCCGACGTCAACCACGAAATCGTCCGCGCCTACGGCGTCGAGCATCAGGGCGGCGTCGCGTTCCGCGCCTCGTTCCTGATCGACAAGGAAGGCGTCGTGCAGCACCAGGTCGTCAATAACCTGCCGCTGGGCCGCGAAGTCGACGAGATGCTGCGCCTGGTCGATGCGCTGCAGTTCACCGAGCAGTACGGCGAAGTCTGCCCGGCCGGCTGGAAGAAGGGCGACGAAGGCATGAAACCGACCGCCGACGGCGTCGCCAAGTACCTCGCCAAGCACGCCGCCGAGCTGTAGCCGCAGGCAGCCGAAGCAAGCCTTACAAGGGCGGGAGCCGTGTGCGCTCCCGCCTTCTCCCGGGATTCCAAGATTCCAAGATTCACCACCAAGCCTCACCAAAAAGACAAGAGAAAAACCATGAGCACTGTCACGAACAGTCATCACCGCCTGGTCATCCTGGGCTCCGGCCCCGCCGGATACACCGCCGCAGTCTATGCGGCGCGCGCCAACCTGAAGCCGGCGCTGATCACCGGCCTCGAGCAGGGCGGCCAGCTCATGACCACCACCGAGGTCGACAACTGGCCCGGCGACGTCGAAGGCCTGATGGGCCCGGCGCTGATGGACCGCATGCAGAAGCATGCCGAGCGCTTCGACACCGCGTTGATCTACGACCATATCCACGAAGTGGATCTGAAGACCCGCCCGTTCAAGCTGCGCGGCGATCAGGGCGAATACACCGCCGATGCGCTGATCATCTGCACCGGCGCCAGCGCCAAGTACCTGGGCATCCCGTCCGAACAGACTTTCCGCGGCAAGGGCGTCAGCGCCTGCGCCACCTGCGACGGGTTCTTCTACAAGGGCCAGGACGTGGCCGTGATCGGCGGCGGCAACACCGCGGTCGAAGAGGCGCTGTATCTGGCCAACATCGCCAACAAGGTCACCGTCGTGCATCGCCGCGACAAGTTCAAGGGCGAGAAGATCCTGCACGACAAGCTGTTCAAGCGGGTTGCCGAGGGCAAGGTCGAAATCCTGTGGGATTCGGGGTTGGAGGAAGTGCTCGGCGATGCGTCCGGCGTGACCGGCATGCGCGCCAAAAACCTGAAGACCGGCGAAACCCGCGACGTGACACTGAAAGGCGTGTTCATCGCGATCGGCCATCACCCGAACACCTCGATCTTCGAAGGCCAGCTGACGATGAATGGCGGCTACATCAAGGTGCAGGGTGGCACCAGCGGCGACGCGACGCAGACCAGCGTCGAGGGCGTGTTCGCCGCCGGTGACGTGATGGATCACGTCTATCGCCAGGCCATCACCAGTGCTGGCACCGGCTGCCAGGCGGCGCTGGATGCCGAGCGCTATCTGGACAAGCTCGACTCGCAGCACTGACTCGTAGGTCGGCAATCCCTTGCCGACCTGTACGGTCAATACGCAACCGGGGGCCTCACGTCGGCAAGGGATTGCCGACCTACGCTAATCGGTCACTCTGCACGCTTGATGTCTTCAAAATAAAGCCCTGGTCTCCGGGGCTTTTGTTTTTTCGCGTTTGGCAAGTCTTGTCAAAACGCGCCGGGACCGTCAGCCTTGGCTCACCTGCGTTGTCGCGCGCCTCGGAATTCCTGATCGATGAAGATGAAGCTCTACTGCAGCCCGACGTCGCCGTATGTGCGCAAAGTCCGGGTAGTCGCTGCAGAGCTGGGACTGACCGACCTGATCGAAGAGATCATCGTCGACCCGCATGCGTCACCGGTGGAACTGCTCGCGGTCAACCCTTTGTCGAAGATCCCGGTGCTGGTCACCGAGCGCGGCGAGACCTTGCCCGACTCGAGTCTGATCATCGAATACCTGCTAACCCGCGGCCGCGGTGTCACCGGCATTCCACGCGGCAGCAAACGCTGGTCGGCCTTGCGCTGCGAAAAAATCGCGGACGGCATCATCGATGCCGCGGTGGCAACGGTGATGGAAAAACGGCGCCCCGAGAGCATCGTCTACACCGTGCACCTCGATCGGCAGGCGGCGCTGATCGCGCGCGCGCTGGAGTTGTTAAATAACGAGACCCCGGGCTTCGAGCCCGAGGCGCCGAGCGTGGTCGAGATCAGCGTCGGCGTCGCACTCGGCTACCTGGATTTGCGCATGCCGTATCTGGAATGGCGCAAGTCGCACGAGGCGCTGGCCAACTGGTACACCGGGTTTGCACAACGTGCCTCGATGGTGCGCAGCCAGCCGCCGGTAGTATAGGGTTTTGCCACTCCGCCGACGGCTGTCGTCGCTGCTGTTGTCACTGCTGCTGCTGAGCGGCTGCGCAAACTTCGGGCACCGGCCGCCACCGGCCGAAATCAGCGAAACCCGCCGCGAGATCGTGCTTGAAGCACTAGGCCAGATCGGGCGGCCGTATCGCTACGGCGGCACCACGCCGGAAGGCTTCGATTGCAGCGGGCTCGCGCGTTACGTCTACGCCCAGTCGGGCGTCGAAATTCCGCGCTCGACCAGCGAGCAGCACGCTTTCGGCAAGATCATCTCGCTCGAAGACGCACAGCCCGGCGATCTGCTGTTTTACCATTTCAATCGCAGCCTACGCGTTGATCATGTCGCGATCTACCTCGGCGAAGGCCAGGCAGTTCACGCGCCAGCTAATGGCAGGATGGTATTGGTCGCCAGCGTCGACGACCCCTCATGGACCAAGCGCTTCGTCGATGTCGTGCGCGTGATTCCATAGGGCGGGCCGCGGCCCGCCCTATGGAATCAGCCGAGCAGGATCTTGCTGGCTCCCTGCCCCAGTATCAGCTTGTTCAGACGCTTGACGAAACCCGCCGGGTCTTCGAGCTGGCCGCCTTCGGCAAGCACCGCCTGGCCGTACAGAATCTCGGCGAGATCGGCGAACGCGGCCTCGTCGCCGGAGGTTTCCTTCAGGCGCTCGACCAGCGGATGCTCGGGGTTCAGCTCCAGAATCGGCTTGACATCGGGCGCGCTTTCACCCGACTGCTTCAGGATTTCTAGCAGCTGACGCGATAGGCCGTGCTCCGGTGCGACCAGGCAGGACGGCGACTCGGTCAGACGCGCCGACACGCGCGCGCTGGCGATGCGCGAGTTCAGCGCCTTCGGCAGCAGTTCGAGCACGGTCTTGAAGTCGGCTTCATGCCTGGCCTTGTCGAAAGTCTCGATCTTGCCGGCCGCTTCCGCATCGCCACGCGCCGCGGATTCGAGCTTCTTGTTCTGGAATTCGGTCAGATGGCCGACGACCCATTCGTCGATGCGATCCGACAGCAGCAGCACCTCGTAGCCGACCTTGCGGAAGCCTTCCAGATGCGGGCTGTTGCGCAGTGCGCTCGATGATTCGCCGGTCAGATACAGAATCTTTTCCTGGCCGGCCGGCATGCGCGCGACGTACTCGTCCAGCGACACGCTCTGCGCGTCGGGCGTGGTGGTGCTGGCAAAGCGCAGCAGCTTGGCGATGCGCTCGCGATTTGCGTTGTCCTCGACGACGCCTTCCTTCAGCACCTTGCCGAACTGCGTCCAGAAGGTCTTGAAGTCCTCGGGCTTGTTCGCGGCGAGATCGTCGAGCAGATCGAGCACGCGCTTGACCAGCGCCGCGCGGATCTTGTCGACGGTGCGATTGCCCTGCAGGATTTCGCGCGACACGTTCAGCGGCAGATCGGCAGTGTCGACCAGGCCGCGCACGAAGCGTAAGTAAGGCGGCAGCAACTCGGCCGCGCGATCCATGATGAAGACGCGCTTCACATACAGCTTGACGCCGCGCTGCTGCTCGCGATCCCAGAGATCAAAGGGCGCGCGCTGCGGGATGTACAGCAGCGAGGTGTATTCGAGGTTGCCTTCGACTTTCTGGTGCGTCCAGGCCAGCGGCGGCTCGTAGTCGTGGCTCAGGTGCTCGTAGAAACTCTTGTAGTCGTCCTCGGAGATTTCGGACTTCGGCCGCGTCCACAGCGCGCGCGCCTGGTTGATCGCCTCCGGCTCGCCTTCGGCGCGGCGCAGCTTGATCGGCAGGCCGATGTGGTCCGAATAGCGGCGCACGATTTCCAGCAGCCGGCTTTCTTCCAGGAATTCCTTCTCGTCCTCGCGCAGATGCAGCGTCACTTCGGTGCCGCGGTCCTGCTTGCTACCGGCCTCGATGCTGTAGTCGCCTTCGCCGCTCGACTCCCAGATCACCGACTCGTCGACATCCGCACGCTTGGTCTTCACGGTGACGCGGTCGGCGACGATGAAGGCCGAGTAGAAACCGACGCCGAACTGGCCGATCAGCTGGGCGTCCTTGGCCTGGTCGCCGGACAGCGATTCCATGAATTTTTTGGTGCCGGAGCGGGCGATGGTGCCGAGGTTGTCGATCACGTCTTCGCGCGACATGCCGATGCCGTTGTCGCGGATCGTCAGCGTGCCGGTGAACTTGTCGATCTGCAGCTCGACCGCCAGTTCAGCCTCGCCCAGCAGCTCCGGCTTCTGGATCGCGGCGAAGCGCAGCTTGTCGCAGGCGTCGCTGGCATTGCTGATCAGCTCGCGCAGGAAGATTTCCTTGTTCGAGTACAACGAGTGGATCATCAGACGCAGCAGCGAGCGCGTCTCGGTCTGGAATTCGTGGCGTTCGGCAGTCATGGCTTCGGTTGGTTTGCGTTGGTAAAGGCTGAGCTGCTTGTGCGGCCATACATTGGCTTTTCAAGGGGCAGGGAGCCGTAGGGCGGGTCATGACCCGCCGTTTTGACACACTCAGACAGAAAGACGGCGGGTCATGACCCGCCCTACGGACACTCGGCCTAGGCCTGTTCGGCTCAATCCAGCGTACGACGGAAGCGCTGCAGCCCAACCGTCATCACCACGATGATGAACAGCAGCAGTGGCCACAGGTGCGGCCAGGCTTCGCCGGCGCCATAACCTTTGAGCAGAATGCCGCGCACCAGCCTGAGGAAATGCGTCAGCGGCAGCAGCTCGCCCAGCCATTGCGCCCAGACCGGCATGCCGCGATACGGGAACATGAAGCCCGACAGCAGGATCGAGGGCAGAAAGAAAAAGAAGCTCATCTGCATCGCCTGGGTCTGGTTGCGCGCCAGGCTGGAGAAGGTGATGCCGACGGTAAGGTTGGCGACGATGAACACCAGCACGCAGGCCAGCAGCAGCCACAGGCTGCCGACCATCGGCACGCCGAAAATAAAATGGCCGCCGAGCAGGGTCACCGCCACCTGCACGTAGCCGACCAGCACGTAGGGCAGGATCTTGCCGATCATGATCTCGGCCGGGCGCAGTGGCATCGCCAGCAGGTTTTCCATGGTGCCGCGCTCCAGCTCGCGGGTCATCGCCAGCGCCGTCATCATGATCATCGTCATCGTCAGGATCACGCCCATCAGGCCGGGCACGATGTTGTACTGGGTGATGCCATCCGGGTTGTAGCGGCGGTGGATGCGCCACTCGAAAGGCGCGGCCGCCTGCTGCGGCGCCAGCACACCTTTCAGATCGTGGCGTAGCGCGCCGGAGGTCAGAACCGATAACGCAGCCACCGCGTTGCCGGTCGCAGCCGGGTCGGAGGCGTCTGCCTCCAGCAGCACGGCCGGTGTCTCGCCGCGCACCAGACGCTGCGAAAAGTCAGGCGGAATCGCGATGACGAACTGCACGTCGCCGCGATGCAACAGCTCGAAAGCCTCGTCGGCGCTCGCCGGTGTCGCACGAATGTCGAAATAGCCGCTGGCGCGCACCGCCGCCACCAGGCTGCGTGTGAACTCGGTCTGCTCGGCGCCGAGCACCGCGGTCGGCAGGTGCTTGGGATCGGAGTTGATGGCAAAGCCGAACAGCGCCAGCTGTATCATCGGAACGCCGATCATCATCGCGAAAGTCAGCCGGTCGCGGCTCACCTGCACGAATTCCTTGCGCACCATCGCCCGCAGGCGTCGCCAGGAGAAGCCGTTCATGGCGGCGCATCCGCGGTGTCGCGCATCAGGTGGATGAAGACGTCCTCCAGCCGCACATCGCCGCGCTCCCAGCGAATGCCGGATCGCGCGAAATAAGGCTGCAGCGCGTGCTCCAGCGCCGCGCCGTCAGTGCCGCTGACATGCAGCGAGCTGCCGAAAGGCACCACCTGTTCCGCCGCGGCCGTGTGCGCCAGCTCGTTCTGCAATTCGGCGAGCCCATTACCGGTGACGGTCCAGTTGCTCAGGCCGGAGCCGGCGACCAGCTCCTCCGGCGTGCCCTGGACCAGCAGCTTGCCGTAGGCGATGTAGGCCAGCCGCGTGCAGCGCTCGGCCTCGTCCATATAGTGCGTGGACACCAGCACGGTAATGCCCTCGGCAGCGAGCCGATGCAGCTCGGCCCAGAAATCACGACGCGCTTTGGGGTCGACGCCGGCGGTGGGCTCGTCTAGCAGCAGCAGTTTCGGCCGGTGCAGCAGGCAGGCGGCCAGCGCCATGCGCTGCTTCCAGCCGCCGGATAGCGCACCGGCCAGTTGCCGCTGGCGGTCCTGCAGGCCGAGGTTCTGCAATGCCGCGTCCACGGCCTCGCGGGTGTTGACCAGCTGATAGATGCTGGCGACGAACTCCAGGTTCTCGCGGATCGACAGATCCTCGTAGAAGCTGAAGCGCTGGGTCATGTAGCCGACCTCGCTCTTGATCGCGGCCGACTGCGTGCGGATGTCGTAGCCGAGGCAGGTTCCCTGGCCTTCATCCGGCGTCAGCAGGCCGCAGAGCATGCGGATCGAGGTGGTCTTGCCACTGCCGTTGGGGCCCAGAAACCCGAAAATCTCGCCGCGCTGGACTTGCAGGCTCAGCTTGTCGACGACGCGCTTGGCGCCAAAGGATTTGCTGACACCCTCGACGTCGATGACCCGATCGCTCACCGCGCCAGCTCAATATCCACCGGCTGGCCGGGATGCAGGCCGGCCGCGACTTCCGGCGCGACCACCGCCTCGACCAGGAACACCATGCGCGCCCGCTGCTGCTGGCTGTAGAGCACCGGCGGCGTGTACTCGGCGCTGCTGGCGATGAAGGCGATGCGCGCCGCGATCGGCGCTGCGCAGCCATCGCAGCGTGCCGTCATTGGCTGGCCGATGTTCAGACTGCCGAGGTCGGCCTCGGGCACGAAGAAGCGCAGCTTCCGGTTCTGCGGCGGCAGTAGCGAAATCACCGGTGCGCCGGCAGCCACCCATTCGCCGGGACGGTAGTAGACATCCTCGACGCTGCCGGCCGCAGGCGCTAGCTGGGTTTTCTGATCGAGCTTCCATTGATTCTGCGCGGCCACCGCCGCTGCGGCCTCGGCCTCGTCGCGCGCCGCCTGCAGCGCGTCGGCGCGGCCGGCGAGCCCACCCGTGCGCAGCTGCGCCTCGAGTTCAGCGACCCTTGCGCGGTCGTGCTGATGCTGGGTGGCCGCCTGATCGAACTGGTCCTGACTGATCACCTGCTGCTCGCGCAGCTTGCGCTGCCGCTGCAGCTGCGCCGCGGAAAGCTCGCGCTGCGCGCGGGCCTGATCGAGCTGGGCGCGGGTCACGTCCAGCTCGTCCGGCCGCTGCCCCTTTTCGATGTCCGCCAACCGTGCGCGCGCCGCGGACAGCCGCGCCTGCGACTCGTCCAGCGCGGCCAGTTCAGCGACCGCATCCAGCGCATACAGCGGTGCACCGGCCTGGATCTGCGCGCCGCGCTCGACATTCAGCCGGTCCATGCGTCCACCGATCGCCGGCGCGATGCGCAGGTAATCGCCTTCGACATAGCCCTGGTAGCGAGTCACGTCCGACTCGCGCTCGCAACCGGCCAGCAATACCACCACGGCCAGGAGCACGGCCCGGTGCAGGCAGCGAAACATTTGCATGGCGGCGATCCTCCGGTCTGAACGCTGGCGATCGGGACAGTAGCAACAAAAAAGCCCGCCGGCGGCAGCCGTGCGGGCTATTTCGAGAACCGGCGGGCGCAAGCCCGCCAAGCTCAGCGGCTCAGCGCATCAGTCAAGCGAGCATCCTGCACGGCGCGCGCCGCGTAGGAGGACACAGCTCAACAAAGCTCAGCCCAACTTTTCCTTGATGCGAGCAGCACGGCCCTGCAGATTGCGCAGGTAGTACAGCTTGGCGCGGACGACGTCGCCGCGGCGCTTCACTGAGATTTCGGCAACTTGCGGGCTGTAGGTCTGGAACACGCGTTCCACGCCTTCGCCGTGCGAGATCTTGCGAACCGTGAACGCGGAGTTGATGCCGCGCGAACGCTTGGCGATCACGACGCCTTCAAAAGCCTGCAGACGCTCGCGGTCGCCTTCCTTGACCTTGACCTTGACTTCGATCGTGTCGCCCGGATTGAAGGCCGGGATCTTCTTGCTCATCTGCTCGGCGTCGATCGCCTGGATGATCTTGCTCATGCTCATGTTCTATCTTCCTGCTCGTGCAACTGCTCGGTAATGATTTCACGGAGCAGTTTGATCTGTTCCGCATCCAACTTCAGTGAATCCAGCAGATCCGGCCGGCGCAGCAGCGTCCGCTCCAAACCCTGTTTACGGCGCCAGCGACGAATCGCCGCGTGATCGCCGCTCATCAAAACTTCCGGCACCGACTGCTCGCGCCAGACTTCCGGCCGCGAATAGTGCGGGTGATCGAGCAGCCCGTCCGAAAACGAATCGCTGGACGCCGACTGCTCATGTCCCAGCACGCCCGGCAACAGCCGCGCGACGCTGTCGACCAGCAGCATCGCTGCCAGTTCGCCGCCGCTGAGCACGTAATCACCCACCGACAGCTCCAGATCGATCTGCGGCATCAGCCGCTCGTCGATCCCTTCGTATCTTCCGCAAACCAGGATCAGCCCCGGCTCGTGGCTCAAACGCTCCGCCCAGCTCTGGTCGTAGCGCTCGCCCTGCGGCGACAGGCTCACCACCTTTGCCTCTGGCCCGATCGCAGCCTTGGCTGCATCGATCGCCTGCGTCAGCGGCTCGGCCTGGATCACCATGCCGGGCCCGCCTCCGTAAGTGCGCTCATCGACACGACGCCAGCGGTTCCCGCTGTAATCGCGCAGCTGTCTCGTCGACAGTTGCAGCACACCTTGTTCGACGGCCACCCTCGGCATGCCGAACATTCCGACCTGTTCCACCAAATCCGGAAACAGCGTCAGTACTTCAATCTTCACTTCAGAAATCCGGTTGCCAATCGGCAACGATCAGACCCTGCTCCAGATCGACCGCCTGGATGATCGGCCCTTTGACAAACGGGATCAGCCTTTCGACTTCGCCCTGCTTGATCACCAACACATCCTGGGCACCGTTGCTGGTCACGCTATCGACCTCACCGAGATCGACCTCTTCGATATTCCTGACCTTCAGACCCACCAGATCGAACCAGTAATACTGGCCCTCTTCCGGTTCTGGCAACTCGTGGCGCGCCACATGAATCTCGGCCCCGATCAGTGCGGCGGCAACATCCCGATCATCGATCGGCTTGCCGTGCTCGTCGCTGATCTGGGCGACCAGACCATCTCCATGCATCCGGCCTTCGATCATCGTTGCCGGGAACTCCCGGCCCTCGTGGACCAGCCACCAGCGCGGATAGTCCAGCAGGTTCTCGATCGGCCGGGTGTGAGAACGCAACTTCACCCAACCGCGAACTCCAAACACGCCGGCAATGCGGCCGAGAACGAGCCGCTCTCCCAGCCGCTGCACGACGTAAGCCCTTAGGCTGCCGCAACCGCCGTCGGCGCAGTCTTGACCAGAAAGGCAACGCGCTCAGACACCTGCGCGCCATTCTTGGTCCAGTGCTCGACGCGGGCCACGTCCAGAACCAGCTTCTGCTCGCCACCCTTGGCGCTCGGGTTGTAATAACCCAGGCGCTCGATGAAACGGCCGTCGCGGGAGCTGCGGCTCTCGGTCGCCACCACGTGGTAGAACGGGCGCTTCTTGGCGCCACCGCGAGCCAAACGAATCTTTACCATGCCGAATCCAACCTCTTGAACATCGTGTCAATCGTGCCGACAACCCGGGTCCGGGCCGTCAAAGGGCGCGTATTGTAGCCGCTATTGCGCAAATGTGAAGCTAATAACACAAAGAGATCGCCAGCCGCTCCCCGGATGCGATCGCCGGGGTTATCGGGGCTGGGTCAGCAGGGCCAGAATGCGCTCTTTGACTTCGGCCGTGTACCCGCTGCCGTAGCCGGCGTAGATCATGCGGACGCGGCCGTTGCGGTCGACAAGATAGGCCGAAGGCAGCCTCCACAATTTATAGGTCTGGACCGAGATGCCGATCTGATCCGCGACCACCGGGAAATCAACCTTGACCCGCTCCAGGAAGCGCCGCGATTTGGCAACCTCGTTGTCGGTGGCCACCGACAGGATCTCGAAATCCTGCCCGTAGCCTTCGCGGAACAGCTCGTCGCGCATCCGGTTGAGCTCGGGCATCGACTCCAGGCAGGGCCCGCAGTAAGACGCCCAGAAATCCACCAGCACGACCTTGCCGCGCAGCTGGGTCAGCTTGGTGCCGGCCGGACCCTGCAGCACGATGCCCGCCGCTTCCGGCGCCTGGTCGCCGATGCCGACGACGAAAGGCGCTGCCGCCGACGAGCGGGTGCTGATGGCCAGGCCCATCACAAGCAAGGCCGCGCAGCGAACACGGAATGAAACGGCGAACGAAGAAAGCGGCATATGGCGGAGTGTGGTTCCGAGTGGGCTAGTGCTAAGCACTAGCGCCGCGGCATCATGCCCGGCGGCAGACGCCCGGCCAGGCCGCGCATCATCTTCGCCATGCCGCCGCTCATGACTTTCTTCATCATGTCGCGGGTGGTCTCGAACTGGCGCATCAGCTTGTTGACGTCCTGCACCTGCACGCCGCTGCCGGCGGCGATGCGGCGCTTGCGCGAGGCCTTGATCAGATCGGGATGCTTGCGCTCCTGCGGCGTCATCGAGTTGATGATCGCGACGACCTTGCCCATTTCCTTGGCCGTGTTGACGTTCTTCATCTGCGCCTGGATCTGCGCACCGCCGGGCAGCTTCTCGAGCAGAGACTCCATGCTGCCCATGCTCTGCACCTGCTGCATCTGCTCGCGGAAATCCTCGAGGTCGAAGCTCTTCTTGTTCTTGAGCTTGTTGGCAAGCTTGGCAGCCTTCTCCTGATCGACCTTCTTCGCGGTCTCCTCGATCAGGCTCAGCATGTCGCCCTGACCGATGATGCGGTTGGCGATGCGGTCCGGATGGAACACTTCGAGCTTGTCGGACTTCTCGCCGACGCCGAGGAATTTGATCGGGCGGCCGGTGACATGACGCACCGACAGCGCCGCGCCGCCGCGCGAGTCGCCGTCGATCTTGGTCAGGATCACGCCGGTCAGCGGCAGCGCGTCGGCGAACGCGCGTGCGGTTTTCGCCGCGTCCTGGCCGGTCATCGAGTCGACCACGAACAGGGTTTCGACCGGGTTGAGCGCCGCATGCAACTCGGCGATCTCGGCCATCATCGCCTGATCGATGCTGGTGCGGCCGGCAGTGTCGACGATCAGTACATCCGCGTATTGCTTGCGCGCATGCGCCAGCGCGGCGGCGGCGATCGCGACCGGAGATTGTCCAACTTCGGACGGGAAGAATTCGACGCCGACAGCGGCGGCGACGATGCGCAGCTGCTCGATCGCGGCCGGGCGATACACGTCGCAGGATACGACGATGACGTTCTTTTTCTCGTCCTCTTTAAGACGCCGCGCCAGCTTGCCGGTGGTCGTGGTCTTGCCCGAGCCCTGCAGGCCGGCCATCAGGATCACCGCCGGAGGCTGCGCGCGCAGATTCAGCGGCTCGGCGGTTCCGCCGAGCGTCGCGGTCAGCTCCGACTGCACCACCCGTAAAAACGCCTGTCCCGGCGTCAGCGACTGCGTGATCTCGGCGCCGAGCGCGCGCTCCTTGACCTTGTCGATGAAGTCCTTGATCACCGGCAGCGCGACGTCGGCTTCCAGCAGCGCCATGCGCAGTTCGCGCGCGGCGGCGGTGATCTGCTCTTCGGTGAGGCGGCCCTGCCCGCGGATCGAATCGAGGACGCGGGTCAGGCGGGAGGTCAGGTTCTCGAACACGTTGCTGCCTTATATGACGGTGCGAGAGTGTACGCGAGCCCCGCCCGCTTCCTCGACCGTGTGGATGATCCTCGTCAGGAGCTCAAATTTCGATCAGGTCGCCGCGTCGCAGGTGGTGATAGTCCCAGCCCTCGAGCGCCCGGATGCACTGGCTCGCGATCACCACCTCGCTGCCGGGCTTGTGATGGGTCAGCAGCAGCTGCGGCCGATGGCGCAGCTTGGCGAGTTCACGGCCCAGCGAATCGGGAGTGAAATGCCGGGAAGTCGAACCGATCTCGGCCTGCTCGTTCGGGAACGCGATCTCGATCATCAGCTTGTCCAGCCGCGGCAGGCCGTTCAGATGCGCCCACAAGCTGTCGCTGGCCGCGGTGTCGCCGCTGAACGCGAACACGCCGCTGTCGCCGAGCACGCTGTAACCGACCGCCGGCACCGTGTGATTGACCGGGAACGGCGTGATCTGCAGTGGCCCTGGCGCGATCTCGGCCTGCAGCGGCTGGATCGGCTTGAACTGCATGATCGGGTTCTGTGTATTGGGCAGCTCCGTGAAGTCCGGCCAGATCACCCAGTTGAAGATGTGCCTGCGCAAGGCATCGATCGTCGCCGGCAGTGCGTGCACCACGATCGGGTCTTCGACCAGATCGAACAGGTTGTCGGCCATGAACGCCAGGCCGCAGATGTGGTCAAGATGCGAGTGCGTCAGGTAGATCTGCTTGATGCGGCCCATCTCGGCCAGCGACAGGTCGCCGACGCCGGAGCCGGCATCGATCAGGATGTGGTCATCGATCAGCAGACTGGTGGTCCGCAGATCGGGCCCCACTCCACCGCTGCACCCCAACACTTGGATACGCATTCGTCTGTCGTGCGGCCCGATATAACCGGGGATGCTAGCAGGCCCGGCGCGCCTCGGGCAGATGCGGATCGACCCCGGCAATCGAGCGAAAACCGGTATTCTCGCGTCATGTCATCTTCCCTCATCCTTGCGCTGACGGTCCTTGCCGCTGGTCTGTATGCCCTTGCCGGGTTTCTCGCCTGGCGCGGCAACCGATGGCTGTCCTGGGCGGTCGCTGCCGCCCTGATCCTGCACACCGCCGCCTTGTCCGGCCAGCTGTGGCACGGCGGCGGCCTGCACATCGGCGTGACCGAAGCGCTGTCGCTGTTTGCCTGGCAGTCGGCGCTGCTGCTGTGGGCATTCAGCTGGCGCGAGCCGGTGTCGGTCAATGGCCTGTTGATCTATCCGTTGGCAGGCCTGTTCGCCGCCTGTGCCGCGTTCTGGCCCTCGCCGGTCAACGATGTCGATGTTCTGAGCTGGAAAGTCAGCCTGCACATCCTGATCTCGCTGCTGGCTGCCGGCGTTCTCACCCTGGCCGCGGTGCAGGCGGTCGCGCTGGCCATTCAGGAGCGGCTGTTGCGCAATCACGCTATCGCCTCGCGTACCGGCCACCTGCCGCCACTGCAACTGATGGAGCGCCTGCTGTTCCAGATGGTCGCGGTCGGCTTTGCGCTGCTGTCGCTGACCCTGTTCACCGGGCTCTGGTTCATCGAAGACTGGCTGGCCCAGCACCTTGCCCACAAGACGATCCTGTCGATCATCGCCTGGATGGTATTCGGCGTGCTGCTGTGGGGCCGCTGGCGTTACGGCTGGCGTGGCCGGATTGCGATCCGCTGGGCGCTGTCCGGCTACGGGCTGCTGATTCTCGCCTATTTCGGCACCAAGATTATCCTGGAACAAATTCTGCAGAAACATTGGCTTTGGACCGGAACTTAAAGCCGTCAGGGCGGGCCGCCGGTTGACAGCTTCAGACCAGATTCAGTAACTAGATTAGCCTTCACGGACGATCGCACGGCGCTTGAACGATATTCCCCTAGCAGTTTTGGTGGCCGCGCTCATCGCGTGCCTGCTGTTGTCGGGTTTTTTCTCCGGCTCCGAGACCGGCTTGATGACGCTGAACCGCTATCGCCTGCGCCACCGTGCACAGCAGGGCGAACGCGGCGCCAGGATGGCCCAGGATCTGCTGCGGCGTCCCGACCGGCTGATCGGCCTGATCCTGCTGATGAACAACATCGTGCAGGCGCTGATCCC
Organism: Hydrocarboniphaga sp.; assembly: GCF_028291725.1. Taxonomy (GTDB): domain Bacteria; phylum Pseudomonadota; class Gammaproteobacteria; order Nevskiales; family Nevskiaceae; genus Hydrocarboniphaga. Next base: position 52,751 of record NZ_JAQGNT010000084.1, on the reverse strand, counting down.
GATGCTGCTGGTGGCGATAGCGCTGCGTCTGACCGGCGATCCTGAAACCGCGGTGGTGATTGCCACGGTCGCAACCGCGCTGCTGATCTTCATCTTCTCCGAGTCGATGCCCAAAACCCTGGGTGCACTGCATCCGGAACGTGTCGCGCTGCGGGCCGCCTTCGTTTACTGGCCGCTGCTGCGCGCGATGGGCTGGCTGGTCGACCTGGTCAACATCATCGGCAACCGGATACTGCGTCTGTTCGGCGTGTCGCCCGAGGACGCGGCCCAGCACTCGCTGTCGGCCGAGGAACTGCGCACCGTCGTCGCCGAGGCCGGCGCGATGATCCCGCAACGCCACCAGAAGATGCTGCTGTCGATCCTCGACCTGGAGCACAGCACCGTCGAGGACATCATGGTGCCGCGCAACGAGATCATCGGCGTCGACGTCTCCGAGCCCTGGGACGAAGTGCGCAACCAGATCATCGAGTCTCAGCACACGCGGCTGCCGGTGTTTCGCGGGTCGATCGACGAGTTGCTCGGCGTGGTGCATTTGCGCCGGCTGATGCGCCTGGCTGCCGAGAGCCGCCTCGACGCCGATACGCTGATGGAATACGTGCGCGAGCCCTACTACATTCCGGAAGGCACGCCGCTTAACCAGCAGTTGCTGAACTTTCAGAACCAGCGCCGCCGCATGGGCTTCGTCGTCGATGAATACGGCGACATCCGCGGCCTGGTCACGCTCGACGACATCCTCGAGGAAGTGGTTGGCGAGTTCACCACCGACCCCAGCCTGCGCGTGAAGAACTTCTACGCCGAGGCCGACGGCAGCTATCGCGTCAGCGGCTCGGTGACCTTGCGCAGCCTCAACCGCAGCCTCGGCTGGAAACTGCCACTGGATGGTCCCAAGACCGTCAATGGCCTGGTCATGGAACGGCTCGAACAGATCCCGCAGCCAGGGCGGCAGGTTGAGATCGACGGCTATCTGTTCGAGATCACCGAGACCCAGGCCAACGCGGTGAAAGATGCGCGGATCACGCCGGCCAGCCGGGGGCGGACCGTTGCTGCCTGAGCCGATTCGCTTCTGGTTTTATCCGAATCGGGGCCAACAAAGCCCGTTTCCTGCAGGCGTCGGGAGTGCGCATCCGCTATAATTCCGTGCCAATTCGGCGCCCAATTCGGCACTGTTTCGCCCGATGCGCGCCCTGCCCGCGTCACGTGTGATCGCTGCAACCGCTAGCCACTTCCTCCCGGAGATTTCGAGCCATGACGGACAGCTTCAAGTCCAAAGCCACCCTTACGGTCGGCGCCAAGAACTACCAGTATTTCAACCTGAAAGCGCTGGAGCCGAAGTACAAGCTGTCCCGTCTGCCCTACTCCTACAAGGTTCTGCTCGAGAACCTGCTCCGCTTTGAGGACGGCGCCAACGTCACCAAGGAAACCATCGAAGCCCTGGCCGGCGCGGATTTCAAGAACCTGCCGACCAAGGACATCGACTTCACGCCGGCCCGCGTGATCCTGCAGGACTTCACCGGCGTGCCCTGCGTGGTCGACCTCGCGGCAATGCGCGACGCGATGAAGAATCTCGGCGGCGACATGGGCAAGGTCAACCCGCTGTGCCCGGTTGAACTGGTCATCGACCACTCGGTAATGATCGATCACTACGGCACCAAGGAAGCGCTCGACCTCAACGCCAAGGTCGAATTTCAGCGCAACGAAGAACGCTACACCTTCCTGCGCTGGGGTCAGGAAGCGCTGAAGAACTTCAAGGCCGTGCCGCCCGATACCGGCATCGTCCACCAGGTCAACATCGAATACCTCGCTCGCGTCGTGTTCGAAAACGAAAACGGCATGCTGTACCCGGACAGCTGCTTCGGCACCGACAGCCACACCACAATGGTCAATGGCATCGGCGTGCTCGGCTGGGGCGTCGGCGGTATCGAAGCCGAAGCCGCGATGCTCGGCCAGCCCTCGTCGATGCTGATGCCGGAAGTGATCGGCGTCCGCGTCACCGGCAAGCTGGCCGAAGGCGCCACCGCCACCGACCTGGTGCTGACCGTGACCGAGACGCTGCGCAAGCGTGGCGTGGTCGAGAAGTTCGTCGAATTCTTCGGCCCGGGCCTCGCGAACCTGTCCGCGAGCGACCGCAACACCATCGGCAACATGGCGCCGGAATACGGTGCCACCTGCGGCATCTTCCCGATCGACAACGAGACGCTGAGCTACCTGCGCCTGACCGGCCGCTCGGAAGATCAGATCGCCGTCGTCGAGACCTACGCCAAGGCCCAGGGCATGTGGTGGACGCCGGATGCGCCCGAAGCCGAATACACCGACGTGCTGCACCTCGACCTCGCCACGATCCAGCCGTCGATGGCCGGCCCGAAGCGCCCGCAGGACCGCGTGCTGCTGACTGACGTCAAGGCCAACTACAAAAAAGCTTTCGAGGGCGAGCAGAAGATGCGCCCGTCCGCCGGCCCGGCCACCGTCACCGACATGGGCCAGACCTATCAGCTGAAGGACGGTGCGGTCGTGATCGCGGCGATCACCTCCTGCACCAACACCAGCAACCCGAGCGTGCTGATCGGCGCCGGCCTGCTGGCGAAGAAAGCCCGCGCGCTAGGCCTGAAGAGCCAGCCCTGGGTCAAGACCTCGCTGGCGCCGGGCTCCAAGGCGGTCACCGAGTACCTGAACAAGGCCGGCCTGATCGAGGACCTGGAATACCTGGGCTTCAACATCGTCGCTTACGGCTGCACGACCTGCATCGGCAACTCCGGCCCGCTGAACGAGCCGATCGACAAGGCCATCGTCGACAACAAGCTGAGCGTGTCGGCCGTGCTGTCCGGCAACCGCAACTTCGAAGGCCGCGTCCACCAGGACGTGCGCATGAACTACCTCGCCTCGCCGCCGCTGGTCGTCGCCTACGCGATCGCCGGTACCACCGACCTGGATCTGAGTTCCGAGCCGATCGGCAAGAGCAAGGATGGCAAGGACGTGTTCCTGAAGGACATCTGGCCGACCAACAAGGAGATCTCGGACCTCGTCACCAAGGCCGTCACCGCCGACCTGTTCAAGGCCAGCTACGGCGACGTGCTGAAGGGCGACGCGCGCTGGCAGGCGATCAAGATCAGCAAGTCGGAAACCTATCCCTGGGATAGCAAGAGCACCTACATCGCCAACCCGCCGTACTTCGACGGCATGACGATGACCCCGCCGGGCATCAAGGCTATCGGCGGCGCGCGCGTGCTCGCGGTGCTCGGCGACTCGATCACCACCGACCACATCAGCCCGGCCGGCGACATCAAGAAGGACGGCCCCGCGGGCAAGTTCCTGGAAGAGCACGGCGTCGCCAAGGCCGATTTCAACAGCTTCGGCAGCCGACGCGGCAACCACGAAATCATGATGCGCGGCACTTTCGCCAACACCCGCATCAAGAACGCGATGACGCCGGGTGTTGAAGGCGGCGTGTCCAAGCATATAAACGGCGCCATCGGCCCGGTCGAGTCGATCTACGACGTGGCGATGAAGTACAAGGCCGAAAATGTCCCGCTTGTCGTGCTGGCCGGCAAGGAATACGGCACCGGCTCCTCGCGCGACTGGGCGGCCAAGGGCACGATCCTGCTCGGAGTCAAGGCGGTGATCTCCGAGAGCTTCGAGCGTATCCACCGTTCGAACCTGGTCGGCATGGGCGTACTGCCGCTGAACTTCGTCGATGGCGAATCCGCCGCCAGCCTGGGCCTGGACGGTACCGAAGTGTTCGATTTCGCCGGCCTGAAAGCCGGTGCGACCAGCCTCGACGTGACCGCCAAGAAAGCCGACGGCAAAACCGTCAGCTTCAAGGCCAAGGTCCGCATCAACACGCCGAAGGAGTGGGAGTACTACGCTCACGGCGGCGTGCTGCAGTACATGCTGCGTCAGATGGCCGCCGCGTAAGCGCAGGCTGTCGATGCAGTGAAAGGGGGCGGCGAAAGCCGCCCCTTTTTTGTGCTCGCCGCTTCCGTTCCCTCCGTTCCTCCCGAGTAGTCCCCGCAGGGGACGTATCGAGGGATCGCGTCGAGCTTCAATGCGTCCCTCGATACGCCGCGTTGCGGCTACTCGGGAGGAACGGGCGGACGAAACGACCCCGCGGCTGGTTTCATGGCGGACTTCATGGTAGAAATTCAGCCATGACGACGACCATTTCCATGGATGCCAGCGGACGCCTGGTACTGCCCAAGGCGATCCGCCAGCGGCTCAATCTCCAGGGCGGCGCCCGCTTGCAGGCCTCTGTCGTCGCCGGTCATTTGGAGCTGATCCCGGTTTCCGACGAGGAACAACCGGCCGTGGTGAGGAAATCCGGCTTGATGGTACTCGCCGCGACCGGCAAGCCGGTCGATGCCGCCGCCGCTGTCGCAGCCGAGCGCGGTGACCAAGAAGCCCGGGGCACACGCCGGTGACCCCTGGCAGCATCGTGCTGCTGGACTCCTCGGTACTGGTCGCGGCCCTGGTGGAGGACGAAACCCATCACGAAGCCTGTCTGCGCTTGCTCGCGCGCAAATCGGCGTGCATCTGGAGCCACGCGCTGGCGGAAACCTTCGCAACGCTGACCGGCGGCAAACTCGGGCTGCGTGTTCCGCCGGCGCTGGCCACTGAGCTGATTCAAAGTTCGCTGGCGCCGCGACTCAAATCCGTCGACCTGACTTCGCGTGAATTGCTGGCGGCGATCGGCAAGACTTCAGCAGCCGGCGTGCGTGGTGGCGCGTTATACGATTTTCTTCATCTGGCCGTGGCCCGGAAAGCCAAGGCCAGCATTCTGTATACGCTCAATGTCCGTCATTTCACCGCGCTTTCGCGGCCGGGAACGCTGAGCATCGAATTGCCGCCTTGAGGAGGGCTCAAGCTTGAACTATCGGTTTGCCGCGCTGACCACAGCGCTTTCCATCGCGGCGCTCAGCGCCTGCACCACCTCGGGCCCGCATAAAGCAGTCCCACCACCGCAGCTGAGCATGGACAAAATCGCCGAAGGTTACGTGCGCCAGGTGATCGCGATGGGCGAGCACGACCCGAACTATGTCGATGCCTACTACGGCCCCGCCGCTTGGCGCGACTCCGAGAAGAAGGAGAAGCGCTCGCTGCTGGCGATCCGCAATTTCAACGCCCGCCTGGTCAAGGACATCGAGACCGCGCCGGTGGATCCGAACGTGCCGCCGGAGCTGTGGGCCCTGCGCAAACGCTTCCTGCGCAACCAGCTCGGCGCGCTCGAAGCGCGCGCGCGCATGCTCGAGGACTGGAAGCCGAGCTTCGACGACGAGTCGCTGGCGCTGTTCGACGTGTCCGCGCCGTTCTACGGCCGCGAGGATTTCTCGCCGATGATCAAAGCGCTCGACAAGCTGTTACCGCCGGGCGAAGGCAGCGTGTCGGATCGCTACAACCGCTACATCGAGCGCTACGCGATTCCGCGTGACCGGATCGAAGCGGTGATGACATTCGCGATCAATGCGGCGCGTGCCCGGACTCTGCAGTACTTCCGTCTTCCCGAAGGCGAGCGCTTTGAACTCACGCTAGTGCACGACAAGCCCTGGAGCGCCTACAACTGGTACCAGGGCGGCTACGTCAGCAAGATCGAGGTCAATGTCGATCAGCCGATCACGATTTCGCGCGCAATTGGCCTGGCTTCGCACGAAGGCTACCCCGGCCATCATGTCTACAACGTACTGCTCGAAGACCAGTTGGTGAAAGGCCGCGGCTGGAAGGAATTCACGGTGTATCCGCTGTATTCGCCGCAATCCTTCATCGCCGAAGGCACCGCCGACTACGGCGTGCAGATGGCATTTCCCCCGGACGCCCGGCTCGCGCTGGAGCGCCAGCTGTTCGAACTCGCCGGCTTCGATCCGTTCGAAGTCGAGAACTACGACGCGATCAGCGAAGCCGCCAAACCCAGCGGCGCCGCGGTACTCGAAGCCGGCCGGCGTTATCGCGACGGCTCGGCGAGCATGGAAGAAACCGTCGACTGGCTGCGTACGTTCGGCCTGGCGACGCCGGAGCGCGCGCAGCAGCGGATCACGTTCTTCGACACCTACGGCGCGTACATCATCAATTACTCCTATGGCGAGCGGGTAATCAAGGACTATCTGCAGCGCACCACCGGACCCGACGAGCCGCTGTGGGCGCAGTGGCGCGCGTTCTTCGACCTCCTGTCGACTCCGCGCACGCCGAGCCCGCTGCTGCCGGAATGACTTCGCCGAAGTGCGGACGTTCGCTCACAACCATAGCGACAGAGCGAGCAACGCGTGGCTGCAGTCTCCCGGCCGGGTAGCTTCGATCGATCTACCCGCGGTCCCCACCTGCGAGCTTCAAGAACGCTTCAGTCAAATCGTCGAGCACCCCCGACCGCCGGGTTCCGGTGGCGCCACCCACTGGATCTTCCACGTGCATTGCACGAAGGTCATCCATGAATGCGTCCCACAGGATCGGACCGCCCTCCTCCAAGAGCTGCGCCCTGATGGCGAGCGCCTCGCTCACCTCCAGGTGGCGACGGCCCCAGGCGCCGATCGCGGCGAGCACCGGCACCAGCTGGATCGCCGGTTCGGTCAAGCTGTAGATGGTCTTTTGGCGGTGTCGAGGATCGTCCTGTTTGCTCAGAAGCCCTAGCGACAGGAGGCGCTTGAGCCGGGCCGACAGGATATTCGAGGCGATGCCTTCCTCCGACTGGGTAAGCAGATCCCGAAATGACCGGCGGTTTCCGAACATGAGGTCGCGGATGACAATGAGGCTCCAACGGTCGCCGAGCGCTTCCATCGTTAGGTTAATCGGGCACCCCGAGCGATGGTCGTCCGGCATCGTCCCTCCAATTGGCTTGCAGCATGCAAACGCATTCAGTACGATCAAACCGCTTGCACTAAGCAACCAGTTTAACCCGCCGGGAGAGCAAATCGATGGTGCGAATTTATGGCCACCCTTTCGCCGCCTTCTACTGGAAGGCGCTCATTGCACTGTACGAGCGCAAGCTGCCGTTCGAATTTCTGATGATCGACGCCGATCACCCGGAAAACGCCGAAGCCGTCAGCCGCCTCGGCCCGACCGGTCAATTTCCGGTCCTGGTTGACGGCGATCGAACGGTCATCGAATCGGCGGCGATCATCGAGTATCTCGACCTTCATTATGGCAACGCGCCGCCGATGGTCCCGGCCGATCCACGCGCCGCTATCGAAGCGCGGCAGATGGACGGTGTCTTTGACGATTACGTCATGGCTCCACAGTCGCGGATGGTGTTCAACGCCCTGCGCGATGAGGACAAACGCGATCCGCATGTTGGCGCCGAGGCGAAAGCGAGCTTAGACAAGAGCTATGCGTGGCTGAACCGTTGGATGACGGGGCGCGAATGGGCGGCGAACGATGTCTTCAGCATCGCTGACTGCGCGGCGGCGCCGGCGCTCTTCTACGCGCATTGGGCTTACCCGATCCCGGAGTCTCACACGGCGCTTCGGGATTATCGCGCACGCCTGCTCGCTCGCCCGTCGATCGCACGGGTCGTCGACGAGGCGAGGCCGTGGCGCGAATACTACCCGCTCAAGGGACATACCCCGGATTGACGATCCGGTCGCGAGACCTCGCATGTGCGCCGGCGTGAACGTCTTCAAGCCACTGCCCTGGCCGGAGCGGCTCTCGCCGCGTAGCTGATGGCCGCAAACCATCATCGATCCACCGCATCCGCGCCCGGCGTATGCGGCCCAGTTACCCGCTGACCGCCGTCGTAGTCGATCGACAGGCCTCGCCGGCGCTCGATCGCCGCCGCGATCAGCCGGGCTTTGTGCGTGTCTGGCATCGGTTATCGGCTCGCCTGAACAGAATCCACCATCTCAGCTTCTTGTTATGACGGGCCGGAGAGTCTAAAATTTAATCCGTACCAAATTAGTCCTGTATAAACAGCCTATGCTCAAACTCGCCAAACTGACGGATTACGCGGCGGTCGTGATGACCGCAATCGCGGCCGACCCGGCGCGGCTGCACAGCGCGCAGGAACTCGCCGACCGTTCGCATCTCCCGCCGGCAACGGTATCCAAGCTGCTGAAGCAGCTGGCCAAGGCCAGGCTGATCGAAGCGACCCGCGGTGCCCAGGGCGGCTACCGGCTGACGCGCAGCGCCGAGCAGATCACCGTCGCCGACGTCGTCGACGCAGTCGAGGGCCCGATCGCTGTCACGCGATGCTCGATCCACACCGGCGACTGCAACATCGAAACCAGCTGCGGCACGCGCGCCAACTGGCGGCTGATCAATACCGCGATCCGTCAGGCGCTGGAAGCGGTGACGCTGGCGCAGATCGCCGCGCCGCTGCGTCGCAGCAGCAACGAAAATCCGCTGACTTTCCATCCACGCGCCAAATCCGCGAAGAGCACCAAATCCACCGTACTCTGGCCGACGCCAGAGTAATCGCGGCAAACCCCAAGACAGACCAACGGCAACCCAATGGCAGCCACCCAAGAAATGCAGGACATGGTGAAAGCCCGCAAGTACGAAGCGGGCTTCATCACCGACGTCGAATCCGAAAGCGCCCCGCCCGGCCTTTCCGAAGACACCATCCGCCTGATATCGGTCAAGAAAAACGAGCCGGAATGGCTGCTGGCGTTCCGGCTGAAGGCCTATCAGCGCTGGCTGAAGATGACCGAGCCGACCTGGGCGCACGTGCATTACCCGAAGATCGACTACCAGGCGATCTCGTACTACTCGGCGCCGAAGTCGATGAAGGACCGGCCGAAGTCGCTGGATGAAGTCGACCCGAAGCTGCTCGAGACCTACAAGAAGCTCGGCATTCCGCTGCGTGAGCAGGAGATGCTGGCCGGCGTGCAGAACGTCGCTGTCGACGTGGTGTTCGATTCGGTGTCGGTGGGCACGACGTTCCGCGCCACGCTGAAGAAAGCCGGCGTGATCTTCAGCTCGATTTCGGAGGCCGTGCACGAGCATCCGGAACTGGTGAAGAAATACCTGGGCTCGGTGGTGCCGTTCGGCGACAACTACTACGCGGCGCTGAATTCCGCGGTGTTCACCGATGGCTCGTTCGTTTTCGTGCCGAAAGGCGTGCGCTGCCCGATGGAGCTGTCCACGTATTTCCGCATCAACGAACGCAACACCGGCCAGTTCGAACGCACGATCATCATTTGCGAAGAAGGTGCGCACGTGTCGTATCTTGAAGGCTGCACCGCGCCGCAGCGCGACGAGAATCAGCTGCACGCGGCCGTCGTCGAACTCGTCGCGCTAGACGATGCGACGATCAAGTATTCGACCGTGCAGAACTGGTATCCGGGCGACGAGGAAGGCCGCGGCGGCATCTACAACTTCGTCACCAAGCGCGGCGATTGCCGTGGCCCGCGCTCCAAGATTTCGTGGACCCAGGTCGAGACCGGCTCCGCAATCACCTGGAAGTATCCGAGCTGCATCCTGCGCGGCGACGACAGCGTCGGCGAGTTCTATTCGGTAGCGCTGACCAACAATCGCCAGCAGGCCGACACCGGCACCAAGATGATCCACGTCGGCAAGAACACGCGCTCGACGATCATCTCCAAGGGCATTTCCGCCGGACGCGGCGAGCAGAGCTATCGCGGCCTGGTGCGCGTCCTTGCTTCAGCCGAGAACGCACGCAATTACACGCAGTGCGACTCGCTGCTGATCGGCTCCGAAAGCGGCGCGCATACCTTCCCGTACACCGAGGTGCGCAACCGGAGCGCCAAGCTCGAACACGAGGCAACGACCAGCAAGATCGGCGAAGACCAGCTGTACTACGCGCGCTCGCGCGGCCTGTCGGCCGAGGACGCGGTGTCGATGATCGTCAACGGCTTCTGTAAAGACGTCTTCAAGGAACTGCCGATGGAGTTCGCGGTGGAAGCGCAGAAGCTGCTGCAGGTGTCCTTGGAAGGAGCGGTGGGGTGAGGCGCGGTTGCCGAAGGCAAGTAAAAGCCACATTAAGCGGCTTTTACAGCGGCGAACGCCCGCGCGTTTCGCGCGCGCGGGGGGCGTAGCCATGCCGATTATCCGAGTCGAAATGCTGGAAGGCCGCAGCATCGAGCAGAAGCGCGAAATCGCGGCCGTGTTCACGCGCGAGCTGGCCCGTATCGCGGGTTGTACCGAGGCAGGCGTCACCGTCGTCATCGACGAACACAAAAAAGACAACTGGGCCGTCGGCGGCACGCTGATGGCCGACCAGATTCAGGATAAAAAATAGACATGCTCACTATCGAAAACCTGCACGCCAGAGTCGGCGACAAGGAAATTCTCAAGGGTCTGAGCCTCACCGTGAAACCCGGTGAAGTGCACGCGATCATGGGCCCGAACGGCGCCGGCAAGTCCACGCTGGGCCACCTGCTCGCCGGCCGAGAAGGCTACGAATGCACCCAGGGTTCGGTGAGCTTCGAAGGCCGGGACCTGCTGGCACTCGAAACCGAAGAGCGTGCCGCCGCCGGCATCTTCCTGGGCTTTCAGTACCCGGTGGAAATTCCCGGCGTATCGAACATGTACTTTCTGAAAGCTGCGATGAACGCGCAGCGCAAGCGCCGCGGCGAGCCCGAGATCGAGGCGACGGATTTTCTCGCGTTCGTGCGCATGCAAATCAAAAAAGTCGGCATCGAGCCCGCGATGCTGCAGCGCGGCGTCAACGAAGGCTTCTCCGGCGGCGAGAAGAAGCGCAACGAGATCCTGCAGATGCTGGTGCTGCAGCCCAAGCTGATGGTGCTGGACGAGACCGACTCCGGCCTCGACATCGACGCACTGAAAATGGTGTCCGATGGCATCAACGCGATGCGCTCACCTGAGCGCTCGGTAATTCTGGTCACGCATTACCAGCGCCTGCTCGACTACGTCAAGCCCGACATCGTCCACGTGCTGGCACGCGGCCGCATCGTCAAATCCGGCGGCCCCGAACTCGCGCTGGAACTGGAAGAACGTGGCTATGGCTGGCTGGAGGCCGCGTGAGCGCAGCTTCCTACCAAAAAGCCTGGGACCAGTTGCCCGAAACGCTGCGTGTTGCACGCGCCGGCGCCTGGAAGCAGTTCGTTGCCAAGGGCTTTCCGAGCAAGCGCGAAGAAGACTGGCGTTATACCGACCTGAGCGCGCTGAACGACGCCCGCTTTGCGGAAGCAACCGAAACCTCCATAGTCGCGACGACACTTCAGAACTGGCAGTCACTGGTCTTCGCCAACGGCCAGCGCCAGAACGGCGAAGTCCGCGCATTTGAAACACCGCTGGCCGACGACGGCATTACCGCGCTGAACGCAGCGCTGACGCGTGACGGCCTCGATCTGCGCGTCGCGCGCAAGCAGAAGGCCGAGCCACTGCATCTGCTGTGCCTGAATTCCGCTGCAGCAATGACTCATCTGCGCCATCGCGTCGTGCTCGAAGCCGGCAGCGAGGCGACCCTGCTGATCGACACGCGCGGCGACGACAGCGCGACGCTGGCGACCGGCGTGCTCGAAGTCGAAATCGGTGCGAACGCGCGGCTTCGGCTGCTGCGCATCCAGGATGGCGGCCAGGCTTCCACCGATCTGTTCCGCAGCCAGATCCGGGTCGGCCGCGACGCACGCCTGGAATATGTCGGGCTGGATCTCGGCGGCGCGCTGGTGCGTCACGATCTGAACGTGCAGCTGTGTGAGCCTGGCGCCTATGCGGAAGTGCACGGCGTGTTCGCACCCGGAGGCAGCACGCATGTCGACACCCACACACGCATCCTGCATCAGGCGCCGCACACGACCAGCCGCGAAGTATTCCGCGGCCTGGTCGCCGACCGGGCGCATGCGGTGTTCAACGGCCGCATCGTCGTCGAGAAAGCCGCGCAGAAAACCGACTCGGAACAAAAGCTGGCGTCGCTGCTGCTGTCGCCCGGAGCCGAGATCAACGCCAAGCCGGAGCTCGAGATCTACGCCGACGACGTCAAGTGCGCGCACGGTGCGACCTGCGGCCAGCTCGACGAAATGGCGCTGTATTACCTGCGCTCGCGCGGGCTCGATTCCGACACCGCGCGCAATCTGCTGCTGTTCGCGTTCGCTCACGAAGTGCTGGCAAAAGTCGGCGCAGAAGATGCGCGCCGCGAGATGGAACGTCGGCTCGCCAACCGCTTGCCCGGCTCCACCGCCTACGAGGATTTGATATGAACGACCGCGGACCGGATCTGACTCGCGCCGCCGCGCTGGACCTGGATGCGATCCGCGCCCAGTTCCCGATACTGGCCGAGAGCATTCACGGCAAGCGCCTTGCCTACCTGGACAATGCGGCGACGACACAGAAACCCGAGGCCGTGCTCGCGGCACTCGACGACTACTACCGCCACGCGAACGCCAACGTACATCGCGCGGTACACGAACTCGCCGCGCGCGCGACCAGCCGCTTTGAGTCGGCGCGCGATCACATCGGCGCGTTCTTCAATACGTCGCGCGAGCAGATCGTTTTCACGCGCGGCACGACCGAGAGCATCAACCTGGTCGCCCGCAGCTATCTGCAGCCGCTGCTGCAGCCCGGCGACGAGGTACTGGTCACCGGCATGGAGCATCACTCCAACATCGTGCCCTGGCAGCTGGTCGGCGCAAAAACCGTAGCCGCACCGGTGCTCGACGACGGCAGCCTGGATCTCAAAGCCTGGAAAGCGATGCTAAACCCACGCACGCGGCTGGTTGCGGTTGTGCAGGTATCGAACTCGCTGGGCACGATCAACCCGATCGCCGAGATGATTGCGGAAGCCAAGGCTCGCGGCATTCCGGTGCTGATCGACGGCGCCCAGGCGATCGCCCACACAAAGGTGGATCTGTCGGTTCTGGGCGCGGATTTCTATTGCTGCTCGGCGCACAAGGCCTACGGCCCGACCGGATTCGGCGTGCTCTGGGCACGCCGCGAGCATTTGGAGGCGATGCTCCCCTGGCAAGGTGGGGGCGACATGATCCGCACCGTCAGCTTCGACAAAAGCACCTGGAACGAGGTGCCCTACAAGTTCGAGGCTGGCACGCCCGACATCAGCGGCGCGATCGGCTTCGCCGCGGCGCTCGGCTGGATCGACCAGCTCGGCCTGGCCAGGATTGCCGCGCACGAACACGAACTGCTCGCCTACGGCACCGAGGCGCTCAAGGGCGTCGACGGCCTGCGCCTGATCGGCACCGCTGCGAACAAGGCCGGCATCCTGTCCTTCGTGCTGGATCAGGCACATCCGCACGACGTGGGCGCAATCCTGGATCAGGAAGGCGTCGCGGTCCGCACCGGCCACCACTGCACGATGCCGCTGATGGAGCGCTTTGGCGTGTCGGCGACAGTCCGCGCTTCGCTGGCGGTGTACAACAGCCATGACGACATCGATCAGCTCGCCGCGGCACTGCGCAAGGCCAGCCGGCTGCTGCGCTAGTCGGCCCGGCAGATCCGGCGATCGTCCTGCGATAGCGCGCTGATCGCCTTAAAGCACAAAACAGCACGGCCTGTGTAATTATTCGGCCAACCATGCCGAGATAAGGTGTGGGAACCGAGACTCTTCATAAAAATGAGCCGATCAAGACCCAGCATCCCGATGCGTGCACCGGCGCGGGTGCGGCCTTTGCATTGGCGGCAGGGGCTCCAGTTCAAGCTGGCGATGCTGCTGGTCGGCAGCTTGTTTGTGCTGGGCGTATCGACCTGGCTGGCGGGCGGATACCTGGTCCGCGCCGAGTTGATGGCGGACAGCTTCCGCTACGAACGTGAAAGCGCGCAGCGCGTCGCCGACCGCTTCACCGCACTGTCCGATCAGGTCCAGGAGCTTTCCAATACCCTGGGAACACTGGCCGTGCAGCCAGGTGTGCCGGCGCGGGCCCAGTTCGTCGCGGTGACGCCGATCCTGGTCGAGCGCAGCGCCGCCAGCAGCCTGATCGTCGCGGTCGGTGTCTGGCCGCTGCCGCACACCCTGGACCCCGCCGTCGATCGGGCGAGCCTGTTTCTGCAGCGCGATGCCTCCGGCGTGTTCAACGCGCGTGACGACTACAACGACGAGCGCGCGGCGCCGTACTACGGAGAAAGCTGGTTCACACCGGCGCGCTACGCCGCCGCCGATCGCTGCTACTGGACGCCGATCTACCGCGAGCCGCTAACCCGCCAGGAGGTCGTGTCGTGCACGCTGCCGCTGCGCGACGGCCGCGGCTTCATTGGCGCGATCACGATCAGCCTGTCGGTGATCCGTCTCAACGAGATGTTCGCGCGCTTCACTGCCGGCAGCCCGGGCTACAGCCTGCTGATCGGCCGCGACACGCGCCTGATCGGCATCTCCGACATCGCCGCGCGCCAGTTCGGTATCAAGCAGCCAGCCAACCTGGTGCAGCTGGCCCAGCAGCAACCCAAGTTCAATCCGCTAGCGCTGACGATCCATCAGCAGGACGAAGCCTTCATCAGTGCCGCGGTGCAATCGCCGGCCTACGACGCGGCCACGGTTTCGGCTCTCAAGGACGGCACGCGCGACCTGTCGCGCCAGGAATCCGAGCTTGCGCTGGCCTCGATCTGGAACCAGATCGCAAGGCGTGGCAGCCAGCCCGAAGCACCGCGACTGCTGCGTTTCGACGACGATGCGGTGCTCAACGAACCCGCGTTCGCCACGCTGATCGAACTGCCGCAGACCTTCTGGCGCATCGTCAGGGTGACCTCGGAGCGTGAAGGCTTCAACGGCGTCCACTACTTCTTCAATCAGACCCTGCTGATCGTCGGCGGCGCCGCGCTCGTTACCGCACTGCTGATTTATCTAAGCATCAACTGGCTGGTGCTGCGCCCGTTGCGGCGGATGACCAGCGATCTCGCCAATGTCGACACCGCCGAAGACGCACTGCACGTGCAGTTCGACGAAAACTCCGACAACGAGATCGGGGTGCTTTCGCACTGGCACAACGAGCGCGTGCGGCAACTGCGCGAGTTGATGGAGCGCACCGTCGCCACCAACTCACAGCTGGTGGTCGAGTCCGACGAACGCCGCACCGCGCAGGAAGCGCTCGCCAAAGCGCAGGAGCGCGCAACGCTGGCGCTGCAGGCGGTCGCCGACGGCGTGATCATGACCAACGAGCGCGGCATCGTCGAGGACATCAATCCGGTCGCCGAGCAACTGGTCGGCGTCACGGCCCGGGCGGCTCGCGGCCGCATCTTTACCGAGGTATTCAAAGCCCAGGCGACGCGGGAAAACACCGCGGCCGACAGCCCGCTGCCGAACCTCGCCGAGTTGGCGATCCAGCGCGGCACGCGGCTCGAGTATGCCAACGGCGTCTTCCTGCACAACGACAGCCGGCGCGAGCTCGAGGTCCATGTCTCGGTCACACCGATCCGTACGCGGCTGAACCGCGTGATCGGCGCGATCGTCGTGTTCCGCCCCGCGGCCGAGATCAGCGAGGCCGACCCGGCTCTGCAGGACCGCCGCATGGTCGACGCGGTCACCGGCCTGCCGAACCGTATCGCCTGCGACCGGGCGATACGAGCCCTGCTCGATGGCGTGCGCATCACCGCGCGGCCTCACGTGCTGCTGGTTATCGACGTCGATCATCTGAAGCGCGTCAACGACAGCGCCGGCCAGCAGGCCGGCGACGAAGTGCTGACGCGCCTGGGCGAGTCGATCGTGTCGCGCGTGGCCAGTGCAGGCGAAGTATTCCGCATGGGCGCCGATCAGTTCGCGGTGCTGCTGAGCAATTTCGACGAGGAGCGCGGCCGCGTATTCGCCGAGGCGCTGCGTGAGCTGCTCGGCAACACGCGCATCTACTGGGAATCCAAGTCGGTCAACGTCACCGTCAGCATCGGCCTGACCGCGATCACGGACGAGACTTATGGCCCGGTCGATCTGATGCGCCGCGCCGAAGATGCCTGCGCCGCAGCCAAGCGTGCCGGCCGCAATGCGGTGATGATCTACGACAACAGCCAGGATCGAGCCGAGCGCAGCTCCGACGATGCGATCTGGGTGCGGCGTATCCGCGCCGGTCTCGAACAAAGCCTGTTTCACCTGACGACGCAATGGGCGATGCCGGCACAGACCCACCAGAGCGAAGGGCATGTCTTCGACATCCTGCTCGCGCTCGAAGACGAAGAAGGTTTCTGGGCATCGCCCAGCGCATTCCTGCCGGTCGCCGAGCGCCACCACCTGGTGCCGGAGATGGATCGCTGGGTGATCCGCAATACGCTCGAATACCTGGCGCGCTCGCCGGATACGCTGGAGCGCCTGGCGTTCTGCAGCATCAATCTGTCGGCCGGCACGCTGTCGGATCATTCGCTGGTCGAATATCTGGCCGAGCAGTTCCAACGCCATCCGGATGTAACGCCGCGCAAGCTGTGTTTCGAGCTACGCGAAGACGCGCTGGCGGAATTCCCGAACCAGGCGCAGATCTTCTGCGAGGCAATGCGCTCGCTGGGCGTGCGCGTCGGAGTCGATCACTTCGCCGGCCGCAGCGCGTCCGACGTCGCGCTGATCCGCCGGCTGAATATCGACTTCGTCAAGATCGACGCGCTGCACTTCCGCAGCCTCGGCACCGACCCGGTCGAACAGCTGCTGGCGGAATCGCTGGTGCGCCTGGCACGCACGCTGCGCAAACGCGTCGTCGTCGCCAATCTCGGCGACGCCGGTGCGCTCGATGCCTGGCGTCGTCTCGGTGCCGATTACCTGCTCGGGCTTGCGATCGCCAAACCCTCGCCGGTGGTGTTCTACGCACCGGGTGGTTGAGCAGTAGGTCGGCAATCCTTTGCCGACGTGCGCACTCGATGCGCAACCGGGGCCTCATGTCGGCAAGGGATTGCCGACCTACGCCGTGATCGCTTCCAGATAGTCGATGCGCAGATCAATGCTTTCACGATCACGGTAGCGGTTGATGCCGAGCGCATAAAGCGCGTGCAGCTGGCCGCGGCGGCATAGCCGGTCGGCGCCTCCGAAATGAATCGCGCTGATGTCGGCGCCACTGCCGCCGGCGAGCCGCAGCCGATACTTGGCGTGCGTGCCATCGCCGCCGACGATGCGCGCATCGATCACCTCGAAGCGATTGTCGAAACGCGGCTCGCCGAAACCCGCGCCCCAGGGGCCGCCTTGCTCCAGGCATCGCGCGGTTTCGATCTGCAATTCGGTCGCCGACAAAGGTCCGTCGCTGTCCAGCCTTGCTTCGCGTTCCAACGGCAGCATCGCCGCTGCACAAGCGGCATTGAAGGCTTCGCGGAATACTGGATAAGCGCGCTTGCTCAGGCTCAATCCGGCCGCCATCGCGTGACCGCCGAAGCGTTCGATCAAACCCGGATGCGCCGCATCGACGGCGGCAATCGCGTCGCGAATATTCAGACCCGGCACCGAGCGCGCCGAGCCCTTCAACAGCTCGCGATCCTGCGACGGCGCAAACGCGATCGTCGGCCGGTGCAGGCGCTCCTTGATCCGCGCGGCGACAGGCCCGAGCACGCCCTCGTGCCAGTCCTCGTCGAACACGCAGACGCCATTGCGATCCTCCAGCTGCTGACGCTCGGCGATGGCGATCGCGGTGTCGGTCATGCCCTGCTGGATTTCACGGCGCTCCCGGTTGATTTGCTCCAGCGCCGCCGCGAGTTCCGCGGCACGCACAGCGTCATCGGCAAGCAGGCATTCGATGCCGATGCGCGCGTCGGCCAGACGCCCTGCCGCATTGATTCGCGGGCCGAGCACGAAGCCCAGGTCGAGCGCGCTGATCGTATCCACGGCCCGCCCTGCACCACTGAGCATCGCCAGCAGGCCGGGACGCGCGCGGCCGCTGCGCAATCTTGCGAGGCCCTGCGACACCAGGATGCGGTTGTTGCGATCGAGCCGGGCCACGTCGGCGACGGTGCCGAGCGCCACCAGATCGAGCCAGTCGGCCAGCCGCGGCGCCGGCTGCAAATCGAAGGCGCCGCCTTCACGCAGATGCGCACGCAGCGCCACCAGCAGGTAGAACATCACGCCGACACCGGCGAGTGCCTTGCTGGCAAACGGACAGCCGGGCTGATTCGGATTCACCAGCGCATCGGCCTGCGGCAGCACCGGGCCCGGCAAATGATGATCGGTGACGACCACCTGCATACCGAGTTCGCGCGCCGCCGCGACACCGGCGATGCTGGCGATGCCGTTGTCGACGGTGACCAGCACTTGCGCGTTCATCGCGTGCGCGGTCTGCGCCAGCGCCGGCGACAGGCCATAGCCCATCGTCACGCGATGCGGCACCACGTATGCGACCGACTCGGCGCCCAGTGCGCGCAGGCCCAGCACTGCGAGCGCAACGCCGGTCGCACCATCCGCATCGTAGTCGCCGGCAATGACGATCTTGCGCCTGAGGCGAATCGCGTCGGCCAGAATCTGCACCGCCAGCGGCAGGCCCAGCAGTTGATCCGGCGGCAGCATCTGCGCCAGATCCAGACCGATCTCCTGCGGCTCGATCAGACCTCGCGCCGCGTAAACGCGCTGCAGGACCGGATTCAGCGTGGCCGGCAGGCGATGCGCGGGGATCGCACGACGACGGATGAGCCGACGCTCAACCGCCATCAGACACCACGTTCGCGGGGATGCGGTTCTGCTGCAGGCGCTGGCGCGCGGCGTCGGCCGCGTCGCGCGTAGCATAAGGGCCGCTGCGCACTCGATAGCGCGCGCTGCCGCTGGATTCGGTCAGCGAAATCGAAGCCGCGAATCCCAGCGATTTGAGTTGGGCTTCGATTTGTCGCGCGTTCGCGATGTCGGCATAGCTGCCGGCCTGTATTGCCCAGCGCTGTCCTTTGCCTGCGGGGCTGGGCGCCGGTGTCGCGGCTGCAGCGGGTTTGGGCGGGGCCTGCTCGACCGGCGGCGCGGGTTTCGGCTTTGCTATCACCATCGCCGGCGGCGTGCGCTGCCCGATCGGCGGCACCGCTGGTGCCGGGTTCGGCTCCGGCTCCTCCGGCGCAGCCGTCTCGGCCACCGGCGCGGCGGCGATATCGTCGTCTTCCTCGGCGGGGACACCCGCGACTTCAGGGCGGGTCACGGTTTCAGGCGTCATCCCGGAGAAGCGCGCTGCAGCGGCCTCCGCGGAATCCGCCAGTTCTTTCTGTGACGCCTGCGGCGGTTGCGGCCGACCCGATGCGCTTGCGCCCTCATCCGCGGCCAGACCGACAGCGGACGGCACCGGCTTCGGCGTTTCGATCGGATGGCGGTCGTCTACCGCGATTTCGACCCGGCGCATGCCGGGCTCGGCGGGCTTGGGATCGCTCGGCGCGGGCAACAGCAGGCTGGCGATGAACAGCATCATCAGCATCACGCTGGCGCCCAGCAGCCTTCGCATCAGCACACGGTTCATGCGATCGCACCCCGATCCAGCAAGTCCATCGCCATCGCCACCGTCAGGAAAGAACCGCAGACCAGAATCGGCGTGTCCGCGCCGGTGTTGGCGCGGGCCTCGATCAGCGCATCGGCCATGTCGGGCACTGCATTACCTTTGAGACCCGCAGAGGCGGCCCGCTGCTGCAGGCCTTTCGCATCCAGGCCGCGCGGCGGCGGCAGGCTGACGAAGCTCGCGCCGGCCACGTGCGGCACCAGCAGGCGCGCCACGTTCTCCACCGGTTTGTCCGACAGCATGCCGAGCACCAGCCAGGGCGCTCGCCCGGGCATCGTCCGCGCGATGTTGTCGGCGAGCACTTCGGCGGCTTCGGTGTTGTGTGCCACGTCGAACCACCAGCGGCCACGATTCTCGAAACGGCCGGCGAGCCTGAGATCCGGCAGTGCCGCACGGATCGCGTGCTCCCCGACCGGGAGCCGCTGCTGCAAGGCGGTAATTGCGGCGAGCACGCCGGCGGCGTTGCGCAGTTGCACTGCGCCGCTCAATCCCGGCAAAGGCAGATCCTTGAACGCGATCTGCGCCGACTGCCAACGCCAGCCGCTTTCACTGGCCTGGTAGCGATAGTCGGTATCGAGCTGCAACAGCTCCGCACCGTGGTTCCGCGCCTGATCCAGCAAACTCTGCGGCGGCATCGGATCGACCAGCACCGCAGGCCGGCCGCTGCGGAAAATCCCGCCTTTCTCGAAACCGATCGCCTCGCGCCCGGTACCCAGCCAGTCTTGGTGATCCAGTCCGATATTGGTGACCATCGCGCAGTCGGCATCGACGATGTTGACCGCGTCTAGGCGGCCGCCGAGACCGACTTCCAGCACCTGGATTTGCACGCCCGCTTCGCGGAACCGCCACAGCGCCGCCAGCGTGCCGAATTCGAAATACGTCAGCGCAATTTCACCGCGTGCTTTCTCGATCTCGGCGAATGCGGCGCACAGGGCCGCGTCGCTCGCCTCGACTCCATCGATGACCACGCGCTCGTTGTAGCGCAGCAGATGCGGCGAGCGATACAGGCCGGTTCGATAGCCCGCCCGCTGATAGATCAGCGCAGCGAGTGTCGCACTGGAGCCTTTGCCGTTGGTGCCGCCGATGGTCAGCGTGACGATGCCGGCCGCAGGCAGGCCCATGCGCGCGGCGACCATGCGCACGCGCCCGAGACCCAGCTCGATCGCATTCGGATGCACCCGCTGCTGGTAGTTGAGCCAGGCATCCAGGCTGGCGTCGGGCCCCGGCGCTGTGGCCGGGGACGCGGCGGAGAGCAGCTTCGGGTCGAGTATCAAGCCTTTGGCGACGGCGCCCAATGGGTCATCATCGCCAGCAGGCGGTGGATCTTCTCGCGCAGTTCGCGACGATCCACGATCATGTCGATGGCGCCATGCTCGAGCAGGAACTCGGCGCGCTGGAAACCCTCCGGCAGTTTCTGGCGCACGGTCTGCTCGATCACGCGCGGACCGGCGAAGCCGATCAGCGCGCGCGGCTCGGCAATGATGATGTCGCCGAGCATCGCCAGGCTCGCTGATACGCCGCCCATCGTCGGATGGGTCAGCACCGAAATGAACGGCAGACCGCGATCCGACAGCCGCGCCAGCACCGCCGAGGTCTTCGCCATCTGCATCAGCGAGAACAGCGACTCCTGCATGCGCGCGCCGCCCGTGGCCGAGAAGCACACGTAGGGAATGCCCGCTTCGAGTGCGGCATTGGCGCCGTGCACGAATTTCTCCCCGACGACCGAGCCCATCGAGCCGCCCATGAAGCCGAATTCGAACACCGAAACCACCAGCGGCAGGCCGATGATCTGGCCGCTCATCACGATCAGCGCATCTTTCTCCTCGGTGTCGTTCTGCGCTTCCTTGATGCGATCGGTGTACTTGCGTGAATCCTTGAACTTGAGCGGATCGGCCGAAGCGAGATGCTTGGCGATCTCGATGCGGCCTTCCGGGTCGAGCAGCTGGTTCAGGCGGGCCCGGGCATTGATCGGACGATGCGCGCCGCACTTGGGACAGACTTCCAGCGTGCGTTCGAGCTCGGCGCGATACAGCACCGATGCGCAACCATCGCACTTGACCCACAGGCCCTCGGGCACGTTGTGCTTGCGCACGCCGTGAGTAAGCAACTGCGATCCCGCGATCTTGTCGAGCCAGCTCATGACGGCACTCCCTCGTTGTCCATCGCCCGGCGCATCGCGCGGAGCTTCCCCTTCAATATCTCAGGCAAAACCTGCGCCTGCCCCTGGTGCTTCTCGATTTCGCTGACCAGTGCACTGCCGACGATCACGCCGTCGGCGATCCGGGCGACTTTCGCCGCCGACTCCGGATCTCGGATGCCGAAGCCGACCGCGAGCGGCAATGCGGTATAGCGTCGGATCTCTTGCAATTTCGCTTCCACGCTGGCGACATCCAGTTGTGACGAGCCGGTTACTCCCTTGACTGAAACATAATACAGATAGCCCCCCGCCTGCGAGGCCACCGCCTGTATCCGCGCCGCCGGGCTGGTCGGCGCGATCAGGAAAATCAGGTCGATGCCGGATTCACGCAGCGGCCCGATGAAATCGGCCGCCTCCTCCACCGCCAGATCGACGATCAATACGCCGTCGACGCCGGCGGCGCTGGCCTCGACGGCGAACGCAGCGATGCCGATGTGCTCGATCGGGTTCAGATACCCCATCAGCACGACCGGCGTCTGCGCGTCGCGCTTGCGGAACTCCGCGACCATGCCGATGACCTGGCGCAGGCTGGTGCCGTGTGCCAGCGCGCGTTCGCAGGCTAGCTGGATTACCGGGCCGTCCGCCATCGGGTCGGAGAAAGGAACGCCGAGTTCGATGAGGTCGGCACCGCCTTCGACCAGCGCATGCATCAGCCCGACGGTCTGGCCGGGGTGTGGATCACCGGCGGTGATATACGGGATCAGAGCCTTGCGCCCACGGTCTTTAACCGCAGCGAGACGGGCAGAGATTCGACTCATGGATTGAGAAGCCTGGAACGGATCGTAGATGTTGCCGGATCGGTCATGCGTGCCGCGATGGACCTGCGATCGGGGAGCGGCGACTCTACGTGTGGTTTGGCCTCCACTCAAGCGGAATTTTTGGGCGGATCAAGAACATCGTCAGGACCGGCGCGCTCCAACCGCTCGCCGCAGCGTCCGGCGGAGCCTTCTGATTGGGTTCCGCCAACCCTCATCGCTCGGCGCTCATGACAGCTCGATCAGGGTCCGCTAGCATCGAGCGCGCGGTCTTCCCGGGAAGCCGCTGAAGCCGCCTCTGCGACCATGTCGCTGCTTTACCAACAATAAATCAGGCAAAACCTTTTGAGGCGAGGTTGCCTGAAAACGTGCAGGAGACAAAATGAAATTTTCCATTGCGAGATGGGTCGCGCTAGGCAGTCTGAGCCTTTGTTCGTTCGGCGGATATGCCAGCAACCTGGTGACAGAGATCTATGGCGGCGTGGTGAGTACCGTCTCGAACGTTATCGGAACCGTGACGGATCCTTTCGCTGGAGTGCTGGTCGGCGTGACGCAAATCGCACCTGAATTTGTCCAGCACACGGTCATCCGCATTCAAGGCCGTACCCTGGAACTGGTACCGGGCACCGCGGCTTTCGATCTGACCGTGACTCATAACGGCAACAGCCGCACCATCATCGTCGTCAGGCCAGAGCCGGCGACCACCGGGGTGGCGGCCGTCGTCATGCTCCATGGAAACGGCGGCACCCCGCAGAATCAGGCGAACCTGGCCGAGATCGCGCCGCAGGTCGCGGCGCGCGGTCTCTGGGTTTTTCTGCCGGCTGCGGTGAATGGAGTCTGGGACGACGATCCGGCAAATTCGGATCCGAGCAAGGACGATGTCGGCTTCATTTCGCGCGTCATCGACATCGCCGTCACCGGCTATGGCCTCGATCCCGACCGGGTTTATGCAGCGGGCCTTTCCAATGGCGGCTTCATGAGCCAGCGGCTCAGCTGCGAATTGTCGGATCGCCTGGCGGCGGTGGGCGTGGTTTCCGCCGCGCTGCGCAATGGCCTAGCCGGTTCCTGCACGACTGGCCTGCCGCGGCCGATAACGCTCATCGTCGGCACCTCTGATCCGATTGTTCCCTACGGCGGAATTGGCAACATCCGTTCCGCCGACAACACTCTGGCGTTCTGGGCACAGCGCAACGGATGCGACACCAGTGCTGCAGTCGTTACCGACCTGCCGGACAGCACCGCTGACGGGACCACGGTCCAGCGAATCGTCAACGAGACCTGCGGCTCAGGCAAAGAGGTGGCCCGTTATGCCGTTACCGGGGGCGGACATGCCTGGCCGGGCGGTTGGCAGTATTTACCGATTCCGCTTATCGGCACCACGAGCACGGATATCGATGCGACCAGCATCCTGTTCGATTTCTTCGCGCGCTACACACGATAGCGATCCAGCCGCCGGACTACTTATTGGTGGGTCGTGATGGATTCGAACCATCGACCAATTGATTAAAAGTCAACTGCTCTACCGACTGAGCTAACGACCCCCAGAACCAAAAACGGCGATGCCGGTCCGGCGAGCCGCGCATCATACTGGATGAGGCCGCATCGTTGAATAGCGGGCCGCGACGCAGCACTGGAAACTTCACCGGTGCCGCATCGCGGCAATGATCAGTAATAGCGCGTCGGGTCCGGGACGCCGGCGCTGTCGAAACCGGCACGGCGCAGGCGGCAGGAGTCGCAACGGCCGCAGGCGTAGCCGCGATCATCGGCCTGATAGCAGGACACGGTCTCGGCGTAGTTCACGCCCAGCCTCGTGCCCCAGCGCACGATGTCGGCCTTGCTCAGATCGATCAAGGGCGTGTGCACCTTGAAGCGCTTGCCTTCGACGCCGGCCTTGGTCGCCACATTGGCCAGCCGCTCGAATGCCGCGATGAACTCGGGACGGCAGTCCGGGTAGCCGGAGTAGTCGACCGCGTTGACGCCGATGAAGATATCGGTGGATCCAAGAATCTCGGCCCAGCCCAGCGCCAGCGACAGGAACAGCGTGTTGCGCGCCGGCACATAGGTGACGGGAATGCCATCGCCGGGCGACTCCGGAACCGCGATCGAGCGATCGGTCAGCGCCGATCCGCCGACGTCGTTGAGGTTCACATGCATCACCTGATGGCGTTTCGCGCCCAGGCTCAGCGCCACGTCTGCCGAGGCTTTTATCTCGGCGGAGTGGCGCTGTCCGTAGGCCACCGAGATGGCGTAGGTCTCGTAGCCCTGATCGCGCGCGATCGCCAGCACCGTGGCCGAATCCAGGCCGCCCGACAGCAGAATCACACCGCGAGGTTGATCGCTCATCGCCCTGCCTCCTCTCCCCACAACTGCTTGTGCAACTGCATCTGGAAGCGGACCGGCAGACGATCCGCGACGATCCAGTCAGCAAGTTCGCGCGGGCTGAGCTGGTGATGGCTGGGCGAGAACAGCACCATGCATCGGCTGCTCAGATCCCGCTGCTGCACGATCGCGCGCGCCCAGTCGTAATCCTCGCGTGAGCACAGCACGAACTTGATTTCGTCATGCGCACGCAGCGCATCGAGATTCGGCCAGTGGTTGCGCGCCTGCTCGCCCGAGCCCGGCGTCTTGACGTCGATGACTCGCGTCACCCGCGGATCGACCGCGCTCACGTCGAGCGCGCCGCTGGTTTCCAGCGACACCGAATGCCCGAGATCGCAGAGTCGGGTCAGCAATTGGAAGCAGTTCTTCTGGGCCAGCGGTTCGCCGCCGGTCACGCAAACATGCCGGGCGCCGAGCCTGGATACTTCGGCCAGCACATCGTCGATAGCACGCCAGGCGCCGCCGTAGAACGCGTATTCGGTATCGCAGTATTGGCAGCGCAAGGGGCAACCGGTGAGCCGCACGAACACCGTGGGCCAGCCGATGCTGGAGGACTCGCCCTGCAGCGACAGGAAAATCTCGGTGATCTTCAGCCGTGTCTGTCGCGCCACCGGCGCCGCGACGGCCGAAGTCATGCCCAACTCATGCATCAACCGCCTAGCTGTTCCAATTTCTGCCGTGACAGATTGGAAGCATTGGATGTCGGGAACTCGCGGGTCACGCGTTGCAGCGTGGCCTTGGCCTCGCTGGTGCGCCTGAGTTCGATCTGGCACAGACCGACCTTGTACAGGCCGTCGGCCAGCTTGGGGCTGGTGGGGAAACGATCCACCAGCGATTGGAAACTGCTCAGCGCCGCGCTGTAGTCGCGCTTGACGTAGTTGGCTTCGCCCATCCAGTACCAGGCGTTGTCCGCGTAGCGGCCCTGCGGCCACTGCTCGAGCATCGATTTGAAACCGCGGATCGCATCGTCGTACTTGCCGTTCTTCAGCAGATCGAAAGTCGCAAGATACGCGGACTCCTCCTCCGGCGAAGCGACGGTCGGACGCTGCGGCGTCGGGCCCGACGAAATCGTGCCCGGAGTTGCACCCGGATAGGTAGCTGGCGCGCCGGACACCACCGGCGGAGCGCTACCTTCAAAACGCTGCAGACGGCCGTTCAGATCCTGGTACTGATCCTTGGCGGCGCGATCCCGCTGATCGCTGTCGTAGCGCAGTTTTTCCACCATGCCGCGCAGATCGCGAACCTCGTCGCGCAGGCGGATCAGATCCTGATCCTGTCCGCTCGAGTTGATCGCATCGAGCCGGCGCGACATCTGCGCCGTCTTGTTCTCCAGATCCTGCAGCCGGCGCTCTTGTGGCGAGAGCACCGGCTGCCCGGAACCGTTGATCGGCCCACCGAAATCCGCGCAGCCACTGAGAGCAAGCAGAGACACGCCCATCAACGCGGAAAGACGGTGACCCATCATTGAGACCTACTCCTTCAGGATACGGATCAGCTGAACGCGCGAAGCTTACTGCTGAACGATGTCGACGCGACGATTCAGCGCATAAGCGGCTTCGTCGTGCCCGGCAGCGACCGGACGCTCTTCGCCATAGCTGACGACGCTGATCTGGCTGGCAGAAACACCACCCGAGGCCAGCGCAGCCTGCACGGCATTGGCGCGATGCTCGCCGAGGCCGACGTTGTATTCGCGGGTGCCGCGCTCGTCGGCATTGCCTTCCAGGCGAACGCGAACGCTCGGGTTGGCGGCCAGGTACTTGGCCCAGGCGGCGGCAACACCCTGGCCTTCGGCGCTCAGATCGCTGCTGTCGTACTCGAAGTACACCGTCTTCTTGTTGGCCAGATCAGCCAGACCGCCGCCGAGACCGGTACCGCTGACACTGCTGTCGGACGCACCGTAGCCGGCCATGCCGCTGTTATTGACCGGCGGCGGAGGCGGCGGTGCATTCTTTTTGCCGCTGCTGGCGCAGGCGGTGAGCGCGAGGCTCGC
This sequence comes from Hydrocarboniphaga sp., assembly GCF_028291725.1. GTDB lineage: Bacteria > Pseudomonadota > Gammaproteobacteria > Nevskiales > Nevskiaceae > Hydrocarboniphaga. The sequence continues at coordinate 26,177 of NZ_JAQGNT010000084.1, read as the reverse complement.
GACGACAACCGAAGAAACGAGAATTTGCTTGAACATTTTTCCAACTCCTGAAGAAACGACCCGATTTTTATGGGAATGCTGAAACTATGAGACTTATTTTGCCAACGGAGACCATGATGGTTCTCTAACCTCGCCTGGCTGATGCAGCCTCTGCCGTACACGACCGTCCGTGGTAACGGTTGCAAGCTCGGCGCCACCACCGCGAACCTGGGTCGCGTAGATGATCACCGCGCCGTTGGGAGCGAAGCTGGGACTTTCGTCCAGTCCGCCCTCACTGAGAATGCGAAGATTGCCATTAGCCAAATCAAGGAGCGCGATACGATAGCGCCCTTCGTCCAGATTCACCAGAGTCAGGGACTTTCCGTCCGGAGAAAAACTGGCGTCCAGATTCTGCCGGCCCTGGAAAGTGATGCGCTGGGGTTCGCCGCCCGCGACCGACATCTTGTAAATCTGGGGCTGTCCGCCACGATCCGACGTAAACACGATCGATTGTCCATCCGGCGAGAACGAAGCCTCGGTATCGATGCCGTAATGATCGGTCAGACGCTTACGCTGGCCGCTCTGCAAATCCAGAATATAGATGTCGGGGTTGGTCTCGAACGACAGAGTAATGGCGAGCTTGGTGCCATCCGGCGACCACGCGGGCGAGCCGTTGATGCCCTTCTCGGCGAGGATCTTCTTGACCTGGCCGCTGGCGATGTCGTGGATGTAGATGCCGGAGCGGCCGCGTTCGTAACCGACATAAGCGAGCTTCTTGCGATCTGGCGACCACGACGGCGACATCAGCGTTTCACGCGAGCTGGCGATGGTGCGCGGGTTGTAGCCGTCGGCGTCGGCGATGATCAACTGATAGCTGCGCGTCGGGCCCAGACCGGCCGAGGTCACGTAGGCGATCTTTGTGTTGAATACGCCGGGGATGCCGGTCAGGCGCTCGAAGATCAGATCGGCGATCTGATGCGCCACGTAGCGCAGCTGATCCGGCGCCACTGGCGGCATGTCATACGCGATCAACTGCTGGCCAGTGATCACATCGAGAAGGAAGAAGCGTGAGGAAACCCGGTCGCTGCCCGGAGCATGGTTGAGCTTGCCGACCACGACGTTGTTCATGTTGACCGAACGCCAGTTGCGGAAATCGACGCGGCTGGGATCGTCCGGCTTCTCCAGCATGTCGCCGCGCGGCAAGGTCCGGAACATGCCGCTGCGTGACAAATCAGCGTCGATCACACTGGCAACATCGGTCTGCAGGCCGTCGTTGCTCGAAAACGGCACGATCGCGATCGGCTGCGCGCCGGCGACACCACCGGTCACGGTGATATCCAGGTCTGCAAAAGCCGGGCTCGCACAGAACACCGACAGCACGAGGATGAAGCGATAGATTCCTTTCATCGAGGCATTTCTCATAGACACACCAAGGGTTTACTGCTTGAGCATTTCGGGAGTGAACACGGCGGTGATGTTGCGCTGAAACGCTTTCGGATCCTGCGGCAGCGGCAGCGGACTCGCCTTTTGGACCGCGCGAATCACCGAATCGTCGAAGGCCGGAACACCCGAGCCCTGCACGATCCGGACATCCTGGACCGAGCCACTCGGCAGCAGGGTAATTGCGACACGGCACTTCAGGCCAGCGGGCAGATTCAGCGAGCGCTCCCAGTACTGCGCGATATACGCCGCGAGGATCTGACCCCAACTCGCCTGAATGCCAGCTATACGCTCGGCCTCCATGCGGGCGGCTTCTTCCGCCATTGCCTGACGCGCCAGATCTTCCTGTGCCCGGCGTGCGGCTTCTTCCTGGCGCTTCTTCTCTTCGGCGGCCTTGCGCGCTTCTTCCTGCTTGCGCTTGGCCTCGGCCTCGGCCTGAGCCTTGGCTTCCGCCTCGGCGGCCGCCTTCTTGGCGTCAGCGTCGGCCTTGGCCTTTTCGGCCTCAGCCTTGGCTTTTGCGGCGGCGTCAGCCTGCTTTTTCTGCTCTTCTTCCTGAGCTTTTTTCAGCGCCAGATCAGCCTGCTTCTTCTGCTCGGTCTCGGCCAGTTTCTTGGCATCGTCGGCTTTTTTCTGCTGGTCTTCCTGCTGCTTCTTCAGGTCGTCCTGCTGCTTTTTTTGCTCGGTTTTCTGCTGCTCGGCCTGCTTGGCGTCGTCCTGCTTCTTCTGCTCGACTTTTTTCTGTTCTTCCTGCCGCTTCTGCGCCTGCTCGGCTTTGACCTGATCGTCGTGATCGTCGCGCTTCTGCTCGTCGATAACGACCGGGGTCGGCGTCTGAGTGTTCGCCTTGGTCGATGCGGGATTGACCATCACGACGGTCATCGGCGTCGGCGGCACCATGGTCGGCGAGCAATGCACGCCAACCAGCAGGAACAGCAACAGGATGACGTGGACCGCAATCGCAAGCCCGAAGTGGCGAGAATTCGCAGGCATGCGCGCTTAGCGCTTCTTCTTGGTAGTCGGAGCCACCGGCGAAGTTACGAAGCCGATCTTCTTGACGCCAGCCGTCTGCAGCAGCGACATGCCGCGAGCGACCGATTCATAAGGAACCTTGGCATCGCCCTCGACCAGGAACATTTCCTGGGGCTTGTTGCGCGCGATCGCGCCGGCCTGCTGCACGACCTCCTCGTCGGACAGCGCACTGCTGCGGTTCTCGCCGACGTTGAGGAACAGCTGGCCATCGCGGCTGACCGACAGCGTGATCGGTTCTTCGCCTTGCGTGATGTTCGCCGCGTCGGCCTCGGGCAGCTCGACGTCGATACCCTGGGTCAGCAGCGGCGCAGTGACCATGAAGATGATCAGCAGCACCAGCATCACGTCGATATACGGCACGACGTTCATCTCGGCGTTCAAGCGCCGCTTCTTGCCCCCGCGGGGGCTGACCGAGGCGCCCATGCTTACTGCTCCGGCCACTGACAATCAAAACGGGGAACCTCAGCTCGCATGCTTACACCGCTCCTGTTAACGCACCCGATAGTGGCCGGAGCAACAAGCAAAAAGCCATGCTCCGTTTTGATGAAGCGGCCATCCCGCAGGAGCCGGCTAGCGCCGCGCATACTAAGCCCAACGCCAGTAAAGCCTCGCGCAGCGAGGCCTGTCGGCGCTTGTGGCAAGGCGCCGGCGCGCTGGCATAGCGAGCCTATGGCGAGCGACGGCAACGCCGCCAGAAGGGCCGACAGGCCTCGCCCGGAGGGAGCCTTCGCCGCCGCCCGCCTGCTGCGTTGCGTCTGCTTGACAGGGAATGACCCTGCCGGCGCAGCCGCGCCTTGCAGGCAGACGGCGGCGAAGGCTCTGCGTGAGGCTTTACTGGCGTTGGGCTTAGTATCGTCCAGCTCGCTCATTTTTCTAGGCATCCGATAGCCGCTTCATCAAGCCTTGGCAGTGCGCAGCGCGCGCTCGATGATGCCGATCATCTCGTCGGTGAACGTGGCGTAGCGGTTCTCGAGGCTCTCGACCGAATTGGTGAAGAAGTTGTAGGCGACGACCGCCGGGATCGCCGCGAACAGGCCGATCGCGGTGGCGATCAGCGCTTCGGCGATGCCGGGAGCGACCATCGCCAGCGAGGCGTTCTTGGCGCTGCCGATCGCGATGAACGCGCTCATGATGCCCCAGACCGTGCCGAGCAGACCGACGTAGGGGCTCACCGAACCGACCGTGGCGAGCATCGACAGGCCGCCTTCGAGCTTCTCGATTTCACGCACCTGGGCGACGCGCATCTGGCGCTGAACTGCGGCGATCACGTCTTCCGGGTCCATGCGTCCGCCCTGCTGCTGGCGCGAATATTCCTCGAAACCGGCGGTGAAGATCGGGATCAGGCCCTCGTCTTCCTTGCCGCGGCGGGTGCTCTCATAGAGATCGACCAGCGTGCCGCCGGACCAGAAACGGTTCTCGAAACCTTCGGCCTGCTTGCGGGTGCGCGACAGCAGGCTGCGCTTGGCGAAGATCACCGCCCAGGAGCTGACGGACGCCAGGATCAACAAGGCCATGATGAATTGGACCGGGACGCTCGCTTGCGTGATCAGTTGCGCCAGCGACAGGTTGCCGTTCATTCCCTGAGAACCTCTGCTTGATTGAATCTGATTGATTGGAATTGTAGAAACACGGGAAGCACTTGCAGCGGCCAGCGCATCGCCGGCCGCAAAGCACCCGAATTATAGGGTGAACACTGTGTCGTCTGGGAATGAATCGACGGTGAATGCTGCCTTGCGGCACCCTGGCAGCCCGACTGGCTGCCAGGGTCACCAACCCAGTGCCGGAATCCGCTTGGGCATGAAAGTCTTCGCGTCCACACAGGCAACGCGCACGCTGGCCTTGGCCAGAACCTCGTCGGGCGCTTCGGTACGCCGCAGCACCTGGCTGAAAATCAGGCTGACATTCTTCAACTCGGCGATCGAGGTGAACACCTCGACCTGGTCGTCGAGCCGCGCCGGCCGCCGATACAGGATGTCGATACTGGCGACCGTGAAGGCGATGCCGACTTCGCTCATCAGCTTGTCCTGGCTGTAGCCCAGCGCGCGCAGCCATTCGGTGCGGGCGCGCTCGAACCAGCGCAGGTAGTTGGCGTGATAGACCACGCCCGAGGCGTCGGTGTCCTCCCAGTAGACCCGCAGCGGATGGATATGAGTCGGGCCAGAGGTTGCTGCGGAGGTCGGCGAAGTCATGGGCCTTCGAACAGGTCGGGGATGATGCGAGCCTCGAGCTCGCGCGGTGGTTTGAGGCCGTAATGCTGGTAGGCGAGCCGCCCGGCGATGCGTCCGCGCGGCGTGCGCATCAGGTAGCCCTGCTGGATCAGGTAGGGCTCGATCACGTCTTCGATGGTGTCGCGGGACTCGCCGATCGCGGCGGCCAGGTTGTCGATGCCGGCCGGGCCGCCATCGAAGCGTTCGATCAGCATCAGCAGCAACTTTCGATCCATCACGTCGAAGCCATTGGTATCGACATCAAGCAGCTTCATTGCCTCAACGGCCATCTGCTGGGTGATCACGCCCTGCCCGCGCACCTCGGCGTAGTCGCGCACCCGGCGCAGCAGGCGGTTGGCGATACGCGGCGTGCCGCGCGCACGGCGCGCGATCTCGTGCGCGCCCTCGGCGTCGATCGGCGTGCGCAGGATGCCGGCGGAGCGCACGACGATGCGGGTCAGATCCTCGATCGAATAAAACTCGAGCCGCTGCACGATGCCGAAGCGGTCGCGCAGCGGCGAGGTCAGCGCGCCGGCGCGCGTGGTCGCACCGACCAGTGTGAACGGCGGCAGGTCGAGGCGGATCGAACGCGCCGCCGGACCCTCGCCGATCATGATGTCGAGCTGGTAGTCCTCCATCGCCGGATACAGCACCTCCTCGACGACCGGCGACAACCGGTGGATCTCGTCGATGAACAGCAGATCCCGCGGCTCGAGGTTGGTCAGCAGCGCCGCCAGATCGCCGGCGCGCTCCAGCACCGGGCCCGAGGTCTGGCGCAGATTCACGCCCATTTCCTCCGCCAGAATGTGCGCGAGCGTGGTCTTGCCCAGGCCCGGCGGGCCGAAGATCAACACGTGATCCAGCGCCTCGTTGCGACGCCGCGCGGCCTCGATCGCGATGCCCATCTGCTCGCGCACCGCCGGCTGGCCGACGTAATCGGCGAGCTTGCTCGGGCGGATCGCGCGCTCGACGCGCTCCTCGTCGCCGCCGCCGACGCGCGCCGACACGGTGCGGCCCTCGCTGCTGTCAGCGGACCGCACGGCGCAGCGCCTCCTGGATGATCTGCTCGGTGCTCATGCCGTCCTTGTGCACAGCCTCGGTGAAACGCTGGATCTCGACCGGCTTGTAGCCCAGCGCCGCCAGCGCGGTGCGCGCTTCCTGCAGCGGCGATGCCGGGCCGGACGGTATCGCGCCGGGCAGCGTGACGACGTCGCCGCCGGCTCCGGCCTTGTCGCGCATCTCGACGATCAGGCGCTCGGCGGTCTTCTTGCCGACGCCGGGAATCTTGGTCAGGCGCATCACATCGCTGGCGCGGACCGTAGTCCAGAAATCATCGACGCTGGTGCCGGACAGCAGCGCCAGGGCGAGCTTCGGGCCCACGCCGGAAACCTTGATCAGTTCGCGAAACAGGCTTTTTTCGACATTCGACGCAAAGCCGAACAGCAGGTGCGCGTCTTCGCGGATCGTCAGATGGGTTTGCAGCGTGACCTGCTCGCCCAGTGGCGGCAGCTTGTAGAAGGTCGACATCGGCGCCTCGAGCTCGTAGCCGACGCCGCCGACGTCGAGCAGCAACAGCGGCGGTTGCTTGGCGATGAGTTTGCCGCTGAGTCGTCCGATCATGAGGCGAAGTATGCCGGCTTTTGTACGTCGACCCAACGAAACTCCGTTGCTCCCGACGCGCATCGACCGTAGGTCGGCAATCCCTTGCCGACGTGTCAGTTGGGAAAGGGCGCACGTCGGCAAGGGATTGCCGACCTACATCAACCCCAGCTCTTGCTCAGCGCGATGCCGGCGCGGACGCGCGTGCCGCGCACATGGGCGTGGGTCAACGCCACCGCCAGCGCGTCCGAGGCATCGGTGGCCAGCTTCTGCTGCAGGTTCAGCAGCACCTTGACCATGTGCTGGACCTGGTCCTTGTCGGCGCGGCCATTGCCGACGATCGCCATCTTGACCTGGGCGGCCGCGTACTCCGCCATCGGCACCCCGGCGCCGGCGATCGCACAGATCGCGGCGCCGCGCGCCTGCCCCAGCACCAGGGCACTCTGCGGGTTCGCGCGATTGACGAAAGTCTCTTCGATCGCGACTTCCTCGGGCCGGTATTCGCCGATCAGCTCGGACAGGCCGCGCAGGATCTTCAGCAAGCGCTCCGGCAGCTCACCCGCACCGACGGCCAGGCAGCCATGCGCGATATGCAGACTCTTGTAGCCGCTGGAATCGATGACGCCCCAACCCGTCGTTCTGGAGCCAGGGTCGATGCCAAGTATCCGCACGGTCGGCGTGGCCACGCTCGCGCCGCTCAGTCCGGCAGGTCGGCGTTGTGATAGACCTCTTGCACGTCGTCGAGCTCTTCGATCCGCTCCAGCAGCTTGCGCAGCGAGTCCGCCGCCTCGCCCTCGACCGCGACCCGGTTGGAAGGCCGCTGCAACACGCGCGACTGCGCTGGCCTAAGGCCGGCCGCGAGCAGCGCGGCCTTCACCGACTCGAAAGTCCCGGGAGTGGTCAGCACCTCGCACCAGCCCGCATCGGCCTGTACGTCGTCGGCGCCCGCTTCGAGAGCGGCTTCCATGATCTTTTCTTCCAGCGAGGCATCGTCGCTGAGGTCGAACCACAGCTGGCCGACCTCGGTGAACTGGAACGCGACCGAGCCGCTGGTGCCCATGTGGCCGCCGTTTTTCGAGAACGCATGGCGGACTTCGGCGACGGTGCGCGTCGGATTGTCGGTCACACAGTCGACCAGCACCGCGATGCCGCCCGGACCATAGCCTTCGTAGCGGACTTCCTGCGGCGCCTCGGCACCTTCGCCGCTGGCACGCTTGATCGCCGCCTCGATACGGTCCTTGGTCATGTTGACGTCCAGCGCGCGCGACACCGCCAGCCGCAGGCGCGGATTGCCGGCCGGGTCGGGGCCGGCTGCGCGCACCGACAAGCCGATCTCGCGGATCAGCTTGGTGAACAGCTTCGCCTTGACCGCATCGACCGCATTCTTGCGGCCTTCGATACTCGGACCACGACCCATGAAGGCCTTCCTCCTGGTGTTTTCTAAACTCTAAAACGTCAGCTCAAAACGTCAGGCGCAGACCGAAAATGGCGCCGTCATCCGCGGTATAGGCGTGGCCGTTGTCCGGGTCGAGGCGCAGCTTGCGATAGCCCAGATAAACCGCGGCGTTACGCAGGACCTGGTAGTCGGCCGTCAGCGCGAATTCGAGCTGATCCTCGATATCGCCGAGGCTCAACACCTTCGGCTGGTACCAGAGGTAGCCCTGGAACCCCAGGCGCTCGAAACCGGCAAAACGCAGGTCGAACTGGCCGCCGATCGCGCCGCCACCGCCGGTGTCGTACTTGGTGTCGGTGTACTGGCCGCGCAAGCCGATGCCGGCCGTCAGCCTTGCTTCCTGTGCACCGGCGTCGCCGGTCAACATCAGGCCGGCGTGGAGGTTGGTCAGGCGGGTGTTCTTGTCGTCGCTGTACAGGCCGCCGAGCTGGTATTCGCCATCGGTATTGTTGAACACATGAGACAAGGGGCCGTTGAACTGGCCGAACACGGCGGCGTCGTTGATGTTGAGGTCGAAGGTTTCCGCATGCGCCGGCAAGGCCGTCGCGGTGAGTAGTACGACAGCCAGCCATCCATGGAGCTTGGTCATTATTTTTCGTTCCTTTGCTTTTGTAGCGTGCTTTTGTAGCGCTTTTTTTTAGGCCATTTTTTCAGGCTTTGCGCGGCGGCTTGTTGACCGCGTGCACGGCGCGGCCGTCGACCAGCAACACCGCGTCATGAAAGGTTTCCGACAACGAAGGATGGCCATGAATGGTCAGCGCGATGTCTTCGCAGGTCGCCGAATATTCCAGCGCCAGCACCGACTCGGCGATCATCTCCGAAGTGTGAGGGCCGACCATATGCACGCCGAGTATGCGATCGGTCTTGACGTCGGCGATCACCTTGCAGATGCCGATATTCTGCTCCATCGCCTTGGCACGGCCGGACGGCACGAACGACGCGGTGCCGGTCTTGACCTCGAACCCCGCGGCCTTGGCCTGCTCCTCGGACAAGCCCACCCAGGCCACTTCCGGCGAGGTGTAGATCACCGACGGGATCGCGTTGTAGTTCAGCTGCGTGTGATGACCGGCGAGCTGCTCGGCCAGCGCCACGCCCTCTTCGATCGCCTTGTGCGCCAGCATCGGATTGCCGATCACGTCGCCGACCGCGTAAATGCCGGGGACACTGGTCTTGTAGTGCGCATCGACCTTGACGAAGCCGCGCTCGTCGAACGCGACCCCCAGCTCCTTGGCTCCGACACCATCGGTGTACGGGCGCCGGCCGACCGCGACCACCAGCTTGTCGAACTCTTCGGTCCTCGATTCGCCGTTCTGCTCGTACTCGACGGTGACGCTGTCCTTGCCGGCCTTGGCGGCTAGCACCTTGGCACCCAGTCGGATGTCGAGGCCCTGCTTGAGCAAATGCTTCAGTGTCTCCTTGGCGACGGCCTGATCGACCATCGGCAGGAAGCTCGGCAGCGCTTCGATGATGACGGTCTTGGCGCCGAGCCGGTTCCAGACACTGCCCAGCTCGGTGCCGATCACGCCGGCGCCGATCACGCCCAGGCGCTTGGGCACTTCGGCCAGGTCCAGCGCGCCCCAGCTGTCGATGATCCGCTCGCCGTCGAACGGCGCGATCTTCAGATTGACCGGTGCCGAGCCGGTGGCGATCACCAGGTGCTTGCCGACCAGCTCCTGGGTCTTGCCTTCGTGATCCTTGAACTCGACCTTGCCGTCGCCGAGCAGCCTGCCGTAACCGAACAGGCCGGTGACCTTGTTCGCCTGGAACAGCGCCTTGATACCGCCGGTGAGATCGCGCGAGACCTTGGTCTTGCGCGCCTGCATCTTGGCCAGGTCGAAGCTGACCGGGCCGGAACTGATACCGTGTTTTTCGAATTCGTGCTGGGCGCGATGCACCAGCTCCGAGGATTCCAGCAGGGCCTTGGACGGAATGCAGCCCGCATTGAGGCAAGTGCCGCCGAAAGCCGGCGTCTTGTCGGTGTTCATCCAGGCATCGATGCAGACCGTCTTGAAACCGAGCTGGGCGGCGCGGATTGCGGCGGGATAACCGGCCGGACCGCCGCCGATCACGATAACGTCGTAGTTTTCGCTCATTTTTTCCTCTCGTTGATCGCGCATATTGTAACGCCTAGTGTTGGCCGCTGGCGCAGAAAAACATCAGCATGAAACTTGCGACGCTCAGGCTGGACCAACAAGAACAGAACAATGGAGCCGGTTATGGACAGCACAACACCTGACAAGGACCGCGAACCCGAACGCCGTGCGGTCAGCGAACGCGCCGCACTCGACCAGCGCGCGCTGCACCGCTCGTTCCTCGACAACCTGCTTTACGTACAGGGCAAGTTTCCAAGGCTCGCGACCCAGACCGACTATTACCTGGCGCTCGCGCATACGGTCCGCGACCGCCTGATGCAGCGCTGGATCAGCACGGCAGCGGCCTATACCACGCAGGCGTCGCGCACGGTCTGCTATCTGTCCGCCGAGTTCCTGATGGGCCCGCATCTGGGCAACAACCTGATCAACCTCGGCATCTACGACACCGCGGCCGAGATGCTCGGTGAACTCGGCCTCGACATCGAAGAGCTGCTGTATCAGGAAGAAGAACCCGGCCTCGGCAACGGCGGCCTGGGCCGCCTCGCCGCCTGTTTCATCGACTCCCTGGCGACGCTGGAAGTGCCGGCGCTGGGCTATGGCATACGTTACGAATATGGCATCTTCCACCAGACACTCGTCGATGGCTGGCAGGTCGAGAAAACCGACAAGTGGCTGCGCTACGGCAACCCCTGGGAACTGGCGCGCCCGGAATGGGTGGTCGAGATCAAGATCGGCGGCCGCACCGAGCGATACACCGACGAACATCAGCGGCTGCGCGTGCGCTGGGTGCCGGCGCGCATCGTCAACGGCGTGCCTTACGACACGCCGATCCTCGGCTATCACGTCAACACCGCGAACACGCTGCGGCTGTGGAAGGCCGAGGCGCCGGAGTCTTTCGACTTCGGCCAGTTCAACAGCGGCAACTACGCCGGGGCGGTGACGCAGAAGATCGTCTCCGAGAACCTGTCGAAAGTTCTGTATCCGAACGACGAGCAGGAGCAGGGCAAGGAGCTGCGGCTGCAGCAGCAGTATTTCTTCGTCTCCTGCTCGCTGCAGGACATGCTGCGCATCCTGAAAGTCCAGGGCATTCCGATCGATCGCTTCCACGAAAAATTCGCGGTGCAGCTCAACGACACGCATCCGTCGATCGGCGTCGCCGAACTGATGCGCCTGCTGGTCGACGAACACCTGGTCAACTGGGACACCGCCTGGGACATCACCTGCAGAAGCTTCGGCTACACCAATCACACGCTGATGCCGGAAGCGCTGGAGCGCTGGTCGCTGCCGCTGTTCGAGCGCACGCTGCCGCGGCATCTGGAGATCATCTACGAGATCAACGCCCGTTTTCTGGACCAGGTGCGCCTGCGCTTCTTCGGCGATGAAGAGCGCCTAGCGCGCATGTCGCTGATCGAAGAACACGGCCCACGCTACGTGCGCATGGCGAATCTGGCCTGCGTCGGCAGCCACGCGATCAACGGCGTCGCCGATCTGCACACCGAGTTGCTGAAGCAGGACGTGCTGAAAGATTTCTACGAGCTGTGGCCCGACAAGTTCAGCAACAAGACCAACGGCGTCACGCCGCGCCGCTGGATCGTGCTGGCGAATCCGAAGCTGACCTCGCTGATCACCGAAACCCTAGGCGACGGCTGGATCCGCGATCTCGACCAGCTGCGCGGTCTGGAAGCACATGTGCAGGATGCAGCGTTCGTGCAACGCTGGCAGGCCGTCAAGCGCGGCAACAAGGCCGAGCTTGCGGCCCATATCGGCCGGCGCCTGCATATCACCGTCGATCCGGATTCGCTGTTCGACGTGCAGGTGAAGCGCATCCACGAATACAAGCGCCAGCATCTGGCGGCGCTGCATATCATCGCGCTGTATCTGCGGATCAAGGCCGACCCCAACGCCGACATCGTGCCGCGCACGTTCATCTTCGGCGGCAAGGCCGCGCCGGGCTATCACATGGCCAAGCTGATGATCAAACTGATCACCGCGATCGGCGATGTGGTGAATGTCGACCCGCATGTGCGCGACCGCCTGAAAGTCGCGTTCCTGCCGAACTTCAGCGTCACCAACGGCCAGCGCATTTATCCGGCAGCGGATTTGTCCGAGCAGATCTCCACCGCAGGCAAGGAGGCTTCCGGCACCGGCAACATGAAGTTCCAGATGAATGGCGCGCTGACCATCGGCACGATGGACGGCGCCAACATCGAGATCATGGAAGAGGTTGGCGCCGAGAATTTCTTCCAGTTCGGCCTGACCACTCAGGAGGTCTATGCCTGGCAGGCGCGCGGCTATCGGCCGATGGACTGCTACGAGAAAAGCGCGCCGCTGCGCGAAGTGCTCGACCTGATCAGCAGCGGCTATTTCGCCCGCGGCGACACCAGCGTGTTCAAGCCTCTGGTCGATGTGCTGCTGCAATACGATCCCTACTTCCTGCTCGCCGACTTCGATGCCTATCTTGCCTGTCAGGACGAAGTCAGCCGCGTCTACCAGGATCAGACACGCTGGACCAGGATGGCGATCATCAACAGCGCGCGTTCCGGCAAGTTCTCCTCGGATCGCACGATCCAGCAGTACTGCAAGGAGATCTGGACCGTGACCAAGGTGCCGGTGCGGCTGCTGACCCAGGAAGATGTCGAGGCGGATTTCATGCAGTAGCCACCGCGCAGCGGTGGCGGCTTATTCGCCCTCGCCCGCTGAGCGGCTGGGCGGCGTCCAGGTCCAGTCGTCCTGCGGACCGTAGTCGGTGTCGAGTTGTTGCAGGCGCTGCCCCACCTGATCCGCACCGACACATTGGTTCGGCTTGCAAGGCGGCGGGCCGTCCTTCCACTGCGAATTGAAGGAATCGACAATCGCTTCGGTCCAGCCTTTCTTGAACGGCACGCCGTGGGTCTCCAGATCAGGCAGGCCTTGCAGCAGGCGATCGAACTTCGGGGCGTTTTCTCGCAGGCTGCGCTGCTGCGGCAGCGGCACGTCGAAGACCAGTCCGCCCGGCTCCGGCTCTGGTTCCGGCGGAATCACCACCGAACGGGTCGTCGCTGCGTCCGGCGTCGCGGATGTCGAATCGGGATCAGCGGCGAAGGCCGGCGCGGACGTCGCGATGATGCCGACGGCCATAAACACGCCAGCGCGCATCAGCGGGTTTTCACACCTAGTTGCACGGCCGCTTTCGCCAGCGCCGTGATCTCGCTCCAGCGCCCCTGCTCGACCAGATCGGGCGGCGCGAGCCAGGAGCCGCCAACGCAGGCCACGTTCGGCAGAGCCAGGAACTGCGGCGCCGTCGCGGCATCGATGCCGCCGGTGGGGCAGAAACGCACATCGGCGAAGACGCTGCCCAGGGCCTTCAACATGCCGATGCCGCCCGCCTGTTGCGCGGGGAACAATTTCATCGCGGTGAAGCCGGCGTCGCGGCGTAGCATCACATCGGACGGCGTCATCGCGCCCGGCAGAAACGGCATGCCGGAATCGCGGATCGCCTCGAGCAGCGCCGGAGTCACGCCCGGGCTGACACCGAACTTGGCGCCGGCGGCCAGCGAATCTTTCAGATCCTGCACTCGCGTGATCGTGCCGACGCCCACCACCGCGTCCGGCACCTGCTCGCCGATCGCGCGGATCGCGGCGAGCGCGGCCGGCGTGCGCAGCGTCACTTCGAGCACGCGGATACCGCCACCGACCAGCGCGCGCGCCAGCGGCACCGCGTGCTCGAGCTGCTTGATCACGATCACCGGAATCACCGGGCCCAGCGCGAGAATATCGTCGATCTTCATGTCAGCACTCGTAGCCCGGGTGGAAACCCGGGAGGCTTGGGATTCGCAACAAACCCGGGTTGCACCCGGGCTACGCGGAGGCTTCGACCGCCTCGACCTCGGGAACGTTCACCTGCATCGGCACTTCATACGGCGCATACATCTGCGCACCCTGCTCCGCTCCGGCCGCATGCAGGCGCGCATTGGTGAACAGCTCGCGACCCATGCCGTGTTCATTGGCGCTGGTGTCGACCATTGATGGCGAGCGCAGCTCCCATTCCGAAGCGGGCACGCGCACGTAGCACTCGCCGGTGTCGGCATCGAGCCGGATGATGTCGCCGGTGCGCACCAGCGCCAGCGGTCCGCCGGCCAGGCATTCCGGCGTCACGTGTATCGCGGCCGGCACCTTGCCGGACGCACCGGACATGCGGCCGTCGGTGACCAGCGCGACTTTGTAGCCTTCGTCCTGCAGCACGCCGAGACTCGGGGTCAGCTTGTGCAGCTCCGGCATGCCGTTGGCACGCGGGCCCTGAAAGCGGACGACCGCGACGAAATCGCGCTTCAGTTCGCCGCGCTTGAACGCGGCCTGCACCGCCTCCTGGCTGTCGAACACGATGGCCGGCGCTTCGACGACGCGATGCTCGGGCTTGACCGAGGACACCTTGATCACCGAGCGGCCGAGATTGCCGGTCAGCAGCCGCAGGCCGCCATCGGCGCTGAAAGGCGCATCCGCGGGACGCAGGATCGAATCGTCCAGACTCTTTGCCGGCGCATCGCGCCAGCTCAAAGTGCCATCGACCAGCTGCGGCTGTTTTGCGTAATGCCGCAGCCCGTGCCCGGCTACGGTTTCGACATCGCCATGCAGCAGGCCGTGATCGAGCAGATTGCCGATCAGATAGGCCATGCCGCCGGCGGCATGGAAGTGATTCACGTCGGCCTTGCCGTTCGGATAGACCTTGGCCATCAGCGGGATTACCGCGGAAAGATCGGCAAAATCATCCCAGTTGATCAGGATGCCGGCGGCCCGCGCGATCGCGACCATGTGAATGGTGTGATTGGTGGAACCACCGGTGGCGTGCAGGCCGATGATGCCATTGACGATGCTGCGCTCGTCGACGATGTCGCACAGCGGGCGATACTCGTCGCCGAGCGCCGTGATCTTGGCCGCGCGCTGCGCCGACGCGGCGGTCAGCGCATCGCGCAGCGGCGTGTACGGATTGATGAAGGCCGCGCCCGGCAGATGCAGGCCCATGATCTCCATCAGCATCTGGTTGGAGTTCGCGGTGCCGTAGAAGGTGCAGGTGCCGGCGCCGTGATAGGACTGCGCCTCCGATTCCAGCAAGGCTTCGCGGCCGACCTTGCCCTCGGCATAAAGCTGGCGCGTCTTGGCTTTGGTGTCGTTGGAGATGCCTGAGGTCATCGGGCCCGCCGGCACGAAGATCACCGGCAGATGGCCGAAATGCAGCGCGCCCATCAGCAGGCCCGGCACGATCTTGTCGCAGACGCCCAGGCACAGCACCGCGTCGAAGCTGTTGTGCGACAGCGCCACCGCGGTCGCCATCGCGATCACATCGCGCGAGAACAGCGACAGTTCCATGCCCGGCTCGCCCTGGGTGACGCCGTCGCACATCGCCGGGACACCGCCGGCAAACTGGGCGACCGCGCCAGCCTTGCGCGCCGCCTGCTTGATGATCTCGGGATAGTGCTGCAGCGGCTGATGCGCCGACAGCATGTCGTTGTAGGCCGACACGATCGCGATATTCGGCCAGCGCCCCTGGCGCAGCTCGCGCTTGTCCACTTCGTCGGATGCGGCGAAGGCATGCGCGAGATTCGTGCACGACATGTGCGAACGCACCGTGCCGGCCCGCTTCGCCGCGTTCATCCGCGCCAGGTAGGCACCGCGCAAGGGCGCACTGCGCGTGACGATGCGCTGCGTGACCGCTGCGATGACGGGGTGCAGCTCGGCATGTTGCATGACGTCTCCCTGTCCGGATAATCGGACTGGCAAAAGCTGAGCCAGCAGCCGGCTCGGGATATGGGCTTGACCCGTTGCAACACTGCATGTTCCAACTCCTGGAACGCCGCAGCAGTCGCATCACCAGCGGATTCTATGCAAAACTGGCGTCTGTGAAAACGATTTCACGACAGGAGAAATTATGCAGGACGCGAAAGCCAGTAACAGCTTGCAAGAGTTCGACCTGATCTTCTTCGGCGGCACCGGCGATCTGGCGATGCGCAAACTGCTGCCGGCGCTGTACAACCGCTTCCGCGACAGCCAGCACACCCAGGGCTGGCGGATCATCGGCGTCGCGCGCCAGGAGATGACGCGCGAGGAATACCTGAACCTGGTCAGCGAAAACTGCAAGCAGTTCATCCCCAATGGTGAATTCGACCCGCTGGCCTGGACCGCGTTCACCACGCACCTGGAATATCTGCGGCTCGACGGTCTGCATGCCGACGACTACGCCGAACTCGCACGGCGCCTGCAGAACTCAGGCGAACGTGTGCGTGTGTTCTATCTGTCGACCGCGGCGAGCCTGTTCGCGCAGATCTGCCAGAACCTCGCAGCCGCGCACCTGGTGACCCCGCAGACGCGCGTCGTGCTGGAAAAGCCGCTGGGCCGCGATCGCGCCTCCAGCTACGAGATCAACGAGGCGGTCAGCAAGATCTTCGAAGAACGGCAGATCTTCCGCATCGATCACTACCTGGGCAAGGAGACCGTGCAGAACCTGATCGCGTTGCGCTTCGGCAACTCGATCTTCGAGCCGCTGTGGCGCCGATCCAACGTCCAGGACGTGCAGATCACGATCTCCGAAACGGTCGGCGTCGAGGGCCGCGGCGAGTACTACGATCGCTACGGCGCGCTGCGCGACATGGTGCAGAACCATCTGCTGCAGCTGCTGTGCATCATGGCGATGGAGCCGCCGTCGAGCATCGATCCCGACGCCGTGCGCGACGAGAAGCTGAAAGTGCTGCGTGCGCTGAAGCCCATTACGCTGGATTGCATCAAGACCAAGACCGTGCGCGGCCAGTATCGCGCCGGTGCGATCGATGGCAAGGCCGTCCCCGGCTATCTGGATGAAGAGGGCATCCCCGGCGACAGTACCAACGAGACTTTCGTCGCGATCAAAGCCGAGCTGGAAAACTGGCGCTGGTCGGGTGTGCCGTTTTATCTGCGCACCGGCAAGCGCATGCAGGAACGCGTCGCCGAAATCGTCGTCAACTTCCGGCCGGTGCCGCACGCGATTCTTCCGTCGTCGGCCAACGAAGGCAATCGCCTGGTCATCCGCCTGCAGCCGAACGAGGAAGTGATGCTGTACCTGATGGTCAAGGTACCGGGCGCCGAGATGAAGGTACGTCCGGTCGATCTGAATCTCGACTTCAAGCAGGAGTTCAAGACCCGGCAGTGGGATGCGTACGAGCGCCTACTGATGGACGCGATACTCGGCAAGCTGACCCTGTTCATGCGCCGCGACGAACTCGACGCAGCCTGGCGCTGGATCGACCCGATCCGCGACGGCTGGGATGCGATCGGCGAACCGCCAAAGACCTATGCGGCCGGAACCTGGGGCCCGACGGCAGCCAGCACGCTGATCACGCGCGACGGGTTTTCGTGGCGCGAAGACGGGTACCAATAAACCTCGATCCGCAACTGTAGGAGCGGGTCATACCCGCGACTGAGTCCCCGCCGGCACAGTCGCGGGTATGACCCGCTCCTACAGTTGCGCTTCGGAAATCGCCGTTATAGAACCCCTAAAACAGCGGCTCAGTAGTGGTACTCGACCAACTCCTCACGCTGGCTAGGATCGGCAGAATCGAAGGACACAATCTCGCCGATGCCGGGGACGTAGAACTTGTTCTCGGTCGCGTCGGGTTCCAGCGGTGTGAAATTGAGCGTCTTGAGACAGTTGCCGGCACAGCTCGCTGCCGGGACGGTTTCCGTGGCGGTGAGACTTTCCACCTTGGCAATATCTTCGGCTTCGCCGAGAGCGAACTCCTCGCGATACTCCTGGCCCAGCTGCGCTGCGGCGAACATGACGATGCCGGGCTTGGCCCCGTCGATGCCGGCCTTGAACGAGCCATCGGTACTCGGCAGCTCGCCCTTGTCGTAGGCCGTCGACAATTCCCCGAAGTACCAGACATTGCCCTGAAGGTCCTGCGCAAAATAGTCGTCGGTATCTTCGTTTACGTAGTTGCCCGATTTTGAAATGTCATGGACGACGGTGCAGATCACGCCATCGATCTTTACCGTCTTCTTCGTGACGGTGACCGTAATCAGCTCTGTCGGCGAGCTATAAATCCGGGTATAGCCCGGCGTCAGAATCAGGAAAGGATTGGCGGCAACCGAGGTGCCGATCGCCGCAGGATCGACGAAATTGGCCGGGTCGACCACCGGATCGTAGCGTGCTTCGCCGAGGTCTTTGCAGACATCGGCCCGGCCCGCGTACTGAGCCGCGCAGAGCGCGTGATCGTCGGCGAAGTCCTGCCTCTTCTCCTCCTCGCAGGCCGCCCGCTCGTCAGCATCGGCAAGGTTCGCGCAGATCGCGGACTTCACCCAGAAATTGTCCGCGGTATCGAAACCGCAGGCGGTCCTCATGTCGGCGGCGGCGGCGGAGCAAAAGTTCCCGGTAACGGCCTGCACCAGTCCCGCCGCGCTGCTGTTGCCGGGCAGCCCCGCCAGCAGCAAGGGACAGAGCAGGGCCGATCGCGTCCATTGATGTTTCCCTTCCGGGCCCAAACGCTTTCTGGCGGCACTGATCAATCTCTCGATCGCTATCATCGTCGTACTCCTTTACGCAGTGGAAAAGCTGGCGGGAATCGCAGCGTCCCATTCTGATTCCGGTGCCCTGTCGCGGCCCTTTCCAATACATTGCGATCCGGTAATGGCGACGCGGCGGCGCGGGACTATGATCGGGGCATGCATATCCTGATGATCGAAGACGACGCGCGCGCCGCCGAATACCTGGTGAAGGGACTGGGACAGTGTGCGCACGTCGTCGATCACGCCGCCGACGGCGACAGCGGCCTGCAGCTCGCGTTGCGCGGTTCCTACGATGTGATCGTCGCAGACCGCCTGCTGCCGAAGCGCGACGGGCTTTCCATCATCCGCATGTTGCGCGCGGACGGGAATCGGACACCGGTGCTGGTGTTGTCGGCGCTCGGCGAAGTGGACGACCGCGTCGCCGGACTGCGCGCCGGGGGCGATGACTATCTGGTGAAGCCTTACGCGTTCAGAGAACTGCTGGCACGGCTAGAGGCCTTGCAACGTCGCCAGCCCGCGCCAATGGGCGAAGCGCTCGTCGTCGGCGATCTGGTACTCGATCTGCAGTGCCAGACCGTAAAACGCGCAGGCCGCCTGCTGCGACTGCAGCCGCGGGAATTCCGGCTGCTGGCGTGCCTGATGCGCCACGCCGGACACGTCGTCACGCGCACGATGCTGCTGGAACAGGTTTGGGACTTCCACTTCGATCCGCAGACCAATGTCATCGACGTGCAGATCAGCCGGCTGCGCAACAAGATCGACAAGGATTTCGAGCTGCAGCTACTGCATACCGTGCGCGGAGCCGGGTATCAGCTTGGCGAAGCGAGCTAGCGTGCGCTTGCCGCGCCTGCTGCGAACTACCGCCGTACGCTTTGCGCTGCGTTATGCGCTGATCTACGTGCTGGTGCTCGGCGGCGCCCTGGCGGCGTTGATGTGGGTAGAGCATAGCCACATCGACGATCGGACACGCGCCGAGATCGAAAGCAAGCTGCACGTTCTTGTCCTCGCACACGACAACGGTAGAGAAGCCGAAATGATCCAAGGGCTCCGGCAGCTGCAGGCCGGTGCAAAGCGGGACGATCGTCTGTTCCTGCTGGTCACTGCGGAGGGCGCGCGTCGTGAGGGCAACCTGATCGCCTGGCCAAGCGAACAATCGATAACACTCGATGGCCGTGCCCACCTCGTATTGATCGAGGAGGAAGTCGTTCCGAAAGACCTCTCGGACTCCGACGTTTTCGGCCTGGCCGTCGCCTGGATGTTTGCCGATGGCAGCCGCCTGCTGCTGATACACCGAGACGCTGAAGCAGAGCAATTGCTGGAGATCACCGACTATCTCAGCGAAGTGCTCGGCGTCGCGGGTTTGCTCGCGCTGCCGCTGAGCTTGAGCCTCTCGCACACGATGCTGAGACGCATGGACGATATCGGCCGCACCGCAGCCGATATCGCAGCCGGAGATCTGGCGCGGCGCGTACCGGTCAGCGAGCGCAATGACGAGTTCGACACGCTCGCCGCGCGTCTCAACACGATGCTCGATCGTATCCAGCAACTGGTACGGGGCCTGCGCGAAGTCACCGACAATGTCGCACATGACCTGCGCAGCCCGCTGGCACGCCTGCGCTCGCAACTCGAAGTGGCGCTGCTCGAGCCGCGCGACGGTGCCGAGTACCGCGAGACGCTCGGCCACAGCCTCGACGACGTCGACCAGCTGATCCGTACTTTCAATGCGCTGCTCGGCATTGCCCAGGCCGAGGCCGGCAGTGCGAGCAATGGCTGGGAGCCGGTGAACCTCGACGCGCTGGCTCACGATGTCGCCGATCTTTACGGTCCGCTGGCGGAAGAAAAAGGCCAGACGCTCGACAGCAGCGATCGCCAGCAAGTGAGCATCCTCGGAAGCCGCGACTTGCTCGCGCAGGCGCTGGGCAATCTGCTCGACAATGCCATCAAATACACACCCTCGGGCGGTCAAGTAGGTCTGAGCGTCCGGCGCATCGGCAACAGCGTGGAACTCGCGACCAGCGACACCGGGCCGGGTATTGCCGCGGTAGACCGCGCACGCGTGCTCGAGCGCTTCGTGCGACTCGACCAGTCGCGCAACCTGCCGGGCAATGGCCTCGGACTGAGTCTGGTGCAGGCCGTGGCACGTCTGCACGGTGCGGAGCTGGTGCTGGCGGACGCAGTGCCGGGTCTGGTCGTGATACTGCGGTTTCCGCTCCCGCCCGGCAACCGCGCCGCGTGATTGGGAGCGACTTCGGCCGGAATCGTCCGCAGTGACAAAAAAGCCCGCTTTCGCGGGCTTTTTGAATGAAAACGAGCGATCAGACCTGCAGCAGCAGGCGGCTGGGATCTTCCAGGCCTTCCTTGATGGTCTTCAGGAACAGCACAGCGTCGCGGCCGTCGATGATGCGGTGATCGTAGGTCAGCGCCAGGTACATCATCGGGCGGATCACGATCTGCCCCTCTACCACGACCGGGCGGTCGAAGATGCCGTGCATGCCGAGGATCGCGGCCTGCGGCGGGTTCAGGATCGGCGTCGACATCATCGAGCCGAAAATGCCGCCGTTGGTGATCGAGAATGTGCCGCCGGTGAGATCTTCCATCGTCAGCTTGTTGGCTTTCGCTTTCGCGCCGAGACCGGCGATGGTTTTTTCGATTTCAGCGAACGACAGCGTGTCGGCATCGCGCACAATCGGCACGACCAGGCCGCGATCGCTCGAGACGGCAACGCCGATGTCGTAGTACGCGTGATACACGACATCGCTGCCGTCGATCGAGGCATTGACCAGCGGGTACTTCTTCAGCGCTTCGATCGCGGCCTTGACGAAGAACGACATGAAGCCGAGTTTGGTGCCGTGGGTCTTCTCGAAGCTGTCCTTGAACTTGGCGCGCAGATCGTTGACCGCCTTCAGGTCGACTTCGTTGAAAGTCGTCAGCATCGCCGCGGTGTTCTGCGCTTCTTTCAGACGCTCGGCGATACGCGCGCGAATGCGCGTCATCGGCACGCGCTGTTCTTCACGCAGACCGGCGGAAGTACGCGGCGCGGTCGCCGGCGCCTCGCTCCTGACCGGAGCCGGCGTCGATACCGGAGCCTGGGCCGCCTTGGCCGGCTGAGCGCCGGCGACGGCCTTCACGTCTTCGACGGTCAGACGACCACCCTTGCCGGTCGCCGGAATGTTCGCCGAGCTGAGGCCGAGTTCGCTGAGCAGCTTGCGGACCGCCGGGCTCTGGCCGTCGTCACCGGCGCCGTTGGTGGCCGGAACCGGCGTCGTCGTCGAGCTGCCCGGCGCAGAAGCTCGCGCCTCGGCCTTGCCCATCATCTGCGGTTCCGCAGCCGGCGGGCTGGCGGCGGTTGCGCCCTCTTCGATGATGCCGATCACGTCGCCGGCATTGACCGTCGCGCCCGGCTGGATGCGGATTTCCTTGAGGATGCCGTCGACCATCGACGGCACTTCCAGCATCACCTTGTCAGTCTCCAGATCGACCAGGTTCTGCTCGCGCTTCACCGCTTCGCCGGCCTTCAGATGCCAGGTGGAAATGGTTGCCGACGCCACCGATTCCGGTAGCGCAGGTACTTTGATCTCGATGCTCATCTTGAATGAGAGTCCTTTTTTTGTTTGTTCGTAGTCAGGAGCTTTTTAGCGATCGTTTTCAGGCGTTGTGACCGGCCGGCTTGCCGCCGCTCAGTGCGCCGTTGACGACTTCTTCCTGCTCCTTGTTGTGCACTTTCAGGTAGCCGACCGCGGTGGTCGACATACCCGGACGCGTCGCATACAGCAGGCGGTGCTGCGGCAGCAGGTACGCGCTCAGACGATGCTTGATCTGGTACCACGCGCCCTGGTTCTCCGGCTCTTCCTGGCACCAGATCACGTCCTTGGCGTTCGGATAGGTCGCCAGAATGTTCTCGTAATCCTGACGCGGGAACGGGTACAGCTGCTCGATACGCACGATCGCGACATTGCCGAGCTGCTGCTTCAGGCGCGCCTGGTACAGGTCGTAATAAACCTTGCCCGCGCAGAACACGATGCGATCGACGCCTGCCGCATCGATCTCACTGTCGGCGATGATCGGCTGGAAGCGTCCCTTGGTGATGTCGTCGAGCGTCGACACCGATAGCGGATGACGCAGCAGCGATTTCGGCGTCATCACGATCAGCGGCAGGCGCAGGCCGCGCTTCATCTGGCGGCGCAGCATGTGGAACATCTGCGCCGGCGTCGATGGCACGCAGACCTGCTGATTGTTGCCGGCCGACAGCTGTAGCCAGCGCTCCAGGCGGCCGGAAGAATGTTCCGGACCCTGCCCTTCGTAGCCATGCGGCAGGAACACCGCCAGACCACAGGCGCGGCCCCACTTGGCCTGACCGGATGCAATGAACTGGTCGAATACCACCTGCGCACCGTTGGCGAAGTCACCGAACTGCGCCTCCCAGATCACCAGGCAATCCGGATCGGCGGTCGAGTAGCCGTACTCGAAGCCGAGCACGCCCTCTTCGGACAACAGCGTGTCGGTGGCGACGAAGCGGTACTTGTCGGGATCGAGATGCCGCAGCGCGGTATGGCGGTTGCCGGTAACCGCGTCGTGCACGGTGGCGTGACGATGCGAGAACGTGCCACGGCGCACGTCCTGACCGGACAGGCGCACCGAAAAGCCGTCGTTGACCAGCGTCGCGTACGCGATGGTTTCGGCAAAGCCCCAGTCCATCGCCAGATCGCCGGCCGCCATCTTGGCGCGGTCGTCGTAGAGCTTCTTCACCAGCGGGTGCAGCGTGAAGCCATCCGGCAGCTTGGCGACGCGAGCATGCGCGGTGCGCAGGGTTTCCAGGCTGATCGCAGTATCCGCCGGCGTATCCCACTCGCCCTTGGTGTAGTTGGCCCAGTTGACGGTGTACTTGTTGCCGACCAGGCCGAGCGTCGTGCGAGCAATGTTCTCGCCCTTGTCCAGGCCGTCGCGATAGGCCTTTACCAGACCATCGATATCGCCCTTGGCGATCGTGCCCTCCTCCTCGAGCTTGCGCGCGTAGAGGTTCATCGTGGTCGGCTGCTTCTTCACCGCCTCGTACATCTGCGGGCTGGTGATGCTGGGCGTGTCGGCCTCGTTGTGGCCGAGGCGGCGATAGCAGCAGATATCGACGATCACGTCCTTGTGGAATTCGTTGCGGAAGTCCATCGCCAGCCGCGTGACGAACACCACCGCCTCGGGATCGTCGCCGTTGACATGGAATACCGGCGCTTCGAACATCTTCGCCAGATCGGTGCAGTAGCGGCTGGTGCGCGAATCGTGGCCGGGCATCGCCTCGATCGGGTTCGGCATGGTGAAGCCGATCTGGTTGTTGACGATGATGTGCAGCGTGCCGCCGGTGCCATAGCCCTTGGCCTGCGACAGCTGCATGGTCTCCATGACCACACCCTGCCCGGCGAAAGCGGCGTCGCCGTGAATCAGCACCGGCACCACGCGATGGCCGACTTCGTCGTTGCGGCGCGTCTGCCGCGCCTTGACCGAGCCTTCGACGACCGGGTTGACGATCTCCAGGTGCGAGGGATTGAAGGCCAGCACCAGGTGCAGGCGCTTGCCCTGCACCTCGACGTCGGTCGAGAAGCCCATGTGGTACTTGACGTCACCGGCACGTGACAGGCTCTCGGCCGAGTACTTGCCCTCGAACTCGGCGAACAGATCCTTCGGCGATTTGCCGAGCACGTTGATCAGCACGTTGAGGCGGCCGCGATGGGCCATGCCGATGACGATCTCCTCGACGTCGCGAACCGCAGCGCCGCGCAGCACTTCGTCCATCGCCGGAATCAGCGAGTCGCCGCCTTCCAGCGAGAAGCGTTTCTGGCCGACGTACTTGTTGTGCAGGTAGCGCTCGATGCCTTCGGCCGCGACCAGCTGCTTGAGCAGCTCGGGCTTGGACTCGGTTGGGACTTTAGGCTTGAACGCCTGGCCTTCGAGACGCTTCTGGATCCAGCGCTTCTGCGCGGTCTCGGTGATGTACATGTATTCGGCACCGACGGTGTCGGTATACACGTTCTTGATGATGCGGATAATCTCGCGCAGCGGCAGGCGATCCGGACCTTCGTGCATCAGGGACCCGGTGTTGAACACCGTATCCATGTCGCCGTTGCTCAAGCCATGAAACGCCGGATCGAGATCCGGCACCATCACCTGCGGCGCGATATTCAGCGGATCGAGGCGAGCCGCCTGGTGGCCGCGCACGCGGTAGTAATTCAACAGGCGCAGCACCCCGCCCTGCTTTTCCGCCGCACGCGCGTCGAAGCTGCCCTGAGCGGCCGACGCCGTGTTGACGATGGTGCCCGGCTTCTTCTCGCGCGCCAGTTTTTCGAAGCGCGCCAGCACGTCGCTGTGGGCGACTTCGCGCGGCGCGTTCTGATCCTGGATCAGCCTGAAATAGGCTCTCCAGGACGCGTCGACCGACTCCGGGTCTTCGAGGAACTGCTCGTAGTAGGCTTCAACGTAGGCGGCGTTGGCGCCCTGGATCGAGCTCGACTCGATCAGACTCTGATATTTGTTACCGCTCATTTTCTTTGGCTGCCGCGATGCTCTGCGTTGAGGCTTGAGGGAAACACCGTGCGGGGCGAATGAGCCGCTTGAGGGATCGCGGCAGAGACAAGGGCGGCACAGCCGCCCCGCACGGCGGGTTGTTACTTACTTCTTGGCATGTACTTTTTCGATCTTCTCGGGCTTCTTCAGATCGATCTGAAGCTCGGTCAGGTATTCGCGAAAATCATCGGCCAGCTCAGGGTGCTTGAGACCGTATTCGACGTTGGCCTTCAGGTAGCCCAGCTTGGAGCCGCAGTCGTAGCGCGTGCCTTCGAACTCGTAGGCCAGCACGGTCTGCTCCTGGATCATCATGCTGATCGCATCGGTCAGCTGGATTTCGCCACCGGCGCCGCGCTGCGTGCGCTCGAGCAGCTTGAAGATGCGCGGCGTCAGGATGTAGCGGCCGACGACGGCGAGGTTCGAGGTGCAATCCTCGGGTTTCGGTTTCTCGACGATGCGGCGGATCTCGCCCAGGCCCGGCCCGACCGGCTGGGTCTCGACGATGCCGTATTGCGACACTTCTTCCTTGGGCACACGCTGCGTGGCGATGACGCTGGTGCCGTACTCCTGGTAGACGCGCTGCATCTGCGCCAGGCAGGGGCGCAGCTTGCCGTCGATCAGGTCGTCGGCCAGGATCACCGAAAAATCCTCGTCGCCCACCGCCGGCCAGGCGCACAGCACCGCGTGGCCCAGACCCAGGGCTTCGGCCTGGCGGATGAAGATGCAGGTGATCCCCGGCGGCAGGATTTCCTGCACCGTCTGCAGCAGTTTTTCCTTGCCGCGCTGGCTCAGCTCGGCCTCCAGCTCGTAGGCCTTGTCGAAGTGATCCATGATGGAATTCTTCGAGCGGCCCGTGATGAAGATCAGTTCTTCGGCGCCAGCGCTGATCGCCTCCTGCACCGCGTACTGGATCAAGGGCTTGTCGACGACCGGCAGCATTTCTTTGGCGCTGGCCTTGGTCGCGGGGAGAAACCGCGTGCCCAGACCAGCAACCGGGAATACCGCCTTACGAATTCGCATGCATCGCTCCAAAAAAAGATCGGGGGCCGCCGGTCTGGCAATGTCCATGCCCGGAAGGCCTCGCAGCGCGCGACAGTTTAGGGGTTCAGGATGACAAATGCATGCGTTTCGGTGCTGTGGCCGTATTCGAAAATACTAATGACGGACGATAGCCCCGGCACCGCTGCGATCGGCTAGTCCGCTGAATCGGAGGAAGCGGATGGGTCCGGGCGTCCGGGCCGTGTGCGATGCAAGGAAGAAAGCACAGCAATAGTGGTGACTATTGCGAGCATTTCTGACGCAGCAGCGTGCGCGGAACGG
>NZ_JAQGNT010000080.1 GCF_028291725.1 Hydrocarboniphaga sp. | reverse complement strand
CACTATGGCCCTCGCCACGTAACCCAGAAGCATCCACACAAATCACTTGCTTATTCTTTTAAAGATCAGAGTGTTAGCACCGACTCAAGGAGTCAAGACGCCGTCACTGGGGAGGCGAATTGTACGGACATTCATAGAAGCGTCAACAGGCATCTCCCGCCCAATTGACAACTTACTGATTAATATCGTCTTTATTTTTCTTTGACGACAGATTTTGGACGCCGTTTGAGCAGGCCAA
The DNA here is from genome assembly GCF_028291725.1 of Hydrocarboniphaga sp. GTDB lineage: Bacteria > Pseudomonadota > Gammaproteobacteria > Nevskiales > Nevskiaceae > Hydrocarboniphaga. The sequence continues at coordinate 43,710 of NZ_JAQGNT010000080.1, read as the reverse complement.
ATGGCACTGCCGATTGTTTTTTGCTCAAGGTACCCAGCGTTTGCCCAATTTGCGAGCCAAAGTGCGTCTATGCATGCCCAGCCGCCGTGCGGTTTCGGAGATGTTGAAGCCGGTCTCGGCCAGCGTCTCGTGGATACGCTCCCATTCCAGCGTCTTGATCGACGTCGATCGCGCCGCCAGCGGCACTTCCATTTCGCTGGGCCCGCGAGTAAAGGCGGCCTCGATGTCGTCGGTATTGGAAGGCTTCACCAGATAGTTGCAAGCACCGAGCTTGATCGCCTCCACCGCGGTGGCAATGCTGGCAAAGCCGGTCAGAACCACGATCAGCATTTGCGCGTCGTGCTGATGCAAGGCCTGCACGACACTCAATCCGGAATCCATGCCGAGCTTGAGATCGACGACCGCGTAGCCGGGTCTGGTGGTCTGCAGCAGGTCTTGCGCTGCTTTGGCGTTTACAGCGAGCAGGACTCGATAGTCACGACGCTCGAAGGATCGCTTCAAAGTTCTGGCGAAAGCAGCATCGTCTTCGACGATTAGCAGCAGCCGCTCAACCTGGCCAGGTGGACTCTCGTCAGACATTCTGCGTGCGCTCGATCGATAGTGCCGCCAGCGGCAAGTTCAGCGTGACGACCGCGCCGCCGCCGATAAAGGCATTCTCCGCACTGACGTTGCCGCCGAGTTTGCGCACCACGTTAACCACCAGGAACAAGCCCAGACCACCACCCGGCCTGCCCTTGCTCGACTGATAAGGCTTACCGATCTGCGCTAGCATCTCAGGCTCAAAGCCGGGCCCTCGATCGCGCACGGCCAGCGACAACATTCCCTCGCTGCACCAGGTCGACAGGCCGACCCACAGCGGCGAACTCTCCAAAGCATTGTCGAGCACCGTGCAGATCACCTGCTTTAGCGCCGAATCCGAAACGATCGGAAAGTTCTCATAGGCATCGTGCGCGCCGTCACGGTCATTCTCATAGTCGTAATCGAACGCAACAACCGGCCGCGTGCTGCGCCACTCCTCGACCAGCTCGTCCAGAAAGCTGCCGATCGTCGTCACAGCCGGCGACTCGCCGCGCGCTTCACCGGCCGACAACAGGATGCCGGTGACGATGGTCTTGCAGCGCTGCACCTCGGCCTGCATGTCCCCAAGTTCCTGCAGAAGTTCAGGATCGCCGCGGAACACGGACATGCGGCGCCAGTCACCGAGAATCACCGACAGTGTCGCCAGCGGCGTGCCGAGTTCATGCGCGGCGCCGGAAGCGAGCAGACCCATGCGCACGATATGATCTTCCTCGGCGGCACGCTGGCGTAGATCCGCGAGCCGCGCATCGCGCCCGCGAAGTATCCGATTGATGCGTGTCATGAACACGACCAGCAGACCGACATCGAGAGCAAAGCAAATCAGCATGCCGATAACATGCAGATGGAACAGTTCATCGGCATCGGATGGACGCATGTCCAGCGGCATATAGAAGCGCATCAGGAACGCGAAACACAGACTGGTGACGACAACCATCGTCCAGGTCGACCAGGCTTCGAGCAACACGGCGCCGATGGCCACCTGCAGCAAATACAGGAACACAAAAGGATTGGTCGCCCCACCGCTCATGTAAAGCAGAGCCGTGAGCGCGGCGACGTCGAGAAGCAGCGCGGTCAGCAACGCGCCATTGCGCACATCCCCGACCTCGCGCGGGCGATATAAGCTGAAGAGATTGAGCCCCACCAGAAAGCACAGCACCGCCGACATCGCGATCAGCGGCAATTCGATCTTGAACACGAGGCTGACGTAGGCGATCGTCAGAACCTGGCCGATGACCGCGATCCAACGCAGCTGGATCAACTGCAGCATGTTTTGCTGGCCGACGGTTTCGCCGGACGAGGCATTCAGGGATTGCCCGGGACGACGAGTCAGATCGGTGGCGGAGCTGGGTTGCATGGCGCGCATCGTGGACGACGGCGTAGCGTCGGTAAAGCCCGGCTGACGTCATTCCCGCGAACGCGGGGATGGCGGACTTGTGAAGGCGTTAGCGCTTACGGGAGCGCAGCAGCCGGTAAGCGGCGACAGCCGTCATCAGCGCCAGGCCGTACCAGGTGATCGCGTAGACCAGGTGGCTGTTGTGAAAGCTTATGACGGTCATGCCGCCGACCGGGTCACCGGCCGACCGCGGACCGGCGTCGGCGTCGATGAAGTACGGAGCAACGTCCTTCGCCGGCAGGTTCGCTGCGGATGCGATCGCCGCGACATCGCGCGAAAACCAGCGATTCGCAGCGGGATCGTTACGCCGAAGGAAGCCGCCCTTGGGTTCGGTCAGACGCAGCAGACCGGCAACCCTGACCTCACCTTGAGAAGACTCGCCAGTGAAGATCGCTTTCTCGACGAATCCGCGATTGATCAGCACGACAAAGCCGTCGCGAGTCTGCAGCGGCGTCAGCAGCCAATAGCCCGGGCCGGACTCGGTGACCGCCTGTACGAACACACCACGGTCGCGCAGGTATTCGCCAACCGCCGCCACGTGCCGATATTCATCGTCGGTATCGATGTCTGCCCAGACATCGATACCCGGCGCCGAAACCGGAACCGCGTGCACTCTCTGCTCGACACGCTGGATCAAATCCAGCTTCCAGGCCCGGCGTTGAAACTGCCAAGTGCCGAGCATAAAAAACCCGGCGAACAAAAACAGCACCAGCACGCTCAGCAACACGAAGCCGACCACTGAACACGGCGCCGCCTCGTCGGTCGGCTTGCTCATCAGGGCATATTGCGCATGTCGTGCACAGACATCGGCATCATATTGGCATTCATGTGATACATAACCCACAACGATCCGCTCAAGGTAATCACGACGAGCACCAGCGTGAAGATCAGAGCGAGCATATTCCAGCCGCCTTCCGAACTCGTATTCATGTGCAGGAAGTAAATCATGTGCACGAAGATCTGCACGACCGCGAAGGCCATGATGATCAGGGTCGTCACCTGCTTGTCGGCGATCACGCCACCCATCACCAGCCAGAATGGGATTGCAGTCAGCACTACCGACAGCACAAAGCCGGTCATATAGGCCTTGAAAGAACCGTGCGCCTCAGCTTCGCCGTGGCCACGGTCGTGGCCGTGTACATGCCTCGCGTCGTGTTCGTCGTGCGCAGCGCTCATCGCAGCACTCCCATCAGATAGACGAAGGTGAAGACGCCGATCCATACGACGTCGAGAAAGTGCCAGAACAGGCTCAGGCAGCTCAGGCGCCGGCGATTCTCGACCGTCAGCCCGCCCTTGCCCACTTGCACCATCAACGTCACCAGCCAGACGATACCGAAGCTCACGTGCAGGCCGTGCGTGCCGACCAGCGTAAAGAAACTCGACAGGAAGGCGCTGCGCTGCGGGACCGCGCCTTCAGAGATCAGGTGAGCGAACTCATGCAGCTCCAGGCCGACGAAGGCTGCTCCAAACAGGCCCGTGATCGCCAGCCAGCTCAGCGTTGCGCTCTTGCGGTTGCGCGCCATCTCGAGCATCGCAAAACCGTAGGTAATCGACGAGAACAGCAGCATCGAGGTATTGACCGCAACAACGGGCAGTTCGAACAGTTCTTTCGGACCCGGGCCTGCAGCGTAGTTACCGCCGAGCACGCCGTACATCGCGAACAGCACCGCGAAGACCAGGCAGTCGCTCATCAGGTACAGCCAGAAGCCGAGCATCGTTCCGTTTTCCGGATGATGCTCGCCCTTCATATCGTAGTAGCTGATCGCCTCGTCGGCGCTCATTGCATGGGTTCCAGTGTGTGCCATCGGATCAGGCCTGTAGCGCCAGCTGGCGGCTACGTTGGTTCTCAACCACTCTCACTTCGTCTGCTGGAATGTGGAAATCGCGATCGTAGTTGAAGCTGTGATAAATCGCGCCGCCGATCAGGCAAGCAAAGGACACTCCGGCAAGCCACCAAATATGCCAGATCAGGGCAAAGCCGCAGATCATTGCGATGCCTGCCAGCACCAGGCCGGCCGCCGTGTTTTTCGGCATGTGGATCGGGATGAAGCCCGCGGTTGGGCGCTGCGAGCCGCGCGCCTTCATGTCCCACCAGGCATCCTGCTCATGGACGTTCGGTGTGAACGCAAAGTTGTAAGCCGGCGGCGGCGACGAGGTCGACCATTCCAGCGTGCGGCCATTCCAGGGATCGCCGGTGTGATCGCGCAGCGCCTCGCGATTGCGGATGCTGACGACGATCTGCACCAGCATCGCGATGATGCCGAACAGGATCAGCAAGGCGCCGAACGCAGCGATCTGGAACCAGATCTGCAAGCTCGGATCTTCGAAGTGGCTCAGGCGCCGCGTGACGCCCATCAGGCCCAGCACGTACAGCGGCATGAACGCGAACCAGAAGCCGCTCAGCCAGAACCAGAACGAGACCTTGCCCCAGAACGGATCGAGCTTGAAGCCGGTGGCCTTTGGGAACCAGAAGTTGATGCCGGCGAACACGCCGAACACCACGCCGCCGATAATCACGTTGTGAAAGTGCGCGACCAGGAACAGCGAGTTGTGCAGCACGAAATCGGCCGGCGGCACCGCCAGCAGCACGCCGGTCATGCCGCCGATCACGAAAGTGAACATGAAGCCCATCGTCCATAGCATCGGCACTTCGAAGCGGATGCGGCCGCGGTACATCGTGAACAGCCAGTTGAACATCTTCGCGCCGGTCGGGATCGAGATGATCATCGTCGTGATGCCAAAAAACGAGTTGACGCTGGCGCCCGAGCCCATCGTAAAGAAGTGATGCAGCCACACCAGGTACGACAGGATCGTGATCACGACCGTGGCGTAGACCATCGACGCATAGCCGAACAGGCGCTTGCCGCTGAACGTGGACACCACTTCCGAGAACACGCCGAACACCGGCAGGATCAGGATATAGACCTCTGGGTGGCCCCAGATCCAGATCAGGTTCACGTACATCATCGCGTTGCCGCCGAAATCGTTGCTGAAGAAGTTCATCCCCGCATAACGATCCAGCGACAGCAGCACCAGCACCGCGGTCAGCACCGGGAACGCGGCGACGATCAGCACGTTGGTGCACAGCGCGGTCCAGGTGAAGATCGGCATCTTCATCAGGCCCATGCCGGGCGCGCGCATCTTGATGATCGTCGCCAGCAGATTGACGCCGGATAACAATGTCCCGACGCCGGCGATCTGCAGCGACCATATGTAGTAGTCGACCCCGACATCCGGGCTGTAAGCGGGCCCAGACAGCGGCGGATACGCAAGCCAGCCGGTGCGTGCGAACTCACCGACGAACAGCGACATCATCACCAGCACCGCGCCGGCGGCGGTCATCCAGAAGCTGAAATTGTTCAGGAAAGGAAACGCGACATCGCGCGCACCGATCTGCAGCGGCACCACGTAGTTCATCAGGCCGGTGACCAGCGGCATCGCGACGAAGAAGATCATGATCACGCCGTGCGCAGTAAAGATCTGGTCGTAGTGGTGCGGCGGCAGATAACCCACCGAATCGCCGAAGGACATCGCCTGCTGCATGCGCATCATGATCGCGTCGGCGAAGCCGCGCAGCAGCATCACCAGGCCGAGCACGATGTACATCATGCCGATCTTCTTGTGATCGATGCTGCAGAACCACTCGTGGTACAGGTAGCTCCACTTGCGCGCGTAGCTGATGTAGCCAAGCAGGCTCATGCCGAGAATCGCCGTGACGATGAATGTGATCAGCAGGATCGGCTCATGCAGCGGCACGGCCTCCCAGCTCAGGCGACCGAAAAGGGTGTGCATCAGTTCAGAGCGTTGGTCCATCGATGATTTCTCGAATGCCGGTCAGCGTGCGCGGCGCATGCAAGTCAGGGCGCGAAACGGGCCGAGACTTCGCTCGGCGCCGGCACGACAACGGATGACAGGACGACTTCAGGGTCGGAGGCACACAGCGCGGTAACGTACTCGCGGCGTGGCGTGCTTATCGCCGCCTGATCGCGTCTGCGCGGCTTGTCATAGGCCAGGCGCGAGATGTTGTAGACGCTCTCCATGCCGAGGCCGCCCTTGGCATCGATCTTCATCATGTCGCTCATGCACATCTTGCTCGGATCGACGCACATGTTCAGGATCTTGTCGTAGAGCCCGGCCGTTGCGGTCGCAAAGTAATGTACCGGCTCGCGCTCGCTGGGCTTCTCGAGCTGCATATAGGCGTCGCGCTGCAGCGCGCTGCCGCCGACCTTGACGCGCGCCACCCAGCGGTCAAAGTCGTCGCCGCTCATGCCCTTGAAGCGAAAGCGCATGCCCGAGAAACCGGCGCCGCTGTAATTGGCCGAGAAGCCTTCATAGTCGCCCGCCTGGTTGATCACCGCGTGCAGGCGCGTTTCCATGCCCGGCATGGCGTAGATCTGGCCGGCCAGCGCCGGGATGTAGAACGAGTTCATCACCGTCGACGCGGTGATCTGGAAGTTGATCGGCACATCGACCGGCGCCGCCAGCTCGTTGACCGTGGCGACGCCGTAGTCCGGGTAGATGAACAGCCATTTCCAGTCGAGCGCGACCACCTGCACCTTCAGCGGCTTCATGTCCGCCGTGACCGGGCGCGAGGCGTCGATACGATCCAACGGCCGGTACGGGTCCAGAGTATGGGTGCCGATCCAGGTCAGTGCGCCGAGCGCGATGACGATCAGCAGCGGCGCCGACCAGATGATCAGCTCCAGCGCGGTGGAATGGTGCCAGTCGGGCTCGTACACCGCCTCGGTATTCGACTGGCGGTAGCGCCAGGCGAAGACGAAGGTCAGCACGATCACCGGCACGATCACCAGCAGCATCAGCACCGTGGACGCGACGACCAGATTGCGCTGCTGGATCGCGATGTCGCCAAAGGGATGCAGCACGACGGCATTGCACCCGGCCATCAAAGTGGCCAGCGTAAGCAGCAGTACCTTGCGCAGGACTCGGACGAACATGGCGTATCGTATTGAACCCGGGGAGCCGCGACTTTAAGCACCCGACCGGATAAGCGCGATTGGACGTTTTGTCCTATCGTCGCCAGGCGCGGACCGTGCGACTGTTCGGCCCTCGCAAAGCTGCACGCCAACCATACAGGCCCGGAGCAGGATGTCTACCGCCCATTCAGATGCCCAGATAGACGGTACGGATCGCAACTCGACCGCTGTGGCCGTCCGCGTCGCACCCAGCGAGATTGCGATCGGCGTGATCATCGGCCGCATCTCCGAGTTCTTCGACTTCTTCGTCTACGGCATCGCCTCGGTGCTGGTGTTCCCGGCACTGTGCTTCCCGTTCGCCTCGCCGATGGACGCGACGCTGTACTCGTTCACGATCTTCTCGCTGGCGTTCATCGCGCGGCCGATCGGCTCGCTGCTGTTCCGGGTGATCCACGACCGCTACGGCCGCGGCGCCAAGCTGACCATCGCGCTGTTCATGCTCGGCACGGCGACCGCAGGCACCGCTTTTCTGCCGAGCTATGCCGATCTGGGCCAGTATTCGATCATCCTGCTGGCGCTGTTCCGCATCGCCCAGGGCATCGCGCTTGGCGGCAGCTGGGACGGCCTGCCCTCGCTGCTGGCGCTGAACGCGCCGCAAAAGCATCGCGGCTGGTACGCGATGATCCCGCAGCTTGGCGCGCCGCTGGGCTTCATGCTGGCCGCAGGCTTGTTCGTGTTCCTGATCTCGAGCCTGTCGACAGCAGACTTCATGTCCTGGGGCTGGCGCTATCCGTTCTACGTGGCGTTCGCGATCAACGTGGTCGCGCTGTTCGCGCGACTGCGCCTGGTGGTGACGCCGGAGTTCAGCGAACTGCTGAAAGCCAAGGAGCTGGTGCCCTCGCCGCTTGGCGAGCTGTTCCGCACCCAGGGCGGCAATATCCTGCTCGGCGCGCTGGCGCCGCTGGCCAGCTACGCGCTGTTCCACCTGGTCACGATCTTCCCGCTGTCCTGGGTCACGCTGTTTACCCAGGAGTCGGTCACCGAGTACCTGCTGGTGCAGCTCGCGGGCGCCGGCATCTCGGTGCTGACCATGCTGGCCTCGGGCAAGATCGCCGACCGGCTCGGCCGGCGCACCACGCTGGGGGTCGGCGCGGTACTGATCGCGATCTTCAGCCTGGCCGGCATGCTGCCGCTGTTCTCGCAAGGCACCACGGCCGGTGCCTACACCTTCATCCTGGTCGGCTTCGCGCTGCTCGGCTTCACCCATGCGCAGGCTGCTGGCGCGGTCAATTCCAGCTTCGCCAGCCGCTACCGTTATAGCGGCGCGGTGCTGACCTCGGATCTCGGCTGGCTGCTGGGCGCCGGTTTCGCGCCGCTGGTGGCGCTCGGCATCGCCTCGCACTTCGGCGTCGGCTATGTCGGCCTGTACCTGCTCTCCGGCGCGATCGGCACGTTGTTGGCGCTGCGCGTCAATCGCAGCCTGGAAGAGCGGCGCGACGGCGAATAGCCGGGCACGAATCAGCCCGCGGAGCGTAGCCGCAGTACGGTCCAGACCAGCGCCAGCATCGCGATCGTCAGGGAGCCGGGGATCACGAAGTAGCGGCGGTAGCCGGAATGCTGGCGCGACCAGCCGGTCAGCAGCAGGGCCAGCCCGATCACCGCCAGCTGGCCGAACTCCACACCCAGATTGAAGCTCAGCAGCGTCGCCAGGAAGTTGGACTGCGGCAAGCCCAGCTCCTTCAGTGCAGCGGCGAAGCCCAGGCCGTGCAGCAAGCCGAACGCGAAGACCAGCGCGACGCGCCACGCACGCACGCGCTCCGACAGCAGGTTCTCCAGGCCGATCCAGACGATGGACAGCGTGATCAGCGGCTCCACCACCGAAGCCGGCAAGCGCAGCGCGCCGAAGCTCGCCAGGATCAGCGTCGCCGAGTGCGCGACCGTGAAACTGGTCACCAGCATCAGCAGCGTGCGCAAGCGCCGCGTGCCGAGATACAGGCCGATCACGAACAGCATGTGATCCAGCCCGCGCGGCAGGATGTGCTCGAAGCCGAAGACCAGGTATCGCCACAGCCCGCTCAAAACCGGCTCGCTGCCGGCCGCTGATTCCGCCGCCTCGCCCGACGTCGGCGCGCGCAGCGGCAAGCTGGGGCTCAGCTGTCCGGCCACCAGCCAGCGCGTCATGCGCCGCCCGCTGCTGCCCAGCTGCAGCGTCAGCGCAATCGGCTCCTCGAAGCGGAACGCCGGATCGAAGCGCATCTGCAGGCTGCCGCTGCCGAGCGCCGCGCCCGGCGGCAGCGTGCCGACCAGCGTGATATCGGTCATTGGCCAGGCCACCGGGCTCAGAAAATCCGACTCCGGCAGTTGAGGCAAGCGCACTCCGGTCACCCGCAGCGGGATCAGCGCGCCATCGAGCCTCAGCTGCAGCGCGACAGCCAGAGCACTCAGCCGCGGCTGCAATCCAGAGTCGGTCAGCGGTGACGGACTCCGGCTCAGCCGGTAGTACTCGGCTCCGCCACCGGCTTCGCGCGTCAGATCCAGCGACGCGCTCACTGCAACCTGGTCGTCGGCACCGACGTCCACCTGGACCCGCGTCATATTGAGCAGATGCGCCTGCACCGGCGTGGCGAGCACGCACAGCAGCAGCGCCGCGAGCCCGAATGCCGGCCGCCTGCGCACCGCCGCTACCAGAGCACGTCGTGAGTCTGGCCGGTGACCACGTTGACGAAGCCGCCGGCATTGCCCTCGTAAGGCGCCACCAGCTGCCACTTCCACGGCGACGCCGTCAGAAACGCGAAGCGCATGCGATCCGGCAGGCCGGGGTTGCCGATCCAGTCCATCGCATCGGCGGCCTGGTGCAGCTGCTCCATCTCGGCGGCGACTTCCTGCACCGGCCGCGCGGTCATCAGGCCGCCGATGTCGAGCCGGACCTTGGCGACCACTTTGCCGCCGCTGACCAGCGCCCATCCGCCGTGCATGCCGGCGATCGTGTTGACCGCCAGCGCAATCGCCGCGTCGTCGTTGCCGGCCGCCCAGATGTTGTGCAGATCGTGAGACTGCGAGCTGGCCAGTGCCGAACCCGGGGTTTTCGGGCCGACGCCGCGCCAGAACATTTTCGATACCGCGGCGGTTCCGTGATAACGGTCCACCATCGCCACCTTGATGATGCCGCGCGCCGGATCGGCGACGACGCTGCCGTCCGGCTGCACCGGCAGATGATCGGTGATGAAGTCCGGCGCAAACCAGAACGGCTCCATCAGCGCCACGTTCACGTCCTTGCGGCCGGCGGGCGCGGCGATGCGGAAGTCCGCGGCGCTCAGCTCGCGGCCGATGTTGATCGTCTGCAGCGCCCATTCGGGATAGTCGATCTTCGGGATCGGCAGCAGGTAGTCGCCGCCTCTGCCGGCGAGCTTGCCGTTGGCATATACGCGCTTGATCGCCACCGTCTTGGGATCATTGAGCAGCACCACGTCGGCGTAGCGGCCGGGCGAGATCGAGCCGACCAGGTGCTCGATGTGGAAATGCCGCGCGGTGTTGTAGCTGCCGAGCTGGTAGGCAATCTCGGGCGCAAGCCCGGCTTCGATCGCGGTGCGGATGTTGTAGTCCATCGAGCCCAGCTGCAGCGTCGCATGCACGTCGCGGTCGTCCGTGGTGACGGACAGGTTCGACCAGTCCTGCAGGCCCGTCTTCAGCAGCAGCGGCACCAGCTCGCGGGTCAGATCCACGCGTGATTCGATGAAGATGCCGCGACGCAGCTTGTCCAGCGCCTCCTGCGGCAGCCGCGCCTCGTGATCCGAAGACAGGCCGGCGGCAGCGAAAGCATTGATCTCCGGCGCCGCGACCAGGCCACCACCATGCCCCTCGATTACGCCGTCATGGTCACGCGTGGCCTCGATCATTTCCCAGATGCGCTGGTGCGCTCCGTTGTCCGGATTGCTGACGGCCGGCCAATCCATCACCTCGCCTAGCGAAATCACGCGCGGGTCGGACTCCATGAAGGCCGACATCTCGCGATAGCCGTAGTAACCACCGCCATGCTCGTAGACCGTCGGCGGCGTGGCCGAGCCAATCGACGGAAAAATCTTCAGCGGGCTGCCGGCGCGCTCGGCGCGCAGCCAGAAGTCGACGTCGTGCTCGCCGACGACGTTGGAAATCTCGTGCGAATCCTCCACCGTCCAGGTATTGCCACGCGGTATCACCAGCGCCGCCTCGTACTCGGGCGTCAGGTAAGTGCTCTCGATGTGCTTGTGCGATTCGCCGAAACCCGGCACCGCCCATTCGCCATGGGCGTCCACCACCTCCACCGCCTGGCCGGGCCAGCCGCCCTCATCGCCGACCCAGGCGATGCGCTGCCCCTTGATGACGATGTCCTGCGCCGGCATCCATTCGCGGGTGACGACATTGAGCACGGTCGCGCCGCGCAATATCAGGTCCGCCGGCTCGCGCGCCATCGCCACCTGCACCAGCTGCTGCCGGATGCGCGTCTCGTCGTTGAACACATGCGCCGCGGCTTTATCCGGTGGTGGCGGCGCGCTGGATTGTTCGCGGCAAGCGCAGAGGCACAGCATCACGGCAGCGGCGCCTGCCCCAACATAAGCCGGGAACTGCATTGTCCTACTCCGTCGGGTCGAGGTCGGCTGCTGGAGGCAATATGCGTACCCGGCCGTGACACCACGGTGCCGCGAGCAAAGGTCTCCCGATGTCCCGCTGAACGACTGCATTAGAAGCTGCCGTCGCCGATTTCTGCTCACCGGCGTGCTCCGACCCAAAAGCAGTCAGCCCGTGCCTGCCGGCTATGAGGCAGGTCGGTAGCGCAGCGCATCAACCAGCAGCGGGAATGCCGGCGAGGCATAGCGCCGACTGGGGTAGTAGAGGTGATAGCCCGGGAACGGCGGACACCAGTCCTCCAGCACGCGCTTCAGGCGACCTGCTTTCAGGTACGACGTGACTTGGTCCTCGAACACGTATGCGATTCCGAAGCCGGCCAGCGCAGCCTCAACGGCCTGGCGAGCGTCGTTGAACGTCAACTGGCCGTCGACGCGCACCTTGAGTTCGCGACGGTTCTTCTCGAACTCCCACGCATACAGGCCGCCATAAGTCGGCACGCGCATGTTGATGAAGTTGTGTTCCGTCAGGTCGCGCGGCGTGCTCGGCGCTGCTCGCTTCGCCAGGTACGACGGCGCAGCCACGGCGGCCATCCGCAGGTCCGGTCCGATGGGGACTGCGATCATGCCCTGGGCGACTTGTTCGCCAAGGCGAACACCTGCGTCGAAGCGCTGCGCGGCAATATCGGTCAATGCCGTGTCGACGCTGATTTCAACCTTCACGTCCGGATAGCGCGGAAGGAATTTCACGAGCGCCGGCCACAGGATCGTTTCAGCCGGATGTAATGACGTCGTGATGCGGAGGGTACCCGCGGGCTTGTCCCCCAGCGCAGTCACCGCCGCGAGCCCGGCCTCGATTTCCTCGAAGTGCGGTCCCACCGATTGCAGCAAGCGATCGCCCGCTTCCATCGTGGAAACGCTGCGTGTCGTACGCGTCAGCAGCCGCATCCCGAGCCGTGTCTCCAGGCCGCGGATCGTGTGGCTCACCGCCGACTGCGAGACGCCCAGCTTCTTGGCGGCCCGGGTGAAGCTGCTCTCGCGCGCAACCGTGACGAACGCAACGAGGTCAGTGAGGGTGGCGCGCATTCATGAACCTTTCTCATGTGTCCATGCCGATTGTGACCCCTAATCAAACGGCACGGCACCCACTACGCTTTCCGACACCAGAAGCACGCAACCAGTCATTCAGAGAACGGAGCCACAACCATGAAATACATCTCGATCGGAGGCCTCAAGGTTTCCCGCATAGGGCTCGGCGCCATGTCGATGGCCGGCTACTACAACGTCGGGCAGGGCAGCGAGGCTGAGTCGATTCGCACCATCCACCGCGCGTTGGACCTGGGCGTCACCCACGTCGACACCGCCGAAATCTACGGCCCCTACGTCAACGAGGAACTGGTTGGCCGGGCTATCAAGGGCCATCGCGACCAAGTCGTGCTGGCGACGAAGTTCGGACTCGTCTCGCACGCCGGTGGCGGCACCGGCGTGCTCGATAGCACCCCCGCGAACATTCGCACCGCGGTCGAGGGCTCCCTGAAGCGGCTCGGCACCGACTACATCGACCTCTACTACCAGCATCGCGTCGATCCCAAGACCCCCATTGAAGACACCGTCGGTGCGCTGGGAAGGCTGGTCGCCGAAGGCAAAGTCCGCCATATCGGACTGTCCGAGGCCGGCCCCGTCACGATCCGTCGGGCCCACGCGGTGCACCCGGTCGCCGCGCTGCAGACCGAGTACTCCCTGTGGACCCGCGACCCGGAGGCCGAGTTGCTGCCCCTGTTGCGTGAGTTGGGTATCGGCTTCGTCCCTTATTCGCCGCTCGGCCACGGCTTCCTCACCGGCGAGATCCACTCGCCCGATCAACTCGCCGACAACGATTGGCGCAAAACCAACCCGCGGTTCACCGGCGAGAACTTCCGGCGCAACCTGCGCATCGTCCACGAGGTCACGGCCGTTGCCGCCGAGGTCGGAGCGACGCCGGCACAGATCGCCCTGGCTTGGCTGCTCGCGCAGGGCGACGACGTCGCACCGATCCCCGGCACCAAGCGGGTCGCCCGCGTCGAGGAGAACACGGCCGCCGATGGCGTGAGACTGAGTGCCGGGCAGATCGAGCGCCTGAACAACCTCACTCCGGCGGCCGGCGAGCGCCACGAAGAACAGGTCATGGCCGCCATCGATCACTGAACATGCATCAACGTAGCCCTCTTGCTGAAGGAGCAGCACCAATGCAGACGCGCAAGCTTACGTTCTGAGCGCACCGCCAAAAACTCCAAAAATGTCCCGCACGATTTTCTGCCGAGGCCATCGATTTTTCATCCCCTATGAGGTATAAATTGACATTATACCCTTAGAGGGATATAAATCGTTTATCCCCCATGGGAGATAAACGTGGATTATGTCGCGAGAACACCCGAGCAGCTCGGGCAGATTCTGAAAAGCTGTCGCATCGAGCGGAAGCTGACCCAGCAGGCGGCCGGGACCAAGGTGGGTCTGAAGCAAAGCACGGTTTCGGTCGTTGAGTCCGATGCCGCGCGCACCAGCGTCGAGACGCTCTACAAACTGTTGTCGGCGTTGCAGCTAGAGCTAGTGTTACGCGACCGGAATGGAGATACCGCCTCGGTCCCGAAGAAAAATCAAAGGGAGTGGTAAGCGATGGCACGGCCATCGACACTGAGGTCGCTCGGCATTTGGATGAATGGCGAGCATGTCGGTAACTGGTCCGTCCGGCCGGGCAAGCCGGATGAATTCGGCTACTCGCGCGAATGGCTGACTTCCGACGCCGCGCGGCCGATTTCGCTTTCAATGCCGCTACGACCCACCCCCCATCGGGGTGATGCGGTCGCGGCGTACTTCGACAATCTGCTACCGGATAACCACCGCGTTCGAGAGCGCCTGCAGCGGCGTTTTGGAGCCCGCTCTTACGGAAGCTTCGATCTGCTGTCGGAGATCGGCCGGGATTGCGTCGGCGCCATCCAGATCCTGCCCGACGGCGCGCCGGTTCCAGACATCAAAACCCTCGAGAGTGAACCGATCACCGATCAGCAGATCGAGGATCTGTTGATCGCGATGCTGGCGGCACCCATCGGGCGTGCCGATGAAAATGAAGACTTCCGCATCTCGCTGGCAGGTGCCCAGGAGAAGACAGCGCTGCTCAAGTTCGGTGAACAATGGCGGCGCCCAAGAGGCACAACACCGAGCACGCATATCTTGAAGCTTCCGATCGGCACCGGAGGCGGCGGCAATGACCTGACGACGTCGGTTGAAAACGAATGGCTCTGCGCCCAGATCCTCAAAACCTACGGCGTGCCGGTCGCCGAATGCTGGATGGATCGCTTTGGCGAGCAAAAGGTACTGGCCGTGGAACGCTTTGACCGAAAGCGAGCCGCCGACGGAAGCTGGATTATCCGGCTGCCGCAGGAGGATTTCTGTCAGGCGGTTGGAGTGCCGAGCGATCGCAAGTACGAATCCGACGGCGGCCCAGGAATTCAGCCGATCATGAGCATGCTGCTGGGCTCATCGCAGGCCGAGCAGGATCGCTACGATTTCCTGAAAACACAGATGCTCTTCTGGATGCTCTGCGCGATCGACGGCCATGCCAAGAACTTCAGTGTCTTCATAGAGGCCGGCGGAAGTTATCGGTTGACTCCCCGCTATGACGTGCTGTCTGCCTTCCCCGTATTGGGGACAAGCAAGGGGAATATCTCCCCGCACAAAGCCAAGATGGCGATGGCCGTTGAGGGCAAGAATCGACACTACCTGTGGCATTCGATCCAGCCGCGGCATTGGCAAGAAACGGCCAAGCGATGTGGGATGGTAGCGGCCTACCAGAGCCTCAGAGACGAGCTCATTCAGCAAACGAATCCGGCAATAGAAAAGGCCTCAAAAAAAATCCCGAGTGGCTTTCCTGGCGCAGTGGCGGACTCGATCATCGACGGGCTCAAGCTCTCGCGAGACAGGCTGGCTTCTCAGTAATTGTTACACCGCTACCTTCGGTCGGCGACTGAGATCTGAGGGCGTTTCGTTCGAGGACAGGCAGGACTTGCTGGGGCACAAATCCAATCGCATTACGAGTCACTACTCGGCGGCCGAGATTGGAAATTTGTTGGCGGCTGTGGAGAAGATTTCGGCTCCCAGCCCCCACAAAAGCCCCGCAGTGCTTTTGGTGCGGTCCGTGTCGGCCAAGAAAGCCGCTTATAAGTCGTTGAATAGTGAGGAGAAATTGGTGGTGATGAGTGGAATCGAACCACCGACCTCAGCATTATGAGTGCCGCGCTCTAACCGTCTGAGCTACATCACCAACCTGGGACCCACTGGCGTGGGGCGCGCATGATAGACGATGGGCGGGGTCAGGTAAAAGCCCGGATCGATTCCAATGCCCACTCCGGGCTGCTGCCAGGGACACCATGGACTTCAAACGTAGCGATCTGCGCTTTGCTTCAGGCGAAACCGAGTGTGCCGCCTGGCTCTACCGGCCCGTCGGGGTCCGCGGCCGCCGGCCGGCTGTGGTGCTGGGCCATGGCCTGGGCGCGGTCAAGGAGATGGGGCTGGACGCTTATGCCGCGCGGTTCGCCCAGGCCGGCTATGTCGTGCTGGCGTTCGACTACCGCTACTTCGGCGCCAGCGGCGGCGAGCCGCGGCAGCTGCTCGATTTCGACCGTCAGCAGCAGGACTGGGCTGCCGCGATCGCCTGTGTGAGCGAACTGCGCGGCGTCGATCCGGATCGGGTGGCGCTGTTCGGCAGCTCGTTCGGCGGCGGCCATGTGATCGTCGCGGCGGCGCGCGATCCGCGCGTGGCGGCGGCGATCTCGCAGTGCCCGTTCACCAATGGCATCGCCTCGGCAATGACGCTGGGGCTGCCGGCCTTGGCGCGCCTGACTGCCCTCGCCTTGCGCGACGCGGCCGCCGCGTTAGCCGGCCGCGCGCCGGTGATGGTGCCGCTGGCCGGGCCGCCGGGCGCGACCGCGCTGATGAACGCCGCCGACGCAGAGCCCGGCTACTACACGCTGGTGCCGAAGGGCTTCGAGCACGAGCGCGAGGTCGCGGCGCGCATCGCGCTGCACATTCCATTGCTGGCGCCGGGGCGCTATGCCAGGCGGGTGCAGTGTCCGATCCTGTTTGCGGTCTGCGATACCGACAGCGTCGCGCCGGCAGGGCCGACGCTGCGGTATGCGAAGCAGGCTCCGCGGGGGGAGGTGAAGCGTTACCCGATCGGGCACTTCGATATTTATCTCGGGGCCGCGTTCGAGCGGACGATTGCGGATCAGCTGGAGTTTTTGCAGCGGCATGTGCCGGTTTGATCGCGGCTGTGTGTCCCTCGATACGCCGCGTTGCGGCTACTCGGGAGGAACGGGGTTTAGCTCGTCATTCCCGCGAAAGAGCGGATGACGTCTTGTGACCGCGCTCAGTCCGCTTGCAGCGCGCGGCGCTCGCGCCACCAGATCAATGCGGCCAGCAGCAACCAGGCGATGAAGAACGGCCAACGCGGCATCGGGACGAGGCCCTGCACGCTGGCTGCATCGGCGGCGTCCGCGACCAGCGCCTGCGTGGCAGCGCTGTCGCGTGCCGCGCGCAGGCCCACCGCGTCGTCCGCAGCGCGCACGTAGAACGGCCAGCTGCCGGTCGCGGTACGCAAGCCGTACCAGCCCGAAAGCTGCGGCCAGAATGCGGCGCAACCGTGCTCGATCAGCAGGGTCTGTTCCTGCTGCGCCGCATCGAACAGATGCGCGTCTTCGCCGAGCTGGCACAGCGTCTGACGCTCATCCACCCAGGCCTGCAGCGGCAGCGGCGGTGGCTGCAGCTGTGCGCGCGGCCGCGCCAGCTGGCCGACGATGCCGCCCCATAGCCCAGCGTAGCGGCCGCCCTCGCCTTGCAGCATCAAGCGGAAGCTGTCGATCAGCAGCAAGGCGCCGATGCGGCCCTGGCCGCGGGCGCTCCAGGCGGCGAGCGCCTCGCCGTCGTCAGCGCGGATGAAGGCCTGAGCGCGCTCGCCGAACTTCGCCGGCGCCGCGCTCAGCGGCAGAGGCTCCCGCAGGCCGAGTAGCCGATCGAGGCTGACACTGCCCGCCGCGTCCGTAGGGATCAGCGGCAGACCGAGCTGCGCCCATTCCGCTGCAACCGCAGCCTCGACCGCTCCGGTCACACGCAACAGCAGGCCGAGGCCCTGATCGACCGCGCCCAGCACAGCGGCCTTCTCGTCGGCGCTAAGCGCCGCCCAGCTGCGCTCGTCGAGCACCAGCAGATCGGTCGCTGCCAGCGCGGCGGCATCGAGCACCACGTCGCCGTCGCGCAGCATCAAACCGTCCGACAGCGCGATGGTCGCCGACAGTTTCACGCCGGCATCGCGGGCCCAGCGGCGCCAGTATTTCTGATCCGGATCGGGGCCGGCGGCGCGTAGCAGCATGCTCAGCGCCGCGCCGCCGCGGAACACCACCGGCACGCCGGCCTGGTCGACGACGCTCTGCTCCTTGTCCAGCGCCTGCAGTTTGAACAAAGCCGGCCCGGCGGCTCGGCCGATGGCCGACAGCACGAAGGCGCCGCCCCTGCCGACGCCCGCATGATCGACAACCGCTCCGGAGACGTCGCGCAACTGCACCTGCGTCGCGCTGCCGGCGGCGCGGCCACGCAGGGTCCATTGGGTGCCGACCGCGGCCTGCGCCGCGGCATCGAGTTCGACGATGCCCTGAGGCGCGGCGGCATCGAAACTCAGGCCTCGAGCACCCACCGCATTCAAGTCGCGCGGCGGCAGGCCGCGGCCGATCACGGTGATCGAGAGCGTCGACGGATGCTCACGCAGAGCAGTCGCCAGATCGGGCGCCCGCTCGACCGAGGACGGCGCATCGGAGCCCGGCAGCGCGATCGCCCGCTGTGCGATCGGCAGGGACGCCAGCTGCGGCTCGCTCGCGCCCGGCGTCAGCACCGTCAGCGCATCCAGCCGCAAAGCCGTCTCGGGAGGGAACAACAGCAGCCAGAATGCGAGCGCCGCCGCCAGCTGCAGCAGGGGCAACAGCGCACGCCACAACAGCGAGCGCTGCGCGCGTGCGCAACGCCAGGCCGCAATCAAGGCCACGACCGCAATGATCACGCCGATGATGATCTGCGTCGCCGTCATCGTACCGGCTCCGCCGGCAAGGCCTGCAGATAGCTGGCCCCTTGCGCATCCGGCAGACCGCGCGGCTGCAGGGCCGTGCCCGGCGGCGGCAACAGCGGCCACAGCTGCGCGCCGAGCGCGGCGCGGCACTCGGCGCAGGCCGGGTCGCGACGCAGGCGCTCGGCTTCGCGGATCAGTGCCAGCGAGTCGGGCGCCTCGGATGCGTGCTCGCGCAGCCAGGCTTGCAGCGCGTCCACGTCCGGTGCCTGGCCGCGCTCGAGCGCCTGCCACGCGGCCTGCGGTGCGCTGGCCGGGGTTGCGGCCGCAGCGGCCGGCGGCGGCGGATCGCTGAGGCCGGCGCGCTCGCCAGTCAGGCG
This sequence comes from Hydrocarboniphaga sp., assembly GCF_028291725.1. Classification (GTDB taxonomy): domain Bacteria; phylum Pseudomonadota; class Gammaproteobacteria; order Nevskiales; family Nevskiaceae; genus Hydrocarboniphaga. The sequence goes on along the minus strand of NZ_JAQGNT010000080.1, from coordinate 24,739 downwards.
GCGCGTCATGTCGACCTGCGGCAGATCCTGGCCGACCCGCGCCAGGTAAATGCGCGTGGACTGCTGCACCTGCTTGATCGCCTCCAGCGCCCGGTACTCATGCGGCAGCGCCGCGTCCGGCTGTGCCGTGCGCAACTGGCCTTCCGCGTCCCACATCTCGTTCAGCGCGGTACGCAGCAGCGCCTTGGTCGCATCGTCGAGCAGAGTCGCGGCCTCCTTGATGTCGTGGGCGTGGCCGAACTCGTGGAGGATCTCCAGATCGGAGCCCGGCTTGGGTTCCCCCGGTTGAACCGCTTCGTGCTCGTGCCGATCCTGCCCCGGTGCTTCGGCGTGTCCGGGCTCGGACTGCGCGGCGTGCGGGTCTTCGTGATGATGCTCGCCGCCACCGCCTTCGGCTTCTTCGCCCAGAAACTGGCCGTAACGCAGGCGCATCAGCTTCTGATCCACGCCGATCTCGTCGGAGCGTTTCTCGAAGGCCTGCGCCGACAGATCGCCGCGCCCGGCGATCAGCGCCTCGGTGTCCATCACGATCTGGCGCTGGCTGCGGAAATACGCCGGCATCGTCTGCCGCACCAGGCCCTCCATGCCGGCACTCTCGGAACTCGGCTCGGGCGGCCAGCGCAGGATGAAGCTCGCGCTGCGCGCGCGGTTCGGCTCGGGCTGGCGTTTGTCGGTCACGCTGAGCCGCACGATCAGGTCGTCGCCCTGTGCAAAGCCGAGCTTGCCCAGGTCGAGCGTCTGCTGGTAGCGGCGCTCGCGCGCCGTGCCCTCGCCTTGCAGTAGCTGCGTCTGCTGCGTGAGCTTGATGCTTTCGCCGGAGCCCTGTGCGAGCGAGATCGACAGCTCGGCCTGGTTCAGGCCGTAGTCGTCGCGCGCCTCGAAAATCAGCTGCCACTGCGGCTGCGCGGCGTCGAGCACGCTGAGTGTCTTGTCGGGCGCGCGCACGGTGATTTCCGGCGCACGATCGGGGATCGCGTCGAGCCGGTACAGCGTGTCGTCGGCGGCGATGCCCTTTGTTTCGATGCGGTACAGCGCCGAAGCGGTGATGGTCTTCGACGCGATCCAGCGGCCGCTGCTGCTGGCGAGATCCAGACGCGAGCCGTCATGGAATATCAGCGCGACGGCCGACGGCTGCGTGGCAAAGCCCAGGCTCCATTGGAGCCGGCTGTTCTCCGGCATGCGCGCTTCCAGCGAATGCTCGACCGATTTATCGACGCCGGTATAAGCCGGCGGCGTGATCTCGAGCCTTGCGTCGATTCCGGCCGGCGTCTTCGATGAATCCACGCCGCCGGAGCGCGGCAGCGACAATCCCTGCCAGGGCTGCAGCAGCGCGAGCACGCCGAGCGCGATGCCGGCCAGCGCGCAGAAAACCAGGCGTCTGCGCGGCCACGGTGGACGCAGATCGGGCAGATCAGCGCCGGCGAGGCGTTCGCGCACACGCTCGCGCTGCAGCTGCTGCAGCGTCGAACCGGCGCGGGTATCCCAGATCAGTTCGGCGCTGTCGTCCAGATCGGCGCGCAGTGCGTTGAGTCGTCGGGCGAGCCAGGCATCGTCGTAGCGGCGCAAGCTGCGCCACAACAGCGCGGCGATCACGATCAGGGCGAACGCCGCCAACACAGCGGCCGCGCCGAGGCTCCAGCGCGATACCAGCGCCACGGCGCCGGCCAGCGGCGGCAAGACCAGCGCCTTCTGGATCAGCACGGCGCGCAGCACGGCAGCGCGCCGCGCCCGATTCAGTCGAGATTCCAGGGCCGTGTCGCTCATCGGCGCTGCAAGCTCGCGGCCCACAAGCGCTCCGCCGCGAACAGCAGCGCCGCGATCAGCGCGAGGATCGTATCGAGCGAGCGCCCCGGCGCCTTGCCGGACGGCGCACCGGCCAGCGGCGCGACGGCGGCCGATGCGGCGCGATCCACCATCGGCTCCGGCAGCAGCAGCGCGGCGAGCTGCGCGGGAATCTGCGGCTCGCGCAGCGCGGCCACACGAGTCGCATCGAAGGCCGCGGCCAGGCGCACACTGCGGCCGCGGCCTTGCGTCTGTATGGACCAGATCGCGTCGCTGGCGACCGCGTCGGCCTGACGCGACAGCAGCGCGCGTCCGCCTTGCGCGATCCAGCGTTCGACGGCCGGCGTGGGCCTGCCGCCGAGCCAGAACAACAGTCCGGTGTCAGGCTTTAATGCCACATCCTGCGCGGCGGCTTCGATCTCGATAGCGCGGCCCTGCGATTGCCAGGCTTGCAGCAGCGCCTGCACCGTCGCCGACTCGGCCTGGTCTGCGCCGTCGCCGCGAATGCTGATTTTCAGCGGCGCCGGCTGATCGGCGGCCGGTGTCTCGCCCGGCACGATCTTCCAATGCAGCTCAGGCCTCAATCGCAGCCGCTCGGCGTCCAGGCCCGCGACGATTTCCGGCACGATCACGGTCAGCGCCGCGCCTGCAGGAAGCTCGGCGTCGATCTGCCGCAACTGGCTGGCCGGCGCGTCCGGCCCCAGCTGATGCACGGGATGATCCGGAGTCGCCGGCGCAGCGGCGGACTCGACGCCGGGCCACAACACCGTCGTCGCCGATACGGCCTCGTGCTGACTGCGCCAGATCGCCTGCGACAACAGCAGCGCGAGCGCCGCGATCAGCAACAGACGCAAGGCGAGCAGCAGCCAGTGCCGCAATTGCAGGCGCTCGCGCGGACGCGCCGGCTCCGCCAGATAACGCCAGGCCGCAAACAGCACGACTCGATCCTCGGGCCGGCGCAGTAGATGAATCAGCAGCGGCAGCGCCAGCGCCGCCAGTCCCGCAAGACCCAGCGGTGCGAGCAGTCCGATCATGCGGACTCGCGCAGCAGACGACGCAGCAGGCCGTCGGCCGCCTCATCGGTGACGTGTTCCTCGAGCCGCACGCCGGCAGCCGCAAGCCGCCGACGCAGCTCGCTGCGCGCCGCGCCGAAGCGCTGCAGGAACTCGTCACGCGCCGCCACCGCATCGACACGACGCTGATCGCCCGCCGACTCCGGATCACGGAAGCGCGGGCTGCCTTCGAAGCGGAAGTCGCGTTCGTCCGCGGTCAACACACGGACCACGGCGACTTCGCGCTGCGCGGCGGCGAGTTTTTCGGCGAGCGCGGTCACGCCTTCTTCGAAGCCGTCTGAAATCATCAGCACGAGCGCCGCAGGCGCGATCTTTTCCCAGACCGGACGCAGCGCACCGGCCGCTGGAAACAGGCCTTTGGGTTGGACATGCCGCAACTCGAAATCGATGCGGTCGCGCTGACGCCGGCCGTAGGCGGCATCCACCACGGTCAAGCCGGCACCGCCGGCGATGGCCAGACCGAAGCGATCGTTCTGGCGTAGCGCCAGTTCGGCGATACAGGCGGCAATCGTGCGTGCGGCCGTGATCCGGCTGCGCTCCGGCGCCTGACTATCGACTTGCGCCATCGATGCGCTGGCGTCGACGATCACCCAGACCGTCAGCGGGCTGTCACGCTCGGCCTCGCGCACGAAGAAACGGTCGGAGCGCGCATACAGCTTCCAGTCGACGCGGCGCGGTTCGTCACCCGGTTCGTAGGCGCGGTATTGCGCGAACTCGAGGCCGGCACCGCGCGCACGGCTGTTGTGCGAACCGATGCCCTGCCCGGTCGCCAGGCGCGCAAGCAGGCGCAGGCCGGAGAGGCGTGCGTAGACGTCAGGGGGGATCAGTTGAGCGGCAGACGTCATGTCACCACGCTACGGACACGAACTGTAGGAGCGGACCTTGTCCGCGATTCTTCCCGTTCGCGCGAACCCCGGGAATCGCGGACAAGGTCCGCTCCTACAGGTCCGCGAATCAAGCGGCGCTCGCAAGTGCAGCCCGGGCATCAGGCCGGATACGGCACGCTGCGCAACAGCGCAGCGACGACATCGTCGGTGGAGCGGCGCTCGGCCTCGGCGGCGAAAGACAACAGCAGGCGGTGACGCATCACGGGCGCCGCCAGCGCCTGCACGTCGTCACGCGTGGCGGCGAAGCGGCCATGCAGCAGCGCGCGCGCTTTCGACGCGAGCACCAGCGACTGGCCGGCACGCGGGCCGGCGCCCCAGCGCACCCACTCGCGGACTTCATTGACGGCGGAGGTCTGCGGACGCGTCGAGCGGACCAGGCGCGTGATCCAGGCCAGCACGTCGTCGCCGATATGCACCTCGCGCGTCAGCTTCTGCAGCGCCAGCACCTCGTCACCGTCCATCACCGCCTCGACCTTGGCGCTGCTACCGCCGGTGGTCTGGGTAATGATCGCCTGCTCCTCGCTCTCGCTCGGATAATCGACGCGCACGTGCAGCAGAAAACGATCGAGCTGCGCTTCCGGCAGCGGATAGGTGCCGGCGTTCTCCAGCGGGTTCTGCGTGGCCAGCACGAAGAACGGTTCCGGCAGCGGATACGTGGTGCCGGCGTAGCTGACCGTGTGCTCCTGCATCGCCTCGAGCAGTGCGGCCTGGGTCTTGGGCGGCGTGCGGTTGAGTTCGTCGGCGAGCAGCAGGTTGGTGAATACCGGGCCCTGCTGGAACTTGAAATAGCGTTTGCCGGTGCCGTGATCCTCCTCCAGGATTTCGGTGCCGAGAATGTCGCTGGGCATCAGGTCGGGCGTGAACTGCACGCGGCGGAAGCTCAGCTTCAGAGCCTGGCCGAGCGTGCGCACCAGCAAAGTTTTGCCCAGACCTGGCACGCCCTCGAGCAGGCAGTGGCCGCCCGCGAGCAAGCCGATCAGCAGCTGCTCCACGGTCTCATGCTGGCCGACGATGGCCTGGCCGATCGCGCTGCGCACCGCGGCGAGCTTGGCGAGTTGCTGGCGGACGCTGTCTTCGTTGATCGCAGGATTCATCGCGGCTTTATTCACAGAAAAAGGAACTCAGGAAGTAAGGGCATAGGTGACGACGTTGACCGCGAACTTGGTCAGGTCTTCGCCCTGGAAACGCTTGTTGCGCCAGTCGAAATCCCATTCGCAGCCGTAGTCCTTGTTGCTGTAGAGCACACCGAGGCGGCCGTTGATGACGATGCCCTTCAGATACTCATGGACCAGATCGTCGCCCCAACCGTTCAACTCGAAACCGGTCGCGGGCGGTTTGTCGAACTTGAAGAAGCTGCTGAAAATCGGATGATCCTTGGGCAGCTTCTGCAAGGACTCCGCGCCGAAGATCGAGGCCATTTCGGCTTCGAAGGATTTGGCGAACAGGCCGTCGATGTCGTGGTTGCAGTCGTCCACCAGCACGAATCCGCCATTGTTGACGTAGCGGGTGAAGTTGGCGCGCTCCTCATTGTTGAACTCGACCAGCTTGTGGCCGGTGAGGTAGCAGAACGGCGCGGCGAGCATGCGTTTATCAGCCAGCGGCAGAACGTGCTCGGTCGGATCGACACGCAGCGTCGTGTACTGCAGCAAGGCGTCCGCCATGTTCGACGGCATGCGCGCATCCACGTCCCAGTCGCCGGATTCGTACATCAGGCGGGTGAACCAGAAGTCGTAGACGGCCGCGGGCGGTGTCTGGGCGTAGGCTTTGGGTAGAGCACCGATCGCGACAGCAGCGGCCAGCGTTTTGAGAAATCCTGAGCGTGTCATTTATTTCGGGTGAAACCGTAGGTTGGGGTGAGCGCAGCGAACCCCAACAGTCGTCCGCGCTGATGTTGGGGTTCGCTGCGCTCACCCCAACCTACACCGTGAACCTACACCGCGTCCGACAGCGACGAGAACGTGAATTCGCGCAGCTTCATCGGCGGGATCATCATCACGAACGGCGATTCGTCGTCGGCCACACGCACCGGCTTGCCGAACTCCTCGACGTTGTTGAGCATGATCACCGGCGACTCATTGAAGCGGAAATTCTTGATCGGATACTTGATCTCGCCGTTTTCGATGTAGAACGTGCCGTCGCGCGTCAGGCCGGTCAGCAGCACGGTCTGCGGATCGACCATGCGGATGTACCAGGTGCGCGTGACCAGCACGCCTTTCTTGGTGGTCTTGACCAGATCCATCGTCGACTTGTCGCCGCCGACCATGATCAGGTTGCCGGGCTGGCCAACGGCCTTTTTGCCCTGCTTCTTGGCCCAGAAACGCGAATACTGCAGGTAGTCGACGACGCCCTTGGTGACGATCGGCATTTTCTCGCGAGGCAGGCCGTCTTCGTCCCAGGGAATCACCGCGCTGCCGGCATCCGCCGGGTCGGCATACATGGTCACACGCTCGTCGAAGACCTTCTCGCCTACCTTGTTGCCGCCGCCCTTCTTGGTCAGAAAACTACGACCTTCGTCGGCCTGGCGTGCGTCGAAGCTGTTCATCATGAACGACACCAGGCCGGCGCTCGCGGCCGGTTCGAGAATCACCGTGTACTTGCCTGGCTCCAGCGCCTTGGCCTCGGCCGAGCGCGCGGCCTTGTCCATCGCGATCTGGATTTCGCTCTTCGCGTCGAATTTGGAAACGTCGGCGAGATTTCGAGCGACCCAGCCTGAACCGCGGCCGTCTTCAGTGCGCACGGTGCAGGTGAAGTCCGAAGCCGTGTACTTCTGATAGCCGAAATTGCCATTGCCGTTGGCGATCGCCGAAAAGCTCTGGTTGTCCGACAGGTAACCCGCGGCCACCAGCTTGCTGGCCTTGCACGGCGTGATGCAGTCGGCCGCGACCTGCGCGCGCAGCTCCGGAGTGATCGCGGCCGTTGCGTCGACGAAGGTGTCGGTGGGCTTGTAGGTCTGCTTGGCGATGGCCGGAACGAACTCGGGGTTGTCCGGCGCGAGCCTGGCCAGCTCTTCGGCGCGCTTGACCACGCGCGCCAGCGATGCATCGTCGAACTCGTTGATGGTCGCGGTGCCGACCCGCTTGCCGAACGCCACCTGCACGCCCAGTACGGCGTTGTTGATGATGCCGCTGGTGCTCACGCTGTTGCGAGCGAAACGGATGTTGCCTTCGATCGAGCCGTCCAGCTGGGCCGAGCATTCCTCGGCCTTGGACAGCTTGATCACTTTCTGCAGGAGCATCTTGGCTTCCTGCTCGGTAAATAGTGTCATTGGGTTTCCCTTAGCCGAGGCTGCGAGCAGTGTTGATCACGTTGATACCATTGAAGCGCGCCGTGGACGAGCCATGCGACACCGCCGACACCTGCATGGGTTGCCCCTTGCCGTCAAAGAAGCTGCCGCCGTAGCGATAGTCGCGATCGTCGCAGACCGCAGCACAGGCGCCCCAGAATTCCGGCGTGCGGATCTGGTAGGCCACGTCTTCGATCTGATCGGTGATCTTGCCGTCCTTGATTTCGTAGAACAGCTGGCCACCGAACTGCGCGTTGTAGCGCTGCTGGTCGATCGAGAACGAGCCGTCGCCGATGATGTAGATGCCGTCCTTGACGTCCTTGATCATGTCGGCAACCGCCAACGGCGCCTTGCCGGGCTGCAGCGAAACGTTGGCCATGCGCTGGAACTGCACGTTGGACCACGAGTCCGCGTAGCAGCAACCCTGCGACTCCTTGAGGCCGATGATATGAGCCTGGTCGCGGATCGCCTGATAGTTGACCAGCGTGCCGTCCTTGATCAGATCCCAGCGTCCGGTCTTGATGCCTTCGTCGTCGTAACCGACCGCGCCCAGCGTGCCGGGCTGAATCTTGTCGGCGAAGATCGTGACCTGCTCGCTGCCGTACTTGAAATTCTTGCTCTGCCATTTATCCAGCGTGGCGAAGCTGGTGCCGGCGAAGTTGGCCTCGTAGCCGAGCACGCGATCGAGTTCGGTCGGATGGCCTACCGATTCGTGGATCGTCAGCCACAGGTGCGAGGGATCGAGCACCAGGTCGTAGCGGCCCGGCTTTACCGAGCGCGCCTTGATCTTGGCCCGCGCCTGCTTGGCCGCCGCGACGGCATCGTCGAGCATGTTGTAGCCGTTGCCGTAGACCACGGCGCCGCCCGGCATCGTCAGGCCCTTGTTGGCGCCGTCCAGGTATTCGTAGCCCATGCCACGCGGCGACGACAGGCCCTCGCGTTCGCGAAATTTGCCGCTGGCCTTGTCGATGGCGGTGACTTCCATGCGCGGCCAGATGCGGTGCACGTCCTGGTCGATGTAGGAGCCGTCGGTGCTGGCAAAATACTTCTGCTCGTTGACCGAGAAAATCATCGAGCTGACGAAGTCGGCGCCCGCTTTCAGCGCACCGGCGTTGACCGCCATCAGCAGATCGACTTTCTCCTTGATCGGCACTTCCATCGAGTTCTTCTGGATCGGCGTCTTCCAGCTGGCATCGCCGACACCCTTGGTCGGCGCCAGCTGCACCGGTTCGCTCTGGAACTTGGAGTTGGCCTTGGCGATCAGCGTCGCCTGCAGCGCCGTCTTGGCGATGCCGTCTTCGGTGAAATCGCTGGTGGCAGCAAAGCCCCAGGTGCCATTGACGATCACGCGGACACCGGTGCCCATGGACTCGGTGTTGACGATGTTCTGAACCTTGTCTTCACGCGTGATCACGAATTGACGCAGGTAGCGCCCGATGCGCACGTCGCAGTAGCTGGCGCCGTTCTTGGTCGCCGTGTTCAGCGCGACGCTCGCCATTTTTTTCTTCACCGCGACGTCCATTGTCGTCGCCAACACGTCTGCCGCCACCGCACGGCCGTAGATGGGCAGCATCAGCGCGCCGGCGCCGGCACCACTCATCTTTAGAAAATCGCGTCTGAGCATTCGCTACTCCCTGGGGTTGTTTCTTGGTACGAGTCCGCCATTGCGGCCCGCGACCGGACATGGACAGGCATGAACCGCGCCTGGTTCAGCTGTCGCTCAGGATGCACAAACAGCCCGTCATCACAAGAGTGGAATTCCAGATCGGGCTCAATCTCCACGATCCCTACACACTCTGTGCACAGTGCTCTCCTACTCTGGCTGCGTCCTCAAACAGAGGCATCCGAAGGAGAAGCACCATGAACAGTCAATCCACCAATCGTTGGTACAAGAGCACCGCCGCCAAGAGCGCCGCGCTGGCGAGCGTGCTGATGGCCGGTATCGTCAGCCCCAGCTTTGCGAGCGACCGAGGCACCGGAGCCGTGATCGGCGCCGTCAGCGGCGGTGTGATCGGCAACGCGGTGGGTGGCGACCAGGGCACCGTGATCGGTGTGCTGGCCGGCGCGGCCCTGGGCGTGGCGATTGCCGACAGCAACCACCACGACAACCGCTACAACGATGGCTATCGCCAGGTCGGTTACTACGATAACGGCGGCTACGCTTATCGTCAGGCGCCGGTTTATCGCCAGGCGCCGGTGTACTACCAGCCGGCCCCGGTGTATCGCCAGGTCTACCGTCCGGCGCCGGTGTATCGCCAGACCGTGGTTTACCACGAGCGCGGCGGTCGCAACGACGGTCGCTATGACCATCGCTACGACAACCGCTATGACAACCGCTATTACAACCATCACGACAATCGCCGTGACGACCGTCACAACGATCATCGCGACTGGGATGGCGACCATCGCGACCATCACTAAACGCTGATCGGGTTGGGTCGAGATTCAGTTCGATCCAACGAGGCGGGCCTCCGGGCCCGCCTTTTTTGTGGCCGATCGGTGTCCGCCGGATGTCCGCGGACACTCCAGCGGACACTGGCCCCCGGGGGCATGCCAGGGAGCCGTTACATAGTGGATCGCAATTGATGAAAGCCCATGCCGGTAGGTCGGCAAGGGATTGCCTAAGGGTCATGTCGGAATGCCCGGTGCCCGGCCAAGTCGCTTGCAATCCCTGGAACACATCTACCAAGCTTGATCGAAGCAGCGAACCGAAGAGCCATCGTCGGCAGCGACGGACACAGGTGATGCTTTGACCCAGGCCGCATGGAACCCGCAACTGATCGCGATCGGCGGCTCCGCCGGATCGCTGGATGTATTGCGGACCATCCTGCCACGGCGCTCAGACCATCCGCTGCCGCCGATCGTCATCGTTGTCCATGTGCCGGCAGAAGGCCCGGCGCTACTGCACGAATTGCTAGGCGAGCGCTCGTCGCTGGCGATGAAGCAGGCCGACGACAAGGAACTGCTGCAGACAGACCACGTGTATTTCGCGCCGCCCGGCTATCATCTGCTGATTGAGAAAAACCAGAGGCTCGCGCTGTCCGTGGACCCTGCGGTGAACTACTCCCGGCCGTCGATCGATGTGCTGTTCGAAAGCGCAGCCAATGCCTGTGGCTCGCGGCTGCTGGCCGTATTGCTCAGCGGCGCCAGCGAAGACGGTGCCCGCGGAATGGCAAAGGTCACAGCAGCCGGCGGCCGGTGCGCGATCCAGACGCCGGAGTCCGCCAGTTCGCCCTTGATGCCGGCGGCGGCACTCGAGCGCGTGCCGCTGCCGAGCTACCTGATGAGCCCCGATGCGCTCGGCGAACTGCTGGCCGGACTGAAGGCGGATGCCGATGCCAGCGCCTGACTCGATTAAATGCCTGATCGTCGATGACGTCGCCGAGAACCTGACGGCACTCGAGGCGCTGCTGCGCGGCGACGGCGTCGACGTACTCAGCGCAAGCTCCGGCTTCGAGGCGCTGGAGCTGCTGCTGAAGCACGACGTCGCGCTGGCACTGCTCGATGTGCACATGCCCGACATGGACGGCTTCGAGCTCGCCGAACTGATGCGCGGCACCGAGCGCTCGCGCCATGTGCCGATCATCTTCGTCACCGCCGCTTCGCGCGAACCTCAGCGTGTTTTCCGCGGCTACGAGACCGGTGCGGTCGATTTCCTGTTCAAACCGATCGACCCCAACATCCTGCGCCACAAGGCCGACACGTTCTTCGCACTGTATCGGCGCAAGCAGGAGCTGGCCCGGGCGCTGCAGGTTCGCGACGATGTGCTGGCGGTCGTATCTCACGATCTCCGTGACCCGCTGAACGTGGTCGCGATGGCAGGCTCGATGCTGCAGCAGATCGGCACCGAGAAGAACGAGCCGCAGACACTGGAAATCGCCGGCATGCTGCAACGCTCGGTCGAACGCATGCAGCGCATGATTGCCGATCTGCTTGACATGGCGACACTGCGCTCCGGCCGGCTGTCGATCCAGACCCGGCGCGGCGAAGTCGCCGGCCTGCTCGGCGAGGCTGTGGCCGCGTGGCAGCCTGCGGCACAGAAAAAACGCATCGATCTGCGCTGCGAGATGCCGCAGGACAACGGCGATCTGCAGTTCGACCGGCAACGCATGCTGCAGGTTTTCTCCAACCTGATCGGCAACGCGATCAAGTTTTGCGACACCGGCGCGAGCATCGTCGTCAGCGCGCTGGTCGAGCGAGACAGTGTGCGCTTCTCGGTCGTAGACACCGGTCCCGGCATCAAGGACGGCGATCTGGACAAATTGTTCGATCCGTACTGGTCGGGCGGCCGCGAGGCGCGCGGCGGAACCGGCCTGGGCCTGTACATCACACGCGGCATCGTCGAAGCGCACGGCGGCCGGATCTGGGCCGAGAATCGCGGCGACGGCGGTGCAGCCTTGCGGTTTGTATTGCCGAAAGCGTAGGTCGGCAATCCTTTGCCGACATGAGGTGGTGATTGCGCATCCGGAGGCAGGCGTCGGCAAAGGATCGCCGACCTACGCCGGCAGGCGCAGCACCACTTCCAGCCCGCCGCCTTCGGCATTCGCTGCGGTCACGCTGCCGCGATGCGCGATCACGACGCGCTGGATGATCGCCAGCCCCAGTCCGTGACCTTCGGCGCGGGCTGCGTTGGTGCCGCGAAAAAAAGGCCGGAACAGGCGCGGCAGATCTTCCGCCGGCACGCCCGGTCCGCGATCGCGAACGCGGATTTCGGCACCACCGTCGCGTCGCGACAGGCCGATCTGCACTCGCCCGCCGTCGTCGCTGAACTTGATCGCATTCGCCAGCAGGTTGTCGATCGCACGCCCGATCAGCTCCTGGCTGCCGGCGATCGAAATCGCCGGCAGCTCGACCAGTTCCAGTCCGATGCCGCGTGTGCCGGCTTCGAGCTGCCAGTCTTTGATGCGGCTGCGCAGCAGTTCGCTGAGATCGAACGGCTGGCGGTCCGATCCCGGCAGATCGGTTTCCAGCCGCGATAGCGCCAGCGCCTGGCCGATCAGCAAGTCCAGGCGGCTGATTTCGTGCTCGGCGCGATCAAAATGCGCGGCCGCCTCCTCAGTGGGCGTGCGCCGCGCCAGGTCCAGCAGCAGATGCAAACGCGCCAGCGGCGAGCGCAGCTCGTGCGACACGTCCTGCAGCACGCCGCGCTCGCTGGTCACCAGGGTCTCGATACGGCCCGCCATGCGGTCGAAGTCGCGCGCCAGATCGCCGACTTCATCACTGGACCGGGTGAAGCGTGGCGGCACACGCGCCGCCAGATCGCCGGACGCGAACCGCCGTGCCGCGGCTCTGACCGCCGCCACCGGCCGCGCAATGGTGCGGGCGATCCACCAGCCGACGATACCGATCACCAGGGTCGACACGCCGATCTGCGTCGCCAGCACTTGCTCCATCCGCGGGAATGGCGGCCGCGGCCGGCGCATCGCGACGAGCTGGCGCGTCACACCGTCACGGCCGACCACGACCTGAGCAACGGTGATCAGGCGGCGCGGCACGCCGTCGCGGCCGAACATGATGTGACCGGCGACGCGTTCACCCGGCGGCGGACGTCTCTCGGGGCTATCGGAAAACAACAGCTCCGGCGGCGGCCGCGGCATCGGTAGCGCCGGGCCGCCGAGGCTCTGCTCGTTTTCGTAGAGCCTGGCTTCGATACCGCGGCGGCGCTGGCTCTCGATCCAGTTGATCAGCCCGGGCTGACCGTGCTCGATGTAGGCGCTGTTGGCCTGCTCGGCAATCTCGGCCCAGTCGGGATCGTCGCCGTAGGAATAGCGCGCGATGCGCTCGGTGACGAACACCGACACCACCATCGTCGCCACGTTGGCGACGCAGAACCACAGCAGCAGCCGCAGATAAAGCCGGCTCACTGCAGGCCGCCGGCCGGCAGTATCAATTGATAGCCGGCGCCCCGGATCGCCTCGATGCGCGGCGCCTGCGGGGAAGCGTCTGCAAGCTTGCGCCGCAAGCGCGACAGATGCACGTCGACGCTACGATCGAAGCGCTCGATCTCGCGGCCGAGCGCTTCGCGCGTCAGCAGGGCCTTGTCCACGACCTGGCCGGCGCGCTGCGCCAGCGCCAGCAGCAGCGAGAATTCGGCACCGGTCAGTTCCAGCTCGGCGGCATTGAGCAGTGCCCGCCGCTCGCCGGGGAACAGGCGCAGCGGCCCCACCTGTACCGCCGGCGGCAGGGCCGGCGACGACTGGCGCAGGCGCGCGCGAATCCGCGCGAGCAACTCGCGCGGCAGGCAGGGCTTGGACAGGTAATCGTCGGCGCCGAGTTCGAGCCCGACCACGCGGTCTACCGGCTCGCCGCGCGCCGACAGCATGATCACCGGCAAGCCGTGACGCGCGCGCAGTTCGGACAGCGTCTGCAGGCCGTCGCGGCCCGGCATGGTCACGTCGAGAATCATCAGATCGGGCCGGCGCGACGGATCGGCCAGCCGGTCGAGCGCGCCGTTGCCGTCGTGCACCACGTCGACCTCGAAGCCCTCGCGGCCCAGATAGTCCTGCAGCAGCCGGCAAAGCTCGCGATCGTCGTCCGCGATCAGGATGCGGTTCGGAGTCTTGTTCATGCAGCGTACTGTTCCCCGACAGCGCGGCGACCGCAAGGCCGTGCTCACCGGTTTACCGTTCTTTACCGCCGCGCAACGTTTTGAGATCGGCGGCTGCGCTTAAATACTCCTGCACTTTCACCGCATCCTCCCACTGTCCTGAACGCATGGATGCACGCCTTAGGAGATCCAAATGCGCCGCTTTATTAGCTCTGCTTCCCTGATTGCCAGCCTTGCCTTGTCCGGCGTCGCCTTCGCCGGCAAGGGTCCTGGTCCCGAAGGGCATGGCCACGGACCCGGCCCGGGCGGTCCCTACCTGCATGAACTCCAGGATCTGAATCTGAGCGACGCGCAGCGCGCGCAGATCAAGGGCTTTTTCGACGCCGGCCGCGAACAAGGCAAGGCCAGCCGCGAAGCGATGCACGATCTTCATCGCAGCTACGACCTCGCCGTGCCCGGCAGCAACGAGTTCCGCTCGCTGACCGCCAAACTCGCCGACGCCGAAGCCGCGGAAGCTCGCGAACGCGTGCAGAAGTTCGCCGAGATCCGCACCCAGGTCTACGGCGTGCTGACGGCCGACCAGCGCAGCAAGCTGGCGACCGAACTCGCCAACCGCCCGGAACGGCCTGAAGGCCCGGAGCCGCGCTGATACGCAGGCTTCTGCAACCAAGTGCCTCGTTTCCCAAGTACGGTCACGAAGGCGCACCCGGAGTTTTGCGACTGGCAAGGCGCGACGACGAGGCATAGCCCCGCTATGGCGAGGAGTCGCAACGCCGCCAGGCGCGAAACTCCGCCGCGGATTCGTGACCGTACTTGGGAAACGAGGCACTAAGCATGAGTGTCGAAGGCCGCCCCGGCAACGGGGCGGCTTTTTTGTTTCAAGCGCAATGCGTAGGTCGGCAATCCTTTGCCGACATCAGGCCGTGATTGCGCATTCGAGGGTACACGTCGGCAAAGGATTGCCGACCTACGCATTGCGCACGGAGTTCCGGGCCACCGACTCAGCTTTCCTTCAGCTTGGCTTGCGCAAGCTGCTGCCAACGCAGTCAAGATCGACAAGAGCCTGGGCCAATGACCCATTCGCCGCCCACCTGGCCAAGCCGGCTCAACATCCTGCTGGTTGAAGACAGCCCGCGGGATGCCGAGCTGACCCAGGCGCAGCTGGCTCAACTGAATTGCGAATGCAAGGTCACGCTGGTGGACAGCGAGCGCGATTTCCGGACGCAGCTGCGCTCGCAGGTGTTCGACGTGATTCTCGCCGACTTCATGCTGCCGATGTTCTCCGGGCCGGAGGCGCTGGCGATTGCACTCCGGGAGGTGCCCGACGTGCCTTTCATTTTCGTCTCCGGCGTGCTCGGCGAAGAGCACGCCGTCGAGATGCTCAAGCAGGGCGCGACCGACTACGTACTCAAGCAACGTCTGCAGCGTCTGCCGATGACGGTACGGCGTGCGATCAGCGAAGCACAGGAGCGGCGCAGCCGGATCAAGGCGGAAAGTGCGCTGCGCGAGTACGAAACCGGCTTTCGCCTGCTGGTCGACGCGCTGCGCGACTACGCGGTAATCGGCCTCGACCGCAACGGCAACATCCTCAGCTGGAACAGCGCGGCCGAACGGCTGCTCGGCTACCGCGCCGACGAGATCACCGGCGAATCGGTCAGTCGCCTCTATGCGGGTGAGTCCGCGGGCGAACCCGGCAACGGCGACAACGAGGTGCTGCAGTCGTTGAACGGTGCGCTGCACAAGGGCAGCCATGTACGCGACCGCTGGCTGACCAGCCGTACCGGCGTCGTGTTCTTCGCATCGATGGTGACTACCGCGATCCGCAACGACGAGGGCGAACTGATCGGCTTCTCCAAGATCATCCGCGACACCACCGAAAGCCACCGCGCCGCCGATGCGCTGCGCCTGGCCAAGGAGCAGGCCGAAGCCGCGAACGCGGCCAAGGATCGTTTTCTGGCGATGCTGTCGCATGAGCTGCGCACACCGCTGACGCCGATCCTCGCGGCGACCACGTTCATCGAACAGCGCTTCATCGACCGACACGCGCAGCTGCCCGAGGGTCTGTCCGAGCTTTTGCCGCTGATCCGGCGCAATATCGAACTCGAAGCCCGACTCATCGACGACCTGCTCGATCTGAACACCATCTCTCACGACAAGCTGAGCCTCGAACTCGCGCCGCTGGACTTGCATGCCTCGCTGGCCGAGCTGATCGAGAACGCGCGTGTCGAAGCCGACGACAAGAATCTGCGCGTCGACGCTCGCCTGCATGCCGCCCGTACCCGCATCAACGGCGATGCCGCGCGCGTGCAGCAGATCGTCTGGAACCTGCTGCGCAACGCGATCAAGTTCACGCCGACCGATGGCGCCATCGTCGTGGAAACCAGCAATCCCGACGATCAGCACATCTCGGTCCGCGTCACCGACAGCGGCATCGGTATCGGCGACGTGGCGATGCCGAAAATCTTCTCCGCGTTCGAGCAGGCCGATACCTCGATCACGCGCCAGTTCGGCGGCCTTGGGCTGGGGCTGGCGATCGCGCATGCGCTGACCTTGCGGCACGGCGGCGACCTCGTCGCCTTCAGCGCCGGCGAAGGCCGGGGCGCGAGCTTCACGATGACGCTGCCGCTGACCACGGCCGCGGTCGAAGCCTGGCAGACCCCGATCAAAATGCCGGCCAGTACCAGGCCGCTGCGTATCCTGCTGGTCGAAGACAATCAGGACACGAGCCTGGCGATGGTGACCCTACTGAGCATGAGCGGCCATACGGTCGAGGCGGCGGCGAATGTGGAGCAGGCGCGGCACAAGGCCGGCCAAGGGAGCTTCGATCTGCTGATCAGCGATCTGGGCCTGCCGGATGGCGACGGCATGGACGTGGTGCGCTGCTTCATCCAGCACCAGACCGCGCCGTCGATCGCAATGACCGGCTACGGCATGGACGACGATATCCGCCGCTGTCGCGACGCCGGGTTTACCGCACACGTGACCAAGCCGGTGGGCTTCGATCGCCTGAACGAGCTGATCCTGTCGCTGACGGCGGGCAAGCGCTGACCACGGTTTCGTAAATACCGCGCCGTTTGACGAGTGAGCAGTCGTAGGTCGGCAATCCTTTGCCGACGTGAGGCGGCGATTGCGCATCCAAGGTACACGTCGGCAAGGGATTGCCGACCTACATGTCACGATTGCGCATCCGTTCGGACGGGTCACGCTCAGTTGGACGGAGTATGTTGCGGCATGGCCCCGGCCCCGGCGTCCATACAGGAGAAGCCCGATGAAAATGCCCCCCTACTCCAAGCTGCTGGTCATCGTGCGCACCGGCCACAGTGATTGCGCGGCCTTGGCCCAGGGTACGGCGCTGGCCGAAAAGACCGGTGCCCAGCTGCTGCTGCGCGCCTTCGACGACACCGCCGCCCCGTTGCCGGCCGACACCGCGAACGCCTGGCTCGACACCACGCTGGCGCGTCTGATCAGTATGGGCGTCAAGGCCAGCGGCGAGCGGATCGCCCGCCAGCCGGCGCAGGAGGCGATGCTCGCCGACATCGAGGCGCTGCAGCCGGACCTGGTGATCAAGGAGCTGCGCCGCGAATCGGTACTACGCCGCCTGTTCTTCACGCCCGAGGACTGGTTCCTGGCGCGGCGCTCGCCGCGGCCGCTGCTGGTGGTCGGCGAAGGCTCGGCGGCGCTGCCGACCCGGATCGTCGCCGCCGTCGACATCGCCACGATGGACGGAGAGGACCTGCTCAACCAGCGCATCGTCGACGAGGCGCGCAGCCTGGCCGAGCAGACCGGCGCCGAGTTGCACCTGGCCCACGTGTACGAGCCCGTCATCGACGTCCCGGAAGACGCGACGATGCAGGTGATGGGCACGTCGCCGGCGATGATCGAGGAGCTGTCGAAGCTGCATCGCGAACGCTTCGCCGCGATCGCGGATCACTTCGGCATCGCCGAGCCGCAGCGCCACCTGGCGATCGGCCGCACCGACCTGGCGCTGGAGGACCTGTGCCAGCAGATCGGCGCCCAGACCCTGGTCACCGGCAGCCACGACCGCAGCGGGCTCGAACGCTTCCTGATGGGCCATACCAGCGAGGTGCTGCTGTCGCATGCGCGGCAGAACGTACTGGTGGTCAAGCGGGCGCCGTTCGATTGAACCGGCAACCCGCGCGATCGCTTCCGGGCGGCCCATCGTATGCTAGCCTTCGACTTTCCAAAACCTGCCGGTCTCCTCTGCGCACATGGCAACTTACAAGGCTCCGCTTCGCGAAATCGGCTTCGTTCTGAACGACGTCCTCAACGTGGAGCAACTGTCGAAACAGTTGCCGCTGTTCGCCGAAGCCACGCCCGATACCCTGATGGGCCTGGCCGAAGAGGCCGCCAAGCTGATCGAAAACATCATCGCCCCGCTGAACCAGCCCGGCGACATCAACGGCGCGACCTGGAAGGCCGGTGAAGTCACCGTGCCGAAAGGCCTGGGCGAAGCCTATCGCCAGTACGCCGAGGCGGGCTGGGTCAGCCTGTGCAACCCCACCGAATACGACGGCCAGGGCCTGCCCTATACGCTGGCCAAGGTCGTCGAAGAAATGCTGTGCTCGGCGAACGTGGCGTTCGCGCTTTACCCGGGCCTGACCACCGGCTGCTTCGAGGCGATCCTGGCCTCGGGCGACGAAGCCACCAAGCAGACCTACCTGCCCAAGCTGTCGACCGGCGAATGGACCGGCACGATGTGCATCACCGAGCCAGGCGCCGGCTCCGACGTCGGCGCGGCCAAAACCAAGGCGAGCCCCAACGGTGATGGTAGTTACTCGATCGAAGGCGGCAAGATCTTCATCACCAGCGGCGAGCACACGATGGTGCCGAACATCATCCATTTCGTGCTCGCACGCCTGCCCGACTCGCCGCCGGGCGTCAAAGGCCTGTCGACGTTCGTGGTGCCGAAGTTCCTGGTCAATGCCGACGGCAGCGTCGGCGAGCGCAACCGGCTCGAATGCGTGGGCATCGAGCACAAGATGGGCATCCACGCCTCGTGCACCTGCCAGATGCAGTTCAACGGCGCGCAGGGCTGGATCGTCGGCAAGCCCAACGAGGGCATCCAGAACATGTTCGTGATGATGAACCTGGCGCGCATCATGGTCGGCTTCCAGGGCCTGGGCCAGTGCGAACTGGCGACGCAGAACGCGATCGCCTATGCCAGGGACCGCCGCCAAGGCCGCGCCAGCAACGGCAAGGCCGAGATCATCGAATTCCCCGACGTGCGCCGCATGCTGCTGACGATGAAGGCGACCACCGAAGGCGCCCGCGTGATGGCCTACGAGACCGCGATGTACGTGGACATTGCGCATCACCACCCGGACGCCGCGGTGCGCGAAGAGGCCCAGGACTGGGTCGATCTGAATACACCGCTGGTGAAGTCGTTCTGCACCGATTCCGCCGTTGATCTCGGCAGCACCGCGATCCAGGTCTACGGCGGCCACGGCTTCGTGCGCGACCACGGCATCGAGCAAATCGCGCGCGACTCCAAGATTTTGTGCCTGTACGAAGGTACCAACGGCATCCAGGCGATGGACCTGGTGCGGCGCAAGCTGATGCTGCACGACGGCCGCCTGGCGCAGCGCTTCTTCGCCAAGGTGCGCTCCGAGAACCAGTCGGATGCACCGGTGGGCTTCCTGGTGCGGCCGCTGATGAAGGCGATCGAAGCGCTGGAGAACACCACCGCCTGGTTGCGTGAGAGCTACAAGACCCATCCCGACGCGGCCGGCTTCGGCGCCGTGGATTATCTGCGCGCGTTCGCGCTGTGTTATCTCGGCTACAACTGGCTGCGCATGGCCAAGGCCGTCAACCATCACAGCGACGAAGGGTACCGGCAGAGCAAGCTGGTGACCGCCGAATTCTTCGCGTCACGCATGCTGCCGCAGGTGCTCACGCTGTGCGACAACGTCAAGACTCCGGTCGAGAGTCTGATGAAGCTGGACGCTGCGAACTTCTAAGCATAAACAAAAGCAGATAAGCAGAAGCAGAGCTGCAGTATTTCTGGCAGTAGTTCCTAAAGAGAGGAGAGAGGCGGCAAGCCGATCTCGGTACGCAACCGCTGGGCAGGTCATCGATGACCCCCGGGCGGCGGCGGCCCCGTTCGACTCACCGTTGCTGTGCAATAAAGCCCGCGCCTGCAAGACGCGGGGACCGATGACGGCGCCCGATCGCCGTTGCCAGGGCCTTGCCTGCCGGGCCCGTAAGGAGTTGGACTGTGATGCTGAATCTGCGTCGTTCGCTGCATTGCGTGATCGCACTGTGCCTGCCGCTGGCCTTGCTCGCCTGTGCGCACAAACAGGTTGAAGAGCAACAACAAGGCGCGACCACCCAGCCGGAACGCCCGGCCTGGATGCCGCCGCCGCTGACCAGCATGGCCTACAGCAGCCGCATCGGCATCATGACCGTGCTCGACAGCGAGATTACGCACGTGACATCCGGCACCGCCGGCATCGGCAACTCGACCGTCGCCAGCAAGGCCGGCTTCGACCTGCCAGGCTACGTCACCCAGTCGCTGCGCAAGGGTATCCTCGGCAATACGCCGTACCAGCCGGTGCTGGTGCGCCCCAGCGCGCGCCTGGTGCGCGACAAGCTGGTCTGGCAGAAGAGCTGGAGCGAGAGCAACCAGCGCTTTAGCGACGACTGGCAGAAAGAGTTCGACGCGATCCTGAAGCAGAACCAGTTGAAACTGCTGATCGTGATCAGCTCGCCAGCTGAGGACGACGGCATCGTCGGCACCGCGCAGGACATCGTCGGCTCGGGCTACTACTCGCGCTCGTTCTTCGGCAAGAAGCAGACCGCAGTGTTCTCGACGATCCACTTCTACCGCATCGCCGGCCAGCCCGGCAAACTGCTGCAGCCGGTGAGCTCGCCGCAGGAGCGCCTGTATGCGGATCTGCCGAACTTCCCCAACCCGGCGCCCGCGCCGCTGCCGGCGCCGATGCAGAACTCGGTGAATACGGCGGTCAAGAACATGATCGACCAGAAGGTCGGCGCGTTCATTTCGTTGATGAAGTGAATCCTGCGCTAGGCTAGTGTCCTGTCAACCCTGGAGCCGCGACCATGAGCCCTAACAGCGTCTACGATTTCGAAGCCAAGACCATCGATGGCAGCAGCCAGTCACTGGCCGACTACAAGGGCAAGACGCTGCTGATCGTCAACGTCGCCAGCAAGTGCGGCTTCACCCCGCAGTACAAGGGCCTGGAAGCCCTGTATCGCAAGTTCAAGGACAAGGGCGTGGTGGTGCTCGGCTTCCCCTGCGACCAGTTCGGCCACCAGGAGCCGGGCGACGAGAACGAGATCAAAGACTTCTGCTCGCTGACCTACGAAGTCGACTTTCCGATGTTCGCGAAGATCAAGGTCAACGGCGACGACGCGCACCCGCTGTACCGCTACCTGAGACATGCCAAGCCCGGCCTGCTCGGCTCGGAAGGCATCAAGTGGAACTTCACCAAGTTCCTGGTCGACACCAGCGGGCACGTGGTGAGCCGCTACGCGCCGACCGATACGCCCGCGTCGATCGAAAAAGACCTGGCGAAGCTGGTCGGCTGAGTGTGTTGGGGGTAGGTTGGGGTGAGCTTGCGAACCCCAACATCGGCGCGGAACCAATGTTGGGGTTCGCTGCGCTCACCCCAACCTACCCCCAACCTACTCGGCTAAAGCCGCGCCGCTTTGAACGTATCGCAGTCCCCCGGCTGGCCCGAATCGAAACCCTTGCGGAACCAGCTCACGCGCTGCTTCGAGGTACCGTGGGTGAACGTGTCGGGTACCACGGTACCGCGCGATTGCTGCTGCAGGCGGTCGTCGCCAATCGCCGTCGCGGTATTCAGGGCCGACTCGATATCCCCCGCCTCCAGCCAGTGATGCCGCTGCTCGGCCACGTGCGCCCAGACGCCGGCGTAGCAGTCGGCCTGCAGCTCCTGGCGCACCAATAGCCCGTTGTCGCCGGAGACCTCCTGGCCGCGCTCGCGCGCCGCATCCACGGCCTGCGCGGCGCCGGTCAGCGTCTGCACATGGTGGCCGACTTCGTGGGCGATCACGTACGCATTGGCAAAGTCACCGCCGCCGCCGAGCCGCTGCCGCATCTCGTCGAAGAAGCTCGTGTCCAGATAAACCTGCCGATCGCCGGGGCAGTAAAACGGGCCGGTCGCCGAGCTGGCGCCTCCGCAGGCCGTCTGCACGCGGCCCGAGAACAGGATCAGCCGCGGCGGCTGATATGCCTGCCCCTGCGCCTGGAACAGCCCGCCCCAGACGTCCTCGGTCTCGCCGACAATCGCACGGACGAAATCCACGGTGGGGTCGTCGGCCGGCGGCGCCTGGGTCTCCTCAGTGGTCTGAGTGCCCGGGTCCATCTGCGACAGCAGACCCAGCATCTCCAGCGGATTGCGCCCGGTAAGCAGGCTCAGCACGATCACGACGGCAACGCCGCCGATACCAAGCTTGAAACCCCCGCCACCGCCGCCGCCGGCCGAGCCGACGTTGTTGCTGCGCCGCGCATCACCCCATTTCATGTCATCAGTCTCCCGGGAAACAAAGCCAGCGTAAGCGGAACCGCAGAACAGCCACTGCCGACCAACATCGTCATTCCCGCGAAGGCGGGAATCCAGAGATGTAACAGCCGCGCTCGCCGCACTGGATTCCCGCCTTCGCGGGAATGACGAGCTAGGCCTCAGGCTCCGCCGCTACTTCCGCCTCCACCACCCGCGCCACCTTCGACGGCGCGCCCTCCGGCGAGGCAATGAAATCCGCCGCGAACGCCGCATAGCGATCCTGCTCGATCGCTGTGCGCAGCCGGCTCATCACGCCCTGGTAGTAGCGCAGATTGTGAATCGTATTGAGCCGCGGGCCCAGCATCTCGTTGCAGCGGTCCAGGTGATACAGGTAGGCGCGCGAGAAATTGCGGCAGGTATAGCAGTCGCAGTCCGGGTCCAGCGCGGAGGCGTCTTCGCGATACTTCGCATTGCGGATCTTGACCACGCCCTGGCTGGTGAACAGATGGCCGTTGCGTGCGTTGCGCGTGGGCATCACGCAATCGAACATGTCGATGCCGCGCCCCACCGCCTGCACGATGTCGCGCGGCGTGCCCACCCCCATCAGATAGTGCGGCCGATCCGCCGGAAGCTGCGGGCCGAGCACGTCCAGCACCTGCAGACGCTCGTCCTCGGATTCGCCGACCGACAGGCCGCCGATCGCATAACCCGGAAAGCCGATCGCGGTCAGCCGTTGCAACGACTCGCGGCGCAGCTCCGGCAGCATGCCACCCTGCACGATGCCGAATAGAGCGCCGTGGTGGTCCGCGTGCGCGTCCTTGCAGCGCTGCGCCCAGCGCGCCGACATCTCCATGGAACTGCGCACCTGGCGCTCGGTGGCCGGGTGCGGTGTGCATTCGTCGAACTGCATGACGATGTCCGAGCCCAGCGCATGCTGCACCTCGATCGAGCGCTCCGGCGACAGGAACAGCTTGTCGCCATTCACCGGCGACGCGAACTTGACGCCCTCCTCGGTGATCTTGCGCAGGCCCGCCAGGCTCCAGACCTGAAAGCCGCCGGAGTCGGTCAGGATCGGCCCGCTCCAGTTCATGAAACGGTGCAGGCCGCCGAGCGCCTTCATCACCCGGTCACCCGGACGCAGCATCAGGTGAAAGGTATTGCCCAGCAGAATCTGCGCCCCGCTGTCGCGCACCTCTTCCGGCGAGATCGCTTTGACCGAGCCGTAGGTGCCCACCGGCATGAACGCCGGCGTCTCGACCACGCCGCGGCCGAACGTCATGCGGCCGCGGCGGGCGGCACCGGAGCTGGCCAGTAACTGGAAATCCACGATGCGAAGGTCCTGCGGGCGGGCCGCCACGGCAATAAGGCTGCGCGTTTTATAGCGAAGCGGCCGGGGATGCAAGCCGACCCCGGCCCGCGGAAGCCACAGCTACAGGCTATCCAGCGGGCTCCGGGCGCCCCGCCCGCCCCGATTGACGACGTGCGTATAGATCATCGTCGTCGCCACATCGCTGTGCCCGAGCAACTCCTGCACGGTGCGGATATCGGAACCGGATTCCAGCAGGTGGGTCGCAAACGAATGCCGCAAGGTATGCGGCGAAACCGGCTTGACAAGGCCGGCCTGCTGGGCTGCGCGCCGCACCAGCTTCTGGATGCCGGATTCATCCAGATGGTGCCGCCGGATCTGGCCGGACCGCGGATCGACCGACAGCACCGAGGCAACGAACACGTACTGCCATCCCCACTCCACCGGCGCATTCGGATACTTCACCGCCAGCGCGTCCGGCAGCCACACCGAGACACGGCCGCCGATCTGGTCCTGATCGAATATCGCCCGGCGCTGCTCGATCTGCGCGCGCAACGGCCCGGTAAGCGAATCCGGCAACATCGTCGAGCGGTCCTTGCCGCCCTTGCCCTGCCGCACGATGATCTGGCGGCGCTCGAAGTCCACGTCCTTGACACGCAGCCGCAGGCCTTCGGTCAGGCGCATCCCGGTACCGTACAGCAGCCGTACCAGCAAAGCGGCCGGCGTAGCGGAGCCCACCGCCTTCATCAAGGCGTCCGTCTCGGCCCGCGTCAGCACCGTGGGCAGCCGCGAGGGCTTCTTGGCCCGCGTGACGCCCTCCAGCCAGGGCAAATCCACATTGAGCACCTCCCGGTACAAGAACAGGATCGCCGCCAGCGCCAGATTCTGCGTGGCCGCGGACACATTCCGGTCCACCGCCAGGCTCGACAAAAACGCCTCCACCTCCGGCGCCCCCATCTCCACCGGGTGGCGCTTGTCGTTGAACAGAATGAAGCGTTTAATCCAAGCCCAGTAGGTGTCTTCCGTGCGCAGGCTGTAGTGCTTGGCACGCATCCGGCTACGGAACTGGTCAACCAGCCGGAACGGTCGAGGCGTCGATGACTCGGTGTCCACCATGGATTCCGCCTTTAAAAGTACAAAAGATCGGGAATCAAAGTGTTATGCATAGTGCAAATAAGTTATGCGGACTGCGTCACGAGTTAGGCGGATTCCGGTGTCCGAGAAATTGGCGTTAGGACCCCGTAAAAAAGGGCAGTTAGAAACTTTTAAAATGAAATCGGAAACTGTAAAGCGAAAAGCGGGCTGTATAAACAGACGCAATCGTGCTACTACAAAGCTTCAAAATCCGGTCCGC
>NZ_JAQGNT010000077.1 GCF_028291725.1 Hydrocarboniphaga sp. | reverse complement strand
TCGAGCCACGAGCCGTCAAACGACGACCTAAACCCTTCCCTCTGCTAACGAAAAATCGAAACCAGGCTCGCGAAGAAATCCGCCGATATGGTCATCCCAAAAAGCTTAAGTAAGTGCCATTCGGGTCAGACACGATTGAATAGGATGATACTTGGAATGGCGTGACAGGGCGGCTAAAGCTGCGAAGGCCAGCGACGGCGGCCGTGAAAGACCCGCAGGATGTCGATGCGTGTGCCCCGAACGCGGTAGGGCACGAGGTACGGCGTATCCGCCACCACCAGCTCGCGGGTGCCGGGCAAGCGCCCAACGCGGCCGAGGCTGGGATTGTCGGCCAGCAGGTTTACCGCGTCTTCGATCTCGACCACGATCCGAACCGCGGCTTGGGGATTGTCCCTGGCGATGTAGTCCGCTTCTTCCTTCAGATTCTGCAGCGCTCGCTTCAGCCACTTAACCTGCACGGCGGCGCCAGCCGTCGAAGAAACTCTTGACCTCGGTGTCCGATGCGAACTCGCCCCGGTCGGCTTCCGTGAGCGCCTCGCGAATTTCGCCGACCTGCCACTCATTCAGCTCGATGTAGTCGCGGATCGCCTCGGCGGCGAGGAACGAGCGGCTGCGCTGCGTGGCTTCGGCGAGCTTGTCCAGCCGGTCCTTGGTATCGTCTTCGAGGCGGATCGTCATCGTGCTGGACATGGGGCGGCCTGCTTGTGCTCGGGTGTGTACATTCTAACGCGTAATCGGGGACGTACCACAGTTGTTGGTCGAACCAGGAGCAGTCTCCGGGAATCGACCAATGAATCGATGGGATCAGACACGATTGATTGGCAGAAAAATAATGTCGACGAAATATTCAATCGTGTCCGACCCCATCGGTTTTCCCGAGGCATCATGACTAGAGAGGGGAAGGCCCGCTACCACCGGCTCGTCATCAACGCGAGTCCTCGCATGGACATTTGGCTCGCGGACAACGACGGGCACCTTGTGCAGAAGGAGACGGGGAAACTCGATACTCGGCTTCTGCCAGGTTCATACGTTGTGGAGTTTGGGCTCGGTACGCAGACCTATCCGATAAACCTCAGTGCAGATAGCCGGTACACACAGGCCGAGATTGAAGCAGGCCCGACATGCCCGCGCCCCGAGGTCAAGCTCGCGCCGCTGTACACAGCGAAGCAGGGCCAGTACCTCGCGTTCATTTTCTACTTCACGAAGATTCACGGGCAGTCACCATCTGAGGCGGAGATGCAGCGCTACTTCCGTGTAACGCCTCCATCGGTGCATCAGATGGTCGTGGCCCTTGAGGCGAAGGGCCTCATTGCCCGAACGCCTGGCATGGGGAGATCGATCAAGCTTCTGCTGAGTCGGGCGGAGCTTCCGGACCTTGAATGAGAGGGTCCGTTGGGGGATGTACCGTAAGTTGTGTGAAGAATTAGGTTCAGTCTCGATGTTTGGCTGTTTTCTTCCCAAGGATTGACCGTATGCATAATATATGCATACTGAGGTATGGGTATCGAGTTCGATCCGGATAAAGCGAATGCCAATCTGCGAAAGCACAAGGTGAGCTTTTCCGACGCTGAGCAAGCGCTTCGCGATGATCAAGCCGTTACCCTGGAAGACCCGGACGCTGAGGGTGAGCGCCGGTTCGTAACGCTGGGGATGGACGCGCTGGGGCGTGTACTCGTGGTGGTTCACACACCGCGTGGACGCAACGTCCGTCTGATCTCAGCCAGGCAAGCCAGTCCAGGTGAAACAAGGCAATACCATGCGCAAGGAATATGACTTCAGTAAGGGTGTTCGCGGCCCTGTGCTTCCGTCCAAGGGCAAGACGCGCATCACGATCATGCTGGATAGCGATGTTATTGAAGCGTTCAGAGAAAAAGCTGAAGCAGAGGGCGTTGGCTATCAGACGGCCATCAATGAGGCGCTGCGCGGTGCTCTGAAGAAAAAGGAGGCGCCGCTTACTGCCAGTGCCCTCAGAAAAATTCTGCGGCAGGAGTTGAGTGCTGGCTAAGTGAAACGTAATCGGGGACGTATGGCCTGCCCAATCAGCATGCGGGCGTCTCGGTTACAACGTCCTCGCTCGATCGACCCAAGGATTAAACAGCTGCGCGCGGGTTTTCACGTAAGCCGCTGTGTCCCGCGACACCACCGTCAGATCGTGATGCAACGCAGTCGCCGCGATAATCAAATCAGGCTGCGAAAATGTATGCCCCTGTTTGCGCCCTTCCTCGACCAGCAGCCGCCATTTGAGCATGATGTCTTCGGTGACTGGCAGCACTCGCTGTTCAAACATCGGGCGGACTTTCAGCGTCAGCCAATCGTTCAGCTCGGCCCGACGATTGGCGTCGGCGACCAACTCGATGCCGAAGCGGATTTCGGCAAGCGTGACGCTGCTCACATACAGCCGCTCCAACTGCTGTGCCTGCACGAAGGCGATGACCTTGGGTTCCGGTTTCAGTCGGCGCAGCTCGGACAGGATATTGGTGTCCAGCAACCAACCGGTCACAGCACGACATCACGTACGGGCATCGGCCCGCGTCCCGGCTCGATGTCGATCTCACGGTACGGTGACGACTGCATCGCCTCGATCAGGGCGCGGCCCGTTGTGCCGCCTTTGAGGCGGCGAAATTCTTCGGCCGCGATCACGACGACTTCGTCACGTCCGTGCACGGTCACATGCTGGGGACCCTCGCTGCGCACCTTGCGAACCAATTCGCTAAACCGGGCTTTGGCATCCTGCAGTAGCCAATGTCCGGGCCGCGAATTCGCCCCTTGCAGCTTGGGGGTCGATGGATGAGTTTTTCTAGTCATGCTGACCAGATTAGCATGGCCGCTCCGTTCGACCAATACAAAATTGTGTCAATGGAGCTCACAACCGTAGCCGATTCCATAAACCTTGAATCTCTTCCAGGGAGCATCCTTGCCGTAAAGCACACGCAGCCGCATTTTTCCTGATCGAGCCCCGCTCCGGCATCACAAGTGCCGGACTTCCTTCGGCGCTTCCCTCCAGTTGTCGTGCAGGCCGTCGGAATATCTCACCGGCGCCTCGGCCAGTTCCAGCGGGTCGACCCCGTTAAGCGTGGCGAGATTGATGCTGATGAACGCGCCGCCGATAGCTTCGACGTTGCCGTCTCCGAACGAGCGCACGCCGCAGTTGGAGCAGAAGCGGTGGTGCATGCTCTTCGTCGAGAACTGGTAGTCGCTGAGCGCGGTTTCGCCGGACAGCAGCCGGAACGCATCGGGTTTCACCATCGCGCCCCAGTAGCGGGTCTTGGCGCAGATGGAGCAGTTGCACTTGCCGGTGCCCTCGCTGAGATCGATGTCGGCCTCGTAACGCACCGCGCCGCAGTGACAGCTGCCGGAATAGGTCTTCTTCATGGGGTTGCTCCGTGTTGGACAGACCTCATGCTAGGCGGCATTGCGGACAGATCCTGTCCTCGATAACGTGCCGGCATGACCACTTCCTCGACGCGCCTGCTGCGCCTGATCTCGCTGCTGCAGACGCGGCGCTACTGGTCCGGACAGGAGCTGTGCGAGCGCCTGAGTGTGGACAAGCGCACGGTGCGCCGCGACGTCGACAAGCTGCGCAGCCTCGGCTATCCGGTGCAGGCTTCGAGCGGCCTGGGCGGCGGCTACCAGCTCGGTGCCGGCGCCGACATGCCGCCGATGCTGCTCGACGACGACGAGGCCGTCACCATGGCCGTAGCCTTGCGCGCTGCGGCCGGCAGCGTGGGCAAGCTGGACGATACCGCGCTGAGCCTGCTGTCCAAACTCGACCAGCTGCTGCCTGCGCGCCTGCGACGCCGCGCCAGCGCGCTGCATGCGGTGACGCTCACACTGAGCATGAGCGAGGCGCCGCTGCCCGATGCCGATCTGCTCACGCGCATCGCCACCGCCTGCCGCGATCACGAATGCCTGCGCTT
This sequence comes from Hydrocarboniphaga sp., assembly GCF_028291725.1. Lineage (GTDB taxonomy): Bacteria > Pseudomonadota > Gammaproteobacteria > Nevskiales > Nevskiaceae > Hydrocarboniphaga. Next base: position 3,285 of record NZ_JAQGNT010000077.1, on the reverse strand, counting down.
CGCCTATCGCCGCCACGATGGCGACGGCGGAAACCGGCATGTGGAGCCGCTGCGCCTGGCCAATGCGGGCCGCCGCTGGTATCTGGTGGCCTGGGATCTGCAGCGTGGCGACTGGCGCACTTTTCGCGTCGATCGTATCGCTGCGCCGCTGGAAACCGGCCTGCGCTTCACGCCGCGCGAACCGCCCGAGAACTTCGCGGCCTACGTGGCACGCGCCATCCGCTACGCGCCTTTCCGGCATCACGTGCGCCTGAAGCTGCGCGGCTCGGCGCAGCAGAATGCCGGCCGGATTCCAAGCTGGTGTGGCGTGCTCGAAGCGCTGGACGAGCATCATTGCGTGCTCGACATCGGCGCCGAATCCGCCGAATCGCTGGTGGCGCAGATGCTGATACCGGGGCTGGATTTTGAAGTGCTAGCAGCCGACGAAGCGATGCTGCCTGAACTGCGCCGCGTGAGCGAGCGGCTGCGGCGCGCGCTGGGCGATTGATGCCCGTTCGGATCAACGCCGATCCGACCTCCGGCCCTGTGTCAGAAGATTCAATCGTGTCTGGCCCTGAGGCTTTCAAGCCGGCGACAGCTGAGTTGCCAGCTGCCAGTCGTGTCCGTTGGGACAGTTTTGCATGTCGCGGTGTTGGCCGACCCATTCGGCCTGGCACATCACGCAGCGAAACCGGACCGGCACCGACGGAGGCGGTGTGGCGGCTGACAGTGCCGCCTGCTCGGCCGCCGCAATCAACCGGGCCAGCTCATCCTGAGCCTGCTGCAGCAGGCGCGCGCGCTTGGGGTGGTAGACCCAGTGCCGAGCCTGGTCGCTGTTGGTGATGAACGAGCTCAGCTCCTCCAGGTAGGTGCCGCGATGCGGGCGCTGCCGAAGGAAAACGAGCTCGAGCTGATCCAGTGCGATCGATACGACGCCCATGCGGCGCTGTGCTGGGTCCGCCAACTCACCGGGCACCGCCCGGCCCGGGTGCGTGAAGTAGATGCAGAACGGCGTGCCTTTTACATGCCCGGCGAGATCGACGACGGCTTCCGGCAGCTGCGCTTCCATGACCGGGTCCTGGATCACGATGTCCTGACGTGGGGCGATCTCGACGTCTTTCCAAAACCATCGATCCAGCCTTTTCGAGTACAGAAGCTGCCGCTCGGCGAAACGAGGTAGCCTGATCGTGACCGTGTCGCTGCGAGCGAGCAGCTGACGCGCCATCAGCCGCACTGAAACCCAGAACGAAAACCGGCACTCCTGCCCGGTGTGCTCATAGACAGCCCGGCTCGCGTGGGCAAAATGCCAGGCTATTTCTTTGCCTTTACGGGCGATCAGCGGTGTGTCGCACGACGGGCAGACGCACTGGCAGCCCAGGCCGCGGGGCACATCGTGGATATCGACCGCCTGCTCGCTCGGCCGGTGCCATCCGAAGGGGATCAAAACCTGGGTCATGGTCTTGTGTATCTTTCGAGCCTGACTTTGTCTACCCGGTGCAAGCGGCTGCCTGGTTCCCACGGCGCTATTGCGTAAGTTATGCGGCTCGCTGTGAGGCGGCGGCCATCACATCGAATCAACCGGACTGCGGATAGCCCGCCCACCACGATTGAGTACATGGGTGTAGATCATGGTGGTGCTGACATCGGCATGGCCCAACAGCTCCTGCACCGCGCGGATGTCGTAGCCGCTCATCAGCATGTGGGTCGCGAAGCTGTGCCGCAGGCAGTGGCTGGACACCGGCTTTACGATACCGGCCTCCCTTGCGGCCGTCTTCAGCGCCCGCTGCAGCACCTGCTCATGTAGATGGGGGCGGTAAACGCTGCCGCTGCGCGGATCGGTCGACGGATGGGAGGCCGGGAACACCCAAAAACTGCCCCAGGACAGATCAGCCCGCGGCTGTGCCCGTCCCGCCGACGCAAGCGGCTGCATCGTGATCCCGGTGGTGTTCCGACTGCGGTCCAGCTCGAACAGGAGCTTGGCCCGCTCCAGTTGATCGCGCAGCAACAGGATCAGCGACTCCGGCAGCATCGTCACGCGGTCCTTCGCGCCCTTGCCCTCGCGGACGATGAGCTCGCGACGCCCGAACTCCAGATCCTTTACGCGGAGTTGCAGCGCCTCGTTCAGACGCAGGCCAGTGCCGTACATCAGCCGGGCCACCAGGCCCGTGATCCCGTCCATGCGGGCCAGCAACTGCCGCGTCTCGGACAGATCGAGCACGGTTGGCAGGCGTCTCGGCTTCTTGGCCCGTACCACGGCATTCAGCCAGGGCAACTCGACTTCAAGGACCTGGCGGTACAGAAACAGCAGCGCGGCGAGCGCCTGGTTCTGAGTCGATGCGGCAACCGAGCCCTCGGTCGCCAAGTTCGACAGGAAGGCCGTCACCTCTTCGCCGCCCATCTCGACCGGGTGGCGCTTGCCGTGAAAAAGGATGTACCGTCTGATCCAGGCGACGTAAGCCTCTTCCGTGCGGCGGCTGTAGTGGCGAACCCGCAGTGCCGAGCGAACCCGGTCCAGCAGCCGCGGCGGCTGCGAAGTCGGTGCCACCGCCAACTCGGTGGCGGTCTGCTGATCGAACGGCGGCTTGGACATGGTTCGTCCCCAAATGGTGGTCTGGAGGCGAGTGTCCTTCGATCTCTCCGATCATATTGTGCAGTGCCACACTTTTTGCCGATGACCGAGGAGGTAAATGTGAACCCGATCAACAAATTGCCGAATCTGGTCAGCTCTTATTCGTCAGGGCCGCTGGCTTATTCCGCGGACCTGCACACTAAATTGTAGTTGGGCTTAAAAGACATGCGTGTTGTTTACGTCACGGCCGGCGCGGCATTTCTTCTGGCCGCCATCTACTGCGTACTTTGGTTCTTCTCGTCAGCCAGCTTGGCCTGTGTCGCGTGCAACTGCGAATACTCGCTCTTTGCGGCTTCGTTCCGCTGCAAGCAGCCGCTCATTGCAAGCATTCTTGCTCTGCTGCTCTTTGCCTTGGCCGTCGCGTCGTTCTGGCTGTTGCTCCGCGCATCACGGCGAGGTAGGGTCTGAGGTACACGGTCGGTGGGGCGCGTTGTGATCATCCAACTTCATTCCAGCTTGCTCAGCTTCGGTCACATCGCGGCGTCGAGAGCAGCTCGGCCCAACAAGGCGTTCAACGCGAAGGCCCGTAAACGGGCCTCGCGTTAACTCCGGCGTTAGGACCCCGTAAAAAAGGGCAGTTAGAAACTTTTAAAATGAAATCGGAAACTGTAAAGCGAAAAGCGGGCTGTATAAACAGACGCAATCGTGCTACTACAAAGCTTCAAAATCCGGTCCGC
>NZ_JAQGNT010000069.1 GCF_028291725.1 Hydrocarboniphaga sp. | reverse complement strand
TCCATTGATGAAACTCCTCTGCGTTTGCTTGGCGGCTCACGCTCCGGAGTTTCATTGATGGACCGCCCGATACGTCGAACGTCTACTGCCTCCCCGGCAGAGCCGGGGGGTCTCCCATCGGACTAGTGCCCTTGATCGCCTGCATGAAAGCCTCGGGCGGCGGGTTGATCGCCCATACCAATTCGCTGGCCGGATTCCTCGGCGTGCCGATGCAGGGCCCTTATTCCGCGGCGAAAGCGGCGTGCCGCCTGCTGCTCGACACCAGCCGCGCGGAACTGCGGCGCTACGACATCCGCTTCACCTCGGTGTATCCGGGCTTCATCGCCACCGAGCGCACCGCCGGCGACGGCATTCCGGCGCCGTTTGAAAAATCCGCGCAGGCCTGCGCGGCGCACATCGTCCGGGCGATGCAGCGCGAAGCGCGGGACGCGCTGTTCCCGTGGCAGACGAAATGGATGACGCGCGTGCTGCAATGGCTGCCCAAACCCTGGGCCGCGCAACTGATGCTGAAGCTGGCGCCCGCCGACTATTGAGCTTGGCCGAGCTGGTGGTGCCGGCGGCGTGATTCCCTGTAGGAGCGGCCTCAGCCGTCAGGCCGTCGCCAGCAGCAGCATCCAGCGCAGGCCGGCGAAGTCGAGTTCGCGCTGCCAGCGCAGCGTGTAGCCGCAGTCCGTGAACAGATACGGATAATTGTGCGACCAGGAGCGCTCGACGCCGTAGTTGCGCGACGCGAGCTGGCGATCGAGGTCATGGCTGCGGTCGACCGGCTCGACGATCGCGAACGCAGCAGGCCGCAGGCCGGCGAGGTATCGCAGCATCTTGCGCAACTTGGCTTCCGGGAAATATTCGAGCACGCCGGCGTTGCTGAATAGCGCCCAACCCGGCTGCGCCTGCGCCGGCAGCCAGGCGGCGGCGTCGCCGCTGTCGAAGCTCAGCCGCGAGCTGTCGCGATAGCACCTGCGGTTGCGCTCGGTCTGTTCGGCGCTCAGGTCCAGGCCGATCAGCCGCTTGGGTTGCGGCAGCCGCCGCTCCAGGTCGGCGAGCACCAGGCCGGAGCCGCAACCGATCTCGCACAGCGTCGTATACCGGCCCGGTATCGCCGACAGCTCGTCGTACAGCGGCGACACGATCGCGCTGTGGCGCTCGACCCACCATGATTCAAAGCGGGCCTGGGCCTGCTCGTGGAATGCGAGCGCCTGCCGGCCGGCCCAGAGCCAGTCGTGCAGACCGTTCAACTGATCCAGCGTGCCCAGCCGCTCATGGCGGCGCACCAGGCCTGCGATCAGCAGGCGGTCGGCCAAGCTCAGGTCATCGGCTACCCGGCCTTCGGCCAGGCTTGCGGCGCGCTGCGTCATCAGCGATGCCAGCACCACGCCGACGCCGGCCTTGAGCCTGCCTTTCAAGCCCGGCTGCTCGCTGCCCGCGAGCGGAAACCGGACGTCGTGGATGTCCATCAGCCCTCCTAGGCTTTTAGACCCGGCTGCGCACCGGAACGCCGTCTTTCTGACGCCGTGTTCAGCAAAAAATACGCCCGGTTTCTCAGCGGAACAAGACCGCAAAAGCCGATCGTGCAAGTCACCGATCCGCTTCGGAACCGGCCTGCTTTCTGCAAGCCAGACGCAGCACGGGTATCATACAAATCCTTGATATTGCTAACTTTTAAATCTCATGCAAAGTGGCCGGTGTTTTGCAGAGCGCGATGGGTAAAGCAGGCCTTTCCGAACCGGCCAGGATGCTGCGCGACACCGAACGGGGCCCATGAACAGCAGCCAGCCGAGAGCAGCCGACAACGACGCAAGGCCGCTGCGGCTGGCGTTCTTCGTTCATAGCTTTCCGCTGCTGTCGGAGGCTTTCATCATCAACCAGGCTGCGGCGCTGATTGCGCGCGGCCATCAGGTCGACCTGTACGCGGTGTGGGGCCGGCAGCCGCATGTGCCCGGCCAGTTTCCGATCGCCGAACGCGCCGGGCTTTTCCAGCGCTGCTTCGATCCCGGCTTTGCGGGCGCGCCGCTGACGCGGCTGGCCAACGCGGCGCGGCTGGCATGCACGCGCTTTGGCGGTCGCGGGCGCGTGCTGGGCCGCTCGCTGAACCTGTTCGAGCACGGCCGCTGGGCCGCGAACCTGCGCCTGCTGCACGAGGCGGCGATGCTCGACCGCGGGCCTTACGACGCGGTGCACTGCCAGTTCGCCGACCTGGCGCCGATCGTATTGCGGCTGCGCCGTATCGGCGCGTTCGACGCGCCGGTGATCACGCATCTGCGCGGCATCGACATCACCCGCCGGCCGCGCGAGCTGGGGGCCGAGACCTATGCACGGATCTTCGGCGAAGGCGAGCTGTTTCTGCCGAATTGCGAACGCTTCCGGCAGAAGGCGCTGGCGCTGGGCTGCGCGCCGCACAAGCTCGGCGTATTCCGCTCGGCGATCGATCTGAACGAGTTCGCCTACCGCGGCGCACGCGGCAAGCAGCGTGGCTGTGTGCGTCTGGCGCTGGTCGGCCGGCTGGTCGAGAAGAAAGGCGTGATCTACGCGATCGACGCGGTCGCCCGTCTGGTCGCGCGCGGGTTCGATGTCGATCTGCGGATCCTCGGCGACGGTCCGCTGCGCGCGCAACTCGAGTCGCGCGTCGCGGCTCTGAATCTGCGCGAATACGTGCAGTTTCTGGGCGCGCGTGGCCATGCCGAGGTCGTCGCGCTGCTGCAGGCCAGCGACCTGCTGCTGGCGCCGAGCGTCACCGCGGCGGACGGCGACGAGGACGCGCCGGTGAATACGCTGAAGGAGGGCATGGCGATCGGGCTGCCGGTCGTCGCCACCGCTCACGGCGGCATACCGGAGCTGGTCCGCGACGGACACAGCGGCCGCCTGGTCGCCGAACGGGACGCCGCCGCGCTGGCCGACGCGATCGCGGATCTGATCCGGCAGCGCGAGCAATGGGAGCAACTCGGCCGCAACGGACGCGCCTGCGTCGAAGCCGAATACGAGCTTGAAAGCCAGACCGATCATCTGCTGCGGATCGATCGTGCGCTGATCGAGCGCCACCGCGGCGCCGCTACGGCCGCGCCCAAAAACGAGTCGCCCATCGAGGCACCCATCCAGTCGCCAATCGAAGCGCCGCGACCCGCCATCGTGCTCGGCGAAACCGCGCCATGAACATCGAAGACCTAAGCCTGATCGTAATTCCACGCGAGCGCTTCAGCATGGCGCGGGAATCGCTGGAATCGCTGTACGCGAATTCCCCGCCGGGTTTTCGGCTGATCTACGTCGACGGCAACGCACCGCGCGAAGTCCGCGACTATTTGCGCGGCGCGCAAATCGCACGCGGTTTCGAGCTGATCCGCAGCGAGCATTACCTGAGTAACAACCGCGCGCGCAATCTCGGTCTGGCGCGCGTGCAGACCTCGTTCGTGGTGCTGGTCGACAACGATCTGATCTTCGCGCCCGGCTGGCTGCAAGCGCTGATGCGCTGCGCCGACGAGACTGCCGCCGACGTGGTCGCGCCGCTGATCTGCGAAGGCTATCCGGCGCATACGACGATGCATTACGCCGGCGGCGAATACGTGCCGGCCGACGAACTCGAAGCCTTCCATGGCGACCAGTCCGGCCAGCGCGAGCTGCGCGAAAAACAGTTCGGCCTGAAGCAGCCGCTGGCGCAATGGCGCGAGCGGCTGCAGCGCGGCGCCACCGGCTTCTGTGAGCCGCACTGCATGCTGGCGCGGATGAGCCTGCTGCGGCGGCTGGGCCCGCCGCCTTTCGACGAGGCGATGCTGGCGACCAAGGAACACCTGGATTTCTGCATGAGCGTGCGCGCGCTCGGCGGCAGCATCGTGTTCGAGCCCGCCTCGATGGTGACCTTCATGCTGCCGTGCCCGGCAAGGCCGCTGCGGCCGACCGACCTGCCGTTCTATTTCCTGCGCTGGTCCGACGACTGGCAGCATCGCAGCCTCGATCACTTCCGGCGCAAATGGCGGCTCGGCAAAACCGATTTCCGCACGCGCTACCTGGGGTCCGGCTACCGCCGCGACGATCTGGTTCGCGTGTATCTGCGCAAGCTGCCGCTGATCGGGCGCTACCGCGGCGCGGTCGAACTCTGCGTGCGCGCGCTGCGCAAGCTCGAGAAATTTTTGAACCGGCGCTACACCACCTGGTATCGATGGCGCCACGGTGCGCACTCGACGGTGACGCCGGTTTGAACCGCGCATGAAAGCCGATCCGCTGGCCCGGCGCATCGCTCACGGCGCGCTGTGGGCGTTCGCCTCGTCCTGGGCGCGCATCGTGATTTCGCTGCTCGCGTTCGCAGTGATCGCGCGCGCAATCGGCCCGGCGAACTACGGCCTCAACACCGGCGCCGGCGCGCTGGTCGCCTTGTTCCAGGTGCTGGTCGGGCCCGCCGCCGGCGAAGTGATCGTGCAGCGTCAGGACCTGCCGCCGAAGACCATCGCCGCCTACTTCTGGCTGCTGCTGGCCACTGGCATCGCGATCTTCGCTGTGCTGGCCGGCGCCAGCTCGCTGATCGCCGCCGCCTTCGATGCGCCGCTGATGGCGCCGGTGCTGATGGTCTACGCGCTGACGGTTCCGGCCACCGCGCTGCAGACGATTCCGGAAGCCAGCCTGTCGCGCGACCTGCAGTTCCACGCGCAGGCGCTGGCCGGCGGCGCCGGCGCCATCGCCGGCAGCGCGGTCGGCATCGGGCTGGCGCTGAGCGGCGCCGGCGTCTGGTCACTGGCCGCGCTGCAGTTGAGCCAGGCACTGGTGCAGGCCGCGGTGCTGTGGCTCGCGTCGGCGTGGCGGCCGGCGCGCGCTCCAGCCTGGAATACGCTGGCGCCGCTGCTGCGCTACTCGTCGAGTTCGATCGGCGTGCGCCTGCTCAACGAGTTCGACAGCCAGCTGCCGAAAGTCTTCATCGGCCACCTGCTCGGCGTCGCCGCGCTCGGATATTACGGCCTGGCACGGCGCGTGTTCGATCTGCTGAAGGACATGCTGATCGTGCCGCTGAACATGGTCGCGCTGCCGTCGATCGCCAAGGCCCGCGCACGCGGCGACGAGCTGCCGCGGCTGTTCGGCGCCGCACTGCGTGTCTCCACGTTCATCGCCAACCCGGCCTTCCTCGGCCTGATCGCGATTGCACCGCTGCTGATCCCGGCGGTGTTCGGCGCCGGCTGGCAGCCGACGGTACCGGCGCTGCAACTGATGGCGCTGCTCGGCCTGCGCAGCGCGGTCAACAGCTTCAACGGCGCCGTGCTGCGCGGCTTCGGCCGGCCGCTGCAGCAGCTTGGCGTCGCCGCGTTCGGCGTCGCGCTGCTGTGCGTGACCGTGCCGCTGGCGGCGCACTACGGACTGCTCGCGGCGATCGGCGCCGTGGTGTTCCGCAGCTATGCAACCTGGCCGATCGCGGCGCTGCTGGTGGAGCGCCTCGGCGTCTATCCCGCGAAGCGGCAATTCACCGCCGGCCTGCGCAGCCTCGGCGCCGCGCTGCCGATGGCGGTCGCGGTGTACGCGCTGTCACTGCTGCTGACGCCAGCGCTCGCACCGATCGCGGCACTGTGCATCGCGATGCCCGCCGGCGTCGCGCTCTACGCGCTGCTCAGCTATCTGTCGGCACCAAGGGATTTCCGGGAAGGCTTGGAAACTCTTCGCGCGATTCTGTCGAAGCGAGTGCCGGCGGCGGCAAGCTCCCCGGCCACCTGAACGGCACCCGCTTGCGAACCGCGGCGGGCATCGGCTTGTCGCGACAATGCATTCGCATTACCATCGCTGCAGTCCAGAATCTGCGGAGCCGCAATGGCCGCCACTCTCCAACTCGAATCCACCCTGACCGATCGCTACCAGACCACGGTGCCGGACGCGGTGCGCCGCGCCCTCAAGCTGGACAAGCGCGACAAGATTCGGTATCTGCTGCAGCCTGATGGCGCCGTGGTGATCGAGCGCGCGGGCAACAGCGTTTCGGATGACCCGGCGCTGGGCGCGTTTCTGGGCATTCTCGCGCGCGATCTTGCTATGCATCCGCAGCGGGTTTCTGGATTGAATGCCGGACTACGAAAGCGCATCCAAGCTCTGGCCGGAAAGGTCGATGTTGACCTCGACGCCGCCCTGCCCGACGAGGAATGAAGCCGGTCAAGCCCGCGCCACCGCTGACGGTCAACGGCTGGACCCTGTTCGCGCACCCCTTGTTCCTCGATCAGCTGGAGTCGCTGGTCGCCGCGGTTGAGAAACTGCGCGCAAAAGACCCGGCCGGCTACGTCCAGAAGAACGCCACCAAACGCCTGGCGGCGATTGCCAAGCTGGTGTTCGACGTCATCCCGCAAGATCCTGCGCGTCCCGAATATCGTCAGGGCAATACACTCGGCGACGAACACCGGTACTGGTTCCGGGCCAAGTTCTTCCAGCAATACCGCCTGTTCTTCCGCTACCACCAGCAGAGCCGGATCATCGTCTATGCCTGGGTGAACGACGAAGACACCAAGCGAGCGTATGACAGCGGTGACGACGCCTACCGTGTGTTCCGGCGCATGCTGGAAAGCGGTCATCCTCCGAACGACTGGGCGGCGCTGCTTGCAGAAGCCAAGAAAGAGAACAACCGATTGCAGAAAGCCGTTCCGCGTGCGAGGAACCGGTAGCACGGTATGCGCCGCGTGACGTCGTCGATCACGGCTCCCGCGCCTGCCTGATGCTCCAGCGGCTGCCGGCTCGTTCTTCGCTGGACTCGCTCGCAGAGACCTCGGCGTTCGGCTTGAACCGGTACGGCCACAGGCCGCGGCGCAGGCGTTTGAGCGCCGGCGGAATCTCGCCGCCGCCGAGCACCCGCACCAGCTGACGCAAGACCTTGTAAGGCCCGGCCTCGAAGCTGAAGCCGGCGACGAAATAGCGCAGCCCGCGCCAGCGCCGGCCGCTACTGGCGAACCGCACCGCCAGATCCCACAGGTAGTAGCCGCGCCGCGCCTGCGGCGACCAGTTGCCGCTGACTCGCACATACCATTCGCAGGACGCCTGCTGCAGCGCCGGATCGAAGCTGATGCGATCCGTGCGCCGGCGCGTATCGAGCACGTACAGCGGCTTGTCGACGCAGTGAAAGCGGGCTCCGGCGCGTTCCAGCTGCAGCAGGTAGTCGGTGTCCTGATTGACCCGCAGCGCCGGATCGAAGCGCACGCGCCGGCCGAGATCGCCGGCGACCAGCAGGCAGCTCGACAGCACCGTTGCCTGGCGCCCCGCATACACATAGTCGGCGATCGGCTGGCCGCTGCGCAGCCGCGGCTGTTCGACGACGAAAATGCCGAGGCCGAGGCCGTCGTCGCAGGCCGGCGGGCAGACGATGACGACGTCGTCGCGACCCAGCGCCTCGGCGGCTTCAAGCTGGATCCACAGCTTGTCCTGCAGCCACCAGTCGTCGGAATCCAGGAAGGCGATGTAGCGGCCGCGGCTCAGGCCGGCACCGCGATGCCGCGAATAACCGGCGCCGCACCGCTGCTCGTTCGGCAGCGAGCGCAGCCGCGGATCGGCGACCGACGCGAGCATCTCTGCAGTGCCGTCGTCGGAGCCGTCGTCGATCACCAGCACTTCCAGATTCGGGTAGGACTGCGTGAACACCGACTGCAGCGCACGCGCCAGCAGCTCGCGGCGGCTGCGGGTCGGGATCACTACCGAGACCAGCGCCGCGCCCTCGTAAGGCATGCGCCGGCCGCGTTCCGGGCTCGGATCGAGCGCCGGCCCGGACACCAGGTCGGGAAGCATCATCGCGAGGCTCCCCCACTGCGGCCGACAGCCGCCCGTCGCGCAGACCTGGCGCGGCACACAACCACTTGCTCCCTGTGTCGTCCGTGTTTGATGGCGTCGTCGCTTCGGTGCCGGGCTGTCCCATCGCCGGCCGAAGCACAGGCCGCCTCGCCCTGCAGGCAGAAGCAGCCGGAACGATCCGTCGATTCAGTGGCGACGCTAAATCAGGCCTGATTTACCCGGGATGAATCGCGCAGCCTCACAGCCTCTCAGGCCAGCGCGCGGCGAATCAGCGCCTGTTTGGCCGGCGCGGCGCGGTCGAGCATCGCCAGCCCGGCGTCGAGCAGACGCGGCAGGCCGGGGATCCGTGTGCGGAACGCGCGGTCGAGCAGGTCGGTCAGCGCCAGCATTTCCAGGTTGGCGGCTTTGCGCGCGCGCTCATAGCGGCGCAGCACGCGCAGCCCGGCCCAGTCGAGGCGCTGCGCGCGCGCCTCGACCAGGACCCGGCGCAATTCGGCGACGTCGGCCAGGCCCAGATTCACGCCCTGGCCGGCCAGCGGATGGATCACGTGAGCGCTGTCGCCGATCAGCGCCAGCGCATCGCGCACGTACTCGGTCGCATGCATCAGCCGCAGCGGGAACAGCGTGCGTGCCGTCGACCGCAGGATCGTCCCGGTCTCGAACTGCACCGCCGCTGCCAGCGCCCGATGAAAATCGTCGTCGGACAGTGCATGCACACGGCGCGCCTGTTCGGCCGGCAACGACCAGACGATCGATCGACGTCCGTCGGCCAGCGGAAGAAACGCCAGCGGACCACCCGGCAGAAAACGTTGCAGCGCAAGACCGCGATGCGGCTCGCGGGTCTGCACATGCGCGACCAGCGCGAGCTGCCGGTACTCACGCTCGGCGGTGACGATGCCAGCGCGTTCGCGCAGCGGCGAGCCGGCGCCTTCGGCGGCAACGACCAGCCGCGCCTGCAGTTCGCCGTCGGCCAGCTTCAGCAGCGCGCCATCGGCAAAAACCGCATCGTTTACCGGTGTATTCGGCCGCGCCACGCCGGGCGGCAATTGCCGCCACAACGCGGCCAGCAGCTGCACCTGCTCGGCGATCCAGCCGAGCTGGTTCTCGCCGACATCCGCCGCGCCGAAATTCAGACCGCGCTCGGGCGCCGATTCCCAGACCCGCATACCCTGATAGGCGCACAGGCGATCGCCCGGCAGCGCTTGCCAGATGCCGAGATCGCTCAACAATGCGGCCGACGACGGCGCGATGGCATAGACGCGCAGATCATAGTCGGCGCCCGGCATCGGCGGCGCAGCGCCGCGCTCCAGCAGGCGCACGTCGAAGCCGGCCTGGCTCAGCGCCAGCGCCGCGGCGGCGCCGACCATGCCGCCGCCGACCACCGCAATGTCGCAGCGATCAGCCACGGCGGCGCGCCAGTGGCGGTACCGCCGAGCCGTAGCCGAGGTTCTGCTGCAAGACCGCCTGCTTCAGCGGCGGCGTCAGGTCCAGAGCCAGCAAGCCGAGATGGCGCAAGGAGCGCAGGCCCGGCACCGCGTTGGAGAACACGCGCACCAGGCCGTCGGTAAAACCGGCGACACGCGCACGGTCGCTTTCGCGCTGGGCTTCGTAGCGCGCCAGCCGCTCGCTGGCACCGCGATCACCGGGCTCGGCGAGCACCTCGGCGAGCGTCGCCACGTCGCGCAGGCCAAGGTTGAAGCCCTGGGCTGCGACCGGATGCAGCGACTGCGCGGCATTGCCGAGAAACAGCACGCGCGGCGCGCTGATCCGCTCGCTGATCACGCGTTCCAGCGGATAGGCGGCGCGGCGGCCGAGTGCGGCGAAACGGCCGAGACGCTCGCCGAATGCGTCTTCGGCTGCCGCCAGAAAATCAGCGTCACTGAGCGCCAGATAGTCGCCGCATTGCTCGGTAGCGACCGTCCAGACCAGGGAGCAGGCATGGCCTTGCGCATCGTCGGGTTTCGGCAAGACCGCGAGCGGGCCCGATGGCATGAAGCGCTCGTAGGCGACGCCGCCATGCGCGCGCTGCGGCCGGACCGCGGTGACGATCGCACTCTGCTGGTAGTCGCGGGATGCGGCGCCGATACCGAGCAGCTCGCGCACCGTCGAGCGTGCGCCGTCGGCGGCGATGACCAGCTGCGCATGCAGTTCCGCCGGCCCGCCGGCCAGCTCGACGATCAGATGGGCGGCGTCGCCAGCCGGCTGCAGCGAGCGCAGCCGCGCCGGCGCCAGCGTTTGCAGCGAAGTCCTGACCGCGGCCTCGGCGAACACCGCGCCGAGCGCGCGCATCGGCACGTTGTAGCCGAGCGCCGGCAGGCCGGCCTGTTCGGCGGTGAAGCGCGCGACGCCGAAGCGGCCGCGCTCGGAAATATGCGTGGACCTGATCGGCTCGACCGAGGGCGCCAGCGCGTCCCACAGACCGAGGCTGGCGACAATCTGCTGCGAGGCCGCGTTGAGCGCGATGCAGCGCTCGTCCCAGCTTGGCGCGCTGCCCGGTGGCGTCGCCGCTTCGATCAGCACGATGCGCAGATTCAACGGCGCCAGCGCAACCGCGAGGCTGGCGCCGACCAGGCCGCCGCCGATGATCGCGATGTCGCAGGTTTGTACCGTGGACGTCACCCTGCCGGCTCGCGTAGGGCGGGTCGCGACCCGCCGCTGTTCTGGAGCCGAAAACGGCGGGTCACGACCCGCCCTACGGTCCCTACGGTCCTATCAATGCGGCGGGTCGCAGTAGCGGCCATCAGGCCGCCGCGATCAGCGACTCGATGTCCTTGACGCTCTTGGGCACGCCCGAGGTCAGCACTTCGGGGCCGTTTTCGGTGATCAGCACGTCGTCCTCGATGCGAATGCCGATGCCCCAGAATTGCTCGTCGATGTCGGGCGTGCCGGGCGCGATATAAAGGCCGGGTTCGACCGTCATGATCATGCCGGGCTCGAACTTGCGGTACTTGCCGCCGAGCTTGTAGCGGCCGACGTCGTGCACGTCCATGCCCAGCCAGTGGCCGGTGCCGTGCATGTAGAACTGGCGGTATTTTTCCTGCGCGATCAGCTCGTCGACCTTGCCTTTGAGCAGGCCGATGTCGACCATGCCTTCGGTCAATATCCTGATCGCGACTTCGTGCGGCTTGCCGGCCGAGGCGCCCGCCTTGAGCGTCTTGATCGCGAGCTTGTTGGCCTCGAGCACGATTTCGTAAACCGCTTTCTGCGCAGCGCTGAACTTGCCGTTGACCGGGAAGGTGCGGGTGATGTCGGCGGTGTAGCCCTGAAGCTCGCCGCCGGCGTCGATCAGCAGCAGGTCGCCGTCGCGCAGCGGCATGTTGTTTTCGGTGTAGTGCAGGATGCAGGCGTTGTCGCCGCCGCCCACGATACTGCCGTAGCCCGGCTGCATGTTCTCGCGCTCGAACTCGCTCTGGATCTCGGCCATGACCTGCCATTCATAACGGCCGGGGCGCGCCATCTGCATCGCGCGGACGTGAGCGCGCGCCGACACTTCGGTTGCCTTGCGCATCAGCGCGATCTCGGCCTTGCTCTTGAGCAGGCGCATCTCGTGCAGCGTGGTCTCCAGCGCGGTGAACGTGGTCGGCGCGGCTGCGCCGCGGCGCGAGACTTCGCGCAGGTAGCGCACCACGCCGGTGATCTTGCCGTCCAGTTCCGGATATTCACCGAGCGTGTAGTGCACGGCTTCGCGGCCCATCAGCAGCTTCGGCAGCTCGCGTTCCAACTCGTCGATATTGAAAGCCTGGTCGGCGCCGTAGCGTTCGACCGCACCTTCGGGGCCTGCACGGCGGCCGTGCCAGATCTCGCTGTCCTTGTCGCGGCGGCGCGTGAACAACACGAACTCGCCCTCCTTGCGGCCCGGCGCGATCACCGCGATCGCATCGGGCTCCGGGAAACCGCTCAGGTACTGGAAATCGCTGTTCTGGCGAAACCGGAAATGGGTGTCGCGGGCGCGCACCACTTCGCTGGACGCGGGGATGATCGCGACCGCGTCGGCACCGATGCGGCGCATCAGCTCCTTGCGGCGGCGGGCGTGTTCGCGGACTTCCTGGGTGCTGAGCGTCATCGTATGCGCCTAATGAAGCGTCGGATGATCGGGATCATCAGCCGAGCGATGCGTATTGGGGTTGAGTTCCAGAAATACCAGCTGCGCGCCGACGCGGATGTATTCGACCAGCTCGGCGTAGGCGTTCTCCTCGATCTCTTCGTTGTCGCCGGCCTCCAGCCCGGCCTGGGTGAACTGCGCAAGATCGTGGACGATTTCGCGCAGCTCTTCCGAACAGGCGGCGAGATCGATCTTCTTGCGGCTCGACAGCCCGTACAGGAAGCCCTGGCACCACAGCGTCAACGCCTGCACGCGCGATGCCAGGGGCACTTCGTCGCCGGGCAGCAGCGGCGCAAAGTTCATTTCCGACGAGGTCAGCGCCTTCAGCGTCTTGGCGCCGAGGCGCTTGAGCAAGTCTTCGGCCTGGGCGTCGGGGCGGTATTCGTCGAGATCGGCGTCGATCAGGTCGACCGGGTTGAACTCGGCCGCATCCTGCACACATAGCGCGCCGCACAGCGTGCCGTGATATTCCGAAGCCTCTTCGGGAGAGCCGAGCTGCTCGAGTGCCTCGGCCAGATCGGAGTAAGGGAGTATGGGTTCCATCGGCCGATTATAGGACGGTCCCGGATCGGACCCGGAACACCGGCGCACCGCAACATTCGTCGCATGGATTGCGCCGCATAACCTCTCGGCCAGCTTTGTGGCGCGGGATGTGATATTCCGGCTCACCGCGCGCCTCACCGTAGCCCACCCTGCACCGCGGACGGAGCGCTGCTTGAACCTAGCCCTGACGCCGGATGCGCCACCACGCCCTCACCCGAGAACCCTCGGCTGGTACGGCACGACGGCGCTGGCGATGGGCGGCAGCAACCAGAGCCTGTTCATCATGGCCGCGATGTTCGCCGGCCAGGGCGAAATCAGCGGCCAGGGCAGCGCCGCGGTACCGCTGCTGATCGCCGGTCTGCTGCTGGCCTGGGCTGCCGCGCCGGGCTGGACCGAGCTGATCCTGATGTTTCCCAACCGGGTCGGCGGCATCTCGGCCAGCTGTGCCGAAGCGTTCCGCCCGTACTCGCCGGTGCTCGCCAACCTGACCGGCGTCTGCTACTGGTGGGGCTGGATCCCGACCTGCGGCCTGACCGCGATCCTGTCGGCCTCGGCGGTGCATCACTGGTACCTGCCGGGCATCCCGATCACGGTGATGGCGGTCGGCCTGGTGCTGCTGTTCACCGGCGTCAATCTGTGTGGCGTCAAATGGGTCGGCCGGCTTGCGGTGCCGATCGCAACGACCTCGGCGGCGATGGCCTTCCTGTCGGGCCTGGCGCCGATCCTGGCCGGCGAGGTCGACTGGCGCCAAGCCCTGCACTTCGAGCTGACGGTGCCGTTTCCCGGCTGGTTCGGCGAGCTGACCAGCCTGATGGCCGGCCTCTACCTGGTCGGCTTCGCGGCGCCGGCTTTCGAGGCCGCCGCCTGCCACGTCGGCGAGACCATCGACCCGAACCGCAACGTACCGCGCGCAATGTTCGCCAGCGGCATGCTGGCCACGCTGTATTTCGTGGTGCTGCCGGTGGTGTGGCTCGGCGTACTCGGGCCGGAGCCGCTGGGCCGGGACCTGGCGCTGGTGCTCGGGCCGACGTTCGCCCCGATCTTCGGCAACGCCGGCAAGGCCGCGGCGATCTGGTTCATGGTGTTCAGCATGTTCTCGGGCACGATGCAGCCGCTGGCCGGGGCTTCGCGCACCTTGATGCAGCTGTCCGAGGACGGCCTGCTGCCGCGCTTTCTGGCGCTGCGCTCGCGCACCGATTCGCCGTGGGCGGCGACGCTGCTGACCGCCGGCATGGCAATTCTGTTTTTACTGATCGGCGACCCGATCTGGCTGATCGCCGCCGCCAACTTCACCTACCTGATCGGCATTTCGCTGCCGAGCGTCGCGGTCTGGCTGCTGCGCAAGGATTCGCCGGCCGCGCTGCGCCCTTATCGCGCGCCGAACTACGCGATCCAGCTGGGCCTGATCGCGGCGATGGTCTGGGCGGTTTCGGCGCTGCTGGGCTTCGAGCAGTTCGGCCTGCCGACCGTGGTGGTGGGCGTGGTCTTCGCGTATGCCGGATCGGCGCTGTACGCCTGGCGGACCATCTCGGACCGGCGCCTCGCCGGCCTGCCCGGGCTGCAGTTCGCGCTGCAGTTCAAGCTCACCGGCGCGATGCTGATGGTGCTGGTGCTCGACGGCGCCGGCTACCTGCTGGCGGTGAGCAATATCCCGCACCAGGAATCGGCGCTGCTGACCGCGCTGGCCGACATCTTCGTCGCGGTGGCGATGCTGTCGATCACCGTCGCGCTGGTACTGCCCGGCATGGTCGCGCACTCGGCCAAGGAGCTGTCGAATGCGGCACGGCATCTGGCCGCCGGCACCATGGCCGAGTTCTCGCGCGCGATGGCCGCGCTCGGCCGCGGCGACATCGACGCCGCGCATGTGCGCTTCGATGTAGCGCCGGTGCGCATCCATTCGCGCGACGAGGTCGGCGAGATGGCGGCGAGCTTCAATCTGCTGCAAGGCGAGATCGGCAACGCCGCGGTCGGCCTGGGCTACGCGCGCGAAGGCCTGCGCCAGGCGCGCAGCCAGCTGACCGACGCCAATACCAGCCTGGAACTGCGCGTCGCCGAGCTGCACGAAGCCGAAGAAAAACTCAGCGGCATCCTGGAATCGATCGACAACATCGTCTGGTCGGCGAGCGCCGACAGCCGCGAACTGCTGTACGTCAATCCGGCGATCGAGCGCACCCACGGACGGCCGATCAAGGATTTCATCAAAGACCCCAAACTCTGGTTCGATTCGGTGCATCCCGATGACCGGCCGCGCATCAGTCAGGAGCTGGCCGAGCTGATCGATCGCGGCGCCACCACGCTGCAATACCGCATCACGCGGCCCGACGGCGAAGTGCGCTGGCTGGAGGATCGCGTGCACGTGGTGCGCAGCGAGCACGGCCAGCCGCTGCGTCTCGACGGTGTCGCCACCGACATCACCGACCGCCGGATCTACGAAGAGCGGCTCGACTTTCTGGCCAACCATGATGTGCTGACCGGCCTGCCGAACCGCAACCTGCTCAATGACCGGCTGTCGCAGGCCCTGGCGCTGGCCTACCGCACCGGCCGCCAGGTCGCAGTGCTGTTTCTGGACCTGGACCAGTTCAAATACGTCAACGATCACTACGGCCACACCGCCGGCGACGAACTGCTGCGCTCGGTGACCGCGCGCCTGGCCAGCGAGCTGCGCGAAGGCGACACCCTGGCGCGGCTCGGCGGCGACGAGTTCGTGGTCATGCTCTGGGACGTGCTCGACCCGTCCGCGGCACTGGCGACCGCGCGGAAACTGCTGGACGCGTTGTCG
Source organism: Hydrocarboniphaga sp. (assembly GCF_028291725.1). Lineage (GTDB taxonomy): Bacteria > Pseudomonadota > Gammaproteobacteria > Nevskiales > Nevskiaceae > Hydrocarboniphaga. Next base: position 15,825 of record NZ_JAQGNT010000069.1, on the reverse strand, counting down.
CGGCCGATGCCGATCGACGGGCGCAAGCTGCAGATCAGCGCCAGCATCGGCGTCAGCCTGTACCCGCAGGACGGCGACAGCGCCGAACTGCTGCTGCAGCACGCCGATGCCGCGATGTACCGGGTCAAGCACCTGGGCCGCAACGGCGTGCAGTTCTACACGCGCGAGATGAGCGAGCAGACCGCCGAACGCGTGCTGCTGGAGGCGGAGTTGCGCAGCGCGCTGGAGCGCCGGCAGTTCGTCGTGCACTACCAGCCGCAGGTGTCACTGACCGACGGCCGAGTCATCGGCTTCGAGGCGCTGATCCGCTGGCCGCATCCCGAACTCGGCGATATCTCGCCGACGCGGTTCATCCCGATCGCCGAGGACACCGGCCTGATCCACGCCATCGGCGAATGGGTGTTGCGCAGCGCCTGCGCGCAACTCAAGCGCTGGCACGACGCCGGCCACGATCAGCTGACGGTCGCGGTCAACATGTCGGCGCGGCAGATCAACCAGAACGACATTCCGGCGCTGGTGCGCGCGGTGCTGCTGGAAACCGGCCTCGCCGCCGATCATCTGGAGCTGGAGCTGACCGAAAGCGCGCTGCTGAGCAGCGCCAGCGGTGTGATCGACAAGCTGCGGGAGCTCAAGGCCATGGGCCTGTCGCTGGCGATCGACGATTTCGGCACCGGTTATTCGAGCCTGGGTTATCTGAAGCGCTACCCGATCGACATCATCAAGATCGATCGCTCCTTCACCATCGACGTCAACAGCAACAGCGAGGCGGCGTCGATCGCCGGCGCGATCATCGCGATGGCGAAGTCGCTGGGCATGAAAACCGTGACCGAGGGCCTGGAAACCGGCGAGCAGCTGCGGTTCTTCCGCACGCTGGGCTGCGACGCGATGCAGGGCCACTACTTCGCGCCGGCGCTGCCGGCGCAGGAGATCGACCGCTGCTTGCGGGAGGGATTCAAGGTCGAGTTGCCGCTATAGGCTCGGGGCGGTCGGGGCGCAAGCCCCTACTACGGAACCTTTGCAGGAGGGGCGTCAGCCCCGATCCACAACCTATAATCGCGGCCATGAGCTCGGACTTCGTCGCCTCGCTGCGTTCGGCAGCCCCCTATGTACACGCGCACAACCAGCGCGTGTTCGTGCTCGCGTTCGGCGGGGAGGCCGCGGAGCGGCCGGATTTCGACAAGCTGATCTACGACGTCGCCCTGCTGCAGAGCCTGGGCGTGAAGCTGGTGCTGGTGCACGGCTCGCGGCCACAGATCGATCGCCAGCTGGCGCAGGCCGGGCTTGCGCCGCGCTTCGAGAACGGCCTGCGCGTCACCGACCGCGCCGCGCTTGAATGCGTCAAATCCGCGGTCGGCAGCCTGCGCCTGGAGATCGAGGCGCGGCTGTCGACCTCGCTGGCGAGCACGCCGATGGGCGGCGCGCGAGTGCGCGTCGCCGGCGGCAACTGGGTCACTGCGCAGCCGGTCGGCGTGCGCGACGGCGTCGACTACCAGCACACCGGCGAAATCCGCCGCATCGACGCCGACGCGATCGTGCGCGAACTCGACGAGGGCCGCATCGCGCTGGTGTCGCCGGTGGGCTATTCGCCGACCGGCGAGATCTTCAACCTGCGTTCCGAATACGTCGCCAGCGCGGTCGCCAGCGCGATAAAGGCCGACAAGCTGATCTTCATGACCGGCAGCGATCCGGACGGGTGGAAGCTCGCCGACGCCACCGGCGATGCCGGCCAGCTGTCGCTGGCCGAAGGCGAGCGCCTGCTCAGCGAGGATGGCATCGACGCGGCCGATCGCGGCTACCTGGAAGCGGCGCTGGCGGCCGCGCGCAGCGGCGTGCGCCGCGTGCACCTGCTCGGCGCGCAGACCGAGGGCGCACTGCTGCGCGAACTGTACACGCGTGACGGGGTCGGCCTGATGCTGTACTCCGACGCCGGCTACGACGATGCAATCCGCGCCGCGACGATCGACGACGTCGGCGGCGTGCTGGCGCTGATCAAGCCGCTGGAGGAAACCGGCGTGCTGGTGCCGCGTTCGCGCGAACAGCTGGAACTCGAGATCGGCCAGTTCTACGTGATGTCGCGCGACGGTCTGGTCATCGCCTGCGCGGCGCTGATCACGTTCCCGGATAGCCGCATGGGCGAGTTCGCCTGCGTCGCGGTGCACGCCGAATACCGCAGCGGCGGCCGCGCCGAACTGCTGCTGGCGCGGGTCGAGGCCGAGGCGCAAAAGCTCGGCCTGAGCTCGCTGTTCGCGCTGACCACGCATACGCCGCACTGGTTCATCGAGCACGGCTTCGTTGCCGGCGCGGTCGAGGATCTGCCGGACGAGCGCCAGCGCTTCTATAACTGGCGGCGCAATTCGCTGGTGCTGATCAAGGCGCTGTAGCCCGAGAGGCTACGGCAGCGGGTTTGTCACGCCCTGGTTACTAAACTAAGCTTCATAAACTAAGTTCATCAAGACCAGCATGCGCACAGTCAATATTCATGAAGCCAAGACTCATCTCTCCCGGCTCGTCGACAAAGCAGCCGGCGGGGAGCCGTTCGTCATCGCCAAAGCCGGCAAACCGCTGGTCAAGGTCATGGCGCTGGATGCGGCAGCCCCGTCACCGTCGCGTCGTCTGGGCTTCATGGCCGGTGAAGTTGAGGCGCCCGAAGATTTCGATCGCATGGGGCAGGCTCGTATCGAGGAGTTGTTTGGTATCGCCTCGTGATCCTGCTGCTGGACACGCATCTGCTTCTATGGGCGGCCGGCCAGCCGGAAAAACTGCCGGCCGCAGCCCGCAGTCTGCTCGAAGACGCGCATAACGAGTTGCTTTTCAGCCCGGCCAGCTTCTGGGAAATCGTGATCAAGCGCGGCCTGGACCGGGACGATTTCCGCATCGAGCCGCGCCGGCTGCGGCGAGGTCTGCTGGACAACGGCTACCGCGAACTGGCGGTTACCAGCGAACATGCCATTGCGGTTGAGCGGCTGCCGCCGCTGCACAAAGACCCCTTCGATCGAATGCTGCTCGCCCAGGCCGAGGTCGAGGGCATTACCCTGCTGACTTCCGACAAATTACTGGCTTCCTATCCCGGCCCGGTGCTCAAAGTCTGATGACCCCTGCTTCCGACTGGGCCGCCCGCTCCCTCGCCAGCGTCTGGCATCCCTGCACGCAGATGAAGGATCACGAGTGGCTGCCGATGGTGCCGATCGCCTCGGCCGAAGGCGTGTGGCTGACCGACACCGACGGCAAACGCTATCTGGATGCGGTCAGCTCCTGGTGGACCAATCTGTTCGGTCATCGCCATCCGCTGATCGTGCAGCGGCTAAAGGAGCAGCTCGACACGCTGGACCATGTGATGTTCGCCGGCTTCACGCATGAGCCGGCCGTCAAGCTCGCCGAGAAGCTGTGCGAGCTAACCCAGCTCGACCGCTGCTTCTACGCCGACAACGGCAGCAGCGCGGTCGAAGTCGCACTGAAGATGAGCGCGCACTACTGGCGCAACACGGGGCAGCCTTCGAGGACGCGCTTCATCGCGCTCAGCAACGGCTACCACGGCGAAACCCTGGGCGCGCTGGCGGTCGGCGGCACCGGCCTGTACCGCGATGCCTATGCGCCGATGCTGATGCAGCCGGTGTTCGTGCAGTCACCCGACTGCTTCGAGCGCTCGCCCGGTACCAGCTGGGAAGATCACTCGCGGCGCACGTTCGCGCACATGGAGTTCGCGCTGGAGCAGCATGCACACGAAACCGCGGCGGTGATCGTCGAGCCACTGGTGCAGTGCGCCGGCGGCATGCGCATGTATCACCCGATCTATTTGACGATGCTGCGCGAGGCCTGCACGCGCCACGGCGTGCATCTGATCGTCGACGAGATCGCGACCGGCTTCGGCCGCACCGGCCTGCTCTGGGCTAGTGACTGGGCCAAGATCAGCCGCGCATCGGCGCAGCCGATCAGAGGCGACTTCATGTGCCTGAGCAAAGGCCTGACCGGCGGTACGCTGCCGCTGGCAGCGGTGATGACCACGCACAAGATCTATGAAGCGTTCTACGACGATTACGGCTCGTACAAGGCCTTTCTGCATTCGCACAGCTACACCGGCAACCCGCTGGCCTGCGCCGCCGCGCTGGCGACCCTCGAGATTCTCGAAAGCGAGAACTGGCTGGCGCGCAATCGCGAAGTCGGCCATCTGATGTGGATGCGCATGAGCGAGCTGCTGAGCCATCCGCATGTCGCCGAAGTGCGCCAGCAGGGCATGATTCTGGCGGTCGAGCTGATGAAAAACCCGAACAAGAAGATCGCGTATCCGGCGTCGGAACGCCGCGGCCTGCGCGTCTACCAGCACGCGCTGACCAAGGGCGTGCTGCTGCGGCCGCTAGGCAATGTCGTCTACCTGATGCCGCCGTACGTGATCGAAAGCAAGGAGGTCGAGCTGATGACGCGGACCGCGATCGAAGGCATCCACCTGGCGACGCGGGACTGATGGCGACGCGGCCGTGACACGGCTGTATGTCGACGCCGATCTCGCGGTCGGCCAGACGCTGGCGCTGCCCGAGGATGCGTTCCGGCACTGGGTGCAGGTACTGCGCGCGCGTGTCGGGGACAGCGTGGTGCTGTTCAACGGCCGCGGCGGTGAATATCTGGCGCGCTTGCAGGAACTGAACCGGCGCGATGCGAGCGTCGTGATCGAGCGCCATGTCGAAGTCGATCGCGAATCGGCGCTGCAGCTGATGCTGGCGCAGGCCGTGTCCAAAGGAGATCGCATGGATTACACGCTGCAGAAGGCGGTCGAGCTGGGCGTGTCGGTGATCCAGCCGCTGGTCAGCGAGCGCAGCGTGGTCAAGCTCGACGCCGAGCGCTGGGACAAGAAGATCGAGCACTGGCAGGGCGTCGTGATAGCCGCCTGCGAGCAAAGCGGACGCACGCGCCTGCCGCGGCTGCTGCCGGTGCTGAAACTGCAGGCCTGGCTGGATCAGCCGCTGGATGTCGGTATCAAGCTGACGCTGGCACCGACCGCGAAAGCGGCGCTGCGCGAGCTGCCACGGCAAACCTCGGCCTGCCTGCTGATCGGGCCTGAGGGCGGCCTCAGCGACGCTGAAATCGCCGTCTCCGAAATCCGCGGATTCAGTCCGGTGCGGCTCGGCCCGCGCGTGCTGCGCACCGAAACCGCCGGCGTGGCCGCGCTCTCGGCCCTGCAGGCGCTGTGGGGCGACCTGGGCTGAGAGGCTGGCAGCTGGCGCGGACCGCGTTTTAGCAGCCGCTTTCTTACGCAACTGTAGGAGCGGTCCTTGTCCCCGATTTTGTCGGTGCAGCCTCAATCGCGGTCAAGGACCGCTCCTACAGAGGCTGTTTGGCCTTCTTCAGCGCCTGCTCGGCCTGCGGGTCCTGCAGACCGTGGATCAGCGCGACGCAGTCGTTGTCTTCGCCCAGGCCGAGCTGGATCGTCGGGATCAGCGCCGCCAGCGGTGTCAGCAGCGTGCCCAGGATCGCGGCGGCACCGCCGCGCAGCGCGAGCGCGCCCGGGTCGGGCAGGATGCTCGGCGAGCGCAGATTGCCCTTGATGTTGATCGGCGCGCCGAGCCGGCCGATGTTGAGCCGCTTGGGCTCGGTCTTGATCTGGTAGTCGATTTTTTCCTGGCGCAGATCGACAGAGCCGTGGCCGATGATATTCGCCTCGCTGGTGTCGGCCAGCAGGGTGCGCGTATCGACCTGGCCGTCCTTCAGATCGAAGTCGGCCACCATGCAGCGCAGGTCGGCGCGGCGCGGCAGGCCCAGCGCGGAGATCAGCGAATTGCCCAGGTCCAGGCCCGCCAGGTTCACCAGCAGCGCACTGATATCGCCGCCGGTCATGAACAACTTCAGATCGCCGTTGCCGGCGCCGAGCATGTCGGCCAGCGAATTGCCGTGCGTGTCGAGCCTGGCGCTGCCGCCGATCGTGCCGGCGCCGTGGAACGCCGACATCTTCTGCATGATCCGGCCGAAATCGAGCTTGCGGAAATCGACGTCCGCCACGGTGTGGATCAGATCCTGGCGGCCGTCGAGCTCGATGTTCGCGGCGATGCTGCCGCTGCCGACGCCGAGCTTCAGCGGCTTGACGCTGATCAAGCCGTCTTCCAGCAGCAGGTGAGCTTCGAGATCGTCGACCGGCGTGTTCTCGCTTTCGATCTTCGCGACCTTGTAAGTCACGTCCAGATCGGCGGCGCGGATGCGCGGCAGCGCGATCGGCTTGTCCGGCAGCAGTTTGCCGCTGGCTTGCTGCTTTTTACGCTGCGCGTCCTGGGCAGCACTGTCGTTGGGCGCGTCGGCTGCACCCGGCGTGCCGCCAACGAGGCCGGCCAGATCGCTCCACACCACCTTGTTCGAGTGCGCATCAATGATGATCTTGCGGCGCCGATCGCCGGCCGGCGCCACGCTGGCGTTACCGGCGATATCGCTCTGGCCGTAAGTGCCGCTGAAATCCTTGAAGCGGAAGCGGCCGTCGGCGTAGTCGAACATGCCGCCGATGCGGTACGGCGGCGACGGCGGCAGCGGCACGCCGGTCAGCGGGAACAGGTCGGCGAGATTGTTGCCGCGCAGATCCAGCTTCAGATCGGCGCCGCCGAAGCTCAGCGGCTCGATCACGCTGCCGATCAGCGTGATTTCGGTATCGCCATTCTTGATCCGCAGATCGACTGGATAGGGCCGGGCCGGATCGCGCAACGTCAGCACCGAACCGCCGACGAAGCGCGCGCTGATCGGCGCGTTGGCGTAGCGGCCGTCGGCGTCGATATGCAGGTCCGGCTCGCCGCCGTCCTTGCGCTCTTCGGTGCGAATCTTGACGGTGAAATCGGCCTTGAATTCGTTCTCGACGATGCGGATGTTGCCGTCGCGTATCGTCAGCCGGCCGACGTCGACGGGCAGTGGCCCGCCGTCCTTTGGAGCGTCCTGCTTCGTCAACGCATCGAACAGATAGTTGGGCTTGCCTGAAGGCCCCGGCCCCAGATCGCCCAGCGGCTTGTCGATCTCGATCTCGTCCAGATGCAGCCGCCCTTTGAACCAGGCCCAGGGATCGGCGCGGATCGCCAGCCGCTCGACGCTGCCGAGCTTGCTGCCGGCCGGGAACTCTTCGGGATTGGCGATGGCGATGCCGTCGGCGATCAGGCGCGGATGCCAGCCGATGTCGACGTCGAAATGCTCCAGCGTGACCGGCCGGCCCAGCGCGCTCGAGGCCTGGCGCTCGACCAGCGGGCGCAGCCAGTTCCAGTCCCACAGCACGATCAGCAGCAGGATCAGCAGTGCGATCACCGCCAGGCGTGCTGGTCTGCTCATGTCGATTCATCCTTGTGTTGGTAGGTTGGCGGTGAGCGCAGCGAACCCCAACGGGGCGTTGAACGATGTTGGGGTTCGCTGCGCTCACCCCAACCTACACGCCGATGCTCACCCGCCCGGCTGACGCCCCGCTGACCCGCTTGGCCTCGGCGCCCGGTCGGGGGCAAGATGGCGGCCTCCGAAACTGGTCGAGAACGCCGTGCTGATCACCAATGCCCGCATCGTCAACGAAGGCCGCGAATTCCACGGTGACGTGCTGGTGCGCAATGGCCGCATCGACAAGATCGCGTCCAGTATCAGCGGCGCGCCGGGCATCGTCGTCGATGCCAAGGGCAAGCTGCTGATCCCGGGCATGATCGACGACCAGGTGCACTTCCGCGAACCCGGCCTGACCCACAAGGGCGACCTGGTCACCGAGACCTCGGCGGCGGCGGCCGGCGGCGTCACCAGCGTGATGGAGATGCCCAACACCAACCCGACGACGACGACGCGCGAGCGGCTCGCCGAGAAGTACGCGCTGGCCGTGGGCCGCGCGCGCACCAACTATGCGTTCTATTTCGGCGCCGCCAACGACAACGCTGACGAGATCGCCAGAGTCGAGCCGGGCGAATCCTGCGCGGTCAAGATATTCATGGGTGCCTCGACCGGCAATATGCTGGTCGACGACCCGAAGACCCTGGAGCGGATCTTCGCCAACGCGCAGATCCCGGTGGTCACGCACTGCGAAGACACGCCGACGATCAAGCGCAACGAAGAGGTCGCGCGCGCGCGCTGGGGCGATGCGATCCCGGCCTCGGAACACCCGAGCATCCGCTCGGAACAGGCCTGCTGGCTGTCGACGAAACTCGCGGTCGGCCTGGCGAAGCAACACGGCACCAGCCTGCATGTACTGCACCTGACGACCGCGCGCGAGCTGGAGTTCTTCACGCCCGGCCCGGTGCTCGGCAAGCAGATCACGGTCGAGGTCTGCGTGCATCATCTGTTCTTCGACGAGAGCGACTACGCCACTCTGGGCACGCTGATCAAATGCAACCCGGCGATCAAGACCGCCGCCGACCGGCGTGCGCTGGTCGCCGCGGTGATGGCCGATCGCATCGACGTGATCGCCACCGATCACGCACCGCATACCGCGGACGAGAAGGCCAACCCGTCCTACTTCAAAGCACCGTCCGGCCTGCCGCTGGTGCAGCACGCGCTGCCGGCGCTGTTCGAGCTGGTGCGCCGCGGCGAGATGGATCTGCACACGCTGGTGCGCAAGACCAGCCACGCGGTCGCGCAGCGCTTCGGCGTGGTCGAGCGCGGCTTCATCCGCGAAGGCTACTGGGCCGACCTGACCTTGATCGACACCGATGCGCCGCTGCGCGTCGACAAGCAGGATCTGTACTACAAGTGCGGCTGGTCGCCGTTCGAAGGCCGGACTTTCCCGGTGCGCATCGACACCACCTGGGTCAACGGCGAGATCGCATATCGCAATGGCGAGGTCGGGCCAAAGCCGCTGGGCCGCCGCTTGAACTTTGCTCTGAAGCGCTGATGCCGACGCTCAACTGGATCGGCAAAGACGCCGTCGTACGCCACCACAAGGACGTTCCCTACCGACTGCTGGAGCCGGTGCCGGAACTGTCTTGCGCCGATCCTGCGGCCGAAGCAGGCGAGGACAGCGGCAATCTCATCGTCCAGGGCGACAACCTGCATGCGCTGAAGGCGCTGCTGCCGCGCTATGCCGGCCAGGTGAAATGCATCTATATCGACCCGCCCTACAACACCGGCAACGAAGGCTGGGCCTACAACGACAACGTTAACAGCCCCGAGATCAGGAAGTGGCTGGGCGAGGTCGTCGGCAAGGAAGGCGAAACGCTGGACCGGCACGACCGCTGGCTGTGCATGATGTATCCGCGGCTGGTGCTGCTGCGGCAGTTTCTGCGGGACGACGGCGCGATCTTCATTTCGATCGATGACAATGAAGTGGCCGCATTGCGGCTGCTGATGGATGAAGTGTTCGGGCGCGATCGGTTTGTTGCCTGCAATGTATGGCAAAAACGGTATTCACGAGAAAATCGCGGAACGATCGGCGACGTGCACGAGTACATCATGGTTTACGCGATGAACACCGAACGTTTTCAGGAAGTGAGGAATCGCGTACCGATTGATGCGAAGCAAGCTGCGGTCTACAAGAATCCGAACGGCGATCCCAAAGGGAGATGGCAGTCAATTTCGATGACAGCTCAGGGATATCGACCCAATCAGATGTACGAAATTCAATCGCCGACAGGAAAAAAGCACAAGCCTCCCGAAGGTCGTTGCTGGTCGACTGTGGAGATTGAATTTCAAAAACTAAACTCGCAGGGCCTCATCCATTTTGGCAAAAATGGCAACGGCGTCCCGCGCATTATCCGATACCTGTCTGATGTCGAAGGCTTCGTTCCCTGGACATGGTGGCCGCACGAAGAGGTTGGGCACACTGACGAAGCGCGAAAAGAGATACAAACCATCTTCGGCACCCAAACCGCATTTGATACGCCAAAGCCGACACGGCTGATCCGGCGCGTCATCCAGATCGCGACGAATCCAGGCGATCTGGTTCTGGATTCGTTCGCGGGCTCCGGAGCGACTGGCCACGCAATCCTGAAACAGAACGCCCAGGACAACGGCAATCGGCGTTTCATCCTGGTCGAGTTGGACGAAGGCATTGCGAAGCACGTAACTGCAGAGAGAATCCGTCGGGGCGCTACGGGCTATGTTGGCGCCAAAGGCGAAACGGTCAGCGGCCTTGGTGGCGGCTTCCAGTTCTGCCGCCTATCCGCAGAGCCCTTGTTCCGCGCCGACGGCTCCATCCGCGACGACGTCGGCTTCGCCCAGCTCGCCGAGTTCGTCTGGTTCGCCGAGACCGGCAGCGGCCTGAATCCGCTGCCGCCGGCCCTTTCCCGCAAACGGCCGAAAGCCGCGATGACGCCGCTGATCGGCGTTCACAAGGGCTGCGCGATCTACCTGCTCTACAACGGCATCCTCAGGGACAAGTCGGTCGATGGAGGCAACGTGCTGACAGGTCCGGTGCTGGAGCTGCTGCCCGCACACGATGGCCCGAAGGTGATCTACGCGGCCGCCTGCCGACTCGGCGCACCGCGGCTCGCTCGCGCGAACATCGTGTTCAAGCAGACGCCTTATGAGCTGGAGCTTTAGCGTATGACCAGCTTCGCGCCCAAGACCTATCAGCGCAGCGTGCTCGACAGCGTGGAGCAATACTTCCGCGCCTGCCATAACCATGCGAGCCCGGGCATGGCCTTCACGCTGACCACGGAGGCGCTGTGGGGTTCGGGATCGCCCTACCGGCCCATCAACGGCTTCCCGGCCGACATGCCTTACTTCTGCCTGCGCATCCCGACCGGCGGCGGCAAGACCTGGCTCGCGGCGCGCAGCGTGGCGCTGGTGAACACCCATCTGCTGCGTAGCGAGCACAGCCTGATTCTGTGGCTGGTGCCATCCAAGGCGATTCGCGACCAGACGCTGAAGGCGCTGCGCGACCGCGAGCACCCCTACCACGCGGCCTTGCGCGATGCCGGGCCGGTGACGGTGCTGGATCTCGACGAGGCCAAGAGCGTTACCCGCGCGACACTGGACACGTCCACCACGGTCATCGTCTGCACGCGCCAGGCCTTCCAGGTGGGTGATACCGAGATCCGCAAGGTCTACGAATCCAGCGGCGCGCTGATGCACCACTTCGACGGACTCGGCGACGTACAGCGCGCCGAACTGCTGCGTGACGACGCGGGCGTGGCGCCGTATTCGTTCGCCAACCTGTTGCGCCTGCGCCGGCCCTTCGTGGTCGTCGACGAGGCCCACAACAGCCGCACCGAGCTGTCGTTCGAGACGCTGGCGCGCTTCCGGCCCAGCGGCATCCTGGAGCTGACCGCGACACCGGATACGCAGCACACGCCGAGCAATGTGCTGCATAGCGTCTCCGCCGCCGAACTCAAGGGCGAGGAGATGATCAAGCTGCCGATCCTGCTCGAAACCGAGCCGGACTGGCAGCAGTGCCTGGCCATCGCACTCGACCGCCGGCAACGGCTGCAGGCCGCGGCCGAACTGGAGCGCCGTGCCGGCGCTCCGTACCTCCGCCCGATCGTGCTGATCCAGGCGCAGCCACGCCGGCAGAATCAGGACACGCTGCATGTGGAACGCGTGCGCGATGAGCTGATCCGCAACCAGGGCGTGACGGCGGACGAGATCGTCATCGCCACCGGCGAGGATCGCGGGCTGGAAGAAGTCGATCGGCTCTACCCGGCCGGCATCGCCGACGAACGCTGCCCGGTGAAGTACGTGATCACCCAGCAGGCGCTGGCGGAAGGCTGGGACTGCCCGTCGGCCTACATCCTGGTGAGCATGGCCGAGCTGCGATCGGCGACGTCGGTGGAACAGCTGCTGGGCCGCGTGCTGCGTCAGCCTCAGGCCAAGGCACGCGAAACCGAAGCGCTGAACCAGTCCTATGCGTTCGTGGTGTCGCGTGACTTCGGCGATACCGCCAGCAGCCTGCGTGACCGCCTGGTGGAAGGCGCCGGCTTCGAGCGCCGCGAAGTCGCCACTTTTGTTTCGGCCGGCCGGCAGGAGCAGGCACCGCTGGACTTGGACTTGCAGCGCGGCCGCGTCATCGTCAAGCCCATCACCTTCGCGCTGGCAGAAGCGCCGGCTCTGCGGGAATTGCCCAAGGCACTGCGGGACAAGCTCGATTGGAACAAGGGCGAGAGCACGCTGACGCTCAAGCAGCCTTTGAGCGACAGCGAAACGACGGCGCTGACCGCGTCTGTCACCAGCGAGATCGCACGCGCAGCGATCGTGCTGGCCTCGGAAAGCAGCCGCCGGGCCGTCGAATTCTTCCGCACACCCGCTGAAGCCGGCCTGCGGCTGCGGGTTCCGCAGATGGCAGTGCGGGTGCAGGGTGAGTTGCAGCTGTTCGACGATCCCGAGGTGCTGGACTATCCCTTCGAGCTGTCGCCTTACGACGCCGCACCCAGCGCTGGCGATCTTGCGGCTCTGGGCCTTGCCGACCAGGTCGCGTCCGGTGGACAGATCGATGTCAGCAGCGAGGGGCGGCTCGTCGTCGGCTTCATCGCCGACTTGCAACGCGATCTGTCATTCGCCTACCAGCCGGAGCATTGGGACGAGGTGCATCTGGCCACTTGGTTCTGCCGCAATCTGCCGGAAGCGTCGATCACCCATGCGTCGAAGCGGGCCTTCGTCTCCCACTGGCTGCAGGCGCTATTACAGCGCGACGGCTACGACCTGGCACGCGCCAACCGCCAGAAGTTCCTGATCCGCAACCTGCTGGAGCGGCGTATCCGCGACCTGCGTCTGGCGGCCGCCAAGCAGGCATACCAGCAATTGCTGTTCGAAGCCGACCCGGCATTGCGAGTGACCGTCGGCGGCGACTACTGGTTCGAGTTTCATCCGCAGGCCTATGCGCCCAGCCGCGACTACGACAACCGGTTCGGCGTCTATGCGTTCCGTCGTCATTACTACGGCCGCATCGGCGATTTCGATAGTCGTGAGGAATTCGAATGCGCCTGCTGGCTCGACCAGCAGGCGGAGCGGGGGCGCATCGATTTCTGGGTTCGCAACCTGGTGCGCAAGGAGGCCAGCTCGTTCTATCTGCAAAAGGCGGATGGGCGATTTTATCCGGATTTCCTGTGCCGATTGCCCAACGGCGCCGTGCTGGCCGTGGAGTACAAGGGCGCCGACCGCTGGGACAGCGCGAAAGACGACCGTTTGATCGGCGGTGTGTGGGCTGAATTGAGCGAAGGCTTGTGCCAATTCGTGATGACAACGAATCGCAACTGGGCCAGCATCGACGAAAGGCTCGGTCCTGCTTTGCCCCCCACGTCGATTCCTGCTGAACATGACCTCGTGCGGCTCGCGCGGTCGCTGCCCGATCACGGACTGCACGCAGATGAGCTCGGCACGATCGTACACATTTACGCCAATGCGGCGGCGTTCGCCGTGGAGTTCCCGCTGGAGCACGGCAGGGCAAAGGTGGTAACGCTTGAGCGTGGCGACTTTCGGCTGCCTGGCGAGGGCTTCCGTTAATGCCCGGCATCGCGCATCTGGCGCCGCTAACGGTCCAGCAGAATAAGATCGTGGGCTACCTGCTGGACCTGCATCATCCGCAGGGTGGGTCGAAAGCGCGCTTCTTCACGGCATTCGGTTTCGACCAGCAGGACTGGCCGATCTTCGCAAGCGCTCTTCAGCAGCATGGGATGACACAGCAATTGCAGAGCGAAACGCCAACCGCCTTTGGTCCTACCTACGAGGTTGCCTGCTCGATTGTCACGCCGGACGGCCGTAATCCCTGCATCATCTCAGTCTGGATTGCGGAGCCGTCCACGCATCCGCGACTGGTCACCGCCTACCCTGCCTGATGCTCGGGAATGAAAACAGAACCTGAACGCTGCCCCTGGTGCCTGGGTTCGGACGCCTACAAGCGCTACCACGACGAGGAATGGGGCGTGCCCTGCCGTGACGAGCGCAAGCTGTTCGAGTTTCTGATTCTGGAAGGCGCGCAGGCCGGCCTGTCGTGGAGCACGATCCTGGGCAAGCGCGAGCATTATCGCGAAGCTTTCGACGACTGGGACGTGACCAAAATCGCGCGCTACAGCGACGCGAAAATCGAAAAGCTGATGCTCGATCCCGGCATCGTGCGCAACCGCCTGAAGATCGAATCCACGCGCACCAACGCCAAAGCAATGCTCGCGTTCACCAAGACCGAAGGCTCGTTCTCCGATTGGCTGTGGGCGCATGTCGATAACAAGCCGCTACTCAACAGCCCGCGCGAGCGCGGCGACGTGCCGGCGAAGACCGCGCTGTCCGATGCGATCAGCAAGGCCCTGCTGAAACGCGGCTTCAAGTTCGTCGGCTCGACTATCGTCTACGCTTATTTGCAGGCGATGGGCCTGGTCAACGATCATTTCGTCGGCTGTCATCGCCATCCAGATTACTCGAAGACCCGCAAGAAGAAATGAGCATCGCCGACAAAGTCCGCGCCTGGCATGTGCCGCTATCCGAACGCGACGCGACGCTCGCCGAAGCGCACGACAAGCTCAAGGCCTTCGGCCTGAACCAGGCGGACATCCCGTTCCTGATCCAGCTGGTCGAGAACCCGAAGTACGATTTCCCCGGCATCGATCTGTTTTCCGGCGCCACCGATCTACGCGCGCATGACCAGATCCACATCCTGCTCGGCCGCGGCCTGCTGCCCAAGGACGAGGCCTTCGTGCTCGGCTTCACGATGGGCAGCACCGACGTCGTCGGGCAGATCGAGGAACGCATCTTCACGTTCTTCACCAAGTACCTTTATCCGCGTGCCTACCGCTTCAGCGACGAAGACATCCGCGTGTTCCGCGACGCGGTGCGCCTGGGCTTCATCTCCGACGTGCAGCGCCTCGACAAGGTCGACTACGAAGCGCTGCGCGGACTGAGCCTGGCTGAGGCGCGCCGGCGCATCGGGCTGGAGGAGGATCTGCTGCGCGCGTACTACGCGGTGGAAAAGAACCGCTATCCGCACAGTTTCGAGAGCCAGAGGCTGCTGGATTGAAGGCAGGCAAGCCGCGCTCGCGGGCGCGATCGGCGTCGCACGGACCGAGCCCGCTGCAGGCGCTGATCGGCGCGAGCCTGCTGACGCTGGCGCTGTACTGGGTACCGCATGCCTATCTGCTGGCTTGGCCGCTGATTCTGATCTCGACGCTGGTGCACGAGCTTGGGCATGGGCTGACCGCGCTGCTGCTCGGCGGACGCTTCGTGGCTCTGTATATCTGGCCGGATGCGTCGGGTCGCGCGCTGTACCTGGGCGATTTCGGCCGCATCCGTCACGCGCTGGTCGCGGCCGGCGGCCTGCTCGGGCCGTCGCTGCTGGCCTCGGCGCTGTTCGCGGCGGGCCGTCATCCGCAGTCGGCGAAACGCATGCTCGGTGCCACGGCGCTGGTGCTGCTGGCGGTCGAGCTGATCTGGGTGCGCAATGTGTTCGGCGCGGTGTTCGTCGGCGTGCTGATTCTGGTGCTGGGGCTGCTGGCACGCCGCGCTTCACCGCTGGTGGCGCAGATTGGTGTGGTGTTCCTGGCAGTGCAGCTGGCGCTGTCGGTGTTCTCGCGCAGCGATTACCTGTTCATGCGCACTGCGGTTACGGCTGGCGGTGTCGGGCCTTCGGACACCGGCCAGATCGCCGAGGCGCTGTATCTGCCGTACTGGTTCTGGGGCGGCTTGATTGCGCTGGCGTCGCTGTTGTTGCTGTGGCACGGGCTGCGGCGGTTTGCGGCAGCGTTGCGGTAGCCCGGGTGCAAGCCGGATTTCACCCGGGCTACGCTTGATTCCACAACTGTAGGAGCGGTCCTTGACCGCGATTGTGCCGGTAATTGCGCAATCGCGGTCAAGGACCGCTTCCATCAAACAAGAATTACGCGGCGTTTGAATTGGGCTCCTGGACGAGTCGGAATCCGTATCGAGTCGCTTTGCGTTGCAGGGCTTGGAGCTGTCGCTGTTTCCGGGTTTGTTCATAGGCGT
>NZ_JAQGNT010000024.1 GCF_028291725.1 Hydrocarboniphaga sp. | reverse complement strand
TGTGCTCACGCGACTGCCGACTACGCTCAATCGCGACATCGGGCAACTGCTCCCGCATCGCTGGGTGCCGCCCGCCGCTCGCTGATCAACCAGCGCGGCGTCAAGGTGTCGTGGCCGCTCGCTTACGACCAATTCTCGGTTTTGCTGTAAGCGACGAAGCAGGCGCGAATCGGATTTCTCATCGGCTAGATGCTCATCTGGGAACAATTTCAAGAGATACAGGTGTTGAGAGGCGCGAGTCGATCGCTCACTTGCAGGGAGTGCGGCGAGGGCAACCGAGAACTCGATGATGTCGGATAAGGCGATCCGCAGAGCTTTACCGCGATCGATCGCGTCCCATAAGGTCCGCAGCCAGCTAACGTCCGCCTTATCCCTTTCTTCGGCACACAGTCTTTTGGTGAGATCGCGCTCGCTAATGACGCGAAAGTCGCGGAGTGAAGCCGCCTTGCTGAGAGGACGGTTGGTGATTACCGCGATTGTTCGCTGATTGAGGTTGCGCCATGCGACAGCGGCCTCCTCCTGCGCCGAAAGCAGTTCCGACATTTCGGGGTGACGCGCGATTGCCGCTTCAACGGTCGCATCCTCAGCGACCAATGAAGTGCGCAGGCGTTGACGCCGGGTAAAACTCGGCGATGCCAGTTCGTTGATAAGCGTGCCGGAGTTGAGTGGCGAAATATCTTGAGCAATGACGCCGAACTCATTGCGATCGACTGCACTATGCAGTTCAGCCGCAAGCAGTTGAGCTGCTTTGATGCCAACGTACGCCGGCGAGTCATTAGGCGACGTCATCGACATTCTCCATCAAGCCCACGACTGCCACGCTGTCGGCCAGCCTGCTGGCTAAACCCAGCGACTGAAGTTTAGATAAAAATCGCTCGCTATTCTCAGCGAGGTCGGCGCTCGGCACCGGCGATCCAGAATCGGCCAACAATTTTGCGTCTTCGAGCCGGCCGCCGACAATAATGCCCCATCTTTTGTATAGTTCCTCCAGAAAATCGCGATATTCCAGTTGCTTCCCCGCGATGTTGAACGTGCTTACGACTAGCACTTCCAGAGTCCGATCCATAGGCACCAAGCGTTTTTTGGGGTTCTTCTGCTGCGGATACAGCAGGCCGCTGCGCAATCCCAGCATGCGAAGAAATCCATCGAGGCTGCGCCCGCTGCTGCCATCCAGTAGTTCGACCAATCGACGCGGCAGTTCAGCGGCGATATCGGCCTCTGCGTCGTTCAAGTCATCTAGGACCTCATGCAACTGTTTGATGCTCGGTGCTGCGGTTGTCTTTTTGAGCTTTTCGGCGAACAACTCCGAGATGACTTCGACAGGATTCGTCCACCACGTAGAGTGCTGCTGATCGAGTAAGTCTTTCAAGACCGACGCCATGTACGCCCTGGAATCATCCAGCAGACGCCCAACGTGCTGTGTGCTCACTTCGGCCACGGTCGAGTCTCGTGATGATGAGGCATCAATCAAAATTACCCGATCAGGCATACCGGCCCACTCCCTAGATCGGGTAGCAGCATGAAAAAATACACTGATCGACGCGAGGAGCACTAAGCGCTGCAACGTCGCGATCGGGTTCGGCTTAACGGCGCTCTCGTAGCGCTCCAAATCTTCTGCAGCACTTCTCAGCCTGCGTTCAACTCCAGACAAGGGCCGTTCACTTAGGTCGATAAACGTTCGTGGAGTCTGCGATGTCCGAGTTGGTGTTGGATCATCGGCAAGAGGTACGAGTACAGCAGTCAAATCATCAACGCCGGCCAAGTCCTTGTTCGGATGTGTCAGATCGCGGAGCAAATCTAAAATCTGAAGCCGCGGCTGGCTATCGGTTCCACCCCAGAGCCGATGGACGAAGGCGCCGGCATGATCGTCTGAAACATCGCGGGTGATTGTCAGGGCAGTTGCCGAGGAGAACGACGAGAACTCGGGTGACGTGCCAAACACCGCGTTGTCTGTACCAAGGATGGTGCGTAGCAAAGGCAAAACGCGGGTAACCAAAACTGAATCTCTAAGATTTTCCTCCTCGCCCAGCCGACCCCACCGTTCCCGATTCCGCTCCAGCATTGTTCGCGCAGCTTCCAGACGGTTTTCTGGGCTCTCTTTGGGCGCTGTTGCGATCATCAACTGCTTGAGATCCTTCATGCTACCGACGACGTGGTGCTCTTCCCGCATCAGAGCATTTGCGATGTGGACAGGCTTGATCTTACCTTCCATCATCCCGAAGCCGTGCCGCTGGCGCAATTCTTCGCTGATGATTTCGCGCAGTTGAACTTCCATGGGGCTTCCTACTGCGCGCTGTCGTAGCGACGTTGACTAAGGTCTACTCGAACCTTGACACTAAGTTCGTTGGCTGGGTCCAGTAGTTCTATGGTTCGGACATGCGAACCGATTTCGGCATATTGGGCCAGCGCATCATTGAAGGTGGCCAACCGCCGTCCGATTGCTTCGGCTTGTTCGGAGCCGCCGGTATGCAGCAAGGCTGACAGGAGTTTCCGGTCGACCACGAGGCTGGCGAATCGGACGTTGTTGGGCGGCGCCAGCAGAAGATGATCGATTGCCTGTTCACCGAAAGCTGCGCGAAGAGCTGGCGCGATTTTGGGCCTGAAGAGGCCTAGCCGGAGATTCGACACGTCTCGACCAGATACCATTGCTTTGCCGTTGGCTCTAGGCGAATACGAAAGACGTGTCCAGAGGCGGAGTCGATCTTGCTGCCCGCGGTCCGCCCGGTTCCACCACTCGTTGATCAACGCGACCAGTCGGCCGACTCGGAGTTGCGGACTCTGTTGTGAGTCCTGCAACTCGCGAAACAGTTTGTCCGTTTGAGTGAGTTGACCGAGCCTGCCGTCGGGGTGCTCGAAGTACCATCGACGCTTTAAAGCTGCGAATGTGTCCGCCGAGAACTGCCGTTCGCTTTCCCGCGCTTCATCGAAATCGCGTGCGGCCAACGGCAAGAGGACGTTGCCCTGAAAAGCGGCGGCGTCGTATTTCCCACGCCAGAGGTCTTCGTCGATACGGGCCTGCGTTTGGCGTACCGGATCGAGGCCTTGCTCAAGGCTCTCAAAAATGGCGCCCTGACCTTCAAATGCGTTCCAGTAATAGTGCGCTTGCTCGTTCTGATCAGTTTTCAGCAGTTCGCTGCAACTCTTTCCGGCAAAGATGAGGTAGGAGCCGAACGCGAGAAGTTCGCGGAAGGTTGCACGCAAGCCGCGCTCAGCGACATGCTGCAATAGATCAACGAGGCGCTGTTGCACCCTTGGGTGCTTCAACATGGTTCGGTTATATGTAACCGGACAGATTACGTTGGCTGGACACTGTGTGCAGGCGGTGTACCAAGTGTCGTCGGTCAGTTTGTCCAAGGTTCGCTTGATTAGATCGGGTGCCAGAGTTCGACGCAGGCTCAAATCAATCACCACCGTTGCGCCAGGCTCCGGCGCGAACTTTTCGTTGTCTTCACTTTCCGTTGAGACATAGCTGACCAACTTCAGCAGTTGTTGACGCAGATTTTCGAGCCAAGGATGTTTGGTGCTGTAGGTCCGGATAAGCTCGATCAATGGCCCTTCATTGATCGCGATGCAGAAGGGCCTATTTTCACTGCGAGCCGCATTCCAGCGCTCGATCACATGATCTTGGGTCACGGCGCTGGCATCGATGATGACTTCGGCCTTTGCCGCTTCCAGATCGGATTTTAGGAGTCGAATCGTGTGCGTTTTGCCATCGCCAGCATTGCCAGTAATTACTACCGAGCCACCCGCCCTTACGATCTTCCGCACCACGTCATCGAGCGCGGTCTTGACGTTCAACTCTTTTAGCCGGGCAATTGAGACATGATCGCTATAGGCGCTCTCGTCCCGATAGAGTTGTCGAATGAAAGCCGTCTTTTCATTCTCAACGGGTGTCTGTGCCATATCGCGCTCCTTTGCCGCTGTACCCACCGAAAAGGGAAAGACGTGAGACGCTGTCTGAACGTCATGGATTAGACGTGACACTCGTTCCTTGAGTGGTGTCGATTGCCCTGCCGCCACCAGCGCCGGTACGTGATCAACGCGACTGGCAAGCCATCGGCTCCGCCAGTAAGCGGCAATATCTGCATCGCCTTCTTTTGTTCTCGGAATGCAGTAGTCCGGCTGGCTATCGACGCCGAGGAGGTAACGCACGGTGTTTCGCGCCAGGTGAACGCCATACACGATGCGTGGCATGCCGTGATGAAGGAGGTTCGTTCGGCTCAGCCCCAGCGCAGCGAACCCTTCGCGGAGTTGGCGAAGCTTCGGACTTTGCCCTTCACCGAATACGAAATTGACGTTCCGATAAGTCCGAGTAACTTCAGTTAACCGATCGAGCGTTTCTTCGGTTTCAGAACTGAGATTTGGCGAGCCATAACCTTCGGACACACCGTAGTCGTCGAAATGAATTGCCGTGTTCTGTCCTGTCACCGTGCCGGCCGGCAGTGACACGCGGTTGTACTGTGAGGAGCGCTGGGTATAGAGGCTGGACGTGCCCAGAAAGACGAGCGCAGGCGGCTTGACGATCGGCCTGCCTGCCATCTGGCTGGCTATAATGCTATAGCCCGTGTCGTATCGAGTTGCGTAGTCGTCGGCCACCCTCCGACTCATCATCATCAGGCACGCCAGTTTTCCCGACAAGAGCCCGCTATAAGGGGGCACTCCACCGCAGACCGTGATTTCCATCATGGCCGTGGCTGAGAACGCTTTTTTCAGCTGACGGAGGGACTGATTGACCGCCCATTCACCCTCAGACTGGGTCAGAAGATCGGCGATCGAGGTAGCATCCTTTAATTCTCGATAGGCGCGAAGGACTTCCCTGATCGCGCGCGCGCGCTTCGCGCGAAATAGTGGCGTCTTGGCCATCGCCTCCAGATCGACATCTTCGACTCCGCTGATTCGAGATTCCGAGACGCCGTCTTCCTCCCCTTGCTTGAGGCGATCCGTCCGCATGCCTGTTGCATCGCTTTCGATAATCGAAAGTTGATCTAACAATCGATTGTCGATACTCGCTGGAAGACCTGCAGCGATTGGCATATCGGCCACGTAGATTTGTCCGAGATCATCCAGAAGACGGCGCCGGAAGGCGTCGAGCGCTTCGCTCTCGGAAACGATGCCGGCTTCGATGTTTCTCTTCAGCCCTTCCACTGTCCAGCCAAGCACTACATCGCGCCGCCCCAACTGCATGACTGCATTGCCGAGCGCCGTGATTCCCATTACGGGGTGAAATGGCTGGGCCGCGTCTCGGATCAGGTAGAAGAGATTTCGGCCGGGACTGCTTCGATACCGGGTAGACCAGTTGTGGCGAAAATATCGCCAGATATCAATCAAGCGGATGCCGGTGTGCTCGTCTCGCGCGTCACCATCGACCAACTGAAGATATGGCTGGCAGACACCGCTCAGCGCTGCGTCCCTCTGCTCTCGCGGCAGAGCGCTGATCGGTTCAAGTTGGACGGCTAAACGTCGACCGTCGGCGATTAGATCAGTGACGGATCGGCAAGAGGAAAACCGACCGGGACGTTCCAAGTTCAGGATGAATCGCCGCGTCGCCGGCTCAGCAAGTTGATCGTCTCGACCGAACTCCAACTGCTTTCTGATGGCCTGCTTTGCTGGACCATCCGTGCGGGTGGCGGGGCGGACAAAAATTGCACCCGCCTCATTCTTCAATTCCCAGCCCATCGAGACGAGGTCGCGTAATAAAAGAGCTGATGCGCGGGTCCGAAGGCTCTTGAGGTTGTCTGGATTTAATCGCTGGGCGATGTGCTGCAGCGATTGGGCCGATTGCTTCGGGTCCGCGGTAATTGCTGCCGCGAGAGTTGAGTATCCCGAGCCGTCGTCATCGAGCTTGGGTGAAAAAAGTCTCCAGTCGTCCAGCATGTAGTTCGCTTCCCCGCGCCTAGCGTCCTTATTCTGCCCGGCGATTGGGAGGTGATCATTACTAGCTGCCGTGGACGCACGCCTTTCGGTGGCGTTGGACTTCATACGTTTCGGTCGCCCTTTTATGTATTTGAACCTCGTGCCTGTTGAGGCACGAATCGTCCCCTGCCAACCTCGTGTAGAACCCCAGCAGCGGTTATTTGATCCGCGGCGCGCGCCGGCTGGAAACTAGGCTGCGCTCAGCAGTCGCCCGATGAGATTAGCGCACGGACAGCACTCTGTCTCATATAAATAATTGGCCTCACCACCAAACCGCGAGGCTCAAGTTGCTTTCAGACAGTTTGTCGACCAGTTAGTCTGGTGTTTATGCCACTACTTGCCCGATGCCGGAACAGCGGCAGGGGCTGAATTGAGGCGGCGAGCTATCTCCGAACGGCGCGGGGCGACGTAGCGGCGCAGCATCCGGATATCTTGATGCCCTGTCATGTCTGCAAGCATCAATAGGTCGCCGTCCAGCACTGTCGCTAGCCGGGTGGCGCCAACATGGCGAAGATCATGAAACTTGAAGTCTTCAAGTTCCGCCCGGCGGACGGCTCGTTTGAATTGCTGGGAGAGTGCGCTGGCAGTGATCCCGCCGAAGACGTAATGGCCTTTGCCTGTCGGCTTGGGGAGGCTCTCCAGAATTTCCTGTACACGGGGAGAGGCGGGAATTGTTCTGGTCTCCGGCGCCTTGCTTCGTGGTGTCTTCTTGTTCTTGAGGGTGACCGTGTGAGATGCCTTGTCCACGTCCTCCCAGCGCAGCGCAAGAATCTCGTTCCGGCGAGCGGCAGTTTCCATCGCGAATTCGACGATCGGCCACAACCAGGAGGAGCGCGATGCCTTGAGGGATGCGTAAGCACCACCATCGCTGGCGCCTTGCCCGACCGTGCAAGCGTCCCTCAGTCGAGCGATTTCTTCGGGGCTTAGGGTTCGATTGCGGCCGGGAGGCAGAGCGAGGACATTGCTGCGCCGATGATCCAGCTTCGGCCGACCGCGAGGAAATGTGATCCCGTGTTCGTGCTCAACATGAGCCAACGCGCGATTGAGAAGTCCCAACTCGTGCTTTACTGATTGCGGAGCGACCGTGCGATTCAATTCCACCGTGCCGCCGCCCTTGGTGCCGGCGCCGCGTCTGACGCGATCAGTCAATCTGGAATCGCGGTAGCGAGCGAGTTCGATCGTGGTGAGCGCTGACAGCGAAATGTTGCCGAGACGCTTCTTGAGATTGTCGGCCTTCGGCGGCTCAAACGCAGCGGACTTCAGATGCGGAACGACTTCAGCGAGATAGATATCGAGCGCCCGCGAGATCGTCATCTGATGAGCTGCGGTCGGGTCGACCCAACCGCCTGCCTCGATGTCGCCTTCAACTTTACGAGACCACTTTTCGGCAGCCGCCTTGGTCAGGAAAGTCTTGGTCTGCCGGCGAGCACCACGCTTCGTGATCGTCGCATCGTATTTGACGGTGCGCTTACCGTCTTTGCCGACCTGCTCGCGCTTGCGTATGGAGGCCATCGCCATCTCCTCGTGCAGATAGAGTGCAGATGGAGCATTTTACGCCGATTGGAGGGTCGGTGAAAGCCAAAAAAACTTGTTCTAATTCATCGGGATATTTGGTCGGGGCGACAGGATTCGAACCTGCGACCTCTTGCTCCCGAAGCAAGCGCTCTACCAAGCTGAGCTACGCCCCGAATGATCTTTCAGCTGGCCCGTGTGAGGGCGAAACTGGCCAGATCGAGCAGCGTTTTTTTGTATGGCGAATCGGGAAGATCGCCTAACGCCGCGGTCGCCGAAAGCGAGTAGGCCTCGGCGAGGGCGCGAGTGTACGGGATGGCGTCGGTCGCATCAACGGCTTTCAGCACCGCGTCCAGCTGCGGTGCGCCGTCGCCGCTGAGGGCGGCGCGGACCAGTGCCGCCTGCTCGGGCGTGCCGGCGCGCATCGCGTGAATCAGAGGCAAGGTCGGCTTGCCCTCGGCGAGATCATTGCCAACGGCCTTGCCGCTGACTTCGGGGTCGGCGGTGTAGTCGAGCACGTCGTCGATCAGCTGGAACGCCATGCCGAGCTCGTGGCCGTAGCGGCCCATGGCCTGTACCTGCTGAGCCGTTGCGTCGGCGGCGATGGCGCCGGCCTGCATCGCGGCGCGAAACAGCACGGCGGTCTTCAACTCGATCACGCGCAGGTAGCGGGCCTCGTCGACGTCGGGGTCGCCGGCGTTCATCAGCTGCAGCACTTCGCCTTCGGCGATCGCGTTGGTGGTGTCGGCCATCAGCCGCATGACCGGCATGCGGCCGCTTTCGACCATCATCTGGAAGCTGCGCGAGTAGAGGAAATCGCCGGACAGCACAGCCGCCTCATTGCCCCATTGGGCATTGGCGGTGCGCCGGCCGCGGCGCAGGTCGGAGTGATCGACGACGTCATCGTGCAGCAGCGTGGCGGTGTGGATGAGTTCCATCACCGCTGCCAGCAGTCGCGGCTGTTCGCCGGTGGCGCCGAGCGCTCTTGCCGACAGCAGCACCAGCGCCGGCCGCAGGCGCTTGCCGCCGGCGGAGACGATATAGCCGCCAACTTCGTTGATCAGGGCCACTTCGGACGACAGCCGTGCGCGGATGATCCGGTCCATGCCGAGCATGTCTTCGGCGATGGGCGAGAGCAGGGTTTTGAGGTCCATTGAGACGGGCCGAGGATAGGCCGTGGATGCTAGGGGGATGAGGACGAAGGGTCAAACCCATCGACGGCACTGCTCTCCAATAGAGGCTCTCGCGGCTCGCTTGCCATTTAATATGTGATGCTGGCCGCCGGCCCGGGATGTGACAAAACCACTGACGAAAACATTGACGAGGCCGGCCTCGATCTCTAGAATCGCGCCTCCCTAATGGCCGGCCCCGCGCTCGCCATCGTTCGGACCCGTCTTTTGGAGCAGCCGATGTACGCCGTGATCAAGACCGGAGGCAAGCAGTATCGCGTTGCCGACGGCGAATACCTGAAAATCGAAACCCTGGTTGCCGACGTCGGCGCGACCGTGTCCTTTGACCAAGTCCTGCTGGTTGGCGAGGGCGAGAGCGTGAACGTCGGCGCTCCGCTGGTTGTCGGTGGTGTGGTCACGGCCGAAGTGCTGCGCCACGGCCGCGGCGACAAGATCCGCATCATCAAGCATCGCCGCCGCAAGCACTACCACAAGGAACAGGGCCACCGGCAGAACTTCACGGAAGTGAAGATCACCAGTATCTCTGGTTAAGGTTGGAGCACACAAATGGCACATAAGAAGGCAGGCGGCAGTACCCGTAACGGCCGCGATTCACAGAGCAAGCGCCTCGGCGTGAAGCTGTTCGGCGGCCAGGCGGTCATCGCAGGCAACATCATCATCCGCCAGCGCGGTACCCAGTATCACCCGGGCACCGGTGTCGGCATCGGCAAGGATCACACCTTGTTCGCCAAGACCGACGGCAAGGTCGCTTTCGCGACCCGCGGTCCGAAAGGCCGCATGTACGTGGACATCGTCGCGGCCTGATGTCCAGTGTAGTACCGAAAGAGCCCCGTTCTTACGGGGCTTTTTTGTGCATGAAGCACCCTGAGGTTGTAGTGAAATGAAATTCGTCGACGAATCACAGATCGAAGTCATCGCCGGTGACGGCGGTGGCGGCTGCGTCAGCTTCCGCCGCGAGCGTGCGATTCCGTTCGGCGGCCCCGATGGCGGCGACGGCGGCGACGGCGGCAGCGTGTTCGCTGTGGCCGACGCCAATCTCAATTCGCTGGCGGATTTCCGCTTCAACCGCGTGTTCCGCGCGCAGCGAGGCGAGAACGGCCAGACCTCGGAAATGACCGGCCACGGCGGCGACGATCTCGAGATCCCGATGCCGCTCGGCACGCTGGTCTACGACATCGAAACCGAGGAGTTGATCGGCGAGCTGACCCATGTCGGCAGCCGCATCAAGATCGCGCAGGGCGGCTTTCACGGCCTGGGCAATCGGCGCTTTAAATCCAGCACCAATCGCGCCCCGCGGCGCTCCACGCCGGGCTCGCCAGGCGAGCGCCGCGATCTGCGGCTAGAGCTGTCGCTGATGGCCGACGTCGGCCTGCTCGGCATGCCCAACGCCGGCAAATCCACGCTGCTGTCGTCGGTGTCGGCGGCGCGTCCGAAGATCGCGGACTATCCGTTCACCACGCTTTACCCGCAGCCGGGCGTGGTATCGGTCGGGCAGAGCAAATCCTTCGTGATGGTCGACGTCCCCGGCCTGATCGAAGGCGCCGCCGACGGCGCCGGGCTCGGCATCCGCTTCCTGAAGCATCTGCAGCGCACGCGCCTGCTGCTGCACATGGTCGACGTATTGCCGCCGGACGAAAGCGACATCGCCGAGAACGTGCGCGTGATCAGCGGTGAGCTGATCGCTTTCAGCGAGCAGCTGGCCAATCGCGAGCAGTGGCTGGTGTTCAACAAGATCGACCTGCTACCGGAAGAAGAGCGCCAGGCGCTGATCGAGCGCACGCTGGCCTCGCTGAACTGGGCTGGCCGCTGGTTCGCGATTTCCGCGGTCACGCGCCAGGGCTGCGACGTGCTGTGCCGCGAGGCGATGATCTGGGTGGATGCGCAGGCGCCGCGTAGCGAGGACCAGCTCGACAAGCCGGAAGTCGACGAATCGGCCGATGCCGATCCGCGATCCAATCCGGATTCGGGCGCGTCGACGGAAGACGATCAGCAGAGCTAAAGGCATGGAACGCGACAAGCTGACCCGCGCCAGGCGCTGGGTGATCAAGATCGGCAGCTCGCTGGTGACCGCAAAAGGTCAGGGCCTGGATCGCGCCGCGATCATCGACTGGTGCGCACAGATCGCCGCGCTGCGCGCCGAAGGTCGCCAGATCGTGCTGGTGTCGTCGGGCGCGGTCGCGGAAGGCATGGCGCGTCTCGGCCTGAAAAAGCGCCCCTCGGATCTGCACGAGCTGCAGGCCGCCGCCGCGGTTGGCCAGATGGGCCTGGTGCGGGCCTGGGAACTGGGCTTCGAGCAGCACGGCATTCTCGCAGCGCAAATCCTGCTGACGCACGAAGACATCGCCGATCGCAGCCGCTATCTGAATGCGCGCGGCACGATGAACACGCTGCTGGAGCTGGGCGTGGTGCCGGTGGTCAACGAGAACGACACCGTCGCCACCGACGAGATCCGTCTCGGCGACAACGACACGCTGGGCGCGATGACCGCGAATCTGATCGAGGCCGATCTGCTGGTGATCCTGACCGATCAGGACGGCCTGTTCGACTCCGATCCGCGCAGCAATCCGGATGCGAAGCTGGTGTCCGAAGCCTCGCTGGCCGATCCGCTGCTGGCGCTGATGGCCGGTGACAGCAAGGGCGTGCTCGGCCGCGGCGGCATGCGTACCAAGCTGTCAGCGGCGCATATCGCCGCGCGTTCCGGCGCCGCCACCGTGATCGCGCACGGCCGCGCGCCGGAAGCGCTGCTGCAGATCGGGCGCGGGCTGAGCATCGGCAGCCTGCTCAAGCCGGCCCAGGGCGTGATGGGCGCGCGCAAGCGCTGGATCGCGGGCCAGATGCAGGTGCGCGGCCAGTTTCACCTCGACGAGGGCGCCGCGCAGGTGCTGCGCGGGCAGGGCAAGAGCCTGCTGCCGGTCGGAGTCAAACAGGCCACCGGCAACTTCGAGCGCGGCGATCTGGTGGCCTGCCTGGATCCGAGCGGGCAGGAGATTGCGCGGGGATTGTCGAACTACGGCATTGCGGATGCGCTGCGCATTCTCGGCGCGCGTCGTGACGATCTGGCGCAGCGGCTCGGCTATGTCGGCGAGCCGGAGATGATCCACCGCGACAACCTGGTGCTGGTTGGCTAGCCGACGCGCGCTGGCTGGCTATTCGAACTGTAGGAGCGGACCTTGTCCGCGATTGTGCCGGTGAAGCCTCAGTCGCGGACAAGGTCCGCTCCTACAGTCGTGGTATCAACCGCGGTCGCACAATCTGCCGCCCAAACGAAAACGCGGGC
The DNA here is from genome assembly GCF_028291725.1 of Hydrocarboniphaga sp. Classification (GTDB taxonomy): domain Bacteria; phylum Pseudomonadota; class Gammaproteobacteria; order Nevskiales; family Nevskiaceae; genus Hydrocarboniphaga. The sequence continues at coordinate 51,259 of NZ_JAQGNT010000024.1, read as the reverse complement.
CTTGCGGCCCGCGTCTCATGCGTCAACAACAAGCGCGATCAATCAGGCGATCGATCAGGCCATGGCCTTGATGTGCGCGATCAGGCGGCTCTTGTGACGGGCGGCCTTGTTCTTGTGGATCATGCCGCGGTCGGAATAACGGTCCAGCACCGGGACCATTTCCTTGTAGGCGGCTTCGGCGGCGGCCTTGTCCTTGGATTCGACGGCCTTGACCACCTTCTTGACGTAGGTGCGGATCATCGAACGCTGGCTCGTGTTGCGGGCACGGTTGACTTCGGACTGGCGTGCGCGCTTGCGGGCACTGGCGGTGTTGGCCAAGACTTAACTCCTAAAACTGGAAAAAATGAGGCGACAAATCGAAGGGGCGCTAGTATTGTGATCGACCCCCTTCTTGTCAATGCATGCCACCCCAAAAAACGGGGAATCGGCGTGCCAACCGGCCAGCGGCTGCCTGAATCACCCTGAATCAAATCATCTATGGCCCGATCGCTGCTGAAATCGACCAGCGTGGTAAGCGGTCTGACCCTGGCCTCGCGCATCCTCGGCCTGGTGCGCGAGATCACGCTGGCACGGGCTTTCGGCGCCGGCCCGCTGCTCGACGCGTTCTTCATCGCGCTGATGCTGCCCAACCTGGGCCGCCGCATTTTCGCCGAAGGCGCGTTCAGCCAGGCCTTCGTGCCGGTTTTCACCGAGACCCGCAGCCAGCAGACCCACGAGGACGTGCGCGAGCTGACCGCGGTGGTGATGGGGACGCTGGGCGCGATCCTGGGCCTGGTCACGGTGATCGGCTGTTTCTGTGCGCCGCTGATGGTCTGGGCCTTCGCGCCGGGTTTCCGCTCCGACCCGGCCCAGGCCGCGCTCGGCGCCGAGCTGCTGCGCTGGACCTTCCCCTACCTGATGTTCATCTCGCTGACCTCGATGGCCGGCAGCATCCTGAACAGCTACGGCCAGTTCGCGGTACCGGCGGCGGCGCCGGTGATCCTCAACGTCTGCATCATCGCCTCGGCCTGGATTTCGGCCGATTCGGTCATGGTGCTGGCCTACGCGGTGTTCGTCGCCGGCGTGCTGCAGTTGTTGTCGCAGCTGCCGTCGCTGATGCGCCTGCGTCTGCTGCCGCGGCCGCGCTTCCGGCCGCGCGATCCGCGCGTGCGGCGCATCGGCAAGCTGATGCTGCCGGTGGTGATCGGCTCGTCCGTCGCCCAGGTCAGCCTGCTGCTGAACACCAGCCTGGCGACCCTGATCGCCGACGGCGCGGTCAGCTGGCTGAACTTCGGCAGTCGCCTGATGGAATTCCCGACCGGCATCTTCGCCATCGCGGTCGGCACGGTGATCCTGCCGTCGCTGGCTTCGCACCACACCGAACGCTCACCCGAGCAGTTCTCCGACACGCTGGACTGGGGGCTGCGGATGATGCTGGTGCTGGGTCTGCCGTTCGGAGTCGCCCTGGTCGTGCTCGGCGGGCCACTGACCGCGGCGATCTTCGGCCATGGCCAGTTCGACGCGCACGACGTCGAGATGACCACCTGGGTGGTCTGGGCCTATGGCTTCGGTTTCATGGGTTTTGCGCTGGTGAAAGTGCTGGTGCCGGGCTTCTATGCGCGCCAGGAAACCCGGCTGCCGGTGCGCTTCGCGACCATCGGCCTGGCCGCCGGCATGCTGTTGAGCCTGGCCAGCTTCATCACGGCGCGGAGCCTGAAGATCGAGGGCGCGCACGTCGGCCTGGCGCTGTCGACTTCGCTGACCGCCTGGGTCAACACGGTGCTGCTGTACCGCCGGCTGCGCAGCGACGGCATCTACCGGCCGGCGCCGGGCTGGCGCCGCTTCGGCCTGCGCCTGCTGGCCGCCAACGGCCTGATGGCCGCGGTCGCGATCTATGGCGCCGGCGAGCTGGCCGAGTGGACTGCTCTGGACGCGCTGGCCCGGGCGCTGCGCCTGGCGGCGGTGATCGCGGCTTGCGGCGCGGTCTATTTCCTCAGCCTGTGGGTGCTGGGCCTGCGGCCGCGCCATTTGCTGATGGCGCGGGGTCGCGGAGCGGGACAGGTATAATTCGGTCTTGCCCTTTGGCCCTAAAAGTCCACGCATGGAGCTGATCCGCGGCCTGCAGAACCTGCGCGATAGCCATCGCGGCTGCGTGCTGACCATCGGCAATTTCGATGGCATGCACCTGGGCCATCGCGCGCTCGTGGCGCGCACGCTGGACGGCGCGCGCCGCACCGGGCTGCCGGCCACCGCGCTCACCTTCGAGCCCTCGCCGCGCGAATATTTCAGCCCGGCCGATGCGCCGCCGCGCGTGCAGACTTTCCGCACCAAGATCGCAGCTTTGGCTGGCAGCGGCCTGCAGCGCACCGTGGTCGCGCGCTTCTCGAAGGCGGTGGCGTCGATGAGCGCGGACGAATTCGTCGATCAGCTGCTGGTGAAGACGCTCGGCGTCGGCGCCGTTGTCGTTGGCGATGATTTCCGCTACGGCAGCCACCGCGCCGGCACCGTGCAGACGCTGCGGGACGCGGCCGAGCATCATGGTTTCGAACTCGGCGTGGTCGACAAAGTCTGCGTCGGCAACGAGCGCTGCAGCTCGACCGCGCTGCGCGAGGCGCTGTCGGTGTCGGATCTTGCGCGCGCAGCGCGCCTGCTCGGCCGGCCTTACAGCGTGCTCGGCCGCGTGCGCCGCGGCCTGCAGCTGGGCCGCACGCTCGGCATGCCGACCGCCAACATCGACCTGTTCCGGCCGCTGGCGCTGCGCCAGGGCGTGTACGCTGTACGCTGCCGCGTCGACCGCGGCACCGTCTGGGATGGTGTCGCCAGCCTGGGTATCAGGCCGACGCTGGGCCTGACGCGCTGCCTGCTGGAGGCCCATCTTTTCGGTGAACCCGGCGATCTCTACGGCCACGAACTCATCGTGGAATTCTGCGCCTGGCTGCGGCCCGAGCTGAAGTTTTCTTCGCTGGACGAATTGTCCGCGCGAATGCAGCAGGACGCCGACGATGCGCGACGGATTCTCGCGCTCTCAATGCACAAGACCACTGAGCCGACGTGAACGACGCAAACGACTACAAGAGCACGGTCAATCTGCCGCAGACCGCGTTCCCGATGCAGGCCAACCTCGCCAAGCGCGAGCCTTCGTTCCTGGCGAAATGGCAGGGCGAAGACCTGTATGCGCGGGTGATGTCGGCGACTGCCGGTGCAACGCCGTACTACTTCGTCGACGGCCCGCCGTATGCCAACGGCGACATCCACATCGGCCATGCGGTCAATAAGGTGTTGAAGGACATCGTCGTCAAAAGTGCGCGCCTGAACGGCCACCACGCGCCGTTCGTGCCGGGCTGGGATTGCCATGGCCTGCCGATCGAACTGCAGGTCGAGAAGAAATTCGGCAAGGTCGGCGAGAAGCTCGATGCCGCGGCGTTCCGCGCCGAATGCCGCCAATATGCGCTCGAACAGATCGATCGCCAGCGCGTCGACTTTCAGCGCCTCGGCATTCTGGCCGACTGGCACAAGCCGTATCTGACGATGCAGCCGGCATATGAGGCCGAGCAGTTGCGTGTGCTCGCGCGCATCGCCGACAACGGCCACGTGGTGCGCGGCTTCAAGCCGGTGCACTGGTGCCTGGATTGCGGATCGTCGCTGGCCGAGGCTGAGGTCGAATATCAGGACAAGCAGTCGGCGGCGATCGACGTCGGCTTCGAGGCGGCCGATCCGGTTGCGCTCGCAAGGCTGTTCAACGTTGAGGTCGAGGGCCCGATCCGGCTGGTGATCTGGACGACGACGCCGTGGACGCTGCCGGCCAATCAAGCGATCGCGGTCAATGCTGATCTGGACTACGCGCTGGTGCGTTTTGCGAACGCCGGCTTGCTGGTGCTCGCGGCCGAGCTGGTCGACGACGCGGCCCGGCGCTACGGCGACAGCGCCAGCGTGCTCGGCACCGTCAAGGGACTGGAGCTGCGCCGGCATGCGATCCATGCACGCCATCCGCTGAAGCCGGCCACGGTTCCGGTGATCTCCGGCGAGCACGTCACGCTCGAGGCCGGCACCGGCCTGGTACATACCGCGCCGGCACATGGCGTCGACGATTATCTGGTCGGCAAGCAGAACCATCTGCCGGTCAGCAGTCCGCTGACGTCTTCGGGAAAGTTCAGCGACGAGGAGCCCGTGGTCGGCGGCCTGCATGTGCGCAAGGTCGACGAGCCGATTCTGGCCGCGCTGCGTGAAACCGGCGCGCTGGTGCGTCACGCGGTGATCACACACAGCTACCCGCATTGCTGGCGCCACAAGACGCCGCTGATTTTCCGCGCGACGCCGCAGTGGTTCGTATCGATGGAAGCCGCCGGCCTGCGCGCCGCCGCGCTCGAGGCGATCGACGCGACGCGCTGGATCCCGGCCTGGGGCCGCGAGCGCATCCGCGGCATGATCGCGGATCGTCCGGACTGGTGCATCTCGCGCCAGCGCACCTGGGGCGTGCCGCTCGCGCTGTTCGTGCACAAGGTCACGCAGGAAAAGCATCCGCGCACCGGCGATCTGCTGCGCGTGGTCGCCGACAAGGTTCAGGCCGAAGGTCTCGAAGCCTGGTTCGGCAGCCAGGTCTACGACTGGTTGCCGCACAGCGAGGCCGACGATTACGACAAATGCACCGACACACTCGACGTCTGGTTCGATTCCGGCAGCGCGCATCAGTGCAGCTTCGTGTCGACGAACCCGGGCGTACTCGACGAGCACGGCCTCGCGCCGCTCGCCGACATGTACCTCGAAGGCTCGGACCAGCATCGCGGCTGGTTTCACTCATCCTTGCTGACCTGCGTCGCGATGCGCCAGCGCTCGCCGTACAAGGCGGTGCTGACGCATGGCTTCACGGTCGATGAGCAGGGCCGAAAGATGAGCAAGTCGCTCGGCAATGTGGTCGCGCCGCAGCAGGTGACCAAAACGCTGGGCGCGGACGTGCTGCGCCTGTGGGTCAGTGCCAGCGACTACAGCGGCGAAATCGCGATCAGCGACAACCTGCTCAAGCGCATGGCCGATGCCTACCGGCGCATCCGCAATACCGCGCGTTATCTGTTGGGCAACCTCGACGGCTTCGATCCGGCGACCGACGCGGTTGCGCCGGGCGAGATGCTGCTGATCGATCGCTGGGCGGTATCGCAGGCGGCGCAGCTACAGGCCGAAATCCGCCAAGCCTACGCCGACGCACAGTTCCATCTGGTCTACCAGAAGCTGCACAACTACTGCGTCACCGATCTTGGCGGCCTGTATCTGGACGTGCTGAAGGACCGGCTCTATACCACCGCGGCGAAGAGTCTCGCGCGCCGCTCCGCGCAGACCGCGCTGCTGCACATCGCCGAGGCGATGGTGCGCTGGATCACGCCGGTGCTTTCGTTCACCGCTGACGAAATCTGGCAGCTGCTGCCGGGTGACCGCAGCGCCAGCGTGTTTGCGCAGCGCTGGTACGAGCTGCCCAAACTCAATCTTGCCGAGGACGGTGTCGACTGGCCGCTGCTGGTCGCCACGCGTGTAGCGGTCAAGAAGACGCTGGAGGATCTGCGCGCGGCCGGCACCATCGGTTCGGGCCTGAACGCGGAAGTCTCGATCTACGCCGACACCGATCTGGCGAGCGCGCTGGGAGCGCCGGGCGAGGAGCTGCGCTTCTGGTTCATCACTTCCGGTGCCAGGCTCGCGCCTCTCAGCGCCAAGCCGACCGATGCAAGCGAGCATGAACTCAGCAGCGGCGAAAAGATCTGGGTGCACGCCAACGCATCACAAAACGCCAGGTGCGAGCGCTGCTGGCACCAGGTCGCCGATGTCGGTGCAAGCGCCGCGTATCCCGGCCTGTGCGGCCGCTGTGTGTCCAACGTGCACGGCGCCGGCGAAGCTCGCCGCGTGATCTGAGCGGACGGTTCCGATGCCGAAATTCCGCAACGTGCATTGGCTCTGGCTGACCGCCGTGGTGATGCTGATCGATCAGGTGAGCAAGCAGCTGGTGGTCAAGAACATGGCCTGGTACGACAACGTGGCGCTGATGCCGCATCTGAACCTGACGCATCTGCACAACACCGGCGCCGCGTTCTCGATGTTCAGCGGCTCGTCACCGCTGGTGTTCGTGTTGATCGGGGTCGTCGTCAGCGTCGGCATCCTGGTGTGGATGCGGCGCAACCCGCATGGCCAGGTGCTGGTGGCGGTCGCGCTGGCGCTGATCATGGGCGGCGCGCTCGGCAACGTCATCGACCGCGTGACCCGCGGCTACGTGGTCGACTTCATCGACTTCTACTGGGGAACCTGGCACTTCGCCGCGTTCAACGTCGCCGACTCGGCGATCAGCGTCGGCGCCGGTTTCATGGTGCTCGACGTTATTCTCGAAGCGCTGCGCAAGAAGCCTGCACCGACTCCTGGAGTCTGACAATCATGGACATCCTGCTCGCCAATCCCCGCGGTTTCTGCGCCGGCGTCGATCGCGCGATCGAGATCGTCGAGCGTGCGCTCGAACAGCTCGGTGCTCCGATTTACGTGCGCCACGAGGTCGTGCACAACCGCTTCGTCGTCGAGGGCCTGCGCGACAAGGGCGCGGTGTTCGTCGACGAGGTTGACCAGGTGCCCGAAGGCGCTGTCTGCATCTTTTCCGCACATGGCGTATCGCAGCAGGTCCGCGACGAGGCCGCCAAGCGCAAGCTGACGGTGTTCGACGCGACTTGCCCGCTGGTGACCAAGGTGCACATCGAGGTCAAGAGCTACTCGCGCGAAGGCCGCGAAGTGGTGCTGATCGGCCACGCCGGGCATCCCGAAGTCGAAGGCACGATGGGCCAGTTCGATTCGAGTTTCGGCGGGCACATTCACCTGGTCGAAACTCCGGATGACGTGCTCAAGCTGAGCATCGCCAAGCCCGAGCACATGGCCTACGTTACGCAGACGACGCTGTCGATGGACGACACCGCGCGCGTGATCGACGCGCTGCGCGCGCGCTTCCCGATGATCAGCGGGCCGCGCAAGGACGATATCTGCTATGCGACGCAGAATCGCCAGGATTCGGTCAAAGATCTGGCCGCCGCTTGCGACGTGCTGCTGGTGGTCGGTTCGCGCAACAGCTCCAACTCGAACCGCCTGCGCGAACTCGCCGAAAGCCGCGGCACCGCGGCCTATCTGATCGATGGTCCGTCGGACATCCAGCCGGCTTGGCTCGACGGCAAGCAGCGCGTCGGCGTCACCGCCGGTGCGAGCGCGCCGGAGGTGCTGGTCGAGCAGGTGGTCACGCGCCTGAAGGAACTTGGCGGCACGACGGCAGCGGCGCGCGAACTGCCGGGCCGCGCCGAGCACATCGTGTTCTCGCTGCCGCCGGCGCTGCGCCGCGCGACGGCACGCAACGAGTAGGTTGGTGTAGGTTGGGGTGAGCTTGCGAACCCCAACATCAGCGCGGACGAATGTTGGGGTTCGCAAGCTCACCCCAACCTACGACTACCGCGACCAGCAGTCCGCCGCGGTACCCGCCGATGCCAGCCGGATGCCGCTCGAAGTCAGGCACAGCGTGCTGCAACCGGTATCGCGGGCCTGGGTGCCGACCGGCGTCGCGATCAGCGTATAGCCGCCGATCGCGGCCGAGCCGGTGGCCGGGCAGGTGCCGCTGGTGGTCAACGCCGCGATGCTCAGCGAATAGATGCTGTTGCTGGTCTGCGTCGCCGAGGTCGAGCCGTCACGTGACAGGTAGGTCGTCAGCCCCAGATCGGTCACCGCGTTGGTATAAGCTTTCCGGTCGACGAAGTAGGTTTCCTGCGCCGCGCTCATGCTGACCAGCGCCGCCTTGCCGACCGCGCGGCTGGTGCGCAGCGTGTAGATCGAATACGCCGGCAGTGCGATCACCGTCAGCAAGCCGACGATCGCAACCGCGACGATCAGCTCGATCAAGGTGAAGCCGCGCCGCATCTCTGGCCTGGCAGCGGTCATCGCGCCGGTGTTCAAGGCTGGGTCTCGTCGTCGCCGCGCCGCTCGCGCCAGTAGATCGTATAGGGATCGGTCGATTGCAGCTTCAGCGTCGAGGCGTTCTGCGCCAGCGCGTTCGCAGTCAGCGTGTTGAATTCGCCGGGCAGGCCGGGCGTTGCGCTGGCCTGGCTGCGCTGGCTGCCGTCGCTGTCGTTGATGAAGCTGGCGACCGTGGGCCGTGAATCGCTGAGCGCCAGGCCGTACACCTTGCTGCTGCCCTCGGACGGTGTGCAGGTCTGAGTGCTGCTGTTCGGCGGCGTGTAGGTGCTGAAGAACGCCGTGCCGGCCGCGCTCAGCGGCTGCGACAGCACTTTCTCGCCGCTGCCGGCGAGCTTCACTTTCCAGCCGGTGCTCAGGTCCGTTGATGCCGCGCAGCTGGCGGTGCTGGAACTCGCGCAGACCGTGGTCAGATCGGCGAAATCGCTCGGGCCTTTCAGCGCCGCGTCGGTGGTGATCACGCTGGCGGCCGGCAGGCCGCTCGCGGTGCGCGTGTCGCGGAATGCGTAGAAATAATTCTCGGTGGTCACGTTGAGCGGATCTTCGCGATCACCGGAGCCGAACACCACCATGTCGTAGTTGCCGGTCACGCCGCGGTACGGCGCGTAGTCCGGTGCCTGGAAGAAGCGGCGATCATTCGTGACGTTGCTGCTGCGATAACGGCCGAGGCTGGCGATCGGTGACAGCGTCCACTTGGTCCGGTCGCTGCCCGGGAAATCGCCGCGCCAGACGCGGCCGCCGGTGTCGGCCACATACAACCGGTCGGTCAGGCCATCGCCGTCACTGTCGACGATGGTCACGTCCGAGGGAATGCTGTTGGTCAGCAGCGGATGCGCGAAAGCCTTGGTGGTCGCGTTGAACGGCGTGCTGCTGCTGAACGTGCCTTGCACCGCCTTCCAGATCAGATCTCCGGTCTGTGCGTCGACGATGTAGATCGCGTTGCCGGTGGTGTCATCCAGGCCGACGCGGCCGTCGCTGCCGCGGTAGTAGTCCTTGCCGATCTTGTTGTTGGAGCTGTCGCGGCCGCCGTTGTAGCCGCCGGCGAAAATCAGCACCGGCTTGGTCGTCGTGGTGCTGCCGCTGGTGACGCTCATGCGGCCGATCTGCGGATTGGACAAAGTCAGCGCCAGCTCCGAGTACAGGCTCGCCGAGCCCGCGACCAGGCCGCCGCTCTGGTACAGGCCGTCGGGGCCGATGCGCCACAGCAGGCTCGGCGAATCCGGGTTGGTCACGTCCATGCCGTAGTAATAGCGGCCGCTGCGGCGCAGGCCGAAGTACATCCAGGCGTGATCGTTGGCGTTGCCCGATTCGATCTTGCCGTCGGCCGCGCCGCCGCTGCTGCTGCGATCCTGCAGCAGCACCGCCGGTGCGCCATCGACGCCGTAGGGCAGGCTGGCCACGCTGGTGTTTTCGCGCAGCACGCTCTGCTGCGACATCACCGCGCGCGGCATGAAACCCCAGGTTTCGACGCCGTCGCTGTTGCGCACCATGCGCATGAAGCCATCGGCGGCGCCATACACCACGCGGATATCCGGGCTGCTGGTGGAATAGCCGCTACGCGCGCCGTAATTGATCGCGACCGGCCGCGAATGCAGCAGGGCGCCGTGCATCCAGTCGCGCGCGACCACGCCGCTGACGCTGGTGCCGGTGCCCAGCGGCGCCGCCGTGGTGCCGACATTGAAGCCGCGCGCAAACAGCAGCAGCGAGCGCCGCAAAGTGTCGTCGGTGGTGGTGGTGCCGGTGACGCCGAGATCGGTCTTCAGCTCGTCGCGGACCGTTTGGGTGTCGGCATCAAGGCCGTTCAACGCAAGGCTGGTCGCGGTGATCTTGTCGTAGTACAGCGTGCGCTTGGCGTCGGCGTTGACGCGGCCGGGGTTGCCGCCGCCGCCGAACAGATAGCCCGGGATCTTCTGGCCGGCACCGCCCAGCGTCGAGCTGCGTCCGTCGACGGTGACGCCGCTGCCGAGCAGGTTGGTGTTGGTCCAGTAGGTCAGCGCGGTGGTCTTGATGCGGCCGTCGCTGCCGATCGCCAGCGCGCTGTTGGCGTCGTAGTACTGGTAATTGCCGCTGCTGTCGGCGGCGACGTTCAATTTTTTCAGATTACCGTTCCAGCGCGGCCGCTGGCTCAGATCGGGCTTGAACTCGGTGAAGAACGCTTCCGGCCGCACCACGCTGGGCGAAGTCAGATCCACCGTCAGGCTCGGCGTCACCAGCGAGGCGTCGACGTCGATCACCGGCTTCAGCAGCGAGGCCGCGGTCTGGCCGAGGCCGAGCAGGCCGAGGCTGTTGGCGTAGCTCAGCAGCGTGGCGCCGGCGTTGCCCAGCGTCGCGGTACTGGTCAGCAGATCCTGGATCACGAAGAACGAGCGCAGGTTGATGTTGTTGCCGGCGCTGTCGGTGAAGCCCGGAGTCTTGGCCTTGCTCACCACGTCGCCCAGCGTGATCGCGCCGCTCGCCGGCAGCCCGGGCAGATAGGCGCGCAGCGTCGCGTCGGACTCGGTATCGCGGATGTTGTTGGTCAACATCAGGTTGAGCACGTTGGCGGTGCGGCACTCCAGCGGCGGCTTGACGTAGTTGCCGTTGGCCAGTTCGATGGTGGTGTCGCGCACCAGCACGCCGGTGAGCCCGTCCCAGCGCGCCAGCGGCGCGTTGTAGATGTCGTTGCCGGCCAGGTAATGCATCAGTTCGGCGTAGATCTCTTTGCCCTGATACGGCGGTAGCAGTTGCGTCGGCGTGGTCAGCGCGGTGGCGGCCAGCGCGGTGACCGAGTTGAGCAGATTGGGCAGGCTGAGGATATTGGTCAGCGACGTGGTCACCTTGGTCAGCAGCGTGCTGACGGTTCCCTGGTTCACCAGCGGCGTGAACCCGATCAGCATGTAGGCGCCGTTGCTGCAGCCGGCGGTGGTTCGTCGCGCGCCAGGAATGCTCGCCAGATCGGCGAAGGCGCAGGTGCTGGCGGGCGAGCCGGTCGAATTGGCCCGATCGGCGTGCGAGAGCATGATCGCGACGTTGGTGTTGATCAGGTTGCTGAGGATCGATTCCAGCGTCGAAATCAGGCCCACCTGTCCGAGGTTCAGGATGCCGCTGAAGGTGCTGTTGAGTAGTCCGGTGACCACTGACGGCAATTGGCCGACCGCCGTGCTTAGCAGCGGATTGAGTAGACCCGAGACCAGCGTGCCAACGACATCGGTCACACCCAGTAAGCCGAGCGCGAGATTCAAGGCGAAGCCCACAAGCGGGAGACCTGTAACCGGCGCGACGAGAGCACATACCGAAACGAGCAATGAGGAAACCGCAGAGGCTCCGAGAGTGCTGACGAGGGAGCTGACGATTCCGCACAATTGAGTGACGTTTAAGGTATAGAGCAGAGTCGTCAGAAGTGCCGTCGGGTTGCTGGTGACGCCGCCGAGCAGGTCCGACAGAATAATGGTGTTGGTGATGTTCAGGCACAGCTGCGGTGAATCCGGATTGTTCGGGTTGCTGGTCTGGGTCAGCACGCTGTTGCAGATGCCGAGCAGGTTCAGGTCCAGCACGATCACCGTGTACGGCGGCTTGACGCTGTTGGCGGCCGGGTTGGTGTAGATCTCGATGTCGTCGGCGTAGGCGTTTTCGGCCTCGATCACGATCGAGAAGCAGACGAATAGTCCGAGGAAGATCGCGAGCAGTTGTTGGCGGAGTTTGTGGGTCATGGTGCTGTTCCTACTGCTGCGACAGTCCGCGGATCTTGGCGACTTTGACGTAGACGCCCTGCACGACTTCCGCTCCGCCCTGCGCCAGCGTGTCGTCGCTGGCGACGCGGTCGTAGCCACCGACGATGGTGAAAGCCGCGAGGTTGTAGCGGTCGCCGCTGTCGCCTTCACGCAGGGCCGCAACCGGTGCGTAGTCGTTGCCGTTGATCTGTTCGCGGCGCACGGAGACGTACAGGTAGTTCTTGTAGTTGGTGTTCGGCATCAGCGCGGCGGTCACGCTGGCGCTCGGGCAGGAGAAACCCTGCTGCGTTGCCAGCGAGCTGGCGTTGAGGCTGGAGCCGATCGCGCAGGACTGCAGGTAGCCCGAGCCGGGCAGCACGTTCAGCGCCGCCGAGTAAGCGCGCACCGATTCCAGCGCGGTCTGTGCGTTCTGCTGCGCGTCGAGTCGGGTGCCCTCGTTCTGGGCCAGCCGCAGATCGATGCTGCCGGAGCGCATCGCGGCCAGCCCGAGCAGGGTCAGGATGACGAGGAACAACAGCGCGGTGGCCAGTGCCGCGCCGCGTTGATGATGTGGGTGTGGATCGTGATGGTTGCGCATGTCAGCGGGCCGGGTTGCGCAGGTAGACGGTCGTGGAATAAATGCGGCGATAAAAATGCTGGTCGCTGCCGCTTGAGGTGTACGCGCTGCCGTCGCCGGCGGTGTAGGTCTTGGTGTCGGTGTACGAGCCGTCGCTGCGCGCCGAGCGCATCCGCAGGAAGATCTGCGCGGTCTGCGCATTGGTCGCGACTTCCTGCGCGCTCGGCGTGCTGGTGTAGCGGAAGCCCGAGCCGTCGGCATTGGCCACGCCCCAGACGATCTGCAGATCCTCGACGCCTTCGGCCAGGCATTCACTGTAGAAGCCGCTGGCCGTCGCGCTGGCGCCGGCGGCGCCGCAGGTACCGCTCTCGTTGTCGCTGCCGGCGGTGTAGCCGGTCGAGCACAGCTCCTTGCGGCACAAGGTCGGGATGCCGTCGCCGGAGGTGTGCGAATAATTGCGCACGTAGTAGATGCGCGGCACGTAGCGGAAGAAGTTCATCGGTGCACTCAGCGGCTGCTCGGTGCCGCCCGGCGTGGCGGTGTCGGCGCTGCTCCAGCGCATCAGCGTGCCGACGACGCCATTGGTCTGCAGGTAGTAGTTGTAGGCGCGCAGCTTCACCTGGCCGCTGCCTGGCTTGCAGTCGGTTGTGTTGGCGCTGTCGATGCAGCCGGTCTGCTGGCCGGCGACGCGGCGCAGCGCCACCACGTCGGTGCCGGTCTTGTAGTCGCCGATGCAGCGCCACATCGCGCTCGGCGCGCCGCTGGTGCTCTGATTGCGAAACTCGATGCGGCTCGGCCACATCAGGATCTGGGTGATGCCGGTGATCGGGTCCGGGTAGCTGAGCTTGCGAGTCAGCTCGAAAGCCCAGCGTGTGGTCGCGTCGACGCCGCAGTCGTTGGCCGCCGGGAACGCCGCGGTCGCGGTGCTGGCGTCGTTGGTGGCGTCGAGGTCGTTGGTGTTGGGCGTGATCGTCGCCGCGCTGGCGATGCCGCCCCAGTAACCGGCCATCGTGATGTCGCGCGACAGCGTCGCCAGCGCGAAGCGCGCCTGGTCCTGCATGCCGGCGATCAGCTCGTTCTGGCGGTTGCTGCGGTTGGTGTAGACGAACAGCGTGCCAACCGCGGTGACCAGGATCAGGCCGAGCACCAGGCTGATCATCAGCTCGACCAGGGTCAGGCCGGCCTGGCGTGAGGGGCGCGCAGCGCGTAGGTCGGCAATCCCTTGCCGACATGTAACTTCGACGCGCAGCCGGGGCCTCACGTCGGCAAGGGATTGCCGACCTACGGTTTGCCGACGCCGGCAGCTCATATGAACTCCACGACAATCAGCCGGCGCAGCAGATCGTTGCTGCCGGAAGTCAGCGGATCGGTATAGCGGCCCAGGCCGTTGCCGCAGGTGGCACGCATCGGGTCGTTGCTCGGCACGGTCGACGGAATCGCTGCCAGCGCGGTATAGCCGCGCCATGCGACGGCGACCCGGTAGACCTTGTTGGTGGCGTCGTAAGTAATGCAGCCGGTCGGATTGACCAGGCCGCCGGTGATGTTGCCGCTGGCGTCCTGCTCCTCGGCGCCGAGCAGCTTCTGGCCCCATTGGTAGACGTCGTAGGCCGCAAGGTCCGCGCTGCTGCAGGCGGCGGAGCTGGCCGCGCAGCCGGTGGCGCTGGCGGCGGCGGTGGCGTCGCTGGTCAGGTAAGAGACCTTGGCGCTCGGATTGGCGCGGATGCGCTCGACCATGTCCTGGGCCAGCGCGGTGGCACTGGTGCGCTGCGCGGTTTCGAAATTGACCTTCTTGGACGCCGCCTGCAGGCCGGCGACGGTCAGCAGGCCGATCGCGGTGATGAAGATCGTGATCAGCACTTCGATCAGCGTGAAGCCGTCCGCGCGGCCGCGGCGTGTGGGCAGGTTCAGCCGCATAGGCTGGCCGTGGTGGTGGCGTCGAGCGCGCGCAGGCTGACGTAGCCGCTGGGCGCGATCTCGACGCGGCGGCTGTCGCTGAGCCGGTGGCTGGCGTCGCACAGCGTGAAGCTCAGTGCCTGTGTCGCGCGGCCGTTGCTGGCGAAGACCAGGTAGGCCGGATTGCCGGCCGGCACGATCGTGAACGCATTGCCTTCGCCGGTGGCGGTGACCCGGCCGACCGGCTCGAACACCGCGATGATGTCGGCCGCGGCGTCCGGCTCGGCGCTGTCGATGCTGGTGTCGCTGTCGCGGTAGACGATCCAGCCCTGCGCCCAGGTGCCGCTGGTGCTCATGTCGCAAACCGGGAACGTGCTGCTGGTGAAATAGTTGCGCCGGCACACCACGACGTTGCCGTTGCGCGCGATCGCCTCGCTGCGCGCCTGGTTGAAAGCCGACAGCATCAGCGTGCCGCCCTGGGCCCGCGCCGAGGCGACGGCCATCTGCTGGAATTGCGGAATCGCCGCCGCCAGCAGGATTGCGGCAATGGCCATGACCACGACCAGCTCGAGCAAGGTGAAGCCGGCTTGAGTGCGGATGCGAAGCATTGCAGCGTTATACCAAGGCGCCGAAAGCCGACGAACTAGCGCAGACGGGCGGTGCCGCTTTGCAGGCTGGAGGGAAAGTCCGGACAATCAAAGCCCGGACAATCGCGGCCCGCCGCCGGCCCGTAACCGTCCCCCCGCGCGTCGCCGGCATCGCACTCCCGCTCCCCAAGGATTTGGCTTTTGGCATCGTCGTTCGAATCATCGTTTGAATCATCTTCCCGCCAGCACGCGCTTATCGTCGGCGCTGGCGTCATCGGCATGCTCAGCGCGCTGCAGCTGCACAGTCGCGGCTGGCGAGTCTCGGTTTTCGACAGCGGCAGCGCCGGCCGCGAATCGTCCTGGGCCGGCGGCGGCATTCTGAGTCCGATCCTGCCGTGGAACTACCCGGAGGCGGTCTGGCAGCTGAGTCGCCGCAGCCTGCCGTTGTACGACGCACTGGCACCGGAGCTGGCCGAGGCCACCGGCGTGGACCCCGAACTGACCGCGTCGGGCGCGATGCTGCTGGATCCGGATCAGATCCAGGCCGGTGCGGCCTGGTGTGCGGCAGCCGGCCTGGCGGCGCCGGAGATCGACGCCATCCTGCAGACTCGTGGCCCGAGCTTGCCGGGCCTGCTGCTGCCGTGGATCGGTCAGATACGCAATCCGCGGCTCGGCCAGGCGCTGAGGCTGCGCCTGCGCCAGCTCGGCATCGCGCTGCACGAAAACACGCCGGTCACCGGCTGGCTGCGTGACGGCGGCCGGGTCGCCGGAGTCGACACGGCGGCGGGCGAGCATCGCGGCGACTGCGTGGTGCTGGCGGCCGGCGCCTGGAGCGGCGCGCTCGGCGCGCTGCCGGTTGCGCCGGTACGCGGCCAGATGCTGCTGCTGCGGGCCGCGCCGGGCCGGCTCAAGCGCATCGTGCTGGACGGCGGCCGGTATCTGATCCCGCGTCGCGACGGCCGCATCCTGGTTGGCAGCACGGTCGAGTCGGCCGGGTTCGACAAGCGCGTTACCGGGGCCGCGCGTGAAGAACTGCTGGCGTTCGCGGTCGGCCTGCTGGGCACTGAGGCGGCGGGCCAGGTCGAAACGCAGTGGAGCGGTTTGCGGCCGGGGTCGGCGGACGGCATTCCGTATATCGGCGAGCATCCGGCGCTGCCCGGCCTATGGGTCAACACCGGCCACTACCGCAACGGTCTGGTGATGGCACCGGCCTCGGCCGAACTGCTGGCTGACCTGATGGAAGGCAAGCCGACCCAGCTCGACGCGGCGGCCTATCGACTCGGCGCGGGGCGTTTGTAGGTCGGCAATCCCTTGCCGACGTGAGGCCTCGGTTGCACATCGGGCTGAGCATGCTCGCCGCCATCGTAGGAGCGGGTCGTACCCGCGACTGAGGCCCTTAAGAGCACAGTCGCGGGTACGACCCGCTCCTACAAGTGTGGCTCGTAGGTCGGCAATCCTTTGCCGACGTGCGAAGCCCGATGCGCAAGCGAGGCCTCTACCGCCAGCACGCGGCCGGCGTGCGCGCGCCCGACTGGTCGATCTCGAGCCGCGCGCAGCTGACCTCGTCCTGGCTGTCGGTGGCCTGACTGCCGGGGCTGCGGGCATCGGCGCGCAGCAGGTTGCTGGTCGCGGTCGAAGTCGGGATCGACAGGCTGTAATCGTCCGCGACGCCGCCCGAAGTCGGCGCGCCGATCTGTGTGAGCGTCGTCGCATAGGCCGAGTTGTCGGCGCGATATTTTTCCTGGCGCAGGTGCAGTTCCATCAGCAGCGCCATCGCGCTGACCCGATGCGTCTTGCGCGCCACGCGCTGGTAGCTGGGCACGGCCATCGTGGCCAGCAGCGCGATCATCGCGATCACGACAGTGACTTCGAGCAGGCTGTAACCGCGATTGATGCGTTTCATCGGAGTCCTCGTGTGGAGCCGTTCGCACTTTGCCCGCTGTTTGGCCGCGCATCGGTGACGCGGCTCGCAGTTGCGGCCCCGCTGCGCGTTTAGATTGGCTCCATCGTCTTCAAGCCGGGGGGCTTATGGCGCGGGCCATCGATCAGCGGTGCAAACGGGCAGGCCGGAGCGGCGGCTACGGTGGCGACCACGGTTACACGCTGCTGGAGGCGTTGACGGTCGTCGCGGTGCTCGGCGTGCTGCTGGCCGCGAGCCTGCCTTCGTTTCACGACGCCGGCCTGCGCTCGACGCTGAAGAGCGCCGCCGATCGCCTGCGCAGCGACATGGGCGAGGCGCGAACCACGGCGCGTGAGCGCGCGCAGTTCGTCTACCTGAGTTTCGTGCGCGCCAGTGACGGCGCAAGCTGGTGCTGGGGCCTGAGCCTGGCGCCGTCCTGCGACTGCCGGCTGGATGATCGCAGCGCCGCTGCGTTCTGCTTTGTCGATCGCGATGCAGCGAGCGCATCGCCGCTGCCGCGCTTCGTGCGCAGCAGCGACTATCGCAGCGTGCTGCTCGATGCGCTGCCACTCGGCGGCAGCCTGCGCTTCAGCCCGGTGCGCCCTGATCTGGTTGCCGGCAATATCAGCTTCAGCGCGGCCGGCAGTGGCGAAACCCTGCGCGTGGTCGTCAGTTCGCTGGGCCGTCTGCGCCTGTGCTCGCCGGCCGGCGCGCATGCGGTGCCGGGGTTGCCGCCATGCTGAAGCCGGCATCGCGCGGCTTCACCCTGGTCGAGCTGATGATCGCGCTGGTGCTCGGATCGGTCGCGACCAGTGCCGCGGTCGCGCTGCTGTCGTCGACCATCAGCCTGCATCGTGACACGCTGCAGCGCACGCGGATGAATCAGGATCTGCGCCAGGTGTTCGACGTGATGCAGCGCGACCTGACGCGCGCCGGCGCATGGAATGTCGCCGGCGCGATATCGCGATCCGCGAATACTCACGATCTTTCGGCGAGCGCGGTGAGCGGCAGTATCGTGCTGCAATCGGTACTCCCCGGCACTGCCACGCTCGATGCCGCGTTCGGCGCGCCCTTGTCGGAGGCGGTGCTGGTTGGGCGCAAGCTGGTCGTCAGCGCGCGCCAGCCCAGCGGCGCGACGCGGCGCTTTGAGCTGACGATCAGCGGCTATACCAGCGCATCGGCGATCACCGCGACGCTCGCGGCCGGCGATACCTTGCCGACCACGCGCATCAGCGCCGGCAGCTGGACCGTGCTCAGCCCATTCAACGGCGTCGCGACATCGGGCAGCGACTGCCTGGTGTTCAGCTACGACGAGAACGGCAACGGCGTGCGCGATGGCCAGGAGCGCTTCGGCTATCGCTACAACGCCAGTGATCGTGCGATCCGAGCGGTCAACAACGCCGACAGCTGCGGCAATGGCAGTTGGGAGAACGTCAGCGACGAACGCGCGCTACGAGTCACCGCGCTGACAATCGCATTCGTTGCGATGCCCACGGCAGTAGGCAATGCACTGCAAGGCCAGCGCCGCTCGGCGAGCTTTGCAGTCAACGCCCAGCTGCGCGACGTCGCGGCTGCGGATCGCAGCCTGCAGTCCAGCGCGGCGATTCGCAACGATGCGCTGCAGTAACCGGTGCAGTAACCAGGCGGGTGCGGTGGCAATCGGCGTCGCGCTGCTGATGCTGGTATTGGTCAGCCTGCTGATCCTGTCGGCGGTGCAGATCGCGGTGGGCGAGCAGCGCAGCATGGCCAGCGACATCGAGTCGCAGCGGCTCAACGGTTTGGCCGAGCTGTCGCTGGCGCGGGGGTTTGCGCATCTGCGAGCCAATGCGAATCGCGTCTCGTCACAGCAGGCGGATGGCTGGATGGCGAGTGGTGCGGAGCGTTGGTCGGTCTGCGCCGCGACGCAGCTCGCGCCGCCTTGCGGCGATGGCAGCAAGAACATCGCCGACTCGCGCTGGACCGCGTACGCCGACGTTGCGGAGGCGCGCTACGACTCGGGCTCGGGCCGATCGAAGCTGCATTATCTGGCGCCTGCGGTAACGCCCGGTTCGGCCTCGCCGCGCCAGGATGTCGTGCAGATCATCGGCGAGGCGGTCAGCGCCGATGGTCGCGGCCACGCAGTGGTTCGCCAGGATGCGCTGATTCACCCGCTGATTGAGCAGTGGCCCGAGGCGACAATCGTGGCCGGCAGTGTGCGGCTGGCCGGGTCGGGCCGCATCCTTTCAGGCGCTCTGTCGATCTGGTCTTCCGGCGACACGCGGCTGGAGGATGCGAGCCTGAGCTGTGCGGCATCGGAGCTTGTTGCTTCGGCTTGTGGAATGACGCTCAGTGATGCCAGCCATGAGAACGCCGACATCCTCGATGTCGACGGCAATCAAGGCGCGAACCGCGACAGCGCGGTTGCACCCGGCGACATTTTCGAGCGCGTGTTCGGCGTCGCTGCGCAGCTATGGCCCAGCCTGCGCGATCAAATGCAAAGCGTCGATAGCTGCGGATCGCTGGGGCCCGACACGCGTGGCGCGATCTGGATTGCCGGGGACTGCATCTTCAGCCCGGGCGTGGTGATCGGCTCCATCACTACGCCACTCGTGCTGGTCATCGAAAACGGGCGTCTGATTGCCGATGGCAACGCGGTTTCCGGGCTGGTGATGTTGTTTTCCCACGACGGTGGCAACTCCAGTTTTGTTCCGAGCAACGGCGCCAGCATCGCGGGCGCGTTGCTGGCCAATGCAGCGCTGGAGATCACCGCGGGCAGCTACCGGGTCTGGCCCGATGCTGCCGTTGCATCGGCGCTGCAAAGTGGCGCTGCAGCGCCGCTGTTGCTGACGCCGGTGCCTGGCAGCTGGCGCGATTACTGATGATCCGCAGGCGCAGCAGGCAACGGGGAGTGGCGCTGCTGGACGTGTTGATAGCGCTGCTGGTTCTCGCGCTAGGCGTGGCGGCGATGTGCCAGCTGCAAGGCCTGGTGCTGGTCGAAGGCGGGCACGCGCGAGCGCGCGCCGCCGCCGCCCAGCTCGCCCGCGCCAAGCTCGACGATCTGCGCCAGTTCTCGCAACTGCCGGCGGCTGGCATCGGTGTTTTTGGTTTGGATGAAATCGGCAGTGACGCCGGCGGCCGCGAGAACGCCGACGGCAGCCTGGTGCTGCCGGCAGGCGAGCTGTCGCTGTCCGATGTCACGTACCGGCGGCACTGGGAGGTCAGCGCCTATTCCTGGTGTGAGGGCGGCGTGCTTACAGCGGGAATCTGCAGCGGCGCTCGTCGCGCCGGCTTTCAGCAGATCCGCGTGACCTTGAGCTGGACCGACGCCGACGGCAAGACCTCGGACCTGGCGATCGAGACCGCCATCGCGGCGATCGATCCGGTGCTCGCCGGCAGCGCGCTGATCCGCCGCCCCAGCCTGCTACCGCCGAGCGTAGTTCCGAATTGAATCGTCAAGCAGCGGAACGCTTACGAACACGAGCTGCACCTGTAGGAGCGGGTCTTACCCGCGTCTGTGCCGTTCTAGGCCGTAGTCGCGGTTTTGACCCGCTCCTACAGCGGCGACGATGGAAGTCTCGATGGTTCGAAATGAAGGTGCCGCATCACTAGCCTTGTTCCCAGCCGCCCTGCACCCGGTGCCATTTGTCACCCTGCTGTTCCCAGTGGTCGGCGCGGTAGTGGTATCCCGGGCGTTCTTTAACCCAGTAGCCGTCGTGCCAGACATGCTGATGATGGTGTCCATCCCAGACGTAGTATCCGGGCACCCAAACCTGGTGGGGGCGCGGCGCCGGTACCTCGACAACGCGTGGCGGCGGAGGCCCGACATCGATGTCGAGGATCACTCGCGCCTGCGTCGCGATCGGGGCCAGCGCTGAGCTTGTCAGCAGCGCGATACCCAATAGCGATTTCAGTTTGTTCATTGCATCTTCTCGTGTGTGCCTGACATCAGCTTGATCGTCGGCATCTGAACGACGATCGAATAAATCACGCGAGAAAGTTTCCGGATGTAACGGCAAATTCCTGCGAATAAGCACGCAGGTTCGCATGGGCCACAACCGTCATCGCGGTGTGTAGCCCAAGCGGGATTTCGAGTTGATGCCGGGTACCATCGGCGATCGGGCATGACCCGCAGGTTGACAATTCCTTGCCGACCTGTGGCCCTGGATGCGCGTCCCTGCGGCTCGCATTTATCGTCTCGAGGATGCCTTGGATCGATTACGGGGCACTATCCTTAGCGCTCTCTGGCCCTCGCAGCCGTCAGGCAAGAGCCGAATTTGAATCTTGCAGAAGAGTTCGTCGGATAGCCCGGCCGGACGCTTCCAATTGCTTTTCAGACGCCCGATTAGCGCCTGCGTCCAGCGCTGAGTTGATTCGCTGGTTTCCGGTTTGGTGAGCGCCCGTTCGACTGGCAGTGTCGATCCGGTATCTGCTCGTGCTGGTAGCATTTCGCTAGCTCCCAACACTAGAAGCGGAAGTGCAGCGGCAGCACAAGCGATTCGGCGCACGAGACGCGCACAGGCGCTTCCGTATCCTCTGTTACAGGCCACTAGACCTCGAGACCCGGGCGAGAGGGCAATGAAGACCACTGAGGGCTGCCGGTCCAATGCGGGTGCCGTTCTGGTACGGCCGAGTCGCTAATATGAGCATGTTCCCGATATATGAGCATCGGGAGCTTTCATAAACCCTTGATCTATTGGTGCCGGAAAGAGGAATCGAACCTCCGACCTACTGATTACGAATCAGTCGCTCTACCGACTGAGCTATCCCGGCGCGGCCGCGGATTATAGGGTGCCGGGTCGGGGTCGACAATGCATCTGGGCGATAATGCTCGTCCTCCCGCCATTTCCCGGGCGCCCGACCGGCGCCGTTCCGCACGTGTCCGATATCGCTTTCAAGAAACACGAGGCCGCCTATCTGTCCGGCCTGGTCCTGGCTGTGGTCGGTGCGGTGTTCTTTTCCGGCAAGGCGATCGTCGCCAAGCTGCTGTATCGGCACGGGATCGACGCGGTGACGCTGATCGCGCTGCGGATGCTGTTGTCGGCGCCGGTGTTCATCGGCGTGGCGGTCTGGACCTGGCGGCAGGCGCCGCGCCTCGGCGCTGCCGATCTGCTGCGGATCGGCGTGCTCGGGCTGCTCGGCTACTACGCGTCGAGCATGCTGGATTTCCTGGGTCTGCAGTACGTCAGCGCCGGCCTTGAACGCCTGGTGCTGTTCCTGACGCCGAGTTTCGTGCTGCTGATTGGCTTCCTCGCTTACCGGCGTGTGGTGTCGCGCTGGCAGTGGCTGTCGCTCGCCTGCGCGTACGGCGGCATCGTGCTGGTGTTCTGGCACGACCTCAAGGTCGGCGGCAGCAACGTGGCTCTGGGCAGTGCGCTGGTGCTCGGCGCGGCGCTGAGCTACGCGCTCTATCTGCTGCTGTCCGGCGAGCTGCTGGCGCGCGTCGGCACCCTGCGGCTGGTGGCGCTGGCGATGACCTCCTCGTCCGTCGCCGGCCTGATCCAGTACGCGGTGCTGCGGCCGTTCCCTACGCTGTTCCAGCAGAGCGCCGCGGTCTGGCAGTTGTCGCTGGTCAATGCTGCGCTGTGCACCGTCGTGCCGGTGTTCATGACGATGATCGCGGTGGGCCGCATCGGTGCCGGGTTGGCGTCGCAGGCCGGCATGATCGGGCCGGTATCGACGCTGTTCCTGGGCTGGTGGCTGCTCGGCGAGCCGATCACGCAATTGCAGTTGGCCGGCACCGCGCTGGTGCTGGGAGGCATCTTTCTGCTGACGACGCGCAAGGCGCCGCGGGCCGTGGTTGCCACTGAGCCTAGCCAGGCGGTTTAAAAACCCGGCATCGGCCCCATTTGGCAGACATCGCTCATCGCCAGGGTCAGCATGACCAGCCGTATCTCGATTCCGTTTTCCGTCCTCGATCTGTGCCCGGTGGTCGAGGGCAGCACTCCGTCCGAAACTTTCCGCAACACCGTGGACCTGGCGCAGCACGCCGAGCGCTGGGGCTACCGGCGGTACTGGCTGGCCGAGCATCACAACATGCCCGGCATCGCCAGCGCCGCAACCTCGGTGGTAATCGGCCATGTCGCCGGCGCCACCTCGACGATCCGGGTCGGCTCCGGCGGCGTGATGCTGCCGAACCATTCGCCGCTGGTAATCGCCGAACAGTTCGGCACGCTGGAATCCCTGTACCCGGGCCGTATCGATCTGGGCCTGGGCCGCGCGCCCGGCACCGACCAGATCACCGCCCGCGCGATGCGCCGCGACGTCATGGCCGCCGGCAACAACTTCCCGCAGGACGTGATGGAGCTGCGTCGTTACCTGGGCGATGAAGAGCGTGGCCAGGCGGTGCGCGCGGTGCCCGGCCGCGGTCTGAAAGTGCCGCTGTGGATACTCGGCTCCAGCACCTTCGGTTCGCAGCTCGCGGCGCAGTTCGGCCTGCCGTATGCATTCGCCTCACACTTCGCGCCGGACCAGATGGACGCAGCGATCGATCTTTATCGCCGCCATTTCCAGCCCTCGGATCAGCAGCCGGCGCCGCACCTGATGCTGGTGCTGAACGTGTTCGCGGCCGACACCGATGAGGCGGCGCAGCGCCTGTTCACGTCGCTGCAGCAGCAGTTCCTGAAGCTGCGCACCGGCACGCCGGGCCTGCTGCCGGCGCCGGTGTCGACGATGGACGGGCGCTGGTCGCCGATGGAGCAGGCTGGTATCGACCAGGCGCTGCGCTGCGCAGTGGTCGGCTCGCCCGAGACGGTGGAGCGCGGCATCCGCCGGTTCATCGAGCGCTATCGGCCCGACGAGCTGATGCTGACGGCGATGATCCACGATCACAGCGCGCGGCTGCGCTCGTTCGAGATCGCGACGCAGGTGCGCGAGCGGCTAGCGGCGCTGTAGGAGCGGGTCATACCCGCGACTGTGCCGTTCGAGGTTTCAGTCGCGGGTATGGCCCGCTCCTACCGCCGGTTCATGCCGCCGGCGGCTTGCCCTCGGCGCGTGATGCGCGTATCACGCTTGCCGCAGCCCACGAATACCCAGCAGAACCAGGAGAGCGGCAAACACATGAAGTACGACGTCGTCGATGCGCGGGTGTCACCGGAAGGCCGGCTGCGGGTGCTGTCCAAGGCCGAGATCCACCGGCTGCTCGATCACAGCGAGGGCGGCCTGTACCCGGTGTTCCGCAACAGCGCGCTGGCGGTGCTCAACAGCGGCAGCTTCCTCGACGACGGCAAGGAGCTGCTCGAGCGCTATCCGGACTTCGACATCAAGATCGTGCAGGAGCAGCGCGGCATCCAGCTGCAGCTGCGAGGGGCACCGGCGATCGCGTTCGTCGACGGCGAGATGATCCGCGGCATTCGCGAGCATCTGTTCTCGGTACTGCGCGACATTCTGTTCGTCGCCAACGATCTGGTGGACAACCCGAGCTTCGATCTTTCCACCACCGAGGGCCTGACCGACGCGGTGTTCCACATCCTGCGCAACGCCAACTTGTTGTTACCGCGGATCGAGCCGAACCTGGTCGTGTGCTGGGGCGGCCATTCGATCTCGCGCGAGGAGTACGACTACAGCAAGTCGGTCGGTTACCAGATCGGCCTGCGCGGCTTCAACATCTGCACCGGCTGCGGCCCGGGTGCGATGAAGGGCCCGATGAAGGGCGCGACCATCGCGCACTCCAAGCAGCGCATCAAGAACGGCCGCTACATCGGCATCTCCGAGCCCGGCATCATCGCCGCCGAATCGCCGAATCCGATCGTCAATGAGTTGGTCGTCTGCCCGGATATCGAGAAGCGCCTCGAGGCTTTCGTGCGCGTCGGCCATGTTGTCGTGGTATTCCCCGGCGGCGTCGGCACCGCCGAAGAAATCCTCTACCTGCTCGGTATCCTGCTGCATCCGGACAATGCCGAGGTGCCGTTCCCGCTGATCTTCACCGGGCCGGCGAGCGCGGCAGCCTATTTCCAGCAGATCGACGCCTTCATCGGCGTCACGCTGGGCGAGGCCGCACGCAAGCGCTATACGATCATCCTCGACGATCCGGCTGCGGTTGCGCAGCGCATCGCGGTGGAAATGAAGGCGGTGAGCGCGTTCCGCAAGGAGTCCAAGGACGCCTACTACTTCAACTGGTCGCTGAAGATCCCGCACGAGCTGCAGCAGCCGTTCAAGCCTACGCACGAGGCGATGCGCCAG
This sequence comes from Hydrocarboniphaga sp., assembly GCF_028291725.1. Classification (GTDB taxonomy): domain Bacteria; phylum Pseudomonadota; class Gammaproteobacteria; order Nevskiales; family Nevskiaceae; genus Hydrocarboniphaga. The sequence goes on along the minus strand of NZ_JAQGNT010000024.1, from coordinate 26,506 downwards.
CTCGATCTGCATCTGAACCAGGACAAGCACAAGCTCGCGGCCAGCCTGCGCCGCGCGTTTTCCGGCGTGGTCGCGGGCAACGTCAAGGCCGATACGCTCACCGCGATCCAGCAGTACGGGCCTTTCGACATTCATGGCGACGAAAGCGTGCTCAAGCCGCTCGACGAGCTGTTGCAGGGCTTCGTCCGCCAGGGCCGTATGAAGCTGCCGGGCAAGGCCTATGTGCCCTGCTATCGGGTCGTGGTCTAACGTAGGTCGGCAATCCCTTGCCGACGTGTACGCCGGATGCGCAACCGAGGCCTCACCTCGGCAAGGGATTGCCGACCTACGGTTTACGGCTGGCTGCGGCACGCAGCTGCGGCCACAGGAACGGCAGGTGCAGCAGGCTGAACAGGACGGTGGTGGCGCCGAAGCCGAAGACCTTGAAGTAGACCCAGGTCTGTAGCGAGTAGTGATAGGCGACGTACAGGTTCAGCAGCGCGTGGATGCCGAAGTAGATCGCCCATAGCGCGTTGACCCGGCGCCAGTAAAGCTCCGGCAGCGGCAGCACTTTGCCGAACAGGCTCTGCAGCGCGACCCGGTCGCCGACGTAATGACTGGCTCCGAGTGCGAGCGCGAAAGCGCCGAATACCACGGTCGGCTTGTACTGGATGAAGCTCGGATCGCGCAGCCAGAGCGTCAGGCCGCCGAGCAAGCTCGACACGATCAAGGTAAACACCGAAAGCCCGCTGTAGCGTCCTTCGATCCAGCGCCCGGCCACCAGCGCGAGCGCCGACAGCGCCACCATCACCGCGGTCGCCGCATAGATGCCGGCATAGGCGTAGGCCAGCAGGAAGGCGAGCAGCGGGCCGGCTTCTAGCAGGAATCTCATCGGCCGATTTTAAGCGGTCTGCGATGCTGAAGGCGAAAAAAAGCCGCATCGCTGTCATGCAGACAGGCGATGCGGCCGTCAATCGCAACCGCCTTAGAACACGCTGACCGAACTCCAGGCAGCGGCAACCGCGTTGTACTGCTTCGAGCCCGCGCCATACAAATCGGTGGCGGCGCTCAGCGTTGCTGCACGTGCGGCCGAGTAGTTGGTCGAGGACGTCATGTACACGGTCAGCGCGCGGTACATGATCTGGGCCGCCTGACTCTGTCCGATCGTCTTCAACGCGGTGTTGCCGTCACAGACCAGATCCACCGGCGCGATGCTGAAGCCGGGAGGCGAAACCGCGCCCTGGGTCAGCAGGTAGAAGAAGTGGTTCAGCACACCGGACGAGTAGTGCACGTCCAGATGGCCAATCGCGCTGTTGTAGCAGTCGGGCGAGGTGCCGTCGAGGCTCGGCTTGAACATATAGCGCAGCGCGGTCGTCGGCGTCGCGACGCCGTTGTTGGCTGCGTAGATGCGCTCGCCGATCAGGTAGTTCGGCGGGTTGATCGCATTGTTCGCGTAGTACTCGACCAGGGTGCCGAACACGTCCGATATGCCTTCATTCAGTCCGCCGGATTCGCCGGAATAAGTCAGCGCAGCGGTGCGCGAAGTCACGCCGTGCGTCATTTCGTGGCCGGTCACATCGATCGCAACCAGCGGCAGGAACTCGTCGCCGTCGCCATCGCCGTAAGTCATGCAGAAACAGCTGTCGCTCCAGAATGCATTGACGTAGTTGCGATAGTAGTGGACGCGCGAAGAGGCGCCGACGCCATCATTGGCGATGCCCTTGCGGTTGAACCGGGCCAGGTAGTAATCCCAGGTCAGGTTCTCGCCGTAGGTGGCGTCGACCGCCGCGGTGGCGCGATCGGACGTCGTCGAGTCGCCCCAGACGTTGTCGCTGTCGACGAACAGCTTGCCCTGGCCGACCTGCTTGTTTTTCATGTCGACCGTGTACTGGCTGCCGCGGCTCGGGTCGCGCAGGTCGTAGCCGCCGCTGCTGTTGCTGTCGGTGGTCAGCACGACCTGGCCGGAGGTCAGGCTGTTGCCGGTACCGGGCGTGGCGGCGGTGTTGACCTCGTCCCAGGATTCCAGTGAGGCCAGCGTGTTGGCATCGACCAGAACATGGCGAACGCTCGGTGTGCCGTGGGTGTCGAAGCCGCGCAGCACCACGTCGTAGGCCAGCTTCGGCTCGCTGCTGCGGGCGTAGATGACTTTGGAAATGCTGGCGGCGCCATCGCGCTGGCCGGCGAATGTGGATTCCGCCGCGCGGATCGCATCGGCTTCGGAGGCGGCGGCATCGGTGCCCAGCGTCAGTACGCGGGACAGGGTCAGCGACACGCCCTTGAAGCCGCCGCGGGAATCGGAATGCACGACGAAGTCGCCGCCGATCACGCGCAGACCGTTGTACGAGCGGTCGAAGCGCACGTGCTGCGCGCCGTTGGCGTCGAGGATCACGTCGCGCATCTTGTAGCGCTCGGCGCTGGACGAAAACACCGCGGCCGCATGCGCCTTGATCTGCTGCTCCGCTTTCTGCACCGCCGCGCTGCGATCACCGCCGGCCGCGCCCGCCGCGGCCGACAGGATCGCGGCAGCGATCCCCATTGCTGCAATAGCTCCATGCTTTTTCATTGGTACTCCCAAGTGTTTTGAATCCCTTTGCAGGGACGTTCTTTGGATTGGTGAATCGGCCCGCGCCCGCTTTTGTTGCGTTGCAACGCAACACTCTCCTGCGCGTCGGCAGGGCCCCCCCAACCAAGCGCTTCGGGGAGCAATGCCTATGCCAGCATAGCGCGGGTTTTTGCTCAGGTGGGGAGCGGTTCTGTTGCTCAACGGCTTGCTAGGAATGCCCTCAAGCAACGACCATGTGCGCCCGGGCGCGCTCTACAGGGCGCGCAGGTTCCCGTATCGATTAGAGCGAGTGCCGTACATGAGTCTTTCACTGCGCGACCAGCTGTTGCAGGCCGGGTTGATCAACGAGAAGCAGGCCCAGGCGGCCAGCAAGCAGCCGCATCACCAGCGCAGCGACCGCACGCCGAAGAAGCCGGTGATTGTGGATCCGGCCAAGATCGCCGCCGAAAAAGCCGCCGCCGCCAAGGCCGCGCGCGATGCCGAGCTGAACAGGATCCAGCGCGACAAGGCCGAGCAGAAGGCGCGGCGCGCGCAGGTCAAGCAGCTGATCGAGCAGAACAAGCTGCCCAAGGTCGAGAGCGAGCTGCTGTACAACTTCATCGACGGCAAGGAGGGTAAGCGCATCCGCCGCATCCCGGTCACGCCGGCGACGCGCGACCAGCTCAGCGCCGGCAGCTTGTCGATCGTGCGTTGCGATGGCCGCTACGAAGTCGTGCCGGCGGCGATCGCCGAGCGCATCAAGGAGCGCGATCCGCATGCGGTGATTCCGCCGCGCGCCGCCGAGCCCGCCAGGGTCGACGAGAACGACCCCTACAAGGACTTCGTCGTGCCGGACGACCTGATGTGGTGAGCCGCCGACGGTTCACGCGCTGCCCGCGATCGTTGGCCGGAATTTGTGGTCTACCCGATCAGTTCTGCACCACCTACCAGATTCCCGGAGTCACCCGATGAACAAACGAATTTTCGCCGCCGCCGCGTCGGCCTTGCTGTTGATTGCCGCCGGTTGCGGCCCCTCGGCCGACGAGCAGGCCAGGCAGGCCGCCGACGCCGAAGCCGTCGCCACGCAGCAGGCCGAAGCGCTCAAGGCCAGCCAGGACGAGCTGGCGAAGGCGCAGGCGGCGACACTGGCCGCGCAGGAGCAGGCGCGCCAGGCGCAGGAGCAGGCCGACAAGCTGCAGCAGGCCGAGGCCGATGCGGCCGCCGCCAAGCAGGCTCAGCAAGCAAAGGCCGTCGCCGCCCGCCGCGCTGCGCAGGCGGCGCGTGACCGAGCCGCTGCCGAGGCGCGCGCCTATCAGCCGCCGGTTGCGACCTATACGCCGCCGCCCGCTCCGCCGCCGGTGCTGTGCTCGGATTGCGGCACCGTCGCGTCGGTAGAAGAAGTCCGCGAGAAAGGCCAGGGTTCGGGGCTGGGCGCGATCGCCGGCGCGATTGCCGGCGGCGTGATTGGCCACCAGTTCGGTGGTGGCAAGGGCAAGGATGTCGCGACCGCGGGCGGCGCGGTGCTGGGCGGCGTTGCCGGGCACCAGATCGAACGCGGCGTCCGCTCCAGTACCTACTACAACGTCGGCGTGACGATGGAAGACGGTTCGTACCGTACCGTCAAGGTCGGCGATCCTCAGGGCATCGCGGCCGGCACCAGGGTCCGCGTGGTGGGCGAGAACCTGCAGATCCGTTGAGTTCTCGTAGGTCGGCAATCCCTTGCCGACGTGAGGCCTCGGTTACGCATCGGGCATCCACGTCGGCAAAGGATTGCCGACCTACGGAGCAGCGGTGTTACGTGGCGGCGCGACGTGCGCGTTCGATGCGGTCGTAGGCTGTGGTGATCTGCTGGGTCTTCTCTACGGCCATCGCACGCATGCTTTCCGGCAGACCCTTGGAGGCCAGCTTGTCCGGGTGATTCTGGCTCATCAGCACGCGGTAGGCGCGCTTGAGCTCGGCATCGCTGGCGGTCGGCGGCACGCCGAGTGCGCGATAGGCATCGTCGAGCGCGCTCGCGTCCGACGCGGGGCTGCCAGGCGCGCCGCTGCCGCGCAGCATCGCTTCAAGATCGGCGAATTCACGATCCGACAAACCCAGGCCGCGTGCAATGCGTGCCAGCAGGGCATGCTCGGCCGGATGCATGCTGCCGTCGGCGGCCAGCGCCGACAGTTGCACCTGGATGAACATCTGGTGCAGCACGCGCTGACCGCGCGATGCCTGTGCGAAGCGGGCCACTTCCGCATCCACGTCGAAGCCGTCGGTCTTGCCGCGATTGAACGCGCCGATCGCCGATTCACGCGCCTCCGGCGACAGCCGTAGCCGTTCGAACAACGCTTCGGCGACCTGGATTTCGTTTTGCGTGACTTGGCCATCGGCCTTGCACATGGCGCCCATCACCGCGAAGGTCGAGTCCAGGAACTGCGCCTGGATCTGCCCCAGCTTGCCGGCCGCTGCACCCAGCAGCAGCGGCGGCAGGAAGCGGCCGATGATGTAGCCAACGGCTGCGCCTATCAGCAGCCCTTTCCAGCCGCCCGACGCCAGGCCGATCAGCGCTCCGATCCAGATCAGAAAATTCATCGCAGGAAAAAATCCACGAAAAGTGTTGTGGCGCGCTGATGCGGGCCGTGTGCTGTGGCGATGCCGCTCAGACCCCGAGCAGTTCGACTTCGAACAGCAGCGTCGCGTTCGGCGGAATCACGCCGCCGGCGCCACGCGCGCCATAGCCCAGATCGGCGGGGATCACCAGCCGGCGGGTGCCGCCGACCTTCATGCCCTGTACGCCTTCATCCCAGCCCTTGATGACCTGGCCGCCACCGAGCCCGAACACGAAAGGCTGGCCGCGATCCTTGCTGGAATCGAATTTTGTGCCGGCCTTGCCGTCGGTGTAGAGCCAGCCGGTGTAATGCACTTTGACGCGATGGCCGGCAGCGGCTTCGGCACCGGATCCGACGGTGGTGTCTTCGTACTGCAGCCCGGAAGGAGTCGTGATCATGATGGGGGATTTAAATGGGCGAGGGATTTAACGTGGATTTGACGTGAAACGCTCAACGTTGGATGTGCAACTGGGGCCTGACGTCGGCAGGGGATTGCCGACCAACGACGCGAGCGCCCCTTGGTTTCATCAACGGGGCCGCAAGTTTACTTGATGAGCGATGGGCGGAATGCCGGGCGGGCATCATTGCCGCACGTGTAGGAGCGGGTCATACCCGCGACTGAGGCATGAAACAGCACAGTCGCGGGTATGACCCGCTCCTACACCTGCGGTATTTAGCCTAGTACCCGCGGTATTCCGGCTGCGGCGGGTAGTACTCGGGCGGCGCATCGTAGACGCGGCCTACCGGCGGCTCGTACTGACGGCGCTCGTCACGCTCGTAGTAGCCCTGAGGCGGGCCGTAGCTGGCCTGTTCGGGTTGCGCGTAGTAGTTGCGCGGATAGAACGGAGCCGCGACCACGTTGACGGCCGCGCCGATCACCGCGGCGCCGACCTCGAAAGGCAGGGCGATCACCGCGCCGACAAAGCGGATTGGTGCGGCCGCGCGCCATCTGCCGTGATCGTAGTAACCACGATGCTCGTAACGATCGCGATCGTCCCGATAACCGCGGTCGTGATAGCCGCCACGGTCATCGCGATCACCGCGATCACCGTGATGGTCACGGGCGTAGGAAATCGTCGGCAGTGCAAGCAGCAGTGCCAACGAGGTACAGACAGCCAGCTTTTTCATCGATCGCTCCGCGAATCCGCGATGGATCCGGTCAGCATCTGCTACGCGAGTCGGCCTGAACTCGGGCTGAACTCCACCTCGTCCGATCGCGCATCGCCATGCCCGACGCGCAGTTCAGTTTTGCCTAGAATGAGCGGATTGATGACCTGTAGTCGCTGAACAGCACTTTCCGGCAACGGTAGGTCGGCAATCCCTTGCCGACGTGTACCCTCGGATGCGCAAACGAGGCCGCACGTCGGCAAGGGATTGCCGACCTACGACGTCATCAGACACCGGATGCTGTTCGCCGGCTAGTCGAGCCGATCCGGCGGCCCGACATCGAATAGCGCACGCAATGTCAGCGGAGCATCGCCGACGATGCCGAGCAGCCAGAAGCTGATGCCGGAGGCCGTGCCCCAGCCGAGAATTGCAACGGCGTCATCAAGGCCAAAAACGCCGAGGTGCGTCGGGCCGGGCAGCCAGGCATAAATCAGCATCCCGGGCAGCGATCCCACTGCGCCCAGCGCGGCGAAGGACCAGGGGTCGCGGCGGTGATGCCGCACCAGCCAGGGCGCGCCCGGCAGACCCGCCAGCAGGCTGCCCGCATAGGTCGCGATCAGCCCGAACGGAATATCCCAGGGCCGCTCGAACAGGATCGCCGAATAGAACGGCGCCAGCAGCGGTGTCAGCAGCAGCGCGAGCACCAGCCTGCGGCGGTCGATGCCGGTGGTGGGCGACGGCGGATGTTGTGCCTGCTTCATGGGCTGGCCCGCTGGATCATGGGAATCGGACGGTGCTTTCGCGGCGCAGCTGGTCATCGCCGCCACCGCGGCTATTCTGCGCCGACTGCTCGACACGATGCGCTTCCACAGGGCGCCGGGTCGTGGGCCAGATTGCATCCAGCAGCTGCGCGAGGCGGGCGCCGGCCCGGACGATCTCGCCCTTCTGCAGATCTTCCTTGTGCTTCCAATACGCGGCGTGATCGGCGAACTGCGCAAGCCACTGACCGGGCAGCGCGGGATCGTCGACGAAGCGCAGGCCGATATAGGCCGATCGCGACAACCTCAGCGTTTCGCCGGCCCAGATCACCGCCCAGCCGGTGACCGGCCCCGGTGTCCGCGCCACCGCGTGTGCGCTGTCGCTCAGCGCGCGATCGACGCCGCCGCTCAAGGCCGACGGCATCTGGTCCCAGTCGGAATGAAGATTGGTCTTGCTGATTTCGTCGCGGATCAGGTTGCCGCCGCGTGTGCCGGTCCTGGGATCGGGCGCTTGGCCCAGCGCATCCGGATCAAACGGCCGATTGTCGCTGCCCAGATAGGCGGCACCGACATGTAGCGGCTGATGCAGATCGCCGACGAAATGTGCCAGCAGGAACAGCGCCTCCTTCTTGTCCTTGATGCTGAAAGGCGGCGGAGCGGGGCGATCCTGCAGCACCGCGATGGCGGCATTGATCGCGCCGACAATGTCGTGATCGCTGGTGCCGATGTACGCGCGGTTGTAGCGCTCGTGCTGGAACGCGACGTTGGTGTAGTGATAGGTGCTGTGACAGCCGGCCACGGGCGCATCGGCACAGTTGTCCCAGTTGCGCCGCACATAATCCTCCATCCGCGCGCGTTCTTCGGGTGTGTCGAAGACCGCGCACGGGACTTCGTATTCCGGATGCTGCGGGTCCTGGGTGTAGGTGTAGGCGCCGTTTCCGTCGGCCTTGACGCTGCGCACGCAATCCGGCCACGGCGCGGCCGCGCGCAACTCGAAGCCGAGCAGGGTCCGGACTTTCTGCCGGGCCGCATCGTGCAGCTGCTGATCGGCAATCGCGCCGATCAGCTGATGTCCCTGGTAGCTATAAGCCAGCAGCGCCGGCGAGAAGACCAGCGCGAGCATCGTCAGAACTCCAAGTCCCAGTATCCGCACCGCTCATCTCGCCGTGTTGTTGCAGAGCTTCGATCGTATTTCAAAACCGCAGCAGACGATTCGGTTTCTGCAGATGACGATACGATAGTTCAACAAACGTTGACATGTTGGCCGGCGCTTCACTAGCATCCGCGGCATGAAGATCGACATCGCCGTTGCGCGTCTCGCCGCGCTTGCCCAGACCTCGCGTCTCTCGGTATTCCGGCTGCTGGTGCAGAAAGGCCCGGACGGCATGGCCGCAGGCGAAATCGCCGAGCGCCTGGGTATCGCGACGACGACACTGTCATTCCATCTGAAAGAACTGAGCCAGGCGGGCCTGCTGAAATCGCGCCAGCAAGGGCGCTTCATCTACTACGCGCCCGACTTCAAGGCGATGAACGGACTGATCGGATATCTGACCGAGAACTGCTGTGTCGGCAGCGCCGAGCCAAAAGTCTGTGCAACGCCAGCGCTGTGCGACGTCAAGGCATGATTCAGGCGGCCGAACCCGGCGATCTCGCCGCCATTGCCGGCCTGCTGTCATCCGCCGGTCTGCCGACCGACGACATTGCGGACGACCGGCTGAGCCATTTTCTGGTAATCCGGGATGACGGCGCGGTGGCGGGTGTCGTCGGCATCGACCTGGCCGGCGATGTCGGCCTGCTGCGCTCGCTGGCGGTAGCCGAGCCGCTGCGCGGCGGCGGTCTGGCGCAGCAGCTGGTCGCCGCCGCGGAACATCTGGCACGCGCAAGCGGGCTCAAAACGCTCTACCTGCTGACCACGACCGCAGCTCGCTTCTTCGCTCGCCAGGGCTACACGCCGGCACTCCGCAGCGCGGCTCCGGTCGGCATCGTCGCGACGCCGCAGTTCAGCTCGCTGTGTCCATCGACTTCCGACTTCATGAGCAAAACCATGTCCGCACACCACTACAACGTGCTGTTTCTGTGTACCGGCAACTCGGCGCGCTCGATTCTCGCGGAAGCCGCAATCAACCATATCGGCACCAGCAGCGCCAGTTTTACCGGCTACAGCGCCGGCAGCTTTCCAAAGGGCGCGGTGAATCCGTATGCGCTGGACTTGCTGCAGCGCGCCGGTATTCCGACCGAAGGCTTGCGCAGCAAGAGCTGGGACGAGTTCACCGTGGCCGGCGCGCCGCAGATGGCATTCATTTTCACCGTCTGCGACCAGGCCGCAGGCGAGCAGTGCCCGTACTGGCCGGGACAGCCGATGACCGCACATTGGGGGCTGCCCGATCCCGCGGCGGTCGAAGGGACGGACGAGCAGAAGCGCAAGGCTTTCGCCGACACGTACATTGCCCTGCACCGGCGTATCGAATTGTTCGTGAGCCTGCCGTTCGACAAGCTGGATCACCTGGCGCTGAAGCAGCATGCGATCGACATCGGGGCCCGGTGAAGACCATGCCGGCTTCGCCTCGCCTCGGCTTTCTCGATCGCTACCTGACGCTATGGATCTTCCTGGCGATGGCGGCCGGCATCGTGATCGCCACGACCGTCACTGGCTTCCCCGCGCTGTTGAATTCCTGGTCGGTCGGCAGCACCAATATCCCGATCGCGATCGGCCTGATCGTGATGATGTTCCCGCCGCTGGCAAAAGTGCATTACGAAGAACTGCCGCTGGTTTTCCGTGACCGCAAGCTGCTGATGCTGTCGCTGATCCAGAACTGGGTGATCGGGCCGGTGCTGATGTTCGGCCTGGCGATCGTGTTTCTGCGCGACCATCCGGCGTACATGACCGGCCTGATCCTGATCGGGCTGGCGCGGTGCATTGCGATGGTGCTGGTCTGGAACCAGCTCGCCTGCGGCAGCAGCCAGTATGTCGCCGGCCTGGTCGCGTTCAATTCGATATTCCAGATTGTGTTCTTCAGCGCCTACGCCTGGTTTTTCCTGTCGTTCCTGCCGCCGCTCTTCGGCCTGGCAGGCAGCGTCATCGATGTGGATTTCTGGACGATCGCGAGCGCGGTGCTGATCTATCTCGGCATTCCGTTCGCTGCCGGCTTTCTGACCCGGCAGCTGCTGCTCAAGGCCAAAGGCGCGAGCTGGTACGAGAATACCTTTCTACCGCGCATCGGTCCGCTGACCCTGGTGGCGCTGCTGTTCACCATCGTCGCGATGTTCGGCCTCAAGGGCGAGCAGCTGGTGCACCTGCCGATGGATGCGCTGCGCATCGCATTGCCGCTGGCGATCTACTTTCTGCTGATGTTCTTCATCAGCTTCGCGATGGGGCGGCTGATCGCGGCGGATTATCCGCGCACCACGGCGATCGCGTTCACCGCGGCCAGCAACAACTTCGAGCTGGCGATCGCAGTGGCCATCGCCTCGTTCGGCCTGGCTTCGCCGGTCGCCTTCGCCACCGTGATCGGGCCGCTGGTGGAAGTGCCGGTGCTGCTGGCGCTGGTGCACGTCGCGCTGTGGCTGCGCCGCACACGTTATCCGGAGGCACTCAGCGCATGAGCCGCGTCCGCGTGCTGGCCGACTCCGACCACTTGCCGGCGCTGGACCGCCGTTACGTCATTCAACGGCCGGCCGCTGGCCTCGGTGACCTGCAGCACAAGCCGCGCATCCTGCTGCTCTACGCAGGGGCGCACACTGGCGGTCATGCAGGTGTCGGGCGGCTCGCAATCGTTCAATGCGGTCAACACGCTGCGCCTGCTCGGACGATGGATGCGCATGTTCACCATCCCCAACCAGTCGAGCGTCGCCAAGGCCTTCGACGAATTCGACGCCGACGGACGCATGCGGCCCTCGGCTTATTACGAGCGTATCGTCGACGTGATGGAGGAGCTGGTGCGGTTCACGGTTTTGCTGCGGCCGCAGGTAAACCAGCTGCTCGACCGTTATTCGGAGCGAAAAGACGAGGGCCGGATGGTCGATCCCGGAGCCGATCTCTCCTCGATCACGCAGCGTTAGCTCCGCGGACGCAGCTGTAGGTTGGGGTGAGCCTGCGAACCCCACGCATCGGCGCGGACCCATGTTGGGGTTCGCAGGCTCACCCCAACCTACCGGCGATCGAGCTCGCAGATTGCGCAGCTACGCAAACTGGCTGTGATCGAAGCGGTCTTCCGACTCCGGCGCTTCGTAAAAGCGCCATTCCGGATTGGCGGCATCCCGCAGCATGATCTGGCCGACTTCGATACGCGAAGCGGTGCCGTCGCTGATTTCGAGCATCGCGCAGGCGCGCGGCACGGCCGGCCCGGTCGCGTGGCTGATCTTCAGCACCTTGAACGTGAAGGAGCGGCTTTTCGGATCGAGGAAGTGCAGTTTTCTGCCGACCTTGCCGGTCACGGTCTGACGGATCGCCGTCGCCGAATCCTTCACCTCGAACCGCGCATGCCACTCCTTGTAGGTCGCGGAGTACGCAAGACCGAGCAGCCGGATGAAGTCGAGCCGCCGGGGCGGTTTGCTTGCGGAGGAGGGCATCAGTGGTTGTCAGTGGTTGAAGCTCGGTTCCTCGAGAATCGCCGACAGCACGTCCTGGACCGAGGTCGATGTCTGGCCCGCACCCGCCTGGATGCTGTCGCTGTTCAGCGCGACCATCTGGTAGCGGATCGTGTAGTCCGACGGCAGGAAGCGGTCGTTGCTGCGCCGCAGGACTTCGATCATGGTTTCGAGCGTGATACTGGCATTCTGCGCCGGGGCCTCGGCGGCCGGAACGGCAGCCGGATCGTTGCGTCCGACGACCGACAGCAGCCACTTGTGCTCGGGATTGCGCGAATCCAGCAGGCTCAGCATCGACAGCGCACCGTTGAAGCGTTCGGTGGGCGGCGGAAATTCCAGCGACAAGCGGGCGTCGCCGTAGATCGCGCTGATCGCGTTCTTGAAGCGTGTTACGCGGAAGCCTTCCTGGCTCAGAAAGTTGACGAAATCGTCACCGATATTTTTCAGGATGCGGGAGACATCGGCGGTCGCCCGGTCATCGAGCTCGGCGGACAACTTGTTGCGCTCCGCCTTCAGGGCCTGCACGCGTTTGAAACTGTCCAGTGCCATTTGATCTTTCCGGGGACGCGATGAGCGCCTAAGGTTTAGGCGAGACGGTCCACAGTAGTGCTTAGCTGCTGCATTAGCGAATCGTGGCGCCAATCTTGAGATGAACGGTGCGTGCCGACGACGCGCGGGGAATACGGTGACCGCGCTTGTGTGCCTATACTGGATAGTTGGGCCAGCCTGGGCCATCGCATTTCCACGTTCATCGGAGCCCCCGCTATGACCATCACGAAAGCCACAAGACACGAAGCCGCGCTCAAAGTCCGCCTCGAGCGCACCTTGAAGAAGACCAACAAGCGCATCACCGCAGGCTGGGCCGATCCGCTTGCGCAGAAAGCCAGAATCGAGAAGCGCCTGTTGGATATGCAGCCGGCCTAGCGGCGGGCCATCAGCTGCACCGGTATGACCCGCTCCTACCGGTGCGATCCAGATACACGCCGTCCATCGACGCTGCGAGCGCAGGCTCGACCGCGAACAGCACGGACCGCGATCCCGATTGCGCTACAACATGAGTCCCGCGTAGGTCGGCACCCGGTCGCTTGCGCTATCGTCTATGCAGTCACGGCGAAATATTCCGCGGCCACCATGCGATGCCGGGGCGAACCCGCCCGACACGAACTGGACAAGAAATCACATGAAAGCAACTTATCTGAGTATCGCGTTCGCCGCCCTGATCGCCAGCGGATCGGTATCGGCCAGCCACGGGGAACACAGCGCCGCCGAAACCCAAAAGGCAGTCGCCGCTGCGCTCGCCAATCCGGCCCGTGCCGACCAGGCCATCGACGACGAGCGTCGCAAGGCCGCCGATGTGCTGGCGTTTGCCGGCGTCGGCCCCGGAGACCAGGTGATCGATCTGCTGCCGGGCCAGGGCTACTGGACTCGCATCTTCACCCGCATCGTCGGCCCCAAGGGTCACGTCTACGCCGAATGGCCCGCGTCGGCGGCGAAGTACGCCGCCAAGCCGCTACCGGCGCTTCAGGCGCTCAAGCTGCCGAACGTCACGGCCGAGTTGCTGGCCGACGAGACGCCCACCGCGCCCAAGCCGGTGGATCTGGTGTGGACGGTCCAGAACTATCACGACCTCGCCGAGGACGGGATCGCAGCGGCCAACGCCGCGATCTTCAAAGCCCTGAAGCCGGGCGGTACCTACGTCGTCATCGACCACGCCGATGCCGTGGGCAGCGGGCGTTCGGGAACCTCGACCAAGCACCGCATCGAGCCCGCGGTGGTCAAGGCCGAAGTGCTCAAGGCCGGCTTCGAGTTCGTGGCTGAAAGCACCGCGCTGCAGAACCCGGCCGACGATCACAGCCTCAAGGTCTTCGATCCGCAGATCAAGGGGCATACGGATCAGTTTGCGTACAAGTTCCGCAAGCCGGTCTGAAGCGGCGCTCGCCCGGACGCCCAGGGCGCTGAACCGCAGTGCTTGTAACGCGATCAGCCATCGCGAATCCGTTTGACCCGGCTCGGCGGCTGATGCTACCAAGGCGTTCAACATGGTCCGCAGACAGGCATGCAGGGCTTGCATGACGTTGACTGCAGTGCCTTTTCATCATCGGGTGACCAAGAGGCCGCCCGCACCATCCGCCACAAGCCAAGGAAAGAATCATGGCCGACCTGAATGCCATCGCGCTGACTACGATCAAGGGAGCCGCCACGAGCCTTGCCGACTACGAGGGCAAGGTGCTGCTCGTCGTCAACGTCGCGTCGAAATGCGGCCTCACTCCGCAATACGAGGGTCTCGAGAAGCTACACGAGCGTTTTCACGATCGCGGATTCTCGGTGCTTGGGTTCCCCGCCAACGACTTCGGCGCGCAGGAGCCGGGGACCGAGGAGGAGATCCAGTCTTTCTGCTCGACCCAGTACGGCGTCACCTTCCCGATGTTCTCCAAGATCGAGGTGACAGGTCCGAACCGCCACCCGCTCTACAACGAGCTGATCGCCCAGCAGCCGGCGGCGACACTGATGGAAGGCAGTGGTTTCAAGGAGAAGCTGCTCAAGTACGGGATCAAGCCCGCATCCGACAGCGACGTCTTCTGGAATTTCGAAAAGTTCCTGGTCGACCGTCACGGCAAGGCCGTCGCCCGCTTCGCCCCGGACACACCGCCGGACGACGAGCTGATCATCAAGGCGATCGAGGCCCGGCTTTAAAGGGCCGGTTTATGCTGGTGCAGCAGCGCCGGGCCGATGTCCTTCCATGAAAGCAGAAGACGAGATTCACCGCTCGTTCTGCAGCGCCTACGCCGAGGCCGTGCTTCGCTTCGTCAAAGATGGCGTCAATGGCGATGTCGTGTTCGATGCCGAGTCCCGGCGCTTTCAGGCCAAGTCCGTCAAAGCCGGAGTCCCTTGAGAGGCTGTGAGTTCAGGCTGCCGGTATGCGACCATCGGGTTCGAGCGCATCGACGCCGCCATCGCTGACAGCTGAGGGAACCCGTGGAAGCCAAATACGCAGAAAGCCCGGCCATGTTCAGGAACAACCCGCTGGGGTTCATTCTCGCCGTGCTGCTGATTCCGCTCGTGGTGGGTCTGGTGATCCTGTTGGTGTGGTACCTCCGGTGCAAATCCACCAAGCTGGAATTCGTCGGCAACGATCTGGTGCTGGAGAAGGGTCTGCTCAGCAAGGCGCGCACCGAGCTGGACGCCCGCGGCATACGCTCGGTGAAGGTGTATCAGTCGTTCTTCGACCGCATCTTCGGCGTGGGCAAGATTTCGATTTTCACCGCGGGCGATGCGCCGGAGATCGAAGTGGCCGGGCTGCCCCGGCCGAACGATCTGCGGGAGCTGATCAAGGCGGAGCAGGACGCCTAGTACCGTGGCGCAGGCCAGTTTCCAAGCGTCATTCCCGCGAAGGCGGGAATCCAGGGGTTTCTGAGCGCTCATCCGCGAACTCTGGATTCCCGCCTTCGCGGGATTGACGGTAGGTCGCGAGTGTTTCGACTTCACAGCGTCGCATTACTGGCGCGCCGGTGTATCCACCCGCGCCAGCACCGCCTTGAATCTCGCGTCGTCGCGCAGCGTGTCCCACACCGGGCTGTAGCGCAGGTCGCCGGCCCTGACGCCATTGGGTGTCTCGACCAGCGACGGCAGTACGGCCAGCGCCGCCTCGCGGTCGCCGACCAGGACCTGGACCTGGGTCTGGGCCGTCTCCGCGAAGGGCCGTTCCCAGTGGTCATTGCCGACAAGCTCGACGCAGTGGCGAGCCTCCGCCAAAGCGGCGTCGCGGTGGCCGAGCGCGGCTTCGTTCACGCCCAGGTTGCAGGAGAGGCTGAAGGAGTCGACGCCGCTCTTGCGCAACTCCAGGGCCAGACGCCGGCCCTCAGCAAACGCGGCGCGCGCCGGGTCGGGATGGCCGCTGAAAAAGTACGACGCGCCGAGCAGGCTATAGATCGACGGTCTGTCATCGCCCGGCTGGGCCTCGGGGTCCGCAAGCAGCTTCTCCAGCTTGGGCGCGATCGGCGCGTAGTCACGCCGATACAGCCATTGCCTGCCGAACAGCGTCGCCAGCGACGGATCGTCGGGCGGCAGGCTATCGAGAATTTTCTGTGCCGCGTCCAGGTCGCCAGCGTCCTGGTAGTAGTTGGCCTTGGTTGCCTTCAGCGTGACGGCGCGCTCGGGGCTGATCTCGAGCACGTGGTCGAGCGTGGACTGTGCTTGCGAATAGCGACCCAGCGCGGAGTGGATTTCGGCCAGCCCGGTCCAGTAGCTGATGTTCTGCGGATCGCGGCGCGCGGAGATCATCAGGTTGGCTAAGGCTTCGTCCCATTTGCCCTGGCGGCGCTGCACGTAGGCGATGGCGGCGCTGACTTCGGCGCTGTTGGGCAGGCGCTGACTGGCCTGCTGGAACGCGCCGATCGCGGCATCGAAATCACCCAGGCCGCGGTAGTAGTAGTAGCCGCGCGCCAGCCAGGCTTCGCCGAGTTCGGGCTGCAGTTTCATCGCGGTCTCGGCCGAGTTGCGCAGATCGGCCAGGTATTGCCCGGTACGCACCGTGCCGTTGAGATACAGGTAGCTCTGGGTCATGGCCAGGTGCGCCCAGGCCAGCGCGAATGCAGGGTCGGCGCGCACCGCCTCGCGGTAGTAGCGCTCGGCATCGAAGTAATCCTGCTGGCTGGTGTAGCGCAGTTCGGAGTTGAGGCCGCGCAGATACAGATCGTAGGCCGCGGCATTGCGCGTCGGCGCTGCGTTCATCGCCGCGTGCTCGTTGCTCGTCAGCCGCGTGTTCAGCGCTTCGGCGATCGCCTGCGCCACTTCACCTTCGACGCTGAACATGTTGTCGAGCTTGCGATCATAGATTTCGGCCCACAGATGCTGATCGGTGGCGGCGTGGATCAGCTGCACGTTGATGCGCACGGTATCGCCGGACTTCTGCACGCTGCCTTCGAGCACATGCGCCACGCCGAGGCGCTTGGCGATGTCGGGCAGATCGTCGGGGTTGCTGGCGTAGCGTGCAGTGGAGGTGCGCGAGATCACCCGCAGACCGCCGATCTTCGACAGCCGCGTCAGAATCTCGTCCTGGATGCCGAGCGCGAAATAGGCGTTGCTCTTGTCGTCGGACAAGCTCTCGAACGGCAGCACGGCGATGGACTTGTCCGCATCCGCTTTTTGCGGCTGCGGCTTGCCGCCGCGGACGAACAGGCTGGCCAGCAGCACGACCACGGCCAGCGACAGTACCGCGATGATCCAGCGGTCGAGCCGGCGGCCGGAGCTGCGCGGGATCGATGCGTCGGCCGCCATCTCGCTTTCGCGTTTCAGGCCCAGCGGCGTGAGTTCGTAGAACCACGAAAACGCGATCACGAACGGGAAGCCGAGGAAGGCCGCGATCACGACCAGCCGCACCGCCCAGTTCGGCACGTCGAAAAACGGGAACACCTGGGTCGCCACCTGCACCAGCAGCCAGGCCGAGCCCGCGTAAAACGCCGCGACCCGCGGCACGTTACGACGCTTCAGCTGCTCCCAGAACGATAGGCTATTCAAGTCGACTCCTCGGATTGACGAAGTTTAGCTGAGGTCCCCTCTCTCGCATGCGCGCAAGTAGGGCGGGAGGAGCGAAGCGCATCCCGCCTTTCGCGACCGCCCGCGGAAGGCGGGATGCTGCCGCTCTACGCAATCCTTGTTCGCTGCCGCCGATCTTGTCTCGATCAACCGCAAACGCGGGCAGCACTGGCTCCAGCAGGCAACGCGCGCAAGCCCCGGGCTGCTCGGTGGCGAGAGGCTTGAGATCGATCTGCCAGCCGCCCGGTGTGACAGAATCCGGGCGCGCGGACATCGGGCGGCCGCGTGTTTCAGGCGGCATCGACTGCTGGAACGAAATCGGGATCTGTGAGGGGTGCGTCGTCGCGTCGGCATGAGCACCGAACTTGCGTGTCCCGGACGCCCTGTAACGGGGTATGCGGGGACGAAGCAAGCGATGAGGTCTGGCAAGCACAGCAGCAGCGAGCATTGGTGCCCCTATCCATCCTCGCGGGCACTCCGGAGCCGCGCTGGCGGCCGAGGCTCGCCGTGACTGTGGGCCCGTCGCCCGCGCGCAACCTGATCGGTGGCGTCGCCTTCATCCTGCTGGTGACGGTCCTCGGCGTGGCCGGCTATATGCTCGCGGGCTGGACCGCGGGCGATGCGCTCTACATGGTGATCCTCACCATTTTCAGCGTCGGTTATCAGGAGGTGCACCCGATCAATACACCTTTGCTTCACTGCCTCACGATCCTTCTGATCGTGCTCGGCTGCACCGGTATGATTTTCGTCACCGGCGCCCTGGTGCAGTTTTTCACCGCAAGCCAACTCGCCCAGCTACTGGGACTCAAGCGCATGAAAACCGAAATCGACCGGCTCAGTGATCACGTCATCGTCTGCGGCTTTGGACGCATCGGCAACATGCTGGCGCGCGAGCTGCATTCCAGCGGCACCACTTTCGTGGTGCTGGAGCGCGCCGACAAACGCGTGGCCGAGGCGCGTGCTCTGAACTATCTGTGCGTTCAGGGCGAGGCCACCGACGAGGAGCTGCTGATCACGGCCGGTGTGAAGCGCGCCCGGATTCTCGCCAGCGTGCTACCGGACGACGCAGCGAACGTCTTTATCACCTTGAGTGCGCGCAGCCTCAACCTTGGTTTGCAAATCATCGCGCGCGGGGAAATGCCGGCCACCGAAAGCAAACTGCTGAACGCCGGCGCCAATCAGGTCGTACTGCCGGCCCACATCGGTGCCGAACGCATCGCCGAGATCATCCTGCATCCCGAAGCGACGCGGCTGATTCGCAGTTCGCCGCAGAACCGTGGGTTCGAAACCGAACTCCACGGGCTCGGGCTGGAGCTCGAAGTGGTCACAGCTGCAGCGCGGGGCCCGTTCACCGGCCTCACGATCGAAGAGATCGAGAGCCGGGCCAAGGGCGCATTCCTGATCATCGCGCTCAACCGTCAGGACGGCAGCACCGTCAATCGGCCGGCCTCCAGCACACGTGTCCGCGCCGGTGACGGCGTCGTGGTGATCGGCCGCGCCGGTCGCACCGGCGCGCTTTACGCATTCGGCAGCAAGCCGGTGTAAGAGATGCAGGCTGCAGACGGACGATCTTCGGCCTGCTTCAGTTTCCTTTTGCGGCGAGTTGTTCGCGCAGTGATTGGTTCTCGGCTTCGAGCTTCTCGATACGCAGCTTGATCGGTGCCAGGGCCTGCTGCAGCTCGGCTTCGGTGTAGCGCGGCGTGATGTGCTGCGGGCAATTCCAGTCGAAGGCTTCAAGATGCAGAACAAAGGCGCGCTCGATCTTGGCTTTGCTGCCGGGCATCGCGATTTTCGCCGCCAATTCCGCATCCGCGGCGAGTTCCTTCATCTCGATGCGAGCGTAGATCTTAAGACGACGACGATGCGGATAATCCATCAGGATCAGCGCGGCCCGGTTGTCCGCCGCCAGATTGCCGACGCTGATGTACTGGCGGTTGCCGCGGAAATCGGGCAGTGCGAGCGTTCTGTCGTCGAGCACGCGCAGAAGACCCGGCGGGCCGCCGCGATGCTGCACATAAGGCCAGCCAGTTTCCGAGACCGTTGCCATGTAAAAGCTGTCGCGGCCGGCGATGAACTGCATCTCCGCCTCGCCGAAGCGATCGGATTGGCGGTCGCCATCGAAGCCGGCCCACATGGCGCCGCTGCCGTTTGCCCGCTGGGCGGCTTTTACACTCGGCGTGCTGGCGATATCGAGAAATCCGTAACTCATGGCAGCTCCACTCCTTGGCAGGCGCAGCGCCCGCGGTCACAAGGTAGAAGTTCTTGATACGCCCAACTAGACGGTAGTATTTGAAAACACCCTCTCGTTTTCTGGAAGGCGGATGGACCGGCTCGACGCAATGGAGGTTTTTGTGGCGGCCGTCGAAGCTGGCAGCCTGTCGGGTGCCGGCCGCCGGCTGAAAATGCCGCTGCCGACGGTGAGCCGCAAGCTGGCGGATCTGGAGCAGTTGCTCGGTACACGCCTGCTGCACCGCTCGACGCGCGCGCTGACACTGACGGATGCCGGGCAGGCGTATCTGGCGGCCTGCAAGAAGATTCTCGACGACGTGCGCGAGGCCGAGCGGGCCGCGTCCGGGGAATACCAGGCGCCTACTGGCGAGCTCATCATCACCGCGCCGATCTTCTTCGGCCGGCTGCATGTGCTGCCGATCGTTAACCGTTTTCTCGAAGCCTATCCGGACGTGCAGATCCGGCTGGTACTCGGCGATCGCGATCTGAACCTCATCGAGGAGCACATCGACCTCGCGATCCGCATCGGCGAACTGCCCACCAGCAATCTGATCGCGGCGCGCGTCGGCGCTACGCGCCACGTGGTCTGCGCCAGCCCGGACTATCTGGCCCGGCATCGCAGCCCCAGGACGCCGCCGGATTTGCTGGACCGTGCATGCGTGACGTTCGGCGCCCTGTCGTCGTCCTATCACTGGAGCTTTCGAGCCGGATCATCCACGACCACGATTCCAGTGCGCTCACGGCTCGTGGTCTCCACCGCGGAGGCGGCCGTGGACTCCGCGATTGCCGGCATCGGCATCACCCGCGTGCTGTCCTACCAGGCGGCGAATGCCTTGCAGAGCGGAACGCTGCTGCGGCTATTGAAAGGCTTTGAAACCAAGGCGATGCCGATAAACCTCGTCTACAAGCCCCAGCCGCTGCTCCCGCTGAAGTTGCGCGCGTTTCTGGACTTCGCAAAGCCGACATTGCGGGCCGCCGTGGCGGGGCTCGGTTGACGAGCAGAATGGCACTGACTTGGTGACGAAATAGCCGCAGGCCCTCACCCCCCGCTGCGCGGGACCCTTTCCATGAACCGAGAGCCCGACCCACCCGTAGGCTGGGTAGCAGCGCAGCGGAAACCCAGCGCTGGATTCGGGCCGCCGTGCTGGGATTGCGCTTCGCTCCATCCCAGCCTACGCAGGGGTTCAGGGTCCGTGAGCAGGTCCGCAAGGAACACGGGGCTCTCCATGAACCTTGCGCAGACCGGGCGGGTTGTGACCTCAATGGCACTACCTTAAGCGTTGCAGTCCCTTCTCCCGCTTGCGGGAGAAGGTGCCCCGAAGGGGCGGATGAGGGGCTGTTCGGCGGAAAGAAGCCCCTCACCCGGCGCTCCGCGCCACCCTCTCCCGCAAGCGGGAGAGGGGATTTTCTTCCTAAGGTAGTGACATTGGGGTCACGACCCGCCACCGGGTCATGGCCCATGAGCAGGTCCGCAAGGAACACGGGGCTACCCAGGAACCTCTCCCTCCCCCGCGTGCGGGGGAGGGCCGGGGTGGGGGCGGAAGGCGCGGCGCTGTCGTCTCGCCCCCATCCGCGTTTGGCTCAGTGGGGAGTGACTCAATGTCACTCCCCACTGAGCCAAACGCCTTCCCCCGCTCGCGCGGGAAGGAGCGGGCCGGTTCCGGGCATCAAGCCGGCTGCGATAAGCTGCGTCGTCGTCATCAATCCCAGCGCAGCGCGCCGCCGGTCTGGTACTCGGTGACGCGCGTTTCGAAGAAGTTCTTCTCCTTCTTCAGATCGATCACCTCGCTCATCCACGGGAACGGATTGTCGGCTCCGGGGTAGATCTCCTGGAGGCCGATCTGGGTGGCGCGGCGGTTGGCGATGTAGCGCAGGTATTCGCGGAACATTTCGGCATTGAGCCCGAGCACGCCGCGCGGCATGGTGTCGACGGCGTAGCGATATTCCAGCGCCACGGCCTGGTCCAGCAGGCTGCGGATCTCGTCGCGGAAGGCTGGCGTCCACAGCGGCGGGTTCTCCAGTTTGATCTGGTTGATCAGGTCGATGCCGAAGTTCAGATGCATGGACTCGTCGCGCAGGATGTACTGGTATTGCTCGGCGGCGCCGACCATCTTGTTGCGCCGGCCGAACGACAGGATCTGCACAAAGCCCACGTAGAAGAACAAGCCCTCCATGATGCAGGCGAACACGATCAGCGAACGCAGCAGGCGCTGGTCGTTTTCCGGCGTGCCGGTGCGGAAGTTCGGGTCGGTCAGTGTATCGATGAACGGCAGCAGGAACGCAGCCTTGTCGTGGATGCTCGGCACCTCGTGGTACATGTTGAAGATCTCGCCCTCATCCAGGCTCAGGCTCTCGACGATGTACTGATAGGCATGCGTGTGCAGCGCCTCCTCGAAGGCCTGGCGCAGCAGGTAGCGGCGGCATTCGGCGCTGGTGATGTGGCGGTACGTGCCGAGCACGATGTTGTTGGCCGCCAGTGAATCGGCTGTGGTGAAGAAACCGAGGTTGCGCTTGATCACCTGGCGCTCGTCGTCGCTGAGGCCCTGCGGGTCGTTCCATAGTGCGACGTCGGCGGCCATGTTGATCTCCTGCGGCATCCAGTGATTGGCGCAGCCGTCGAGATACTTCTGCCAGGCCCAGCGATACTGCGGGCGGATGTCGATCTCGCGCGGCTCGCTGCCGTTGATGACGCCGCCGCGAGTATTGAAGTCCAGCAGGAGATTGCTCATCGCGGGGTAGCCGGTGTGGAGGGCGAGGATCATAGGAACGCGGCCGGCGCACGGACCTTGATGCGGATCATTGCGTAGCGGCTGGTCCTGTGCAGGCAAGGCGCGCTGCCGGCCGCATGCACATCAAGCCGCATCCGTGGCTGTGGTGCATGCACGCCGCGCTCAATGAGCTGGGCGCCAGTGTTGAAGTCCGCGAAATGCTGGAGCTGCCGATGTTCCGCATGGCCGATGCGATGCGCACACGCGACGATTGAACGGCGACGGCCGGGCCTCATACTTTGTCGCTTTAGCTCGAACGCCTGCCCGCGGCGATTCCATCCAGCGCTGTGATCGCGTCGTCCGGCAAATTCAGCTCGGCCGCAGCAAGGTTCTCGCGCAGATGCGCAACCGATGAGGTGCCGGGAATCAGCAGGATGTTCGGCGAACGGCGCAGCAACCAGGCGAGTGCGACCTGCATCGGCGTCGCGCCCAGACGCGCCGCGACCTCGGATAAGGTGGCCGACTGCAGCGGGCTGAATCCGCCGAGCGGGAAAAACGGCACGTAGGCGATGCCGTCGCGGGCCAGTTCGTCGATCAAGGCATCGTCTTCGCGATGCGCCAGGTTGTAATGGTTCTGTACGCAAACGATCTCGCAGATTCGGCGCCCTTCCGTGACCTGCGCGGGCGTTACATTGCTCAGGCCGATGTGACGTACCAGGCCTTGCCGCTGGAGTTCGGCCAGCACGCTGAGCTGCTCCGCTATCGATCCTTCGGCCGGACCGTGCACACCGAACATGATCCGCAGATTGACCACCTCCAGCACGTCCAGGCCGAGATTGCGCAGGTTGTCGTGTACCGCCTGCGTCAGTTCCACCGCAGAAAACGCCGGGCTCCATGACGCATCGGCGCCGCGCCGCGCGCCGATCTTGAAGCGGGGGGATTGATGAAGGCTGGGCATGATCGAACTCCTTTTCGAGAAGACGCCACACTACGCCTTGGCGGCACGCACGATAACCGGGCACTATCCGCACAGGCCGTGCGGGATCACGAACAGTGATCGAACAGTGATCGAACAGTGCGCGAACTTGAAAGTTGATCTCGGTGATCTGAACGCATTCGTCGCCGTCGCGCGGGCTAAGGGCTTCCGCGATGGCGCCCGCGCCAGCGGCAGCAGCGCCTCGGCGCTTAGCGAGGCGGTTCGTCGGCTGGAAACGCAGCTCGGTGTGCGGCTGCTCCACCGCACGACGCGCAGTGTCGTGCCCACCGAGGCGGGCGGGCGGCTGCTTGATCGGCTGGCCCCGGCATTGACCGAAGTTGAAGCGGCGCTCGACGTGGTCAACGGCTTTCGCGACAAGCCGGCGGGTACGCTCCGGCTCAATGTCCCGGTCAGTGCGGCCAGGCTGGTGCTGCCGGCGATCGTGCCGCCGTTTCTCGCCGCTTACCCGGATATCCGTCTGGAGGTAAGCGCCGTGGACACCTACATCGACATAATCGCCGCTGGCTGCGATGCCGGCATCCGCTACGACGAACGCCTGGAGCAGGACATGATCGCCGTGCCGATCGGGCCTCGTGTCCAGCGTTTCGCGACGGCCGCCGCTCCAGCGTACCTCGATCGCCATGGTCGTCCCGAGCATCCCAGCGAGCTGCTCAAGCATGCCTGTCTGCGTGGCCGCTTCAGCAGCGGCGCAATGCCACCATGGGAGTTCGAGCGCGACGGTGAACTGCTGCGGGTCGACCCCACAGGGCCGCTACTCGTCAGCGTGGGTGCGGCGACCGATCTCGCCGTCGAAGCCGCCGTCGCAGGCACCGGCATCATCTATCTGTTCGATGATTGGCTGCGCCCCCATTTTGAAAGCGGCGCACTCGAGCCCATCCTCGAGCCTTGGTGGCAGCGTTTTTCCGGGCCGTTCCTCTACTACTCCGGGCGCCGCCTGGTGCCCGCGCCGCTGCGGGCGTTCGTCGACTTCATCAAGGCATCGGCTGAGTTACCCATACCCCAGTGAAGCGATTTACGCCGCAGCCATATGCGGTTCCAGAAATGCCGCGAGCTTGGCCTTGCTCACCGATCCGACCTGGGTTGCGGCCGGCTTTCCGTCGATGAACAGGATCATGGTCGGGATGCCGCGGATGCCGAATTGCGGCGCCGTCGCCGGATTGGCATCGATGTCGAGCTTCACGACTTTCAGCTTGCCAAGCTGCTCCGCGGCAATCTGCTCGAGGATGGGCGCGATCGCCTTGCAGGGGCCGCACCATTCCGCCCAGAAGTCGACCAGCACTGGCGTGCCGGACTTGAGTACATCCTGTTCAAAGGATGCATCGGTAATGTGAGAAATGTGTTCGCTCATGACGCAGCTCCTGGTTCATTCCGGTTTTGAATTCGCTGCGGCTGTGGTGCCGTCGAATCCATACCCATGAATGGTACGGCCAGGCGCAGGGATCTCAAGGAAACGGGAGGATTTGTTTTTCGTATCGGCAGAATGCGATGCCGCTATCGCGCAGACCAGCGCATTTCGCCGGTGGCGATGATTGCCATTGGCCAGCGACACTGTCGCCGTATCAGGACGAATAGCACCACCGTAAAACCTAGCGATCCCTCATCCCTCTCCCGCCTGCAGGAGAGGGGATTGCTCGTTAAGTTCGTGCCTTTCGTATTACGACGTGTCCCGACCGCCTACCAGCCACCGCCGCCGCTGTTGTCGTCGTCCCAACCGCCGGAGTCGCTGATGCCGAAGTCGTCGCCGCCCATGCTGTTGTCCTGAGGCGCGTTGTCGTAGTTCGACGGGCCGTAGTCGCCGTCACGAAAGTGGCGCGGCTCGTCGGAATCGAGCAGGCGATGCGCCAGCGCTTCGCCGGCGACGATACCGCCGCCGATCGCGGCACCGGTCGCCAGGCTGCCGAGCAGGCCGGAGCCGCCGGATGGAGCCTGCGGCGGCGCGCCATAAGGCGAATACGGCGTCGTCGGATAGGGATTCATGTTGCCAGCGCCGCCGGAGTAGCCGGGGCCGGGCAGGCGAGTGCGCACCATCCAGACAATGAAGGCGATCAGCAGGCCGAGGCCGATCGGCCAGAACCACGACGGCATGCCGCGCGAGACTGCCGGCGCCCGCTGAATCACGCGCTCACCGTTGCCGCCCAGTTGCCGCTTCAGCGATTCGACAGCCTGCGGCTTGGCGAACGACAGCGAAGGATTGATCGCCGTCGCGCGCGCCAGCTCGGCGCGGGCGCCGCTGATGTCACGCTGCCGCGCCAGCAGCTCGGCCTCGACGAAATGCGCCTTGGCGCTGTCCGGATGCGCCTTCAGCACGTCCTGCATCATCGCCTGCGCCTCCGTCACCTGCCCGGCCGCGGCCGCCTTGTAGACCTCGTCGATAGTGGCTTCGGCGAAAGCGCTGGAGGCGGCCGTCAACAGAGCCGCACCGATGACGCCAGCAAGACTGTGGGTTCGGGTGATGCGCATGGCGGCTTCCTTGGGTTGATTCAGAGTCCAAGTGGACTCACTGCACGACACGATGATCAAGCTCAGACAGCGCCGGCGCCGTTTGCTCATGCGGGCTTTGCAACGGTTGGTAACGAAGTAATCGAGCATCGTAGGACGGGTGCTTCCCGCCTGCCCTAAGAGCCGAATACTTTCCGTTACTTTCGCGCCACGCCACTTAACCGCGCCCCGCGTCATCGTTCAGCAAGCCTGCCACCCATCGACCAACGCGAACCATGAAGCTCCCAGCCTCATCGATCCTGCGCGGCCTGCCGTTGCTGGGCCTGATGCTGCTATGCGCCTGCAGTCACGAACCGCCACGCGGCCACGGTCGAGACGAGTCCTCGCCGCGGGCGACCGAGAAGGCCGTGATGCGGGCGCTGGGCGCAGTCGAGGCCAGCGACGTGCAGCGGACCGCCGTGCTCAACGCCTACGACCGCGACGACGCCGAACGCCGCCGACTCGCGGCCGAGGCCGACGACCTTCGCAGACAGATCGACCAGCTCTCGAAAACACAAGCGGACTACCTGGCGCGCCTGGAACCACTCGTCCAGCGCCAGGGGCAAGAGCTGAGCGAGCAGCTGATGATCCAGGCGCGCTTCGACGCGGCCGTCGCCGCGACGCTGACGCCGGAGCAACTGGAGCGCTGGAACGCGCAGTTCCGCGCGGCGCCGGACCGTGATGGTGGGCCGGATGGCGGTGGCGGCCGCCGCAGGCGCGGGCCGGGCGGCGGAGGCGGCCCCGGCGGCGGCTACGGAGAGTCCACGCCTTAAGGAGAATGGCGCCAACTTAACGTGAATTCCCCTCTCCTGCTGGCGGGAGAGACCGCAGCCGCTTCATAGCAGCCGGCTTGATGCCCGGGACCGGCCAAACGCGGATGGGGCGAGACGACAGCGCCGCGCCTTCCGCCCCCACCCCGGCCCTCCCCCGCACGCGGGGGAGGGGGAGGTTCCTGGGTAGCCCCGTGTTCCTTGCGGACCTGCTCACGGACC
>NZ_JAQGNT010000005.1 GCF_028291725.1 Hydrocarboniphaga sp. | reverse complement strand
CTCCAACTCAGCCTCCACTTCCGCCGTGAACGACAGTGTCACCGCCACCCGAGCCATCTCATCCCCCCCAACGCCGCAATGGGGGTTATCATAATACTATCGATGTATAATGCAATTAGGCACTAGTGGCCGTGATGCTCGGCGGCGATTTCCTGCGGCGAGTTGAGCGTGCGGAACACGCGGCCGTCCTCCATCTCCGCCATGCGGTCGGCGTAGGAATAGATGCGGCTGTCGTGGGTGACGATGATCACCGTGCGGTCGGGGCTGGCGGCGACGTCGCGCAGCAGCTGCATCACCAAGGTGCCGTTTTCACGATCCAGCGCCGAGGTCGGTTCGTCGCAGATCACCAGACGCGGCTCGTGCACCAGCGCGCGTGCAATGGCGACGCGCTGCTGCTGGCCGCCGGATAGCTTGCTCGGCCGCTCGTTGGCCTTGTGGCCGAGGCCGACGCGTTCCAGCACTTCCTTGGCGCGCTTCAAGGCGTACGCGTTGGACTTGCCCTGGATCAGCAAGGGAATCGACACGTTCTCGCCGGCGGTCAGCGTCGGGATCAGGTTGAACTGCTGAAAGATGAAGCCGATGTTGTACGCGCGGAACTGCGTCAGCGCGCCGGATTTCATCTTGTCGACGCGCTCGCCGAAAACCATGACCTCGCCGCCATCGGTATTCAGCGTGCCGGCGAGCACCGACAGCAGCGTGGTCTTGCCGCAGCCGGAGGGGCCGACCAGCATCACCAGGCCGCCCAAAGGCGCGTCGAAGTCGGTGGCCTTCAGCACATGCGTGCGCGCATCGCCTTCGCCGAAGTACTTGTCGACGGCGCGCATGCGCACCGCCTCGCCCGAAGTCGGGGTCAGAGTCGGGATCTGCTTGCTCATGCGCGGAACACGATGGCGGGCTCGAGCCGGGCGATGCGCAGGATGCCGCTCAGCGCCGCCACCGAGCTGATCAGCAAGACGATGCCGAGCACGATCGCCGGAACCTGCCAGGGCATCGCGTACGGAATCGTGCGCGTACTGATCGCCATTCGCCCGAATGCGACGGTGATGCCGATGCCGATGCCGTAGCCGATCAGCCCGACCGCCACGGACTGGAACAGCAGCATCTTGCACAGCACCGGCGTCGGCGTGCCCATGGCCTTCAGCGCGCCGAGAAAGCGCGTGTTTTCGAGCACGAAGGAATAAAAAGTCTGCGCCGAGATCGCCATACCGACGACCAGGCCGATGAACACGGTAATGCCCATGACCGCCGGAATGCCGGTGTTCTTGAAGAACCAGCGGATCGTCGACCAGCGGAATTCGTCGTTGGTGTAGGCCTTCAGGCCGGTCTCCTGTTCGATGCGGCGCGCGACTACTTCGGCGGTCAGGCCGGCCGCCGGTTCGGCCAGCACGAAGCTCAGCATTTTGCGCGACTTGTAGGCGTAGCCGGAGACCGCGCGATCGTAGGTCGTATAGACGTAAGGGCCACCGATGAACGGCCGCTGCACGTCGCAGATGCCGACCACCTCGACCTCGTTGTCGTTGAGCTCAAGCACGTCACCGACGCCGATCTTGGTGTCGCGGCCTTCGCTGAAACGCTCCACCGCGAACTCGTCGATGATCGCGGTGCCGGGCCGGCGCAGATCGGCCAGCGAGCCCTGCAGGATGTGTCCCGGCGCGCCCGCCAGCGTGGTCGGATCGAGGCCGACCAGGGTGATGAACTTGAAGTTGCTGTTGGTCGGATCGCGCGCGACGACGATGCCCTGGTACAAGGGCGCGGCCCAGGCCACGCCGTCGACCGAGCGGATGCGGTCGGCGTCGGTATCGCGCAGCGGCTTGTTCTCGTTGACCTGCTCGACCTTCGGGTCGGCGACCCAGATGCTCGCATTCATGTTCACCAGCGGCGAGTAGGTCCAGCTCATCAGGCCGCAGAACAGCGCGGACTGCTGCGCCATCAGCAGCGTGGCGAAGGCCATGCCGCTGACCAGCATCATGTACTTCGACTGATCGCCGAACAGCATTTTCAACGCGACGAGATACACGCGGCTCCGATCGAGCGGCGAAGCCGCCCGGGGTATCGATGGTTTAGTGCGGCAGAGAAGCCGCAGGAGGCCGTAGCCTACCGGTTGACGAGCACTAGCAAAAACCAGGCAAGTCTCCGCACATCGGGGGACTTGACCCCGCACCCTGAGTTCCATTAAGTTAATTGAACGGTCGATTAACACCATCGGATGTATGCAAGTCGGAGGAGAAACCATGAGTACGACAACGAGCGCCACGCCGGTCTGGACCGACAGGAAGCGCCCTTTCTGGCTGTTCGGCGCGGTCATCGTCGCGCTGCCGCTGTACGCCTTCGCCGGCTATTCGCTGACCGGCTGGGGCCTGTTCTGGTGGCTGGGGCCGATCTTCGTCTACGGCGTGATCCCGCTGCTCGACCGGCTGCGCGGTACCGACGCCGACAATCCGCCGGAGTCGCGCGTGCCCAGCCTGTCGCAGGAGCGCTATTACCGCTGGGCGGTGTATGTCGCGATCCCGATCCAATACCTGAGCTTTATCGTCGGCACCTGGATCGCGGTGAGCCAGAACCTAGCCTGGTGGGAGCTGCTCGGCCTGCTGCTGACCGTTGGCGGTGTATCCGGCGCGGCGATCAACATCGGCCACGAGCTTGGCCACGCGACCGACAGGCTCGACCGCTGGCTGGCCAAGATCGCGCTGGCACCGGTGATCTACGGGCACTTCTACGTCGAGCACAACCGCGGCCATCATGTGCGCGTGGCGACGCCGGAAGACCCGGCCTCGGCGCGCTTCGGCGAGACCTTCTGGGAGTTCCTGCCGCGCTGCTTGTCCGGCTCGATCGCCTCGGCCTGGAACATCGAGAAGCGCCGGCTGGCCAAACAGGGGCATTCGGTCTGGCACTGGAGCAATGACAATCTGCAGTCCTGGGGTTTGAGCGCGCTGATCCTCATAGCGATGACCGCCTGGCTGGGCTGGATCGCGCTGCCGTTCATGCTGCTGCAGGCGGCCTACGGCGGCAGCCTGCTGGAAGTGGTGAATTACCTGGAGCACTACGGCCTGCGCCGCGAGCAGCGCGCGGATGGCTCTTTCGAACGCTGCCAGCCGCATCACTCCTGGAACAGCAATCACATCGTCACCAACCTGTTTCTCTATCACCTGCAGCGCCACTCCGATCACCACGCCAATCCGACGCGGCCGTACCAGTCGCTGCGCCACTTCGAAGAGGCGCCGCAGCTGCCTTCGGGCTATGCGTCGATGATCCTGCTGGCCTACTTTCCGCCGCTGTGGTTCAAGGTCATGAACCCGAAAGTGGTCGCCCATCATCGCGGCGACATGAGTCGCGCCAACATCAAGCCGGAACTCCGCGAGCGGGTGCTGGCTCAGTACGCGGGGCGGAAGGCCGCTTAGGCGCGCTCTGATCAGGCATAATCCGGGGCCAAGGCGGCGCATCTACCGCGCCGCCTTTTTGCTGTCTCCCATCCCCTCAACGAATTGTTTCCATCATGAAGAAGTGGCGCTGCCTGGTTTGCGATTTCGTCTACGACGAAGAAAAAGGCCTACCGTTCGAAGGCATTCCGGCGGGAACCCGCTGGGAAGACGTACCGGACGACTGGACCTGCCCCGACTGCGGCGCCGGCAAGCTCGACTTCGTGATGGAAGAGGTCTGATGTCCGCGGCGACGCTCGACCAGGTGTCGGTGCAGACCCGGGCCAACCTCTATTTCGACGGCAAATGCGTCAGCCACACGGTGTTGTTCGCCGACGGCACGCGCAAGTCTGTCGGCGTGATCCTGCCGGCGACGCTGCCGGCGGCGTCATCGCCGGCCTGGCTCCATTTCACCACCGCCGCTGCCGAGCGCATGGAGCTGGTTGCCGGCCATTGCCGGGTCAGGCTGAGCGGCGCGGCCGGATGGACCGATTACGCCGGCGGCCAGTCGTTCGACGTGCCGGGCGACTCCGCCTTCGACATCGAAGCGCTGGAGCCGCTGCACTACGTGTGTCACTTCGGCTGAGCGGGTCGTGACGGTAGCCGCGGACTGGATTGCTCGTCTCGGCCTTGAAGCTCACCCCGAAGGCGGCTACTTCCGCCGCATCTACACCGATGGCCGCCTGATCGATACGCCGGCCGGCGCCCGCGCCGCCGCCAGCTCGATCCACTATCTGCTGGACCGGCGCTCGCCGCTCGGCCGCCTGCATCGCAACCGCTCGACGATCCTGCATTACCTGCAGCACGGCGGCCCGGTCGATTACCGGCTGCTGACCGCCGACGGCAGCCTGCGCACCGTCACCCTGGGTATCGAACCCGGCCAGTCGCTGTTCCTGGCAGTGCCGGGCGGGGTTTGGAAAGCCAGCGAGCTGCCGCCGGACGTCGCTCATGCGCTGGTGTCCGAAGTCGTGCTGCCGGGCTTCGACTACGCCGACCACGATTTCATGAGCCTGTCGCAACTGGCGGGCGAATATCCGCAACATCTGGATGCGCTTCGGGCTCTGGTGCGGTAGTACGGCTTACCTATCGGTCGCGCGGCCACAACGGCTCTGGCTCCGGACCGCTTCCCTATCGGTAGCCAAAAGCTGTCGCTACAATGCGCAACCATCCGTGCATCCGCATGCACGGATGCACACCTTCGTTTTCTGCCTTTTGCTTGGTTCTTCCCTGGAGTGCGTTGATGTCCGAATATCTGTTCACGTCCGAATCCGTTTCCGAAGGCCATCCCGACAAGGTCGCCGACCAGATCTCGGATGCGGTTCTCGATGCGATCCTGACGCAGGACAAGGCCGCGCGCGTGGCCTGCGAGACTCTGGTCAAAACCGGTGTCGCGATCGTCGCCGGCGAGATCACCACCACCGCCTGGATCGACCTCGAAGCGCTGGTGCGCAAGGTCATCACCGACATCGGCTACACCAGCTCCGACGTCGGCTTCGACGGCGCCACCTGCGGCGTGCTCAACCTGATCGGCAAGCAGTCGCCGGACATCGCCATGGGCGTGGACCGCAAGAGCCCCGAAGAACAGGGCGCGGGCGATCAGGGCCTGATGTTCGGCTACGCCTGCGACGAAACCAAGGAGCTGATGCCGGCGCCGATCTACTACAGCCACCGCATCGTCGAGCAGCAGTCCAAGGTCCGCAAAGCCAAGAAGTCGGCGCTGCCGTGGCTGCGCCCGGACGCCAAGAGCCAGGTCACCTTGCGCTACAAGGACGGCGTCGCCGTCGGCCTCGACGCGGTGGTGCTGTCGACCCAGCACGATCCGAGCGTCAAGCTGAAGACGCTGCGCGAAGGCGTGATGGAAGAGATTCTCAAGCCGGTGCTGCC
Organism: Hydrocarboniphaga sp.; assembly: GCF_028291725.1. GTDB lineage: Bacteria > Pseudomonadota > Gammaproteobacteria > Nevskiales > Nevskiaceae > Hydrocarboniphaga. Next base: position 24,555 of record NZ_JAQGNT010000005.1, on the reverse strand, counting down.
GGCGAAGTGGATCAGCAAGAACACCAAGTTCCACATCAACCCGACCGGCAATTTCGTCATCGGCGGCCCGGTCGGCGACTGCGGCCTCACCGGCCGCAAGATCATCGTCGACAGCTACGGCGGCTGGGCCCGCCATGGCGGCGGCGCGTTCTCGGGCAAGGACCCGTCCAAGGTCGACCGCAGCGCGGCTTATGCGGCGCGCTACGTCGCCAAGAATATCGTCGCTGCCGGCCTGGCCGCGCGCTGCGAAGTGCAGGTGAGCTATGCGATCGGCGTGGCCGAGCCGACGTCGATCTTCGTCACCAGCTTCGGCACCGGCAAGCTCAGCGACGAGAGCCTGGAGAAGCTGGTGCGCAAGCACTTCGACCTGCGCCCTTACGGCATCGTCAAGATGCTCGATCTGATTCACCCGATGTACCAGCTGACCGCGAGCTACGGCCACTTCGGCCGCAAGCCTTTCGACGTCGTCGGCGCCAACGGCGAGAAGTACACCGCGTTCTCATGGGAAAAGACGGACCGTGCGGAAGCGCTGAAGGCCGACGCGAAGGGCATGAAGTAAAAGAGGCAGCAAATGAAAAAGGCCGGATCGTGACGATCCGGCCTTTTTTGTGAGCGACGTCTCGCTTCATCGCGGTCAAGGACCGCTCCTACAGTCGCGAAACGACGGTCCGCAATATTCCTGTAGGAGCGGTCCTTGACCGCGATTGCGCGCGATCGGCGCTCACCGATCCTCCGCCTCGCGACAACTCTCGCCCTTGCACACGATTGGTCAGCGCGTCGTACCACTGCAAGTACAGCCAGTTGTCGCCGGCGAGCTTGCCGAGGAACTGCCTGGCCATCCTTGCCAGGATTTCCCTTGCTTTCTCCCGGCAGATCGGACTATATGTTCTCTGTACGAAGAACATATATAGGTGTCCGATGCAGAGTTACGACAGCTCCTTGTTCACGGCCACCGAAGCCGCGGTGCTGACCCGGCTTCCGCTCAAGGCGGTGAACAATGCGATCGACAAAAAGACGGTGGTGCCGGTGATCCGTGAGCGGGCCGGCCAATCGGTTCGGCTGCTGAATCGCCAGGCGCTGTTGTCGCTGACGCTGGAGCGGCGTTTGGCGGATCGTTTTTTCCCCGAGCTGCGGCGGCAGGTATTCGATGCCCTGGCCGTTTCGTCATCGACGATGCTTTCGCTCGATGACGGCTTGCTCAAGATTGATCTGCGGGCGCCGCGGCGGGAGCTGGCGGAGTCGCTGCGCCAGTTGCAGCGTGCCCGGCATATGGTGGTGAGCGATCCGGAAATCCTCGGCGGCGAGCCAGTGTTCCGTGGTACGCGCGTACCGGTGCATCTGATTGCGGCGCTGGCGGCGGAGGGATCAACCCCGGCTGATCTGCAGGCGGGCTATCCCCGCCTCACCGCCGAGATGATCCAGCTTGCGCCAGTGTATGCCGCAGCGTATCCACAGCGCGGCCGTCCGCGCCGGCAGCCTTGGCAGGATCGCCCGTCCGCGCATCGCGTGCGCGTGCCCTTGTCTGCACTCAAGGTGTGAGGTTTTTGATTGACGAATGCCTGACCGTTGACCTGGTTGCCGTTGCTGCGCAGGCCGGGCACGCGGCGCATCACGTTGCTCATGTCGGCCGCGCGGGCTGGAAAGACCCGCAGGTTCTGCGCTATGCCCGCGAGGGCGATTTCGTGTTGGTGACCAACAACGCGGCGGATTTTCGGCGGCTCTATGCAGTGGAGCCGCTGCATGCTGGCCTGATGATCATCATCCCGGCGGTGAACAAGGACGTTCAGCGGCTGCTGTTTAAGGCGGCGCTCGATCAACTGGCTGTGAGCGGTGAGCCGATCAACCAGGTGTTGGAAGTCGATATCGACGGGGAGGACGTTGTGTTGGCGCTCTACGACCTTCCGGCTGGCGGGTAGTTTGTTGGCGTCTTCCGCCGCTTCACACGCGCCTAACCACTCGGTCTGCTCTACATGACGGTCGTTGCCGACGAGTTCTTTCTTCTTGGTATCCACGGAGATGGCCGGCAAACCCTGCCGGAGGTGGCGCTTGCCGGCGAGAAGTACGCGCACGCGCGCTGCGTTTTCCTTGTATCTATTCGCCCTCGGCTGTAGCTTGAAACCTGAGAATTCAACGGGTTTTTCCATGCACACGACTTTCGGCATGCTGTTGTCGCTGGCATTGGTTTGGTCGCACTCCGCTCACGCGGACCTGCCTGTCGCGTTCGTCGACGTGAACGTGCTGCCGATGGACCGGCAGCACATCCTCCAACATCAGACGGTCTTGGTGCAGGACAAGGCCATACTGCAGATCGGGCCCTTGAAGGGTGTACCGATTCCGGAAGGAGCGCAGCGCATCGAGGGAAACGGGACGGCCTACCTGTTGCCGGGCCTCGCGGATATGCATGTGCATGTTTCGAAGCCGGACGACCTGGCGTTGTATGTCGCCAATGGTGTGACCACGGTTCTGCACATGGGCGGCGATCCGATCGCGGCCGTTGGTGTGATTTCACAAGGAATCGAGAGCGCACCCATCGCAAGCCCTCGGATTTTCTTCGCGTTCAAACTGCATGGTGGCGGTGAAGGCTTGACGGTATCGACACCCGAGTTGGCGCGCAGCGCTGTGCAGCTGGCCAAAGCGAACGGCTACGATTTCATCAAGGTCTACAACGAACTGAGTCCGCCGGTTTTCGCGGCCATCGTAGCCGAGGCCCAAAACCAAGGCATGGCCGTAGTCGGACACGGAGTGCGCTCGGTCGGACTGCCGAAAGCCTTGTTCGAAGGCCAGGTGATGGTGGCGCACGCCGAAGAGTTCCTCTACACGGCGTTTGAGGATCACGAAGATCGTTCACGTATCAAGAGCGTGGTCGCCGACACTTTTCGCTCTGGCGCCTACGTTACGACGACGCTGTCCACCAACGAAGTGATCACACGCCAGTGGGGGCGGCCCAAGCAGGTCGATGCACGATCCGCGTGCGGCGTTCATGACACCCAACGTGCGCGCCGACTGGGCGAACGCATCCTATGCCCGTGCCGACATGCCGGCCAGCGCCCGCGCAGAAGACGTGCTCGCGTTCCTGGGCGAGTTCACCAAGGCCCTGCAAGCCAAAGGTGTGCCGCTGCTCGCCGGCACCGACAGCCCGGTCGTACCAGGCATGTATCCCGGCTACTCGATTCATGACGAATTGCGCGCGCTGGTGAAGGCTGGACTGTCACCCTTTGATGCGCTGTCCGCGGCCACGCGCACACCGGGCGAGTTCATTGCGAAGACGGTGCCGGGTGCCCAAGGCTTCGGCACCGTGACACAGGGACTGCGCGCCGACCTCGTGCTGGTGGACAAGAACCCACTGACGTCTTTGGAGACGCTGAAGTCTCCGCTCGGAGTCATGAAAGCGGGCCGATGGTTTTCGCGTGCCCAGCTCGCGGCTCTGCTCGAACAAAACAGCAGCAAGTACGACGAGCCCGCGCGTTGATCCGTCGGCATGCCTTTGCCGACGTGGCCGCTCACCGATCCTCCGCCTCGCGACAACTCTCGCCCTTGCACTCTTTGAACGCCTCCAGATCACCCTTCATCTTCGCCATCGCCGCAGCCGCGCGCACGTAATCCGCATCCTGCAGCAGCGGCACCAGGTTCACCATCTGGAACGGATCGCGATCGAGATCGTACAGCTCCTCGAAATCGACTTTCCATTGGCCGACATCGGTGACCTGCACGCGATTGGTCAGCGCGTCGTACCACTGCACGTACAGCCAGTTGTCGCCGTCGACCTGCCGGCGCACTGCCTTGTACGGCGGATAGCTGAGGTTGCCGAGCGCGCCGAACTCGAAGCCGGCGAGCTTGCCGAGAAACTGCGTCGCGACTTCGGAGAGCTTGTGATACAGCGGGAAATCCGCTGCCAGCTCCATCGTCGTCGCCTCGATGAAATGCTCGACCATGAACTGGTGCCGCGCCGATATCGCCGGTGTATCGGACAACTGCGCACGCAGGCTGCGGCCGTCGAAAGCATCGCTGTCGCGCAGTGGATGCGCGCCGGCGTAGTCGCTGAGGGTCGGCGCCAGATCATTGTTCAGCGCGATCGCCGGAACGTGCGTACCTCTGTGCGTGCCGGGCACACGGATCACCAGCGGCACGCGGATCGATTCCTCGTACGGCAGCAGCTTGGAATTGAGCCCGTGCTCGCCGAAGAAGTAGCCGTTGTCCGAAGTGAACACGATGATCGTGTCCTGCATCTGCTGGTCGGCGTCGAGTTTGACGAGCACCCGGCCGATCATCTCGTCGACCGCGATCATCGCCGCCATGCGGAACTGGTGCTGGCGTTCCAGCGCCCCGATGTCACCGTTCTCCACGGTGAGCTTCTGCAGCACCTGCTCGAGCCGCGGGTGCTTGTTGGCATCGAGCACATTGAACGAGGGCCGCTTGGATAAAAACTCCAGGCTGTCCGGCAGGCTGCGCGAACACCATTCACCGGGCTTTTCCTGCGCGACGTAATCCGGCATGAAACGCTGCACCAGGCACTCGTGCCGTGGTGCCGGGCGGATGTATTCGCGGAACGTACCGCGATAGCCGAGCTTCGGATCGTCGCGGAAGCTCTGCGTCTCGATATGCGGCGCGACCGGCTTGAGCGTCAGATAGAACGGCTTGCCGCTGGTTTTCGCGCCGTCGAGAAATTCCAGCGCCCAGTCGCCGAGCTTGTCGGTCTGGTAGTCGGCACCGCTGCGATGGTCGGCATGGTATTGCCGCACTTCGGTCTTGCCGGTCGCGGCTTTCGACAGGTTCACCTTGTAGTCGTACATGTCGTAAGTCGAAGGATCCACCAGGCCATACCACTCGTCGTAGCCCTTGGGCACATGGTCTTCGGCCGAGAACATGCCGTAGCCGTTGAGGTACTTGCCGATGTGGCCGGTGTAGTAGCCGGCTTGCTGCATCATCACGCCGAGCGCACGATCTTCGCGATTCTCCGCCGCCAGATACCAGTACGCCACGCCCTTGGTGACGCTGAGGATGCCGTGATTCTTCGCGTACTCGCCGGTGAAATACGTGGCGCGCGACGGGCAACAGACCGGATCGGTCACATAACTGTTGTCGAAGCTCACGCCGCGATCGACGATGCCGTGCTGGATGTTCGGCAGCCAGCCGGTTCGAAGCATCAGGTCGAAAGCCGGCTGATCGAGATCGTCCGTCATGATCACCAGCAGGTTCGGCTTGGTATCCACGGCGGCGGCTTCCGGTGCCGGCAGCTTCGCTGCGCCGATCGAATGCGGCCCGGTCTTGACGAAAACGCCAATCGCGATCAACAGCAGCAACAGCACCAAACCAACGACCCAGCCGATGCGGACCCGGCCGGCCGGCCTCTTTGCCCGATGGTCATGCGACATGAAAATCCCCGCTGCTGGTGGCCAGCGCTTGATAAGCAACAAGCCGACCAGGGCATGGCCGGCCGGTGTTACTTATTGTGTCAGTACTTCACCCAGGTCGGTTCGGTGGCTCCGTCGATGCGCGCCAGCGTACGCGCGGCGATGAACAGGTAGTCCGACATGCGATTGGCGTAGCGCAGCAGTTCCTCGTTCAGCGGCTCCGCCGCGTTGAGCTCCCATAGTTGGCGCTCGAGCCGGCGTGCCACCGCTCGCGCGACATGGCAGGTCGCGGCCTGCACCGTGCCGCCCGGCAGCACGAATTCCTTGAGCGGAGGCAGCAGCTCATTGAGCGCTTCACCGGCCGCCTCGAGCCGCTCCACGTCCGCGGTTTTCAGGAACACCGCGCCCGGCATTGACAGCTCGCCGCCGAGATTGAACAGCGTGTGCTGCTCGCGTTCCAGCGTCGCGCGGATATCCGCCGGCAACTTCTGCGTCAGCAGCACGCCGATCTGAGAATTCAGCTCGTCGGTCTCGCCCATCGCTTTGACGCGCGGGTCGAACTTGGGCACGCGGTCGCCGGTGGACAGGCCGGTGGTGCCCTTGTCGCCGGTGCGCGTGACGATTTTGCTTAGTCGATTACCCATGACGGCTCCGCTGGTTGCCTGAATCAGAAGTTCGTTGCACGGTGAACGGCATTCTGGCCACATACCGGCCCGGAGAGGCCATCGCCGCCGCTGTAGGAGCGGGTCATACCCGCGACTCCGGCCTTGAACGGCACAGTCGCGGGTATGACCCGCTCCTACAGGTGCAGCTGGTAGACCGTTAACCGGTGCGCCGCTTCAGTAGGCATAGCTCGCGGTCGCATAGTAGCTGCGATCCTGCTGGTTGTATCCGGCGGCGGTCTGATAGTCCTTGTCGAGCAGATTCTCGACGCGCAGACGCAGCGCCACATGCTCGCCCAGACGCACGCCGCCGGTCAGATCAATCAGCATGTAGCCGCCCAGTTCGACACCGCCGAAATCCTTGCGCGGACCGCTGCCGAGCACATCGATGCCCGCATTGTAGATGCCCAAGCTACGGCTCAGCTTCAGCGCGGCCGAGTTCTTCGCGCGGCGCAGCAGCTGCTCGCCGGTTGCGCGGTCTTCCGGGTCCTGAGTCAGGCCGGTGAGCGTCGCTGACCAGTGGTCCCAGTTGAGGTGGTAGCTGATCTCCACGCCGGTGTTGCGGTACTGGTCGACGTTGACCGCGGTGCAGTTGAAATTCTCGTCACAGATCGTGTTGATCAGATCCTCCACGTCGCTGCGGAACACTCGCAGATCGGCGCGCTGGTAGGCGCCCAGGCGCTGCTGCAGGCCGAGTTCGTAGTTGCGTGCCTTCTCCGGTTTCAAGTCGGGATTGCCGCCGAAGCCGTAGCGATCGGTCGCGTCGGGAGCGCGGAAGCCGGTTGCGGCCGATGCGACCAGCCGCGTCGCGTCGCTGAGATCGAAGCCGTAATCGAGCGTGCCGTCGAAGCGGCTGCCGAAACCTTCATAGTCGCTGAAGCTGCCCCCGACGACCGCCCGGTGGCGGCCGTAGTGCAACTCGTCCTGCAGATGCAGCGTGCCGACGTCGCGGCCCTCGGCGATCGCGCTGCCGAAACTCAGTGCGCTGACTCTCTCGTGGACGAAGCCGGCGCCACCGGTGATCCGCTGATTCGGCAGCGTCCATACCAGGCCGGCGTCGGCCCCGCTGCGGATCGTCTCGACTTCGTCGTCGCTCTGGTTCTGCTCGACACTGTCCTGCATCCGACTGACTTTCACGGTCGCACCGAGGCGGTCGTTCAAAGGCAGCGTCGCGTCGATCGCGGCGACCTGGTTGCGATAGTCCTGGGATACGACGGCGCGGTCGAAATTGGCGTCGTAGCCGTAGTACTCAACATCGCCGCGGGCGTCCCACAGACGCGCGCCGATCGTGGCCTCGCCGATCTTCAGGCTGCCGTCGGCATTGACGCTGGTGCGCTGGTAGCCGGTGTCCTGATCGAAACCGCGCAGCGCCGGAAAGCCGTCGGTGTCCTCGTGCTGAACCTGCAGGCTGGCGCTGCTGCGCTCGCCGGCGTACCCCGCGCGCACGCTGCCGTCGACGGTATCGTCGCTGCCGCCACGCAGGCTGGCGCCGAGCGTCGTGCCGAGGCCGCCACTGCGCGTGATCACATTGACGACGCCGCCGATCGCGTCCGATCCATACAGTGTCGCGCGCGGGCCCTTGACGACTTCGATGCGCTCGATCGAATCGGGCGCGATGTTCTGCAGCGCGGCGCCGCCGGAGGTTGCGGGATTGACGCGCACGCCGTCGATCAGGATCAGCGTGTGATTGGATTCGCCGCCGCGGATGAACACCGAGGTGGTCGATCCGGGGCCGCCGTTGCGGCCGAGTTCGACGCCGGCGAAAAAGCGCAGCAGCTCGGCCAGATCGCCCGCCTGCGCCTGCTCGATCTGCTCGCGGGTGATCACCAGCAGCGGCGCCAGCACCTCAGTGAGCGGCGTCGGATTGCCGGTAGCCGTCACCACCACCGGATCGAGTTGCGTGGGAGCCGAATCGGTATCGGCAACGGAAACGGCAGGCGCGGCGAGCATCGCCCCTAACAGCAGAGGCTGGAACAAAGACTTCACGGATGGTTCTCCCCACGGCACACGTCCCCGCGCGCCGCAACAGACTGGTGACTCGGCACGTTCGGGCCGAGGCTTCGCAGGCCGGTCTCCGGACTCGTGGGCCATGCCGTCGGCACCTTCCCGGATCGCGACCGATCCAGTGGCGTATCGCCGTGGCTTCCCACTTACCGTTGCGGGGGCAGTGTTCGCTTTGCACGAACTTCCCGTTTAACCCTTCGGCCGAACGGCCGTCAGGAACCTGCGGCGTGGATTCTACCCAGCCGCGGGCTCGGCTGTCTTGCAAGTTATCATTCGCCCCGCCGACTCCCTACCGGTTCCGATGCCGATGCCCAGCCCCCAGTTGCAAGCCGCGCTAGATGCCGCCGATGCCGCCAACGCCATCATCCGCCGCGCGTACCGCGGTAATTTCGCAGTCGACTACAAGTCCGACGCGAGCCCGGTGACCGAGGTCGACGTCGCCGCCGAGAAGGCGATCAGCGCGATTTTGAAGCAGCGCTTTCCGGAGTATGGTTTTTACGGCGAAGAAACCGGCCGCGACCGCGCCGACGCCGAGTATCTGTGGCTGGTCGACCCGATCGACGGCACCAAGTCCTTCGTCCGCGGTTATCCGATGTTCTCGGTGCAGATTGCCTTGATGCATCGCCGTGAGCTGGTGCTGGGCGTATCCAGCGCGCCGTGCTGGAACGGCGGCCGCGGTGAAATCATCCATGCGGAAAAAGGTGCAGGCGCCTGGCTCGACGGCGAACGCCTGGCGGTGTCGACGGCGTCGGCGATCGAAAAAACCACGCTGTCGACCGGCAACCTGGCGAGTCTCGCGCGCCAGCCTGAAGCCTGGTCGCGCCTCGGCGCGCTGATCCCGCGGCTGCACCGGATCCGCGGCTACGGCGATTTTCTGCACTACCACCTGCTGGCAACGGGCCGCATCGACGCGGTTCTCGAGTCCGACGTCAACATCCTCGACATCGCCGCGCTGACGGTGATCGTGCGCGAAGCCGGCGGCGTATTCACCGACCTGCGCGGCGCGCCGATCGGCCTCGACACGACCAGCGTGCTGGCGAGCGCGCCGACGCTGCATGACGCGATTCGCTCGGCAATTGTGTACTAGTGCTTATGTTGGACGACACGCCACCTACTCCGGCACATAGCCAGCTTCGCGTTGATGTCGTACTGAAAGCACAAGCACCATGTCCTGCTCCAGCTCATAGCTGTACAGCGCAACATAGCCAGACCTGCCACGAGAAATAACGAGCTCTCTTAGCCCCTGCTCCGCGGAGCGCCCTATCAGGGGATGATTCTCAAGGACTTGCACAGCCTCGGCGATGAGATCCACCGTTTCCGGCGCAGCGGCTGGCTCAGCCTGCAAGAGAAAATCGGTGAGCCTGACGAGATCAGAGAGCGCTCGCTCGGCGTAGATTACGCGCGCCAGGTTTTTGCCCTCGGCTTTGGGGTGGACTTACCCTGAACCCGAGCTTGCAGGTAGGCATGTACCTCCGCCGCTGCGTACCCCTTGCCAGATTTAACTGCTTCTTTTCTTGAAGCAACAGCGTCAGCGACGAACTGCGCTCGCCGCTCCGCATTTGTGGCTGCGGCACGAATGGCATCAACCATAAATGCATGGGGTGTGACACCTTGCTGCTTTGCAGCCGCAGCAGCAAGCAGCTTTACGTCTTCAGGAAGCTTCAGTGATGTCGTAGACACGTCCGGGCACTCCAGATTGGGTGTCACCATAGTAACACCCGAAAATCGACCTGAGAAATGCGGCCTGTTGTGTCGTCCAAACGCAGAACTAAGCGGGGTGCCCGGCTTTTCGGGCGCTTACGGTTGAGCGCCGGGTTGAACGCACGCTCACGCAGCAACAGTACGCGCCCGCGTTTGCTTCGGCTTTGCTCTTGGGATTGATAGCTCTTCTCGTACAACCTGTCGCACTGCATCGACGACGGAACGCTGCTGAATGAACGCAACCAGAGCATCGTTCATCAGCGTTTGGTAGTTCCCAGAACCAGCACGCTCAACTTGAGCGCGGAAATACTCGATGACGGAGTTGTCGATACGAATTGAGATCTTTGTCTTGCCCGACTCGGCAGGGATGACGGGGCCCCGCGTGGCCTTGGAGAAATCGATGTCACGATATGGTTCAGCGGTGACCTTTTTCATACTGCTTCCTTTGCGGTTTGTTCGCCTTCCACGAGGAGATCAGGCGATAGATGTTGGGTTCACGGTGGGTGTAAACCACCACGAGCAAGGCACCAGTAGCGCTCATTCCGAGGGAAACGAAGCGCTGCTCACCAATGGAATCCGGATCGTCCCGCGTCAACGCGTACTCGTCCGTCAGTACGGTCGCCGCCTCGGCAAATGACATTCCGTGGTCTCGGAGGTTTGCCTCAGCCTCCTTGGGATCCCAGTCGATGTCCACAGCGGCAAATGTATGGACAGATGTCTTCCGAGTCAAGTGCGCGGCGTTTTGTGCGGTCTAACGAGGCTGTAGAAAAATGTTCGAGCGCCCGCCCTGAACTGCCAGAAAAGCGGAAACCTATACGCCTACGTTGAATTCTGACGCGCTCGACTTCAACGAGTCGATCAGAACTCGCGCAGGGTGGGTTTCTCGCTCGACTTTCAGTGCCCGATTTCATTTTTCTACAGCCTCAACGACCCAGTTCAGCCGCACAGCCCGCCGGAGGCGGGCTGTGCGGCTGCAACGCATGGTTGAACAGCATTCATGGAAAGCTCGGGCATCTGACTGGACGAGCACGACTACGCCTCGTTGTAGGCTCTCTCGAGCTCAGCCACGTCGAGCTTCACCATCGTCATCATGGCTTCCATCACAGCCTTCACCTTCCTGGGGTCCCTATCACGGATCAGCTCGGTGAATCGTCTCGGGACAATTTGCCAGGAGAGACCGAAGGGGTCTTTGATCCAACCGCATGCCGTGGGCTTCGCTCCTGCCTTCACGAGCTTGTCCCAGTATTCATCCACTTCATCCTGATCCGCGCAGTTCACGTAGAGCGAGACCCCCTCAGAGAAGCTGAAGTACGAACCTCCGTTGTAGCCCATGAAGAGTTGACCACCAACGACGAACTCGGCGGAGCTGATGGGACCGTCCTTGCCCGTGCGGGCGACGTTGCGTACTTCGGAGTTCGGAAACGTCGCGGTGTAGAACTCGATCGCCGCTTCGAGCTGGTCGTTGAACATGAGGAAAGGCGTCACTTTGTTCATGGGAGTGTCTCCTCTGTGAAGGCGATGCTCTTCTCCGCCCGACGCCAAATCGGCCCGTCTAATTGTGACCCGTAGCCCGGACACGTGAAGCGTAACCCCTTAAAACCTTCGTGTGAGTCACTTGATCGCAAAGCGGATAGGGATTGATGGGGCAGATTATTCGTCGAATACGGCGTCACAGGAAAAGCCTCTGGGGGCTGTTGCAGGCGGTGCGGTTCAAGATTCGGGGCAAGCACTACAATCTCCGTACCGAAGAGGCCTATCTGCTCTGGATTAAACGCTTCATCCGTTTTCATGGCCAGCGACATCCGCGCGGCCTGGGGCCGCAGGAAGTCGAGGCCTTTCTCACTCATTTGGCTGCCGATCTGACGGCGGCAGCCCGCACAAAAACTGGCTCTCGCGGCAATCCTGGTCCTGTATCGGGAAGTGCTCAATATCGACTTGCCCTGGCTGCAGGGTGTGACGCGGGCCAAACCTCAGCCGTCCTTCTCGCAGTTGATCAGCCAGGGCACGCCGAACTGATCGGTCACTGCGCCGAAACGCACCGCCCAGAAGGTTTTATCCAGCGCCATCTCCACCGTGCCGTTCTGCGACAGCGCCGCGAAGATGCGTTCCGCCTCGGCGATGCTGTCGACGCCTAGCGCGACCGAGCAGCCCTTGACGCCGTTGTGGGCTTCTTCGGGCATCCCATCCGAGCCCATCAGCCTCTGCTCACCGAGCGCAATGCAGGCATGCATGATCTTTTTCTGATGATCGGCCGAGACATGCCCGCAGGCCGGGGTCTCGCCGAAGGTCATCATCGCTTCGATCTTGCCGCCCAGGTGCTGCTCGTAGAACTTGAACGCGGCCTCGCACTGGCCGTTGAGCGATAGATACGGTGTGATGGTGGTCATGATGTATTCCTTTAATCGGTAATTAGATTGGCGATTGGAAAACAGTCAGCGCTAGCCGGCGAAGGCGCGCTGCAGCGTCGCGATGTTGATCTATTTTTTGGTGCCGTCGGTGTCTTCGGTGGTTCCGCTGTTCTCGTTCGGCTGCCAGTGCTCGTCGGTCTGAGGTAGAGCCTCGCTAGTGCTTCTCCGACACGGCTGCACGCAGGCGCTCTTCCTGCTCGCGCAGCTCCGGCGTGAACTCGGCGCCGAAGTCTTCCGCCTCGAACAACTTGCGAATCTCGATCTCGGTGCCGCCGTCAAACGGTGCGCGCTTGATCCACTCGATCGCCTCGTCCATGGATGGGGTCTGGATCAGCCAGAAACCGGCGACCAACTCCTTGGTTTCGGCGAAAGGCCCGGCAATGACGCTGCGCTGCTTGCCTGAGAACCGCACGCGCACGCCCCTGGAACTCGGGTGCAGCCCCTCGCCCGCGAGCAGCACGCCGGCCTTCACCAGCTCCTCGTTGAACTTGCCCATCTCGGTCAGCAACTCCTCGCTCGGCATCACGCCGGCCTCGGTGTCCTGGTCCGCCTTGACTATCACCATGAACTTCATCGGCGTATCTCCTACAGGTTTCGGGTTTCAGTTAGGGCCCTTGATTCCGGGCTCTACTGATACGACGAACCGGAAGTCACGGTTTCGACAAGGGTCGGCGAGTTTTTTCGAGATGACGATGCGCGCGGCGGGATTGGTTCACCGGGAATCCGCTTCGACGAGGCTGCGCAGGCGTTCGAGTGCGTGGTCCCATTGCTCGGATATCTGGTCGAGGCAGCGCCGCGCCTCTGCCAGCCGCTGGGTGCGGACTTCCCACAGGCGCTCGCGGCCGCTACGGCCGCTGCGTACCAGCCCGGCGTGCTCCAGCGCGCGCAGATGCTTGGTGACTGCCTGCCGCGACACTTCGCCGCCTTCGGTCAGCCGGACGATCGACTGCGGGCCGTTCTCGCAGAGCCGGGCGACCAGGCGCAGTCGCGTAGCATCGCCGAGCGCGGCGAACACTGCTGCGTTGTCGTACAGCCGCCCCGGTGCGGCGGATTTTTGCGGCATCGGGGAATCCGGATCCTGGCTGGGTTCAGGCCTGCTGCAGCAGCAGGTATTTGCGGATCAGCTCGATCTGATGCGTCCATCCGCCCTCGTTGGCGGCGAAGGCCTGCGCGCGCCGCGCCAGCGGAATGCGGTCGAAGCCGGATTCGGTGATCGTCAGCCGCGTGCCGTCGGCGTGGTCGTCGAGCACGAACTCGATCAGCGTCATCGGCTCCTGCGAATAGTCCGTGCCGGGCTCGATCGCGAACGGGTGCCAGCGGAACGTGATCCGGTCCATCGGCTCGATCCGGTCGACGTGGAACTCGAAGGGCTTGTTCTCGTGCGGCTGCTGCAGCTTGGCAACTTCGGCGTCGACCCGCGTCGGCGTGATCCGGCCGATCATCCGGGCGCCTTCGACGAAAGGGCCGTCGAAAGCGACGCCGAACCAGTGTCCGAACTGCCCGGCATCGCTGACCGCCTGCCATACGCGCTCGCGCTGCGCCCGCAACACCACCTGCTTTTCGATTCTGTCGGTATTTATGAGCAACCCCCTGGTTGCTCTTTTTATAACGCGATCGGCCGCAAAGAGCAACCCGGTGGTTGCCTGATTGGGTCGGTATCGAGATCGGGCTCGCGACGAATCCGTCAGTGCGCAATCGCGGTCAAGGACCGCTCCTACAGTGCCGCGTATTGAAACTCGATCAATCTTTCGCGGGCTCGATCCCCAGCAGTTTCTCCAGCTCCAGCAGCGCCTCGCCGGTGTAAACCGATATGCGCTGCATATGCGGCAGCGTATCGCGGCAGCCGGTATAGCCGACGTTGAACTGGCCCGCATAGCTGACCACGGTGATGTTCACCGCCTGGCCGTGGCTGAGCAGCGACAGCGGATACATCTGGTCCATGCGCGCGCCGTTGAAATACAGGGTCTGGTCCGGGCCGGGCACGTTCGAGATCGTGATGTTGAACATCGGCCGCATCAGGCCGCCCATGCCGGTCATCAGCTGCAGCATGAACGGCGCCATGAACAGGCTGGTGTACGCGGTGATCGCTTCTTTCGGCAGAGTCTGGAACTTGGCTTTGGCTTTCTGCGTCGATTCGCGGATCAGCGCCAGACGCTGCAGCGGATCGGCGATATGCGTATGCAGGTTGGCGATGATGAAGCTGATGGCATTGCCGCTGTCGCCATCGCCTGCAGGCCGCACCGACACCGGCAGGCCCGCGGTCAGCGGTTGCTCGGGCAGCGCGTCCAGCTCTTCCAGATAGCGCCGCAGCGCGCTGGCGCACAGGCCGAGAAACACATCATTGAGCGTGACCTTGGCGCGCTTGGCGAGCACGCGCATCCGCGCCAGATCGTAATGCTGGGTCGCGAACCGGCGCTGCGCGGAAACCTTGCCATTGAGAATCGAGCGCGGCGCACGGAATGGTGAGCCCAGTTCCGGGTGTGTGTTCTGCAGCGTTTCAACCCAGGTACCGGCGATCGCGCGACTGACTTCGGGCAGGTAGCGCGCCTGCGCCTTGGCCTGCTCGGCGAGCTGCTGCCAGCTGGGGCCAGCCTGGCGCGCGACACGCTTCTTCTCGCCGGTGCCGACGGCCCAGGGCGGCGGCAGATTCATCACATGATCGTCCGGCGACAGCAGGCGGCTGACCATGCGCATGCCGCCAACGCCGTCGACCAGCGAGTGATGCATCTTCATGTACAGCGCGAAGCGATCATTGGCCAGGCCTTCGATGATGTGGCACTCCCACAGCGGCCTGGCGAAATCCAGCGGATGCGAATGCAGACGCGACACCAGCACGCCGAGTTCGCGCTCGCCACCGGGTTGCGGCAGCGCGGAATGACGCAGGTGGTAATCCAGATCGATCTGCGGATCTTCCTCCCAGCTGGGAATCAAGCGGCTGCTGAAGATCGTGATGCGCGGCTGCCGCAGGCGCAGGTTGAACGGCGCCACGAAAGCCGCCGGGCCACGCAGATGCAGGAACAAGTTCTTGATGAAATCGGGGCTGGCGTCGGCGGGCAGCGAAAAGATGGCGAGCACGCCGACGTGCATCGGCGTGCGCTGCGAGTCCACGAACAGCCACGAGGCGTCCAGTGGATTCATCTTTCTGGTCATTCGCTGCTGCTCCTCATCGTTATCAGCGGTTCTTTTTGAGGGCTACCGCCACGTTCGGGTAGTACGCCCGCCGCGCCGAACGTTCTAGCATTGCCAAGGTCGCGGTCACAATAGTCGCGGCGACTCGGCGGGCCTATAATTCGGCCACTGACCGATCGTTTTATTCTGTGGAGGAGCGATGTCGATGAACGCCAATGTGTCCTACTTGCCCGGAGCAAGGCCGGCGGCGACCGCCGTCGCCTCCAAGCAGTCCGAGATCCTGCGCGTATTCGAGCGCCAGCGCGATACCGCGCTGCGGCTGCGAACCTCCACGGCCGAGGAGCGCGCCGCCAAGATCCGCAAGCTGAAGGCGGCGGTGCTGGCGGCAACACCGGATTTCTACGACGCCGGTATGCGCGACTTCAAGAAGCCCGCGGCTGAAGTCGACCTGACCGAAATCCTGCCGATCGTGGCCGAAGCCAACGACGCGCTGCGCCACCTGCGCCGCTGGACGAAGCCACAGCGGGTATTCCCGACGATGATGATGTTCGGCACCCAGGCCTGGGTACAGCACGAGGCGCGCGGCCGCTGCCTGATCATCTCGCCCTGGAACTACCCGGCGAATCTGACGCTGGGGCCGCTGGTGTCGGCGTTGGCCGCCGGCAATACCGTGATCCTGAAACCATCCGAGATGACACCGCACACCACCGCGGTGATGGTGCGGCTGATCCGCGAGCTGTTCTCGGAGGACGAGGTCGCGATTTTCGACGGCGATGCCTCGGTGTCGACCACGCTGCTCGAGCTGCCCTTCGATCACATCTTCTTCACCGGCAGCCCGGCGATCGGCAAAGTGGTGATGGCGGCGGCGGCCAGGCATCTGACCAGCGTGACGCTGGAACTCGGCGGCAAGTCGCCGACCATCGTCGACGAGACCGCCGATCTGAAAGCCGCGGCGAAGAACATTCTATGGGGCAAGTACACCAACAACGGCCAGACCTGCATCGCGCCGGATCATATCTACGTGCACAACTCGGTCAAGGACGAGTTCATCAGGCTGTGCCGCGAAGTGCTGAGCTCGTCGTATGGTGACACCCAGCAGGCGCAGATGGCCTCGCCGTATCTGGCGCGCGTGGTCAACACGCGGCATACGCAGCGCCTTGCCGGCCTGCTCAGCGACGCGGCCTCGCGCGGCGCCAAGGTGCTGAGCGGCGGCACCGTCAGCGAGGCCGACTGTTTCGTCGCGCCGACCTTGCTGACCGATATTCCGGCCGACGCGAAAATCATGAGCGAGGAAATCTTCGGGCCGCTGCTGCCGATCATCGGCTACGGCGATCTGGACCGGGTGATCGCCGAGATCAATGGCGCGCCCAAGCCGCTGGCGCTGTATATCTGGAGCCGCAAGGAGGCCAACATCAATGCGCTGCTGAAGCGCACCAGCGCCGGCGGAACCTGCATCAATCATTCGGTGGTGCAGTTCATTCACGGACGGCTGCCGTTCGGCGGCGTCAACAACTCCGGCATCGGCAGTGCGCACGGCCTGTACGGTTTCAAGGCGTTCTCGCACGAGCGCGCGGTGGTGCGGAATCGGTATCAACTGGCGGCACTGTTCTATCCGCCGTATACGAACTTCACGCGCAGAGTCGGCGCGCTACTGCTGAAGCTAGTGTAAATCGCTGGGCGTCCGCGTCGGCAAGGGATTGCCGACCTACGGGGTCGGTGAGAGAACCAGTTCCGCCATGCAGCGCGCGATTTCGCGCTCGCCCATGATGATGCGGTCGGCGCCACTCTTGCGCAGGTGTTTTTCCTCGGCGTCGGAATGCGCACGTGCAATGACCTGGATGCCGGGATTGTCGGCGCGCGCGAGTTCGATCACGCGAGCGGCTTCGAGCGCGTTCGGTATCGCGACCAGCAAGCGCGCTGCGCGCTTGATGCCGGCGGCGCGCAGCAGATCCTGGGTCGCGGCATTGCCGAACACCAGCGGCAAACCCTGTTTCCGCGCTGCGTCGGCCGGATCGTCCTGGGTTTCGATCACCACCAGCGGGTGATTTCCGCCGCGCAGATTCTCGCCGATCTGCGCGCCGACTCTGCCGAAGCCGACCAGGATGTTGTGGCCGCTCATACCCAGTGCCACCGGCTCCATCGTGCGCCTGCCGCGGCTGCGCGACTCGAAGCGATCCAGCGCGACGAACAGCAGCGGATTGATCAGGATCGAGCTAATCGCGCCGGCCAGCACCAGGTCGCGTGCCGAAGCCGGCAACAGATCCAGGTCGGTACCCATCGTCACCAGGATGAAAGAAAACTCGCCGATCTGCGCCAGGCTCGCGGCAATCGTCGCAGCGGTCGGCATCGCGTGGCCGAAGGCACGAACGATCAGCAAGGCGGCAATCGATTTGCCGACCACGATGATGCCGAGTGTCGCCAGCACCTGCAGCGGTTCGCGCAGCAGGATGCTCGGGTCGAACAGCATGCCGACCGAGACGAAGAACAGCACCGCGAAAGCGTCGCGCAGCGGCAGCGTCTCGCGCGCGGCGTCGTGTGACAGCTCGGACTCGTTGAGCACCATGCCGGCGAAGAACGCGCCGAGCGCGAACGAAACGCCGAACAGCGCTGCCGAACCGAACGCGACACCGAGCGCGATCGACAGCACCGTCAGCGTGAACAGCTCGTGCGATCCGCTGCGCGCGGCGCGCTCCAGTAACTTCGGAATCACGCGGCGGCCAACGATCAGCATCAGCGCGACGAACAAGGCCACCTGGCCCAGCGTCAGCGCGATCGTGCCGATCAGCTGCATCGGCGTCGCGCCGCTGCCGCGCTGCGCTTCGGCGAACACCGGCAGCAGCACCAGCACCAGCACCATCGCCAGGTCTTCGACGATCAGCCAGCCGACCGCGATCTTGCCGCGCGGCGTCTCGGTGAGCTTGCGCTCCTCAAGCGCGCGCAGCAGCACCACGGTACTGGCGACCGACAGTGCCAGACCGAACACCAGCCCGGCAGCGAGGCTCCAGCCGAGCAGCATCGCCAGGCCGGCGCCCATCGCAGTCGCGACCACGATCTGCACCAAGGCGCCCGGGATCGCGATGTGTTTGACCGACAGCAGATCGCCCAGCGAGAAATGCAGGCCGACGCCGAACATCAGCAGGATCACCCCGATTTCGGCGAGTTGCGGTATCAGCTCCTGGTCAGCGACAAAGCCGGGCGTGAACGGCCCGACCAGCACGCCCGCGAACAGATAGCCCACCAGCGGTGACAGCCGCAGCCGGTTGGCGATCGCACCGAGTATCGTCGCCAGCACGATGCCGGCAACGATGGCAGCGATCAGTGGCGCATGGTGCGGCATGCTCCTCCCTGGAACGCGCGCGTTCTACGTTCGACCTAGGTTCGACGTTCTTGTGATCGCAGCGGAGGACCGGGTGCTGCGCTAATCGGGTTTTGGCAAAGCAGACGCTGCCGCTGCCGGTAGCAGTTCCGGCGGCAGCTTGTTCAGCATCAGCTTGACCACCGGGTCGTCGTCGCGCTGCTGCTCGGCCTTGATCACGATGTAGCCGTGCTCGGGCGACAGCCAGAACTGGGTGCGCCGGGTCTTGCTGTCGGTGCGGTCCAGGCGCGTGGTGTCGAAGGTGCCGGCCGGGACCGTGACGCGCTCGTGCGCGCGCACCTCGAAGCGGTAGCTGTCGACCTTCTTGCGATCGGCGAACTTGACCTCGTGTTCGCCGACCGGCTCCTTGCCGGTCGCGGACCTCTCGCTCAGCAGCCAGTCGCGCAGCGCGAGCTGGATGCTGAGCCGGTCCAGTGTGCCTTCGGTGATCGGCCGGACGTCGCCGTTCTGGTAGATCGCCTGCTGCTTGGGCCAGTCGAAGCGCAGCGAGAAGTTCTCTTTGCCGGAGCCGACACCGTCGCGGCTGTAGCGATAAGCAACCGGGCGGATCTTGCCGTCCTGCACACAGAAATTGCTCTGCTCGAGGACGTCGCCGGACAGCAGCTTGAGCCAGGATTTGGGCGACGCCTCCTGGCTGAAGAACCAGCAATCCGGCGTGCCCGCCGGCTTTAGCGAGATCAGGCCCTCGCCGAGCAGCGAGCCGCCACGATAGACGTTGTAGGGCAGCGCGCTGGGCACCAGCAAGTTCGGCGAGAGCGCCAGCACCGGCGGCGCTGCCAGCAACGCGGTGGCCGCTGCGAGCGGGCGAGCCAGCCGCGCAAGCGACATCGTTCGAGTGGTCCGTTTGGGTTTCATGAGTCCGAAGGCTACCGGAGTTCGCGTTACGGGAGAATGTTCGTCGCAGCCTGAGACACCCAAAAGACCGGGTTGTCCCCGGCCTTTTGGGTGGCGGCGCCGCCTATCAGGCGACGCGGGCGCGGTTGCCGGTGAACTCCAGAATCTCGGCTCGCCTGCTTTCCGGTTCGGCTGCGTAGTGGCCGGCGACGTACTCGGCGCTGAAGTCGTCGGTCAGGATCACGTCGTATCGGGCGGCATCGTATTCGGCTACCAGACGCGACTCTTCGGGGTTGAGCAGGCCACGAGCGACTGCCTCCGCCAGACGCGAGTCGGTGTCGTGGCCGGCAAGCTCGCCCTTGGCCACGGCCTTGAAGTACTTCAGGTACGGAGCCTCGGCTTTTTGCAGCAGCTTGAACGCATGCTCGATGCGGCCGGTCGCCTCGTCCTTGCCGCCATTGACGAAAACCAGGTGGCTCAGGCGGTCGCGCAGCTCACTGTCCTCCATGATCTGGTCGGCGAGCCTGGCGTTGAGCGCGTCCGAAACCGGCTTGTAGTGATTGCCGAGGGGGAACGCCGCCAGGCGCATCACACGCGCGACGATGCGCACCGGGAAGTTGTCGAAGAAGCCGTCGAAGGCCTTGCCGATTTCGAACAGGCACTGGTCCAGTGCCCAGCGCGCATGGTCGAGTTCCTCGGGCTTTTGGCCGTTGTCGATGTAGAACTTCATTACCGCGCAGCCGATGTAGAGCTGCGACAGCACGTCGCCAAGGCGCGCCGACAGACGCTCCTTGCGCTTCAGCTCCCCGCCGAGCACGCCCATGGTCACATCGCTGCTGAACGCCAGCGCGGCCGAGAAGCGCTCGAACTGCTTGAAGTACGGCGCCATCGCACCGGGCATCGGCGACTTGGCGAGCGCCGAGCCGCTCAGGCCCAGCGTCAGCGCGCGCACGCCGCGGTTGATCGAGAAGCCGATGTGGCCGAACAGCAGTTTGTCGAAGGCCACCAGATCGTTGTCGCGCGCGGCCTCCATCTCCGGGAACACGTACTCGTGGCAGCGGATCGCGCCCTGGCCGAAGATCATCAGGTTGCGGGTCAGGATGTTGGCACCTTCCACCGTGATCGCGATCGGCACGGTCTTGTAGGCCGTCGACAGCGGATTGCGCGGACCCTGCTGGATGCCTCGGCCGGACAGCACGTCCATGGCGTCGGTCACCACTTTCCGCAGCAATTCGGTCATGTGGTACTTGGCGATCGCGGTCACTACCGACGGCGCGCAGTGATCCACCGCCGACGCGGTGAGAATCCGCATCGCCTCCAGGGTGTAGGTGTTGCCGGCGATGCGGCCGGTGGCTTCCTGCACGCCTTCGAACTTGCCGACCGCCATGCGGAACTGGCGGCGGATGCGGCCGTAGGCACCGACCATGCGATACGCGGCCTGGCCGCCGGCCGTGGCCAGCGCCGGCAGCGAAATGCCGCGGCCGGCCGACAGGCACTCGACCAGCATGCGCCAGCCTTTGCCGGCATTTTTCGGGCCGCCGATGATCCATTCGACCGGGATGAACACATCCTTGCCGAAGATCGGGCCGTTCATGAACGCCGCGCCCGGATAGTGCCGGCGGCCGATGTGGATGCCTGCGTGCCGGGCCGGGACCAGCGCGCAGGTGATGCCCAGATCGGTGGGTGTTGCGCTGCGGGTGGCGTCGCCGAGCAGGCCCTGCGGGTCGCGCAGGTTGAAGGCCAGGCCGACCACCGTCGCCACTGGCGCCAGCGTGATGTAGCGCTTGGAGAAATTCAGCTTGATGCCGAGCACTCTCGATCCTTCGTGCTCGCCATAGCACACCACGCCCGAGTCCGGCATCGCGGTCGCGTCCGAGCCGACTTCCGGGCCGGTCAGGCCGAAGCAGGGCAGCTCGGTACCGTTGACCAGGCCGGGCAGCCATTGCTGCTTCTGCGCGTCGGTGCCGTAGTGCATCAGCAGCTCGCCCGGCCCCAGCGAGTTCGGCACCATCACGGTCACCGCCAGCGTGATCGACTTGGTCGCCAGCTTGGTGACGACCGCCGACTGCGCGGCGGCCGAGAACCCCAGACCGCCATATTCCTTCTTGATCAGCATGGCGAAGAAGCGATGGCTTCTGAGGTACTGCCAGGCCGCCGCCGGCAGATCCCTGTCCTCGAACTCCAGCTTCCAGTCATCGACCAGCTTGCACAGCTCCTCGACTTCGTTATCGAGAAAGCTCTGCTCTTCCCGGGTCAGCCGGGTATAGCGGAAGGACAGCAGCTTGGACCAATCCGGGCGGCCGCGGAACATCTCGGCCTCGAGCCAGACGTCGCCGGCTTCGAGCGCTTCGCGCTCGGTGGATGACATCTCCGGCAGCACTTTCTTGAACACGCCGAACACCGGCCGGGTGATCAGCGAACGGCGCAGCGGCACAATGTTGAGAAACGCCAGTAGCGCCAGCGGCACGCCCAGCGCAATTGCGCCGATCAGGCCGATCGAACCCGCCGCGACGCCAGCCGCATAAGCCGCCGCGGCGCCGACAGTCCAGACCCACAGCGGCGCGCCGACATAGGCGAGCGCCCACGCGACGGCGATGACGCCGGCAATCGCGGCAACGAGGGACATGAGTAGGTCCTGGCTAACGAAGTCGAATGGGCTTCAGGCCGGCAGACGCTCGGTGGCCGGACGCGCAGCGTTGAGCAATTCGGAGTCGCGCGCGGCAGGCGCCGGACCCGGGATCAGCATCTTGATCAGGAAGCGCAGGTAGTCATTGAAGTCACTACCGGTGGGCAGCGCATCGGGGTTGTCACGGCGCATGCGCACCGTCCCGATATAGGTCGAATAGGCCAGCGTCGCCCAGTGCCGGGCGCCGGTGCGGTTCAGGCCCAGAGTGAAGTAGGCGTCTTCGACATAGGCACGCCAGCATTCGGTGACGCGCTGCACGCAGGCGCGGGCGGCGGCGTTGTCCGAACCCGATAGCGCCAGCAGCACGCGCTCGGAGCGCTGGTCGGTATTGGCCAGCTGGAAGAACAGCGAGTGCAGACGCTCGCGGGTGTCGGCCCCATTCTCGGCGCGGGCGATGGTGTCGGCCGTTTCATAGCGCTCCCACAGCTCCAAGGCCGCGTGCAGCAGCGCCTCGCGATGCGTGAAGTGCCAGTAGAAGCTGCCCTTGGTCACACCCAGCCGGCGCGCCAGCGGCTCGACCGCAACCGCTTCTATGCCGTTTTCCGCGATGGCGTCCAGCGCGGCCTCGGCCCAGTTGGCGGCGGTCAGTGTGGCGCGCGGAGCATTGCGCGGCGGGGTCATGTTCTGAGTTTCCATCGTCTTGGTCATCCGTACGGCAGCGCATTGGCGGGGCTCATGTTACCGATACGCCGGAGTATGGGACAAGCGGAACAGGTGTTCACTTGCCGCCGCGCCAATGCTGTTGGTGTAGACGGCGAATGGGCGCCCCCGTCCATCCGTTACGGCGGTACATTCGCTGCTTCGAGCGAGACATCAGGCAAAACTCCGGCGATCATCGGTTGGGGAGCATGAACCGACCTGGAATGGTGGGGTCTGTATGCTATCGTCGTCGGTCCCCGTGTCCTTCTTTTTTTCTCCTGCTTCAGTTCAGTTGTGGAGTTTCGAGTTCATGCCTAATCGGCTACGTGTTCCTCTGGCCCTCGCGGCCGGCGTTTTTCTGGGCACCTGCGTCACCCTGACCACCGGCGTTTTCGCTGAGCGCAGTGCGCCGGCGGCGGGCGCACTGCCGGTCAAGGACCTGCAGAACTTCGTCCGTGTGATGGAGATGATCAAGCAGGGCTACGTCGAACCGGTCGACGACAAGAAGCTGCTCGACGACGCGCTGCGCGGCATGCTCGCCGGCCTGGACCCGCATTCGGCCTACATGGCGGGCGAGGAATACACCAGCTTCGAAACCAGCATCAAGGGCGAATTCGGCGGCCTCGGCATCGAGGTGCAGATGCAGGACGGCCTGGTGCGCGTGATCTCGCCGATCGACGACACACCGGCGGCAAAAGCCGGCATCCAGCCCGGCGACTTCATCGTCAAGATCGACGACACGCCAGTGAAAGGCCTGTCGCTGACCGATGCGGTCAGCAAGATGCGCGGCGTGCCCGGCAGCAAGATCGTGCTGACGGTGGCGCGCGAGGGCGCGACCGCGCCGATGATCTTCGACATGAAGCGCGACAAGATCAAACTGGTGTCGGTACGCAGCAAGATGCTGGAGCCGCAGTTCGGCTACGTGCGGATCAGCAGCTTCAATCAGAACACGGGCGAGTCGTTCGAGAACGAGTTGAAGAAGCTGATCAAGGACTCCGCGAATCAGCCGATCAAAGGCGTGGTGCTAGACCTGCGCAACAATCCGGGTGGCGCGCTCGACGAGGCGATCCGGGTCGGCGATGCGCTGCTGACATCCGGGCCGATCGTCTCGGTGCGTTCGCGCGAGGCCGACGAGAACCGTGAGTTCGACGCCAAGTCCGGCGACCTGCTCGACGGCAAGCCGATCATCGTGCTGATCAACGGCGGCTCGGCTTCCGCCGCCGAAATCGTCGCCGGTGCGCTACAGGATCAAAAGCGCGCGATCCTGCTCGGCACCAAGAGCTTCGGCAAGGGCTCGGTGCAGACCATCATGCGGCTGTCCGACGACTCCGCGATCAAGCTGACCACGGCGCGCTACTACACGCCGTCGGGCGGCTCGATCCAGAAGACCGGCATCGAACCGGACCTGGAAGTGGCTCAGACCCGCGACCAGGCCCAGGACATCGCCAACCGGGTGTGGTTCAGCGAGGCCAGCTTCAAGAACGCCCTCAATTCCGAAGAGGGCAAGTCGCGCAAGGGCGTCCACACCCCGGCCGAGGCCCCGCCCACGGGCTTCGACGACAAGAAGGGCGACTTCCAGCTGGAGCGCGCCATCGCCGTGCTGAAGGCCGGGTCGGTCGAGGCCGTGGTCAAGCTGCCCAAGCCCGCCGCCAAGATCGCCGAGGTCACCGCCAAGGCCGCGGCGAACGGCAAGCTGAAGAGCCCGCAATAGAAAGTCCGGCGCGTCCCTCGTCCCCGCCCGTCGGCGGACGAGGGATCGCCGGTC
>NZ_JAQGNT010000113.1 GCF_028291725.1 Hydrocarboniphaga sp. | reverse complement strand
CCGGTGTTCGCGTCAGTGCGGTTCTGACCAACTCCACTGAATCAAAGTCACAGAATCAATCCTACGCGAGCACTTTTCCGAGTTTCATCGGTATCCAAATTGCAGCCCCGAGTTTTTCAACAGAATTGGCTGGACGCGGACAGTGACGACCGCCGGTTAGGTTCCAAGAGCAGTCGTTCATTCACCTGTCTATGTGCGTTTGCTCAGGATCGTCACGGCTAGCGACGCTTTCGCGTTCTCTACCCAGCCGCGCAACGAGGTGATCATGTTCGATATCCGTCGATCGGACTCGGTGTGAATGTGGACTTCGATCGTCGTTGTAGCTGGATCTGGGCTTCCGCACTCTTCCGCGTAGGCGGCTGACGATATGTACTGAACGTAGCCGTCGAGCTTCTTGAACAGCCTGTAGATCGATCGTGCGTCGGACCGAAGGGGCGAGGCAATTATGATCACGAGCGTCGAGCCTCTACCCTTCTTCCGTGCATGCACGTCGATGACGTCAAGGTTGGGAATGGGGTGGCTTTCATCAACGGGATCGGGGTCGAGGAGATCGAACCGATTGCCCCTCCTTATGAAGAGTTTGTCGGAAATCGCGTAGCGCTCGGTTCGATGCAGGCGTGCCGTCATCGCCGCGAGTTCGAGAACCCCGCTCGGGTCATCGCTGCCGGTGACCACCAGGCTATCGCGATCCGGGACACCGACGATCGGCATTCCGCGCACTTTGAGACGGGTGTCGAGCCATAGCTGATCGTCCAGCAGCAAGGTCGCTTCAAAGTTTCCTCCGGCGCCAATCAGGTAGCGTCCGTTCTCACCTATGACGGAGCGTTCTGGTGTTCGCTGCCGCAGATTCTCCAGCGCGATCTGATGCAGGTCTTCCGCACTCTTGCCCAGAGCGTCGACATCGCTTTTGGTAAGAAAGCAGATTCCCGAACGAAAATCCGCATAGAGCATCACCAGTTCGGAGTTGTAGGGCGCCGTCCAGGTGTCCATCACGGCATCATTGGACTCGGCAAACCTGCGTTGCTGCTCGATCCAGGCGATGTCCTTGATCATGGGCACGAGGTCGGCCAAGTCGGCCTTCTCGCGAGCGTCGCGATCCGAGTCCTCGAGCGGACCGAGCCAGCGCCGCAGAATCTCTTCGACGTTTTCGGGATTCTTTTCGAATTCCTGGTATGCACGCCCCAGCCAGATCGTGTGCGAATCCGAGCCGCGCAAACCGGTCACGACGACCTCCAGCTCTGCTCCGGGACGCACTTCCGCGCGCGGGAACTCCGCCCGCACAAACTCGGCAAAGCGCTCCTGAAAGCGCTTCTTGGTAGTGCGACCTCGCCAAAAGAGAATGCTCACGGGTTGAGAGGTTTTGACAGAACCCTTCGGCGTCAGGGGACTTCAAGCCTATCCGATCGCCGGCGATCGATTCAGCTGGGGCCGCGGCGCAGGATGCCGACGAACCGAAGCGTCCACTGGAACCAGCTTCGCGACCGCTTCGGCGTCCATCAGAATAGAAGCTGCTTCTACAGCGTCACCGCAATCTGCCTACGCGGCATTCTGCACTTGGTAACGCTGCACCAGAATGTCCGCCGGCAATCCCAGCCCCTCAGACAATCGCCGGATCATTTCCAATGTCAGTGGACGGATGCGGTTCAGGATTTCCGCCACGCGAGCCCGCGAGCCGATGTAGGGTTCCAGGTCCTTGCGCCTCAGTTCACGCTGCTCCATCACGTAGTTCAGAAAATCCACCGGATCGGGGTCTGGTATCGGATAGTGCCTGGATTCGTAGTCGGCGATCAGCAGGGTCAGTACATCGAGACGGTCCGCTTCCGCGCTATGTTCGGGCGCGTTCCAGAGTGCCTCGGCCTGCTTGAGCGCGGCCTGATAATCGCGTTTGGTCTTGATCGGTTTCAGCTCCATGTCACACCTCAAATTTCCTCGGCGTCGATCCGGTCGTACTCGGCATGAGTGCCCACGAATCGGATGAACATCATTCCCCGGTTGTAGTGGACGGCAACCACGAGTCGGTAGTCGTTGCCCTTGATATTGAACACCACGCGGTTGTTGGCCAGGAAGCTGGCATTGCGGTGGGCCAGCTTGATCTCTGCTGGACTTTTCCACCCCGCCCGACTGGCTTCTGCATACCAGGACCGCAGTGGAGTTTCGGCCTGAGCGTGTTTCGCCCAGTAGTCACGCAGCTTGCTCAGCGCAATCACTCGCATGTGCCATGCTAAACCGCTCCCGCCACGGGAGCAAGCGCCGATTGATTGCCGACCCGGCGGCGTCCAACTTGCATGACAGCTCAGGGCTGATACCGGACCCTCGCCGGAGCATTTCCAGGTGGCCATCAGGGCCTCCGAACAAGATGGGCCCCAAATCCGAATCGTTCTGCCGTCAGACGCTGTCGCTGATGGTGCAGAACCCGTCGATGATTCCGGCGAGCCTGGACGTGAACGAGGCGCAAAACGATCTGACACATCTGGAAGCGCTGCGGCCGCGCTTCAGCCCCCTGGGTGTGCTGATGCGCAAGGCGACCGATTCCGAGACGGCGCTGGGCAGCGACGTGATGTGGGCGGCGACGCGTGGCTACCGGCAGTTGCAGATCAACGGCAAGGGCGAGGGTCTGGACGATCTGCTGGCGGAGATTTCGGTGCGGTTCCAGCGCAAGAAGAAAGTCCGGTCGCCGCCGCCGGAAGGTTCGGGCAGCTAAAGCTTGCTACCGATTCCAAACGCCTGGCTCGCCGCGATGTCACGGTCGAGGGTTCGATACTCACCCGCCAGACTTCGAGACTGGCGGGTGAGTCTTTTTGGGTCGCGGTTCAGTGTCCGAGGCTGACCAGCCACCCATTTTGGGTGGTGGTTGAGAGTCGAAGTGTCGATGTCCAGTATCGGAGAGTCGAGCGTGAGCCTGAACGGGGCACGCTCCAGTGTTCAGGCCTGACGCGCCAGGCTTAACACTGGCCCGGCGTCAGGAAGTCCCCTCCCCCGCGTGCGGGAGGGAGAGGTTCCTGGGTGGCCCCGTGTTCCTCGCGAGCCTGCTGACGGGTCACGACCCGCCCTACGGTCTGCGCAAGGTTCATGGAGAGGGGATGAAGGGGAAGTTCGCGCGGATTCCAAGTCTTTTATCCGCCCCTTCGGGGCAGCTTCTCCCGCAAGCGGGAGTAGGGACTGGTGCGTCGGCATCGTTATGAAATGAGGCCCTGCGGAACACCGGGAAGCATGATGTAATGCCCGCGTCGAGGAGTCTAAAAGCAGGCACCGTCAGGCACTAGACAAGATGCAGCCCGCACGCGCAGCGCTGGAAGTCGAGGCCGAATTGAGCGCGCCGAGCGCGCTCGTTCAACGCGTGCGCTACCACTTCCTCGAGCCTCCCGCGAGCGTGCTGCGCGTGGAAGACAAGATTCGGGTCGAACTCTGTCTCAATTCAAGACATCGCAGCGCACAGGCCTGTTTCGTCGACCGCTGGAACCCCGGCCATTTCGAACGCATCGGGGAATTGTTCGTGCTGCCGCCGACCATCGACATGGCCGCCCGCAGCGATGAGGACCGGACTCTGTCCTCGGTGATCTGCCTGCTGGAAGTGCCGCCGGTTCTGGCGCTGTTCGATCGGCTGCCGGATATTACCGATCGGTTCCTGCTGATCGGCCTCGATATTCGTGATGCCAACGTGCGCTATCTGATGCTGCGCCTCGCCGACGAAGTGCAGAACCCCGGTTTTGCGAGCCAGATTCTGGTGGAGTCGATTGCCGCTCAGATGGGCGTGGATCTGCTGCGCTATGGCGCGGCGCTGCCCGAGCGCCCTATCCAGGGCAGCCTGGCTCCCTGGCAGCTGCGACGCATCGAGGAGCGGCTGGCGGAAGTGCGCGAGAGCCCCAGCCTGCTCGAGCTGGCGCAGCTGTGCGGCATCTCGGTGCGGCAGCTGACCCGGAGCTTCCGCGCGGCCCGCGGCTGCTCCGTCGGGGCGTACGTTGCCGGCCGCCAGATCACGCATGCGATGCGGCTGCTCGCCGCCGACGAAAGCGTCGCTTCGATCGCCACGACGCTGGGTTTTTCATCCTCGTCGAATTTCTGCTCCGCGTTCCGCCGCGCGGCGGGCATCACACCGGGGCAGTACCGGCATTCCTTGTCGACGCGCCGGATGTCCGCGGCCGCGGTACTCGGCAATCGGGCGATCCCGATCCGTTAGTCCGTCGCGGCCGCTCTCAATGGCCCGATTTCAACGTACGGGCCACAACTCAGCCTAGACCCCGGCAGCCCGGCTGAATACCGTGTGGATGCGATACGAAAACCGGCACAGATCGGCGCTTTCGTGGACGGAGGACGGCAATGAAGGCTGACAAGAAACAGGCGCTGCGCCGCAGCGCCGCGGCGCTATGGCTGTGCCCGGCTCTGCTGCCGCCACTCGCGGCCGCACAGTCGTCCGGCAGCGAGCCGGTCGAGCCGTCTTACGAGGTGATTCCGGTGGACGGCGCAACGCCGGCGCCGGAGCCGCAGCCGAAACGCCAGGCGCCGAGCGCCGGCATAGAAGAAGTCCTCGTTACCGCGCGGCGCACGGCCGAGAACCAGCAGGACGTACCGGTGGCCGTGGCCGTGATGAGCGCCAATGACCTGCAGCGCGAGCAGATCAACACGCCGCAGGACCTGCAGGGCCGCGTGCCCTCGCTGGTGATCAGTTCCAGCAGCCAGATGCGCAACACCGAGTCGCCGACGATACGCGGTCAGGGTGCGCAATACGGCGCCAGCCCGGGCGTGGTGATCTACATGGCGGAAGTCCCGCTGCCATCGGACCCGGTGGCCAACAACCAGGGCGGGCCGGGTAAATTCCTGGATCTCTCCAGCGTGCAGATCCTCAAGGGATCGCAGGGCACGCTGTTCGGCCGCAACACCACGGGCGGCGCGATGCTGCTGGAACCGCACAAGCCGGAAGAGGAATTCTCGGCTTCGCTGAAGACGGGGGCCAGCAGCTACTCGGGCCAGAGCTACGAGGGCATGCTCAATGTGCCGATCATCGACCAGACGCTGCTGGCGCGCGTGGCGGCCCAGTTTCTGGAGAGAGGCGGCTTTACCAAGGACGTGGACACCGGCAAGGACTACGACAGCAAGCACCACTGGACGGGGCGTGCCGGCCTGACATGGCGCGCGACCGAGCGCATCGACAACTACCTGATGGGCTACTACACCGACAGCAGCGACAACGGCACGGCGACG
Source organism: Hydrocarboniphaga sp. (assembly GCF_028291725.1). GTDB lineage: Bacteria > Pseudomonadota > Gammaproteobacteria > Nevskiales > Nevskiaceae > Hydrocarboniphaga. Next base: position 31,853 of record NZ_JAQGNT010000113.1, on the reverse strand, counting down.
GTGATCAAGGAGGTCAATCGCCAGGGAATCAACCAGGCCATTCCGGCGACGGTCGGGCTCGGTGCGCTGGCGCAGATTCCTGGCCTGGATCTGACGCAGGTTCTGAATCTCGGCTGCCTCACCGTGAACCTGTTCGGCCCTTCGACCAACTGCGGGCAGGACATCCTCGACGACCAGCAAGCCCGCGGCAACCGCCGGGTACAACTCAGCGCCGACCCCACGGACCAATTGCGCACCGGCGGTGTCATCGACAACTTCAGCTACAAGCTCAGCGATGAACTGACAGTGCGCAACATCGCGAGCTATTCGGCCTTCAAACATCAGTATCGCTGGGACCTCGACGGCTCGCGCGCGGCGTTCAACGACTTCATCAACCCGGACGATGCCTACGAAGCCGATCTGACCACCTACACCGAAGAGCTGCAACTGCAGGGCAAGGCCTTGGACGATGCACTCAAGTACGTCGTCGGCGGCTATTACGAGCACACCGATTCGAAAGGCGAGATCGTCGGCACCTCGCTGTTCTTCGTCGATGTGCAGCAACAGTACGAAGTGACAAAATGGTCGGCGGCGCCGTTTGCCCAGGCGACTTACGATCTCGGCAGACTGTCCGATTCGCTGTCGGGCCTGAGCCTGACGTCCGGCGTTCGCTACACCTGGGATCACACGGCCGGTACCGCAGGCATCCGCCAGACGGTGATGGGCGCGCTGCCCCTGGTAGACGCGTCGCATGAGGCCGGGACCGAAGGTTCGGCGCTGACCTATACCGTCGGCCTCGACGACAAGATCGGCGCGACGCTGGTGTACGGCAAGATCAGTCGCGGCTACAAGACCGGCGGCATCTCCGTGGTGGTGGTCAACCCCGACCACTACACGTACAAGCCCGAGTACGTGACCAACTTTGAAGTGGGCGAGAAAGCCGACTTCGAAATCGCCGATATGCCGGTGCGCCTGAACTCGGCGGTCTACTACACCGACTACAAGAACCTGCAGAAAGCGGGCTCCGACGCCTATGTGCCGCCGAACTCGGTGAGTCCCGTGCCTCAGCTCGGCGAGGCGATTTTCAACGTCGGCAAGGCCTGGGTCGCGGGCTTCGAGCTGGACGCCACCCTCCAGCCATTCCACGGCTTCACGGTGCTGGGCAGCTACGGCTACACCCGCGGCGTGTACCAGAAGTTCGATCTGCTTTATGCCGGCGCCACGCAGCAGCTGGACTGCAGCGGGCAGCAGCGGCAAAGCGGCGACGTGCTGGAGCTGAGCTGCATTCCCTACGATGCCCCGCGCCATCAGTTCAGCCTGTCCGGCCGCTACCAGTTGCCGATCGACGCCGAATACGGCGATGTCGAGACCTCGCTGACCTATGCCTGGACCGATTCGCACTACACCGCGCAGACCACGTTGCCGGGCGACGAGCCGGGTGCGCGCCTGCCGGCCGCCGGCCTGTTCAACGCGAGCCTGAGCTGGAGCCGGATCCTGAATTCGCAATTCGACCTGCAGCTCTACGGGACGAATCTGGCCAACAAGGAATACCGCATCTCCAACAGCAACCAGTGGCATCTCACCTACTTCGACTCCGCGATCTATTCGGAGCCGCGGATCATCGGCCTCAATCTCAGCTATCGCTGGGGGAAATGAAATGAAGAAGACCAGCGGCGAACTGATCCTGTTCTGGATGGTGCCGGTACTCGGCGCGATCTGGGTTGCGGCCTTCCTGGTGTTCCCGGGCTTCGTCCAGCCGATGTCGCCGACGCTGTCGGCGGAGCAGGTCGCGGCGTTCTACCGCGACCCCGACAATCTGCCGCGCATCCGCTACAGCATGATCGTGTTCAACTGGTTTGGCATCGCGCTGATTCCGTTTCTGTCGTTGATCGTGATGCAGATCCGCCGTATGGCGCACCCCACGCCGATCCTGACCTACTGCTATCTGGGCTGCCTCACCGGCGGACCGACGCTGTTCTTCGTGGCAGACCTGTTCTGGCTGACCGCCGCGTTCCGTCCGGAACGCGAACCGGCGCTGACGCAGCTCTACAACGACATGGCCTGGGTGACCTTCACCGGCGTGGTCGGCTTCCTGATCGCGCAGAGTGTTTTTCTCGCGCTCGCCATCTTTCTCGATCGACAGCCGCGGCCGGTGTTCAAAACCTGGGTCGCACATTTCAATATCGCGATCGCCATCGCAGTTGCCCCGGCATCGTTCACGGCCCTGAATCTGAGCGGCGCGCTGGCCTGGGACGGACTGATTTCCTTCTGGCTGCGAAACGGCGCGATCGGATTGTGGATTGTCGTGATGGCGGTCGTGATGGGGCAGAACCTGTATCGGCAGCGTGAAGCGGGAGTGGCGGCATGAGCGTCGCGATGGCCGGTGACGCAGTGCCGCGGCCATCCGGCAGGTTCGACCGTATCGCCTGGCACTGGCGCAACGACCCCAAGGTCGCGCTGTGGATCATCTGGTACGCGATGGTGTTCTTCTACAACCTGTTCGGCGTCGTTTTCGTCGTGATGACGCGGGTGATGCCGCCGCCCAAGCCCTGGTGGGATACGCCGCGGGTCGTGCAGTGGTTCAGCGACAACCACACCGGATTGCTGGTGGGCTTCGGCATCATCTTCATGGTCGCGGGACTGGTGGCGGCCTGCAACGCGCTGATCGGCTATTCCATGCGGCGGATGTCGGTGAGCCCGGCGTTCGCCTACTCGTATATCGCGATCTACTCGCTCAGCGCGACGCCCGGCATGCTGCTGACTGCAATCGCGCTCACCGTCGGTGCGATGCGCCCCGATCGCGACCCGAAGCTGATCCAGTGGCTCTACGACTTCGCGTTCCTGGCATTCGACGGAACCATGGGCGTGTTCCTGATCGGCTCCCTGGTCTGGATGATCGCGATCCTGATCGACAAGAACAAAGTGTTCCCGCTGTGGTTCGGCTATCTGAACATCTGCAATCTGATCACCGAGATCGTCGTCAGCCCCTGCTGGATATTCAGGCAAGGCCCGTTCGCGTGGAACGGCGTCATTGCGTTCTGGATCGACACCGTCGTGTTCGTGATCTACACCGCTGCTTTCATCACGCTGCTGAGGAAGATGATCCAGCGCGAGGATTTCGGCGATGGGCTGCTGCCGGCCGGATCGGTTGAAAAGACCATGCAATGAAAAATGCTGCGGGCCCTGCCGCTCAGCGCATCCCCGGCCAGCCGGACATGTGGGCCTTCGTGCTGCTCGAAGCCTGCATTTTCAGCAGCTATTTCATCGTCTACATGCTGCTGCGGGCGCGCGATCCGGCGCTATATCTGCGTTCCCAGGAACACTTGAGCCAGAACTTCGGCGTGTTGAACACGCTGATCCTGCTGATCAGCTCCTGGTTCATGGCGCGCTGTGTTCAGGCGGCTCTCGAGCAGCGATACGATACGGCGCTTCGGCAGGTGCTGCTGACCGGTTTCTGCGGGCTGGTCTTCGTAGTCTCGAAGGTCTTCGAGTGGAGCCAGAAGATTTCGGAAGGCATCCAGTTTTCAAGCAACGAGTTCTTCTCGTTCTACTACTTCCTCACCGCGATCCACGTGCTTCACGTGCTGATCGGCTTCGTGGTTCTCGGCGTCGTCGTGTATCAGCTGCGCAGCCCTTTGCGCCGCTCCCAGCAGATCGTCGAGACCGGTGCCACTTACTGGCACATGGTCGACTTCCTATGGGTCATCATCTTCGCGCTGCTCTATGTGATGAGGTGACGAATGATCGCGCCCCTTAAAACCCGGCTTTCGCTGGTGTGGCTTGCGCTGTCCGCCATCACGGTGATTTCCTGGTGGATCGGATCCAAACACGGCCAGCAGGCCTTTGTGTCGAGTGCCGCGATCACCTACAGCGTGATCCTGATGGCCGCGCTGAAGATCCGCGTCATCGTCAGCGAGTTCATGGAAGTCCGGCACGCGCCGCCACTGCTGCGCCATCTGATGGACGCGTGGCTGGCGTTTCTGGTGATTTCATTGCTGGGCCTGTATTCGATAGGGGCCCGCTTCTGAGTGCTCACCTGTGTTGACAGCCGTTGTTCTCCGCGGATTCCGGGATGCGCGATGTTGCCGCAGAAGTGAACGGCCACTTACGCCGCGGGCGGATGTTCAACGAAATCCGCCAGCTGATCGCGCAGCGCCTTCTGGAACGCCGGGCGCGCTTCGCAGCGTTCGCAATAGGCCTTGATCGTGGGGACCTGCGTCAGCAGATCGGTGTGGCGCAGGTTGCGCAGCACCGTAACCATCAGCAGGTCGGCAGCGGTGTAGCGGCCTTCCAGGTAGTCGCGCTCGCCCAGCCATGCGGCAAGTGCGCCGAGGCGGCTTCTGACGCGATCCTCCACCTGCGGGCGGCGCGCTTTTGTCCACTCGGCGCCGCTGTGAAAGAGGTCGATCACTGTCAGCTCCTGCACCGCCGGTTCAATCGAATTGAGCGCGGCGAACAGCCAGGTTTTCACGCGCGCGCGTCCGGCAGCGTCGTTCGGCATCAGCGCCTCGCTCTGCTCGGCGATGTGCAGCACGATGGCGCCGGACTCGAACAGCTCGAGCCCGTCCTGCGCAAACGCCGGCACTTGGCCGAAGGGCTGCCACTCGCGGTACTCCGCGCTGGCCTGATCCTCTGGGCCGATGAGCTTGGCGGTGTACGGCAGGCCCGCTTCTTCCAGCGCCCAGCGCACGCGCAGGTCGCGCACCAGCCCTTGCGCAAATGGCGGTACCCAGCGGAAGGCGGTGACGGTGATTGGGTTTGTATGTGTGTTCATCATGTTGTGCTCCTTCTTTGTGTGCGTCTGACGCTCAGTGCTTAAGAAAGTCTTCCAGCAGTTCCAATGCCCGCGTCCAGCCCTTGGTGTGCTTGAGGCCGGCTTCGTGGTCGGGCATGCGCTCGTGCGTGAGCACGATCTCGGTGCTGTCGCTGGCAGCGTGGAACTCCACCGTCACCAGCGTTTCCGTGTGATGCGTGGCTTGGGAATGCCAGGTGAAGACCAGCTTCTTGTTGCGTTCGATGACGCGGTACTCACCGTAGTGGCGCTTTGAGCCGTCCTGGTGGTGCATCACGATCTCAAAGGCGCCGCCGACGCGCGCATCGACGCTCACAGTGTTGCGCCTATGGTCGCCTGGGTTCATCCACTGCGCGAGGCTCTCGGGGTCCAGCCAGGCGTCGAACAGTTCGTCGGCGGTTGCGGGGATGCTGCGTCTGACCACGACCATGCCGGTCTTGATCGCAGCGGCGGGAGTGCTGGCGGCCGGGGCGCTGCCGGCTTGTGTCTGTGTCATTGCTTCTTGCTCCTGTGCTGGTCCGTGCCGCGTTTTTTGATGACAAAAGCTTCCAGTGCCGCCAGACGGTCTTCCCAGAACCGGCGGTAGAACTCGATCCACTCGGCCGCTTCTGCCATCGGCCCGGCGTTGAGCGACAGCACATGCTCACGCCCCTGCACCGAGCGCGTGACCAGGCCCGCGCGCTCGAGGATGCGGATGTGCTTGGAGGTGGAATTGAGCGAAATCGGAAACGCGCTCGCCAGCTCCGTCACCCGCGCATCCGATTGCGCCAATCGCGCGAGGATCGCGCGCCGCGTGCCGTCGGACACTGCCCCGAAAAGCTCGTCCAGCCTCGTGGTTTTATATTCACCCATAAGGGTTAATGTAGACTCGTGCGGAATCGAAGTCAAACGAGGCTGGCGCCTGCAATTATCCCTGCGCCGATCTCCACGCGGATCGAACCGCATTCGCCTGTGGGCAGTAAACTACCGGCGCCGCCGCAATCGTCGCCATCCAGATCCAACGCCAGAACCATGTCCTCGCCCGCCCCTGTATTCGCCTGGACAGACGCCTTCAAGCTCGGCTACGAGCGGATGGACGAGACGCATCGTGATTTCGTGCTGAAGGTCAACGCTCTGCTCGTGGCCGAGGACGCATCGCTGTTGGCGCGGCTCGATGACTTCGTTGCCCACGCCGAGGCCCATTTCGGCGAAGAGGCTCAGTGGATGACGGCCACCGATTTCCCTGCCGCGCAGTGTCATATCGACGAGCACGATGCGGTCATGAAATCGGTGCTCGAGGTGCGCGGGCGGTTGGCCGCCCAGCCCGATGCCAAGTACTTCGCCATCACCCGCTCGCTCGCCCAGGAACTGATGCGGTGGTTTCCGGGCCATGCCGATTATCTCGACTCCGCGCTGTCGCATTGGATGGTCAAGCGGGTTTATGGTGGCGCGCCGATCGTGTTTCGCAGAAGCTGAACCGGGCTGTTCGAGGCTGAAGCCGAATGGCGCTAACTTAACGAGCTAAGTCCCCTCTCCCGAAGGCGGGAGAGGGGATGAGGGATGAAGTTCGCGCGGATTCCAAGTCTCTTATCGTCCCCTTCGAGGCAACAACGAACGCAGGGAGAAGGATCGCAGGGCTCAAGTTAGTGCCATTCGTCTATCGGGGCATTCAATCTTTCAATTGGCCGGTGCCTGTGGCGGTGGGTCATGGTTGGCGCTTACGGATAGCCGCAACATTCCAGGGAGCCTGCCATGAAGAAGCCAGCCACCACGATCGCCGTCCTGATGTCGTCTCTGCTCTTTTCGACGCTGACCGCGGCCGCTGCGCCGCCGGTGCCGAACAGCTACGCGCCGGTCGACGACAAGGAGAGTTTCGACGCGGTGCGCCAGCGCATGGAGAAGGCCAAGCCGGGCGTGGAATCGCGTTTCAAGGCCCTGCTCGCCGAGCGCTACGACCTTGCCGACCGGCCGGTGCCCGGCGTCACCACCGGTACCGGCAAAGCGGTGCAGGGAGGCGTGCGCGCCAAGCTGCCCAAGGGCACGAGCTGGCAGGATCTGGCCGCGCTGCCGCCCGACGAGATCAGGAAGCGCGACTTGTGGCCGGCCGGTTTCTATCCGCTGCCGCATGAGAACCATCCTGAAGGCGGCATGCTGTTCCCGCAGCACGAGATCGACGCGATCAAGAAGCAGGACGGCCGCGACCTTGCGCGTTTCGACCTCGATTTTCTGCTGCCGACGCATTTGCTGCCAGAGTTCCCGCCGGCGATCTACCTGACCACGCGGCCCGATCTGGGCGATGTGTCGAAAGGCCAGGTGATTTCGCTGAGCAACTACTACGAGACCTTCAGCGGCGTGCTCAATCCCAAGCAGCTCGAAGGTCTGCGCCTGCTGCTGACGCCGTTCCCTCAGCAGCAGTTCAACGCGACCATCGACCGCCGCTCGCTCAAGCCGAGCATGGGCGTGGCCTGCTTCGACTGCCACGTCAACGGCCACACCAATGCCGCAGACCATCTGGTCGGCGACATCCGGCCGCAGGAGCATCGCCACCGCATCGAGACACCGACGCTGCGCGGCGTCAACATCCAGCGCCTGTTCGGCTCGCAGCGCGCGTTGAAGACGGTCGAGGATTTCACCGAGTTCGAGCAGCGCGCCGCCTACTTCGACGGCGACCCGGCGATCGCCACCAAGAAGGGCGTCAACATTCTCGAGCGCGGCAGCCAGGTGCATTTCATGGGCGAGTTCGAGGCGCTGCTGGACTTCCCGCCGGCGCCCAAGCTCGACGTGTTCGGCAAGCTCGATCCGGCCAAGGCGACGCCGGCCGAGCTGCACGGCCAGGAAGTGTTCTTCGGCAAGGGCCAGTGCGCGGCTTGCCACACACCGCCCTATTACACTGACAACAGCATGCACAACCTCAAGGTCGAGCGCTTCTACAAGGAGAAGATGATCGAAGGCTTGCTCGCCTCGGCCGACGGCCCGATCAAGACCTTCCCGCTGCGCGGCATCAAAGAGTCGTCGCCCTACCTGCACGACGGCCGGCTGATGACACTCGACGACAGCGTCGAATTCTTCAACCTCGTGCTCGGCACCAAGCTCAGCGAGCAGGAGAAGAAGGATCTCGTCGTGTTCCTGCAGACGCTTTGAGCGGAGCGGCGGCGACCGGTCAAAGATGAGAACTACGCCGAGGGATTGAGCCCGCAGAGAAACACGCTCAGGTAGTACGGGGTTCTCTGATTGACGATCCGTCGTTCGAACGAGGCCTTGTACGATTGCACTGAAGGATTCGATTCGAGGATGACCTTCAAGGCCAGGCTGGGTGTTTCTTCGTTGTCGGCCGGGTTGAAACGGATCTGGTTGTTGCGAATGCCGTAGCCGGAAACCGAGTTCAGAACCTCGGGCAGCTCCTTGGTCTCCCAGGCAATCTTCAAGGACGAAAGAGAACGGTCCGCTTTCAATTCCGCGGCCAGTTTTTCCGCCGCTGAGCGTTGAAAGTTGGTCACCTCGACATTCGCCGGGTTCTGGCAGTAGAAGAGAACGACGCGATAGCCCGTCAAAGCCGCCGCTGCAACTTGCGGGACCGCAGAGGCGGTCGATGATGGTGGCGTCGGGACCGCCTGGTTAGGTGCCTCGCTGGCCAGGCTGCCGATGTCACGCAGAATATCGGCCGCTTGTCCGGCCTCCCGTTTGACGCTGGGTGTCACCGACTGACCGCTGCCGATGACATCGAAGAGCGCAGCCTGCATCGGCTCGCTGGCAGTGGATGCGATCAGCGCCAGGGCCGCGCGCTCGCGCTTCTCGGCCAGGTCGGGCGAGATTTTGGCTCGATCGAGCTCCAGGACTTTCACCGCAGCCTCATAGGCGACGGTGTCGAACTTTGCCTTGGATTCCCGTTCCGCGCGGCTATTCGCCTGTCGTTCAATATCCTCCTTGAACGCAGAAGCTTCACGAGCGGAGCGATCGGCGTCGCCTTTCGATGAAAGCGCCTGTACCGCAGCCAGTACGCCGACAACGGCGCTTGTAAAGGCGACGAAGGTTTGCGTCCGTGCCAGCAGCCCGGCATTTGCGGTCTTGTTGGTTTCCTCCCCCATTGTTCTCCTCCGTAGGCGGTGCACGCTGGCAGGGCGCGTGCCCATCGGCCGCCAGGCGATTCAGTATTGCATCCCGATTCTCTCTCAGTCCGCGAGTTCCGGTGCGGCCTCGCGCCGGCGTTTGCCCGAGGCGCCGACGCTGCCGCCGATGCGCTGCGTACCGCGCGGCGGCTGCGCTTGCACCATCTGCGCCAGCAGCATGAATTCCGCGCGGCGCGGGCAATGACGGCGCCAGACCAGGCCGATGCGCCGCGATGCCTGCGGCGCCGCCAGCGGCCGCACCGCGAAGCGGAAGCTCGTTGCCGCGGGTGCCAGCGCTGCCAGCGCCGGCAACAGCGTGCAGCCCAGCCCTTCTGCGACCAGCTGACACAGGGTTTCGAGGCTGGTGGCGCGGAAGTCGCCCTGCGGCGGGTCCTGCAGTGGCGATTGCAGGCCGCACATGGCCAGAGCCTGTCCACGCAGGCAATGGCCGTCGGTGAGCAGCAGCAGGTTTTCGCGCTGCAACTCGGCGGCGGGCACGCGCGTCATTCGCGCCAGCCGGTGGCCGCGCGGACAGGCGAGCCAGAACGGCTCGTCGAATAGCGGCTCGGTCTCGAACTCTTCGAACTCCAGCGGCAAGGCCATGATCGCGAGATCGATCCGGTGCGTGCGCAGCCGCTCCAGCAGCATGTGGGTGAAATCTTCATGGACGATGGGCTGCAGCTCGGGGAAGCGCTTGCGCGCGGCCGGCAGCAGCCAGGGCAGGAAGTAGGGTGACAGCGTCGGGATGATGCCGAGCTGCAGCGCGCCCGCGAGCGGGCCGGCGCAGGCGCGGGTTGAGGCGATCAGCTGCTCGGCCTCGCGCAGGATCAGCCGTGCCCGCGGCACCACCTGCCTGCCACGTTCGGTGAGCAGCGCCGCGCGCGAGCCGCGCTCGACCAGCGCCACGCCCAGGTAGGCCTCGAGTTTCTTGAGCTGGGTGCTCAAGGTGGGCTGGGAGACGTGGCAGGCCTCGGCAGCACGGCCGAAGTGGCCGTGATCGGCAATGGCCACCAGATAGCGAAGTTCGCGCAGGGTCATGGACGTGCCTCTTGCGGACGAGGCGCCATTCAATAGCGATCCGGCGGCCGGTTCCAATTGAAAATGCTCGCGCTGACGATAGTCCGTGAGCATCGAAGCTCATCGTGCCGCATCGTTGCTGACTATTCGCTAAATCGGTACTTGCTTGCTGTCATCGTCGAAGCGGTAGAACGATCGGGATGGATATCGGGGTTGTTGCGGGGCGTCTGCTGGCACTGGAGCCCTATGCCTTCTGTTTCTCACGTAGCCGCCGCAGGTGCCCGTATCCAACCAGCTTGCGGCTCTTCTCATCCCACAGTCGCAAGCTCATCGACTTCAGGCTGGTGGAGAGTGTTATCGGCTTGACCTTTTGGAACAGCGGGTCGGCCTCGTGGCACTTCTGCAGGTTGTAGTTCGGAATGCGTGCGCTGAGATGATGGATGTGATGAAAGCCAATGCTGCCCGAGAACCACTGCAGGATTCTGGGCAGCTTGTAGAACGAGCTGCCTTCCAGCGCGGCGGCGGCGTAATCCCAGTTGTCGCCGCGTTCCCAGTACACATCCTCGAACTGGTGCTGGATGTAGAACATCCACAGGCCGGCCGCACCGGCGACCGCCAGCGTGATCAGCTGGATCAGCAGGTAGGCGGCGACGCCGAAAATCCAGCTGAGGCCGATTGCGACGCACAGAATCGCCAGGTTGGTCCACCACACGGATTGGCGTTCGCGCGCGTCCGCTCGCGGCTTCGGCAGGCGCTGCATCAACACGAATACGAACAGCGGCGCCAGCAGGAACAGCACCACCGGGTTGCGCGCGAGCTGATAAGCGAAGCGCTGCCAGCGTGACGACTCCAGGTATTCCTGCACCGTCATCGTCCACACATCGCCGGTGCCGCGCTTGTCCAGATGCCCGGCGCTGCTGTGGTGGATCGCGTGCTCCCAGCGCCAGTGATAGTAGGGCGTGAACGTCAACACGCCGGCGATGAATCCGACGATTGCATTGGCTCGGCTCGACTTGAAATACGAGCCATGGCCGCAGTCGTGGAAGATGATGAAGATGCGCACCAGGAACGCGCCGGCCAGCGCCGCCAGCGGCGGGATCAGCCACCACGACACCGTCAGGCACAGGTACATCAGATACCACAGCAGCGCATAAGGCACGAAGGTGTTGGCGAGCTGCCACAGCGCGCGGCCGGTGGACGCTTGCCGGTATTGGTCGACGATGCGCCTCCAGGCGGCCTTGTCGGCTGCCGGGATGTCGCGGGTCGAAGTGGGATTGCCGGGCATGCTGTATCTCCGAAGCTCGACTGCCGATGGCGGGGCCCAGAGCAACGCGGTAGCGGCTAGGGCAGCCGTCTTCGAGTGCAGATCGTCAAGATTTTGGCCGAGCTTGGATCGGCCCGACGAGGCAGAACAACGCAGTCTGGGCCGTCACAGTACGCCAAGTGCGTGCCGGGCATCCGATCGGCCATGTTAAATTGCGGCGATGTTGCCTGAATTCGCGGAGCCATCGCTCCTTCCCTCTTTCGCCAAGGGCTTTGCGCTGTCGGCCGCGCTGATCATCGCGATCGGCGCTCAGAACATGTTCGTATTGCGGCAAGGGCTGCGCCGCGAACACGTTGGACCGATCGTGTTGTTCTGCGGCAGCGCCGATGCGCTGCTGATCGCCGCAGGCGTAGCAGGCCTGGGTGCGATTCTCACGGTGATTCCCGGCCTGGGCCTGGTGCTGACTCTGGGAGGCGCGGCCTTTTTGGGATGGTATGGAATCAGCGCGCTGCGGCGTGCAAGCCATGCCGAGACCATGGCCGTGACAGTGCAGCCATCGCTGACGCTGGTCCGCGCCTTGGCGGCTGCAGCTGCCTTCACCTTGCTTAATCCGCATGTCTATCTCGACACCGTGCTGCTGATGGGTGCAGTGGGATCGAGTCTGCCGTCGGGCAGCAGGCCGGTCTTCGTTGCCGGTGCGGCGACCGCGTCCTATGCCTGGTTCGCGGCGTTGGGATATGGCGCCAGACTGCTTACGCCGGTGTTCGCTCGCCCCGTCGCCTGGAAGCTGCTCGACCTCGCCGTCGGCCTGACGATGCTGGGGCTCGCTGGCGCACTGGTCTTGCGTGCGCTGCACGGGGCATAACGACGGACCGGCGATCCAGCGGCATCATCGAGTTCATCGTCACGCCAGGAGAATCCACCGTGCCTCTCGTCCTGTTCGATATCAATGCCCCGATCTGCACCATCAGTCTGAATCGCCCGGACAAGCGCAATGCCGTCGATTTGCAGACGGCGGCAGAATTGCGCGCTGCTTTCGAGCGCTTCGAGGCGGACGACTCGCTGCGAGTCGCCGTTCTGACCGGCAGCGGCGGCCACTTTTGCGCAGGTGCGGATCTCGCGTCCGTGAACGATCCCGCAAGCCGCAACGAGCTGGACGCCGATGGCAGGGGCAGCGGCCCGATGGGCCCCACGCGAATGGCGCTGACCAAGCCCCTGATCGCCGCGATCAACGGCTATGCCGTGGCGGGCGGTCTTGAAATCGCCTTGCTCGCCGACCTGCGGGTTGCCGATGAAGACGCCACGTTCGGCGTCTTCTGCCGGCGCTGGGGTGTGCCGCTGATCGATGGCGGCACCGTCCGCCTGCCGCGCATCGTCGGCATGGGCCGCGCTTTGGACCTGATTCTGACGGGCCGCTCCGTCGGCGCCGCCGAAGCCCTGGCGATGGGCCTGGTCAACCGAACCACGCCGGCCGGCGGCGCCCTGGCAAGCGCACAAGCCATGGCGCGCCAGATAGCTGCCTTCCCCCAGCGCTGCATGCTGGCCGATCGCCGCTCGGCCTACGAACAGTGGGATCTGCCCCTGGCCGAGGCGCTACGCCGCGAGGGCGCGCAGGGTGTCCCGATCGTCTTTGCGGAAGGGCAAGCAGGCGCGGCGCGGTTCGCCGCCGGCGCTGGCCGCCATGGTGATTCCGACGGTCCTTGACGATGCTGGCGCTTGAATACCGCCGCATGCTGAACGCTTCACGAGGCGGCCATCATGGCTCGCCATCACGACGTAATTGGCGGCCTCTTCCGCGCCGCCAGGATCCTGGGAAGACTGAGCTCGATCCAATCGGCCAGCCCGCGTACTTTCTCGGCGACTTCCTGGCCCAGGGGCGTCAAGCTGTATTCAACATGCGGTGGCACTACGTCGTAAGCCACCCGCTCGACGAAGCCATCACGTTCAAGCCACTGCAGCGTCTGCGCCAGCATCCGCTCGCTGACTCCGCCGATGGCCCGGCGCAGCTCGCTGAAACGATGCATTCGAGTCTCCAGCACCATCAGCGCCAGCACGCCCCAGCGGCTCGTGACATGTTTGAGCACTTCGCGGGAAGGACAGGCCTCCGCTAGAAGATTGCCCAGGCTTAGTTGCTCGGAGAGGGAGGCCGCTTGGCGCGACGGCACCGCTGTGCTGCGTGGGGTACTTACCTTCATGTGCGTACTTACTAAAAATAAGTATGGATCGTACAGTGCGCCCGCACCCCGATCCATAGGAGAAACACCATGACCATCGCGATCACTGGCGCTACCGGGCAACTGGGCCGGCTCGTCGTCGACAGACTCAAAACCAAAGTCCCGGTAGCCGACATCGCCGCGCTGGTCCGTTCGCCGGCCAAGGCTGCGGATCTGGGCATTCCGGTCCGCCCGGCCGACTACGCCAAGCCGGCGACGCTGGCGGCCGCTGTGTCTGGCGTCGATACCTTGCTGCTGATTTCTTCAAGCGAAGTCGGACAACGCTCGGCCCAGCATCGCAACGTCATCGATGCAGCGAAGCAGGCCAAGGTCAAGCGCATCGTCTACACGAGCCTGCTGCATGCCGATACCTCGCCGCTCAGCCTGGCGGAAGAGCACCGCGACACCGAGCGTGTGCTGAAAGCCTCCGGCCTGCCGTTCACGATTCTTCGCAACGGCTGGTATACGGAGAACTACACGGGCTCAGCCAAAGGCGCGGTCGCGGCGGGAGCCTTCATCGGCAGCGCCGGTGATGGCAGGATCGCTTCGGCGCCGCGCGCCGATTACGCCGAAGCGGCGGTCGCTGTGCTGACCAGCCAAGGCCATGAGGGCAAGACCTACGAGCTGGCGGGCGACGAGGCTTACACCTTGGTCGAGTTGGCTGCGGAAATCTCGTGCCAGACTGGCAAAGAGATTCCCTACAAAAACCTGCCCGAGGCGGACTACGCAGCGGCTCTGGTCGGGATCGGCCTACCCGAGTGGCTTGCCCAGGCATTGGCCGGATGGGACGTCGGCGCTTCCCGGGGCGCGCTCTTCGATGATGGCCGGCAGCTTTCCAGGCTGATCGGCCGCGATACGACACCGCTGCGGGACATCGTTGCAGCAGCGCTGAAGTAGCCGGGCAAGCGCAAACCGGTCGGCGCTATCCGGCGTCGCGGTGCGGCGGGCGCCTATGGCATGGATTACGCGCCGCACCTATCATCCATCCATTCAAGGAAATCAAAGACGAACATGAGTCTCGAAGGCAAGTCAGTCGTGGTCACTGGCGGTTTCGGCAGCCTCGGCGCCGCCGTCGCCGTCGCGGCGCGTGCGGCGGGAGCGAATGTCGCCGTGGTCGATCGTGCGCCCGACGCACAGGCGCCGGCCGCGCTGGCGGGCCTGGCCTGTTTCGGTGGCGTGGATCTCGGCTCGCTGCCCGCGGCGGAGGCCGCGTTCCAGACGATTGCCGAAAAGCTCGGCGGCATCGACGCCCTGGTCAATATCGCCGGCGGTTTCCGCTGGGAGCCGATCGAGTCCGGCAAGCTCGAAACCTGGGATCTGCTCTACAACCTCAATGTCAAAACCGCGCTGTGTGCGTCCAAGGCCGCTCTGCCGCATCTGTTGCTGCGCGGCGCCGGCCGCATCGTCAATATCGGCGCAGCCGGCGCGATCAAGGCCGGTATGGGTATGGGCGCGTACGCGGCGTCCAAGGCCGGCGTCGCCAAGCTCACCGAGGCGCTCGCCGAGGAGCTGAAGGACCGTGGCATCACCGTCAATGCGCTGCTGCCCAGCATCATCGACACCGCGCCCAATCGCGCCGACATGCCGGACGCGGACTTCAGCCGCTGGGTGCAGCCGCGACAGCTCGCCGACATCATCGTGTTCCTGCTGTCGGACGCCGCCAGCGCCATCACCGGCGCGCTGATCCCGGTGACCGGGCGGGTCTGATACTCGGTCAAGGCGCGGGGACTGGGCCGCTACCGTCGGTCCTCCGGATTTCCGGCGACCCTGAGGCGAATGGCAGTGACTTAACGAGCAATCCCGTCTCCCGCAGGCGGGATAGGGTGGCGCGCCAGCGCCGTGATTCCGCCGCCGCCGCTATGACGGAGCCGTCTCAGGCCCTCTCCCCCCGCTGCGCGGGACCCTCTCCCGCTTGCGGGAGAGGGGATGAGGGTCTCGAATTTCGTGTTCATAGTGCGAACTCCAGAGCCTGCTGCGGCGTACCGCGGCGCTTGCGGCCGCCAACTCCATGCAGTTGCGGTTTATTCGCGAGGGTCCCTGGCCTGGCCTGTTCCAGGATCTGCTGGCCGAATTGCTGGCGCTGACCGGCCGCGCAGCGGGGGTGCTCGGCGAGATCCTGGAGCCGGGCACCGGCGGGCCCAGGCTGCAGCTTCTCGCCGGAACGCTGAATCAGGAGCCCACGACGCTGATCCCGCTGCCGTCGCTGCAAGTCGAGGGCCTTGCTCACTACTGCCCGCGATCCGAGTTGCACGAGGTACTGGCAGCGCGGCTCGGGCCAGCCGCGAACGCCGGCGCAAGCCTGGTGCCGCTGCTGGTCGGCGGACACGTGCGGGCGCTGCTGGCGTTGGCCGACGGGGGCGAAAATGACGCCGCCGGTCGATTTACCCGGGTCAGCCTCTCCGTGCGCCGCGTGCTGGGCTACCAGCCGCAAGAGCTGCTCGGCCGCCCCTGCCACGACCTGATCCACCCGGAAGACTTCGTCTGGATGCGTACCGATGTCCGCCACGATGGCGGAGTCGCCACCGGCGAGTGCCGTCTGGCAGCCAAGGACGGGCAATGGGTCTGGTGCGAGTACCTGTCGGTGCCGATCTTCGGATGCAGGATTTCCGCGGGGCCGACAGCTTTGATGCAGAGCTGCCTGCGCTGCTCCAGCTCAAAGCGGGTGAACTCCGACATTTTGGAAGTCGCCTTATAGTCGACCGAGCGAGTGGTAGAGCGATCGATTTCGAAGGCTGGATCACGGCGATGGAAGTCGACGGCGAAAGACTCTATTGCACGCTGGGGCGCGACGTTACCGCGCAAAAAAACGAGGAGCAGCGACAACGCCTGCAGGCCACGGTGTTTGAGTCCTCGCACACGGGTATCGCGCTGTCCGACGCCGCCGGCATGATCGTCGACGTCAACGCCGCCTATCTGAAAATGAGCGGCCGCACGCGGCAGCAGAGTATCGGCGTGCACCACCGCGTCTTTCGCACGGAATCGGGTGGCCGGGCCATCTGGCAGCAGAAATGGGACGACTCGAGAACGGCCTGGACGGCAGCGTCACGTTGACCGGCAGCCTGGGCCTGACTTTCATCCCCGACGACGGTGCCGACGCGGAAACCCTGCTGCGCCATGCCGACCAGGCCATGTACCAGGCCAAGCAGGGCGGGCGAGGTAACTACTGCGTGTTCGACGCCGGGATCGAACGCAAGCTGCAGACTTGCCGGCAAGTGCTGCAGGATTTCGAGCGGGCGCTGGCGGCGGGCGAGTTGAAGCTGTACTACGAGCCCAAGATCCATCTCCGTACCGGCGAAGTGATCGGGGCCGAGGTGCTGCTGCGCTGGCAGCATCCGCAACGCGGCCTGCTGCAGCCCGACGAGTTTCTGTCCAAGATCGAGAATTCGGAGCTGATCTGCGAACTCGGCGAATGGCTGATCGTTTCAGCCTGCGAGCAGCTGCAGGCCTGGGAACTCCAGGGCCTGGATTTTTCGCTGAGCATCAACATCGCCGCGCATCATCTCAGGCGGCCCGACTTTTCCGCACGCGTGGCCGTGCTGCTCGATAGCTTCCCGGGGCTCAGGCGCGAGCACCTGGAATTCGAGATCGTCGAGACCGGCGCGCTCAGTGACCTCGATGGCGTGGCGCTGACCATGCAGCGTTGCTGCGACAGCGGCGTGAGGTTTGCGCTGGACGATTTCGGCACCGGCTATTCCTCGCTGACCTATTTGCGGCGCCTGCCGGTGGCGACGATCAAGATCGACCGCTCGTTCGTGCTCGACATCCTCCACAATGCCAGCGATCGCGAACTGGTGCGCAGTATCATCGGGCTGGCGCGCAGCCTGGGGCGCAGCGTGATCGCGGAAGGCATCGAAACGCCGGCCCACCGCCGCGCGCTACTGGATCTGGGTTGCGAGCTGGGGCAGGGCTACGGCATCGCCAAGCCGATGCCGTCCGAAACATTTTCCGCCTGGGCCGAGGATTGGCTCACGACACTAGCCCGCTGAATCGTTGCAATGCCGCAACGCAACCTTTACCGGAAATCCGGGCACTCACGGGGCAACGCGATCCTGGTACCGACGCCGTGGCCTTGCATCGGTCGGTGACGCGTCAATCGCTGACGACGCATGATGCTCAGGAGATTTGAGTGCCCACTATCACCATCGCGCAGCCGCGCCTCATTCGCCCGAACCTGTCGTTGCGCCGCCGCGTTGCGTCGATCGGAATCGTCGTGCCGCTGCTTGCTTCAAGCCTGCTCGGTTCCGCCGCGGCGGCTGGAGCGGTGCCCCCGAAGGCAAAAATCGGCCTCGGCAAGATTTTGACGACACAGGACGGTGGTCAGATTTTCGGTTTCGACATCAACCAGAACGGCGATGACGGTGTCCTCGCCAGCGGCGGCTCCGACGACGACGGTACTCCGGCCCCGGTCGAGACCTTTGATCAGAACACCGGCGAAATCACCAGCTCCGTTGCGCTGACACTGGAAGATGGCGATTCCTATGCTGTCGACGGGATCGTGGCGGGCGATGTCGGGCTGGTTACGCATTACGTCGAGATGCCGGGAGAAACCGGTGCACTGCGTTTCTACGACGTGATGAACCCGGTGAGCGCGCAGGCCGTGAGCGGTGCCTGGACGCCGCCGATCGACGATATCGATGTGCAGGCCGTGGGAGTGAATCAGACGACATCGACCAGTGTGCTGTTCGTCATCGAGCTGCAGAATGCGGACAAGCCCGATCTGATCGTCTCCGACATCGCGGCCAACACTTTCAGCAAGCTGATTCACCTGAATCCGGCGCTGTTCGGGCTGAACAAGAGTCCCCACATGGCGCAGTACACTTCGGCGAACCAAGCGGTCTTCGCCTTGTCCCCCGACGGCGGCGCCGTCGGGGGCAGCGCTCCGCTGAACGTGCTGATCGACCTTGCGAGCGGCGCGACGACCAAGTTCAAGGGATACAACAACGGCCCCTACGGCGCCGGTTACATCAATGGTCTGGCGGTGGACCCGAACACCGGCATCGCGGCGACCACCACGGAATTGAACGCGCAGGTGGAGTTCTACAATCTGAAAAAGAAGAAGGGCATCGCGGCGGTGCAGCTGCCGTGCACCGGTAATTCCAGCCAATTGCAAAGCGGCTCGAACATCGCGGTGGACCCGATCAACAAGCTGTTTATGGTCACCGAAACGAATTATTGCGGCGGCAGTCAGGGGAGTGCCATCGTCGTCTATGACGAGAAAGGGCATCTCGTCGAGACCATCACCGGCTTCCACTTTGCCATCGGTGAACCGGCGCCGGTGATCAACCCAGGCAAGCGCATGGGCTGGGCATTCGGTGGCCCCCAGGGCTTCAATCAGCTGCAGCAGTTCTTCTACTGAGATCGGGCGCGCGGGATTTGATCTGAGGTTCCCTGGGCACCCAGGGCTCTATCCGTCGTTCTGATCCCACAGCCGCCGATGCCACAGGTTGCGGATGTGGCGCGCCGCCATCATGCCCAACTCCTCGTCACCGTCCGCGATGGCGTCGAGTTCCATCAGCTTGGCGTTGCGCCAGGCGAGCACGAACTCGCGATGTTCGGCCGTGCCGTCCTTGGTTTCAGAGCGGGACGTAAACCGTCTCTGGGCGAAGGCCGTGTTGATGTGGAAGATCAGCTCGATGTAGCGGCTCTGGATGAGGGCAAAAATCGCGGTGCGACTTTCCTGCTCGATGCGGAGCACGTCCGCGAACGGAACACCCGGCTTCAGCAAGTTCACTTTCTCGCGGAACTTCTTGGCCAGTGCCTTTGCTTCCTTGCTCTTCGTCGCCGCCGCCTTGCGCACGACCTCCACCCACAATACCGATGCGATCACGAAGGTGTCCCCGACATTCGCGTCCACCATCTCCAGATAGGTACTGACGGTCGTCGCGATGGAGTGCATGTCGGGCCGGGCGGCGAAATAGCCGCCGTTGATCCCGCGCCTGACTCGCAGCAAACCCTCGCGTTCCAGCAGCCGCGAAACCTGCCTGACGGTGATACGCGACACGCCCAGCATGGCGGTCAGCGCTTCCTCGCTGCCGAGCAGGGCTCCGTCTTCGGCCGAGCGCACGATCGTGCGCAATCGGGCCGCGGCGGCACCGATGGTTGATTTGGGTTCGGGTGATTTCACGCAGGGATTCTAAAGCACGCCGGACGCATCGCAACGAAGAGGCCGCCTCGCTGCTGCGCGAGTTCGGCAGGCGCGTGATGTCGCAGGAAGTCGATGTCGCCGACGAGGCACGCGTCATCGAAGCGATGACCGGGGCGGTCGACAAGATGGGCCGCGTCGACGGTGCGATCGCCAATGCCGGCATCATGACCAATGCGCGCTCGTTTCTGAATCTGAGCAGCGAGCTGTATCACGGGCTGCTCGCGGTCAATCAGCACGGTGCGATGTATGTCGCGCGCGAGGCCGCCCGGCACATGAAGGCGCGTTTCGACGCCGGCGATCCGGGCGGCTCGATCGTGTTCTGCGCCAGCCTGTCCGCGCTTACCGGCTCGGCTAGCCGAGATCCAGCCCGCGCGCCCAATGGTGCATGCGGTTCCACATCTGGTGGCGTGTGCTGGCGAAGTTCTGGCAGTGCGCCGAGCGCGGCAGGATGTGGAGCGTGAAATCGCGGGCGCGGCGGAAGTAAGTGGCCTCGGCATGCGGGTCTGGGGATACGTCCCGTTCGCCCAGGCATAGATAGACCGGGACATCGATCCTGGCGGCATCCTCGACCACGATGCCGGTGCGGATCGAGTCGAGCCCGATCGATGCGGCCGTTTGCGCTGCGATCGCGTCGTCCGCGGCGATGACGTCGGCCGGCACGTCTTCCCAGTGGAATCCTTCGCGCAGCTTGGATCGGTCGTTGGTGGTGTAATCGGGCGACTCGCCCTGAGGCGGAAAATCCGCGGCGCGCAGCTTCTTGCCGCCCATGCTGAAGTGAACGCCCTGAATCGTGTAGCCGAGGATCATCACCGCGTCGTAGCTGCGGTGCGCGGCCTGCTGCACCAGGGTCTGCATGCCGCCCATCGAGTGACCGCCGCCGATCTTCACGACGTCGGGTATGGCCGGCAGCGCGGGATGCAAATCGCCCTTCGCCAGTCGCTCATAGAACTGGCTCACCGCCGCATGGTTGGCGAGGGCCACGATATGCCGGGTCGCCATCTTCTGAACCGGAACGCGCGTGCTCTCGCCCATGCCCAAGTGATCGGGAACCAGCACGATGTTGCCCAGCGCGGCCAGGTGCCGGGCGGTGCTGTAAGCCGTTCGGCCGGGCACCTCGACGTGGAAGTAGCGCTTGTCGTAGCTGCCGCCGTTGAGCAGCACCATCGTCACCGGCTTGCTGCCCAGCTTCGACAGATCGTCCGGGAAGAACAACCAGGCCGCGATCGAAGTTGGCCTGCCCTGCGTGACATCGGCCGGAAGCGCGTCGGTAACGTCGAACGATACTGAAATGGGGCCCACGGCTTACTCCTGAACGGGGACGGGCGTGCGCAGCCGGGGCCGACCGTCGTCGCCGGCTTCGAACGCTTCGATTTTTTGCTGGATGAAGGCGTCGGGCGAGGCGGCGTGTTGCCGCAGCGTCTCCCACACGCTCTCATCGGTGGGAATGATGATCCGGCCGTCGCGCATGCCGTCCGCCAGGGTCGTGGCGACCTGGTCAACGGTCTTGATCTCCAGATGCGATCCGGGGCCGCGCAGGACGGTGTTGGCGGACCAGGTCTTCATGCTGTCCATAACGCCGGTCATCACCGGGCCTGGACACAGGCAGCTCACGCGGATGCCCTTGGGATGCAGATACAGCGCCAGCGATTCCGACATCGCCACTACAGCGGCCTTTGCCGCCACATAAGGAACGCGGCTGGCAGCGAACGGATAAAGCCCGGCAAACGAGGCGGTGTTGACGATATGGCCGTTGCCGCGCGCGATCATTTTCGGCAGAAACACCGCGTTGCCGCGCACCGCCGACATCAGGTTGAGGCTCAGGATGCGCTCCCATTCGGCGACGGGGATGTCCTCGGGATTGCCGTTCAGGATGCCGCCGACATTGTTCATGACGATGTCGATCTCGCCCAGTGCCACCTCCGCGGCGACCGCCGCTTCGCGCACTGAAAGCTCGGAGGTGACATCGCAGCGCAGCCCGATCGCCTGCCCGCCGGCCGCGATGATCAGCGCAGCGGTTTCGTCCGCGCCGGCCTTGTCGATGTCGGCGATGCCGAGCCGCGCACCGCGCCGCGCGAACTCCAGCGCCACCGCGCGACCAATGCCCTTGGCGGCGCCATAGATCAGCGCGGCCTTGCCGTCGAAGGGCGGTTGTGGACGGCCGGCCCGGCTGTTCGATGTCAAGTTTCTCTCCTTCGTTGAGCGCCCCACTCGGCAAGCGGGATGGACGCGAGCCGCACCCAGTAGCCAAGCCGGAAACGAGATCCTTGATCTCTCGGCGCGGTGAACGGGCAGCCGCAATAAAGGTGCCTTTATGAAGCAACAATTAAAATTAATCAATTTATATTTGCTATAGAGTAATCTCTTATCGATGGACGCCGTTGACAGTTCCGCAACTGAAAGCCCAGCACGGCGCTAAGTGGAGGAGCAAGAAAAATGGGCAGCCTGGGTATCGAAATGCCGAGCGCCTTCGGGGTGCCGCCGGTCGAGTACGTGAGCATGGCGGCGGAGCGCGGCATCGGCCTTGTGCTGGAGTTCGCTTCGCCGCATCCCATCAACAATCTGCAAGCAGCGCTGGCGGCACTGCGTCATATCGCCAGGCCGAATGCGCAGCTGGTGATCGATGCCATGCATTTCTTCCGTTCGGGCGCAACGGTGGCCGACCTCGCGGCGCTGGCTCCCGGCGTCGTCGGCCATGTGCAGCTGTGCGATGTGCCGCTGGCTCGCGCGGTCGACGCGACTCGCGGTCTGCTGCGGCGTTCAGAAGTTTGAAACGCAAGCGCCGCGCTGCATAAGCGTCTCAGTCAGGAGCGTGATCTTCATGCACAAAATAGGTAGCAGCGAACGGCCCGACTGGCCGCTTGCCGTCGTCGTTGGCGCGGGCGGAATGGGCATGGCGGCGGCGCGATCGGTATCGCCTGCGACATCAGGGATTCTGCTTCGGTCGAAACACTCGCGAAGAAGGCCGAAGAACTGCGGCGCTTTCGCGTGCTGGCCCATGTCGCCGGGCTATCGCCTTCCATGGGCAGTTTCGCCGACATCATCCAGGTGAACCTACGCGGTGCGGCGCTGGTGGCGGAGCAATTGCTGCCACTGGCCTCCGCCGGAACCGCGGCCATTCTGATTTCCTCACTGGCTGCGCATCTGTATCAGCCCGGAGTTGAAGTCGAGGCGATATTGAAGCAACCCCTGGCGCCGGATCTCGTTGCGAAGCTGAGCGCAGCGGTCGGTGACCGGCAGGCGACTCCTCAAAACGCCCACCCAATCTCCAAATACGGGCTGATGGCCTATTGCCGGCGAAAAGCACTGGCCTGGGGTCAGCGAGGCGCGCGCAGCGTCCTTCATCTCGGGCACCGATCTGCTCGTCGATGGGGGGCTGGCCGGCGTCATGTCGGACTCCTGACGGCCGCACGGCGGGCCGTGTGGACACCTGGGTCTATGTCCGTAGCGGAGCCAGCCGCGACGAAACCGATGCGTGCCGAAAGTGCTGGCTGTGCTGACGCTTTAGTCAATAAGGGGCACTTAATTTGTAGAAAACATTGCATAAGTCGGGTAAAAACATGTATAAAGAGACCTATATGAAAGGTGCCCGAAGTGGCGCCAGCAACGTGGCATCAGGAGGAGAGCCCAGCGTGCGCCGCTGCCATTCGGCTGCGGAGATGCTCGCTGATCGTTGTGCGGATCGAATACGTCGGGCCGTAGCCGCTGCGCTATTCGCAGCGCCTGAGGCGGCCATCGTCCCCGCTTGCGAGGCGCGACGAGTCGATAAGCCGTTCCGCCAATCCATCCTCCAAAAGATCGAACCGTTCAGCCGCAGGGCCGGACTGTGCAGATGACGAGCGCCTAACCCCCTCGTCGAGCGTTGAGCCTGATGTCCTTGGTTGTTCGCTGTAACCGGTGCCGCAAGCGGATTGCCGGATTCATCGCTGTTTATTCCAAAAAGTTGCGACGGGAGGAGAACCCATGAAAAAGAGAAAGCAGAGCGGTATCCATTACGCATTACGCACGTCGGTGATGTTGCCGACGGTGGCGTTGAGCATCGGCCTGGCACTGCCGGTCGGTGCGCAGGAATCCGGGGCCGCTGCTCCCGATGCTCCGACGACGGAGCAGACCGCTCCGGCTGCGAAAGCGAAGGCTCCGGCGCAAAGCGTTGCGGCCGCGGACGACATTTCGGAAGTCATCGTCACGGCACGGCGTATTCAGGAGCGTCTGCAGGACGTTCCGATCGCCATCACGGTCTTCAATCAGGACCAGTTGACTGAAAAGAACGTGCTTTCCGGCCGCGACCTGGCTACCTACACGCCGTCGCTGTCTGTCAATGGACGCTACGGTACGGAAAATGCCTCGTTCGCGATCCGCGGCTTCACACAGGAAATTCGTACCACGCCGTCCGTCGGCATGTACTTCGCCGACGTGGTTGCACCGCGCGGTGGCGGCGCCGGCACGCCCAGCGGCGACGGTGCCGGCCCTGGCTCCTTCTTCGACCTGCAGAACGTCCAGGTTGTGAAGGGCCCGCAGGGCACGCTGTTCGGCCGCAACACCACGGGCGGCGCCATTCTGCTCGTTCCGCAAAAGCCCACGGCTAACACCGAAGGCTATGTCGACCAGACCGTAGGCAACTACGGCGCGGTGCGTACGCAGGCGGTTGCCAACATGCCGATCAGCGATCACCTCCGCTTCCGCCTCGGTGTCGACAACAACAAGCGCGACGGCTATCTCAACAATACCAGCGGTATCGGTCCGTCCCACTTTCAGGACGTGGATTACACGGCGGTCCGCGGCAGCCTGGTATGGGACGTCACGCCGTCGGTGGAGAACTACACGATTGCGTCGTACAGCCACTCGGCTACCGAAGGGCAGGTGCCGCGGATGTTCACTGCCGACCAAAACTGCTATGCGAATAGAGGAACAGGTGCTATCGCCTCGCCCAGTACGCCAGGCTCCGACGGCAGGTGCGCCACCCCACCACCCGTAGCAGGTGTGCCTCAGCCACCGGGAGGCTTCCACTCGTTTTCAGGTTTTGCACAGGCGCAGCTGGCATCGGGGGGTAATGACGGCCGGTTTGATGTCCAGAGCGATCACCCGCTTGGGAGCAATCTGAACGACCGCACGCAGTTCATCAACACCACGAGCTGGCTGGCGACCGACGAGCTGACGGTAAAAAATATCGTCAGCTACGCCACGCTGGTGAACGATCTTCAAACTGACCTGTTCGGCACGGACTTTTTCGTAACAGGGCCGGACGGCGCCAGCTATCAGATCGCCTCGGCCCAGTCGGCGACGCCGCCAGGCGTCCATTCCACCGACCAGTCGACGATGACCGAGGAACTGCAGTTGCAGGGCAGGAGTCTGGGTGGCGATCTGGTGTGGCAGACCGGTGCCTACTACGAGTCGAGCAATGGCATCGATCCGACCGGTGCGCAGTCGGCGGGAAGCATCAACTGCAAGAGTTCAGCCTCGCTTGATTGCTACGACGTGCTGGGGGCTGCCTCACACAGCGCCACGGGTGTCGGTAGTGTCAACTGGCAGGTGGGCACGATCGATTTCCGCAACCTGGGTATCTACACGCAGTCCACCTACAGCATCACGGATCAGCTGAAGGCCACCGGCGGTATCCGCTACACCAAGGATCACTCCGAGAGCGACACGCAGATGGCGCTCTGGCGCTTCCTCGGTTCCAACTATCGGACGCCAACCCTGCTTTGCAACAACTCGGATAGCGGCCACAGCTACACCGAAGTGATTCAGACCGGGCCCGACGCCAACGGAAACTGGAACACGGCGGCCTGCCGTGTGCAGTATTCCAAGAACAGCAGCGCGCCGACCTGGGTTTTGGGCCTGGATTACAAGCCAATTGACGACCTCCTGGTCTACGGCAAGTATTCGCGCGGCTATCGTGCGGGTGCCGTGCAGCCGTTCTCGCCGCAGGGGCTAAACACCTTCGACCCCGAAAAAGTGGATGCCTACGAGGCCGGGTTCAAGGCCAGCTTCCACGGCGCGGTGCGCGGGACATTCAATGCCTCGGTGTTCTACAACGACCTGCAGGATCAGCAGTTGCTGTTCGGTGCTGCCGCTGTCGATTTCTCTACGGGTCGGCAGGTCGCTCCTCCGAACGCGGCGATTTTCAACGCGGGCAAGTCGGAGATCAAAGGTGCTGAGGTTGAACTGACGCTGCTGCCGTTCCGCGGCATGAATCTGAGTGTTTCCTATACCTACCTGGACACCAAGGTGAAAGAGGTCACGGATCCCAGCCCATCGGCCGACAGTCCGTACAACGTCTTCCCCAAGCTGACAGTCGAGGGTGACCCGCTGCCGTACTCGACCAAGGACAAGGTATCCGCAACGGCCGTCTACACGCTGCCGCTGGATCCCAAAGTCGGACAGGTGTCGGTCGGTTTGACGTACTCGTACCAGGGCCCGCTCTTCATTACACACACTGCGCCCGCCGGCGTCACCGATTACCACGCCGGTAACCCGTATGGCACGATCCCGTCGATTTCCCTGGTCAACATGAATCTGGGCTGGAATTCGATCGCCGGCAGCAACGTCGATGCCGCACTGTTCGCGACCAATCTGCTCGATAAGGAGTACCGCTCCGCTATCACCAACAGCTACGGCAGCTTTGGTTTCGAGACGGAAATCCCGGGTGAGCCCCGCTTCTACGGCGCACGGGTGCGGGTGAACTTCGGCAGCTGATGATCGCTTAGGGAATCCAGACACAGGAGCTTACGAGCGTAGGCACAGGCAGGGCGGTGATGCAGCGCGATCCGGTACACGCGGCGCGCAGCTGAACCGCCCTGCCTGAACCAAGTGAAGCGTCGCCTCGTGTCGTGGTTGGATGGATACAGGGACGTTTCGGCGCACCCTGGTTTCCCGCAGGTTTCCTCCCTTCCGGAGGCTCAGCGAGAGAGTAACGAGCAGAAGCACACGCTCGCCTTCATCGGCTGCGCTTTCGCTCTAAAATTCAAACAGTGAAAGATTCCAACTTCAAATCTGCCATTGATGCCGCTGCGTTCGAATTACGCGCCATCATTCAGGCATCCGAAGACGGAGCCTTGCTCGGGAGTGAAGAGGCGCTCGTTGCGAAGCTGGGCGTATCGCGCGCAACCGTCCGGCAGGTGGCGCGGCTGCTGGAGCGTGAGGGCCTGTTGCGCGTCCGACGCGGGACCAATGGCGGCTATTTTGCGACCCGGCTCAATTTGCGCGCGATCGAGTCCACAGTCAGTGCCTACCTCGAGATGGTGGATACGAATGTGGAAGACACCACCGTGATTGCCTCGGCCTTGTGGGTGGAGGTTCTGCGCAAGGCTGCGGGCATGAATACCGAAGAGGCGAAAGCTCTGGCCGAGCGCTTCCGTTCCCGCGTCGATTCGCTGCAACCAGACGCCACATTCGAAGAGGTGCTGAGTATCGAGCTGAAAAGTCGCACCGAGATTTTCGAGCTGATCAAGAGTCGCTACATCGAGTTGATCTTTCAGATCAACGCGGCCTTTTCGCAAAGACGTTACCCCGGTCGCCCCTCCGACAAGGACGGCACGGCGGAATACCGCGAGTTCGTGCACGTCTGGCGCCGAGTCAAATTGCTTGAATTGAATGCCATCGCGGATGGCGATCAGACGCTCGCGATAATGGCAGCGCGCAGCATGCACAGCCTGTGGCACTGCCGGCTGTGGGGTCATATCGGCTAGGGCCTGTTGACATTGAATCGATCGCTGCGCTGGCCCCAAAGAGGGCGCATCGCAAGGATCGACCGACGAAGTGTATTGAAATACATGAGGAGGGAGAGACGCCGCGATGCGCCCTCTTTGGGGCCAGCCCTTCGGGTTGCCGCCAAAGAGACGGCCAGGCCGCGTTGCTCGTCGTCACCATAGTCATCACTATGGCTCCTCCTCGCGCCTTGCCTGGCTGTCTCTTTGGCGGCAACGCAGCGACCGATTCAATGTCAACAGGCCCTAGAGCGCCGGCAATTGCGCGCGACCTGGCGGCTTGCACGGAACCGGCACCTCCGGCGGGCTTGCGGGCCACGCGAAAAGTTAGAATGGCTCAAGCCGGTAAGCTGCCTGGCGTCATCGGGCGGGCCGGCTCACGTCACGCCAACCCAGCAGAAAGAGCCAGAGTCGAAACTCATGTCGGTATTCACCAAGGTCAGCCACGCCGAACTGCTGGAGTTTCTGAAGCAGTATCCGGTCGGTGAGCTGATCGGCTTTCAGGGCATCGGCGAGGGTGTCGAGAACACCAATTATTTCGTCGACACGCACGACGGCCGCTGGGTGCTGACGCTGTTCGAGCGGCTGAACTACGCCGACCTGCCGTTCTTCCTCGGCCTGATGGATCACATCGCCTCGCGCGGCCTGCCCGGCGCAATGCCGGCGCGCACCCATGCCGGCGAGAATCTGACCACGCTCAACGGCAAGCCGGCGGCGCTGGTGCGGCGGCTGGTCGGCCAGAGCGTGCTGTTCCCGACCTTGGAGCAATGCGTGCAGGTCGGGCGCGCGCTCGGCGATCTGCATGTGGCGACGGCCTCGTATGCCGGCCATTGCCACAACGATCGCGGGCCGGCCTGGCGCGAGCAGACCGGGCGCGGGCTGCTCGCCGATGTCGATGCCGGCACGCGCGCGCTGATCGTGGACGAGCTGGCCGCGCAGCAGAAACTCGATCTGGGCTCGCTGCCGCAGGGCGTGATACACGCCGACCTGTTCCGCGATAACGTGCTGTTCGTCGACGATCGCCTGACCGGCCTGATCGACTTCTACTACGCCTGCAACGACGCGCTGCTGTACGACCTCGCGATCACGCTCAACGACTGGTGCATGGAGACGGAAGGCGCGCCCAATCTCGCTCGCTGGCATGCGCTGACCACGGCGTATTGTTCGCGCCGCGGTTTGAGCGAGGCGGAGATCGCCGCCTGGCCGCTGGTGTTGCGCGCGGCGGCACTGCGCTTCTGGTTGTCGCGGCTGTGGGACTGGACGTTTCCGCGCGCAGGCGACGTGGTCCATGTGAAAGATCCGAATGCGTACCGGCGGATACTGGAACATCATCGCGAGCACGCACCGCCGATGCTCTGAAGTTTCACATCGGCAAAGGATTGCCGACCTACAAGGCTCGCCACGTCGTAGCTCGGCAAGCCTTTGCCGACATCGGACTACAAGAAATAGCAGGAAGGGGACGACGACATGCTGGGTTTGACGCGCTACCAATGGACGGTGCTGCTGGCGGCCTGGCTCGGCTGGGGCTTCGATATCTTCGATGGCCTGCTGTTCAATTACGTTGCGCCGAACTGCGTGCCGACGCTGCTTGGGCTGCAGATCGGCACGCCCGCGGCGAAGACCGCGACGCTGATGTGGACCGGCATCATGACCGCGACCCTGCTGCTTGGCTGGGCGGCCGGCGGCGTGATCTTCGGCCTGGTCGCCGACCGCATCGGCCGCACGCGCACGCTGCTGATCACGATGCTGCTGTACGGCGTCGGCACCGCGGCTTGTGCGTTCGCGCCGAACATCTGGGTGCTGCTCGCGTTCCGCGTTGTCGCCGCGCTCGGCATCGGCGGCGAATGGGCGGCAGGTGCGTCGATGGTCGCCGAGGCGGTGCCGGAGAACAAGCGCGTCGAAGCCGGCGCGCTGTTGTACACCTCGGCGCCGATGGGCCTGTTTTTAGCCACTTTCGTCAACCTGCAGGTCGCCGGCCACTGGTTCGCGGACTCGCCTGAGACCTCGTGGCGCTACGTATTCCTGTTCGGCCTGTTGCCGGCCGCGATCGCGTTCGTCGTGCGCCTGTTCGTGCACGAACCCGAGCGCTGGCAGACCGCGCGCGCCAGCGGCCCGCCACCGCGCCTGGGCGAGCTGTTCGCGCCGGGCACGCTGCATCTGACGCTCAGCGGTTTCCTGATGGCGGTGATCGCGCTGCTGGCCTGGTGGAGCTGCAATGCCTTCATCCCGGTGGTGTCGACCGGCCTGGCGCAGACCGAGGCCGCCTCGCTGGGCTTGAACCTGGCCGACACGCGCGCGCTGGCCGAGCACTGGAAGACGCTGGCGACGACCTATTTCAACCTTGGCGGCCTGATCGGCACGCTGCTGACGATCCCGGCCGCGAAGCTGCTGGGCCGGCGGCCGATGTTCGCGCTGTATTTCCTGCTGTCGGCAGTGGCGCTGTTCGGCACTTTCGGCCCGGACTGGTCGGGCGCGACGCGGCTCTACGGTTATTTCGCGATCGGGCTTTCGGTGTTCGGCGTGTTCGGCAGCTTCACCTACTACCTGCCCGAGCTGTTCCCGACGCGGCTGCGCGGCACCGGCTCGGGCTTCTGCTACAACATCGGCCGCATCGTCGCCGCGCTCGGTCCGTTCCTGGTCGGCGCGATCGCCGCGCAGGGCGTGCAGAGCGCGGTGCAGGTGCTGTTCTGGGTCGGCGTGATTCCGTTGGTCGGCCTGCTGCTGATGCCCTGGGTGGTGGAGACGCGCGGCCGGCCGCTGCTGGATTGAGGCGCGGCGGTGATCCGAGCCGGATCAAGCTGCGTAGGTGTCGGAGCACCAGCGAAAAGGTTGAAGCTGTGTTAGCGGGACCCGAGAAGACTCAAAGGAATTGGCTCCGCGCCTCAGTATGGCGCCCAATGGGAAAGCGGTCGTCGCTTCAATCGGCGGAGACCTGCTGGCGGCAGAGCGGGCCCTCGATGACCGGAAATATTCCCTTGCGATATATTGTCTGGACTCGGAAAACCCTCATTGGCAGTAGCGCCCGTTTGGATCAGGGTTAATTCGCTCCACCGTTGTGATTGGCTCAAGTTGGCAAGCGCTGACGCCGATATCACTACAAGTGGAATCAAAAGGAGCAGTAATGGCCACCGTCCTACGTCATATAAGACTTGGGCTTCTCAGGGGTCGCAAGCCTACTCAGTCCATGTTCCATAGTGCAGGGAAGTTGCTCGACGTCTACGGCGTCACATCTCCACGGCCATCGTTTGGGGGGACGAAGGACGACCTGGCCGCTTTGGAACAGGATGGAGAGCGCGTGCAGGACGGCTTCGCGCGCACCTTCAAGCGCGTCTCGTCAACCAAGTAACCTGTGGCAGACGAGCCGAAGCAAGAGCTTCAGGGACTCCCTAACGACATCGTCGATCAGATCACTCCCGTGATACGGGAGTTGCCGGCGGCGAAGCAGACCCAGATCATCCAAGTCGTCACCACGGCGACCCAGTATCGCGGACCCTTGCCGCCGCCCGGCATGCTGACTCAGTACGACCTGATCATCAAGAACGGCGCCGAGCGCATCACGGTGCAGTTCGAGGCCGAAGCCGCCCACAGGCGCAAGCAAGAAAACAAGCTGGTCAACCTGGAAATCTGGACCAGCGTCCTCGGCCAGGTCATGGGTTTCACATTGCGCTCGTATTCCTGGCAGCTGGCACCTATGTGACCATGCAGGGCTTCGAGAAATTCGGGATCGCGGTTATCACAGGAACGCTTGGCTCGTTGGTGGCAGTCTTCGTACTCGGTCGACGTGGTGACAATAAAGAGGGGACACCCGCTTCTAACAGCCGCGAATTGCCGGCAACTTCGAAGCGAGTAACCGGAGCGCAGTCGAAGAAGCGGAAGTAGCGGGCTACCGCTTTATGAAAAGAGAGCGGCGTAGCGCGGTGGATATGCGTCGAGCACGGTCTCGTCTTCTGAGGCCGTGATGTCGAGGTTCGCTGCACTCACCCCACCCACGAGGGATTCGGTAGCCGATATCGGCCCGCATCAGGGCAGCACGTAGCTGCCGGTGATGAACGCCGCGACGTCGTCGCGCGCGGTGGTGCTGACTTCCACCTGCATCACGACCAGACGGCGGCCGGCCCGGAGCACGCGCGCCTTGGCGATCACGTCGCCCGGGAATGCGCGTGCCAGGAAGCTGCAGTTGAACTGCGAGGTCAGCGCCATCTCGTCCTGATGCTGGGCCAGCAGCACCGCGTACATCGCCGCGTCGGCGGCGGCCATCAGCACCGGGCCGGATACCGAGTCGCCGGGCCTGAGCATGCGCGGGTTGTAGGGGATGCGGACGGTCGCCGCATCGGCCGTGATTTCCTCCACCAGCAGACCTTCGCCTTCGGTGGATGGAAGGCCGGTGCGGATCAGCTCCTGTACGGCTTCGGCGGTGAGCAGCGTCTTCATCGCGGTCTCCTCCATGTCGTTATTGATGCGGCTACTGTAGCGCCGCAGCACGTAGGTTGGGGTGAGCGCAGCGAACCCCAACGTCGGCGCGGACCACTGTTGGGGTTCGCTTTGCTCACCCCAACGGACATGGCGACTCGCGCCACCCCTGATGATGAAAGAGACTCGTGGCGTGTTCGGAGAATAACGGTACATTGTTTTCGCCGATTACATGGGAAAACAAA